>JBGSHJ010000014.1:0-99803 GCA_041752315.1 Pseudomonadales bacterium
TTTCGGCGTCGTTCCACATCTCGCCCTTGGGTGCAAACGGCCGACCATGAACGTACGACAATGTGGTGTCATCTACCGCCACCATACCCGCCCTGGCACCCGCTTCAATCGCCATGTTGCACAGGGTCATGCGCGCTTCCATCGACAGCCGACGCACGGCTTCACCTCGATATTCCAGGGTGTGGCCAGTGGCGCCTGCAGTCCCCAGTTCAGCGATGATCGCCAGAATGAGGTCCTTGGAGTAGACACCTGGCGCCAGCTGGCCTCTGGTTTCAATAGCGAAGTTGCCGGCCTTTTTCTGTGCCAGGCATTGTGTCGCCATCACATGTTCAACCTCCGATGTGCCAATGCCCTGCGCAAGTGCTGCAAACGCGCCGTGGGTGGACGTATGGGAGTCGCCGCAGACGATGGTCATGCCGGGCATGGTTGCACCCTGTTCCGGGCCAACCACATGAACGATGCCCTGGCGCTGGTCGAGGATTTCGAACTGCTCGACGCCATACTCCTTGCAGTTCGCGTCCAGGGTGATGACCTGTTCATAGGCCACCGCATCCGTGATGCCCGACAACCCAAGCTCCCGGCGGTCGGTCGGCACATTGTGGTCCGGTGTCGCCAGATTTGACTTGACGCGCCAAAGCGGACGACCGGCGACTCTCAGACCGCCGAATGCCTGAGGTGAGGTCACCTCGTGCAACAACTGCAGGTCTATATAAAGGAGAGATTCGCCATCTTCCCGATTACCGACAAAGTGGCTGTCCCAGACCTTGTCGTAGAGGGTCTTTCCCTGGGCCATTTTTGATCGCACGCTGAAAAGGAGCGTCAAATTACGCCTTGATCTAGAATAAATCCAATTCATCATTTTCATGATTTGAATAATTCAGATGCATATGCAATTTCCCGACTTGCAGGCGTTCATTGCGGTGCAGGAGACAGGATCCGTGTCCAAGGCGGCCGAGTTCCTGCACCTCACACAGCCGGCAATCACCCGCAGGATCCAGTCTCTCGAAAATGCCCTGGGTACACCGCTCTTTGACCGGGTCGGCAAAACCCTCGCACTTTCACCTGCTGGCACCGTATTCCTCGACCATGCCCGCCATCTGCTCACTGCCCGCGAAGATGCCCGACGTGCCATAGCGGACCTGGGAACAACGGTTGCCGGACCGTTGCGGTTGGTGACTTCCCACCACATCGGCCTGCACGGACTGGCTCCGGTTCTCAAGGACTTTGTCCGGACCTTTCCCGAGGTCACCCTGGACATCCATTTCGATGACTCGGAAGCCGCCCACGAACTGGTGCGGTCTGCAACCCGGGAACTGGCGGTGGTGACACTGGATCCGCAGGGAACGACGGACCTTGCCTATGAACCCATCTGGCCTGACCCTCTGGAATTTGTGGTGGCGAGCGATCATCCCTGGGCTGCCAACCCCAGAACGGAACTGGCCCAGTTGGCCCTTGAACCTGCAATCCTTCCGGATCTGTCGACCTACACGGGCCGTCTGGTGATCAGTCTTTTTGAAAGACACGGGCTGAGCCTGCACACCTCCATGTCAACCAACTACCTGGAGACCATTGGCATGCTGGTGGCCACCGGGCTCGGCTGGAGCGTGCTGCCGCGAACTCTCCTCAACCCGGAACTCGCCCGTCTCGCCACCGGAGTGGACGTCCCCACGCGAATGCTTGGTGCCGTGACCAACCCGGCTCGGACGATCTCCAATGCCGCGCAGGCATTTTTGACGGTGCTGAGGCGTCACCATACGCTGCCCGCCGTGAACTGAGACGACAGTCACACCCGGTCCTTCGATTCAGCGGGATACTGCCAACCTGCCGACAGGAATTCGGTGCTGGCTTGTCTCAACACAACACAGGACGTGGCCGATGCGCGTCGATCACGAAGGGCACTCTGCAGACGCTGGGGAGCGCTCTGGTTATCGCTGCGCTGCTTGCCGGGTGCCATGCCGTACCCATGACTACGCCAATCGTCTTTGATGCCGAGCCAGCGCCAACTTCCGTGACCGCCACAGAGCCTCTGCCCGTCGTGGAAAAAAAGGTCGACTCCGCACTCCCCACTCCGGCTCTCGAACCCGTCACGCTCATCGTCAGCAGTGACACGCCCGCCTATCGAGCGGTGGTCGAAGCGTTCACCCGAAGCTGGGCGATGCCCATTCGCACCGTCTGGCTTGACCAGGAACCTGACGTGGACAAACTGATACACGAACTCGAGGCCAGTCCCCCACAAGCTGTCGTCGCCATAGGCGAACCGGCACGTGCCTCGCTGGATGCCAGCGGTCTGCCCATCATTCACGCGCAGTCGTTCAAGGACAACGTGTCTACCCGGGGGGTGGACTCGATGCCCGAGCCTGCCGCACAGCTGCGGGCGTGGAAAGCGAGTGAACCAGCCATTCGCCGGATCGGCATAATCACCGGGGCGCTGTTTGCCGGCCAGATGCAGGCGCTCGCAGCAGCCGGCACCGCACTTGGACTCGAAATGACAACCCAACAGGTCAGTTCGGACAAGGAGACCCTGTTCGAATTCCGCCGCCTGGTACCACAGCTCGATGGCTTTATCCTGCTGCCGGACGACAGCGTTCTGAGCCCGGCCGTGATCCAGGAAATCTTCAGCCATGGTCGAAGCAACGGCATCCAGTTCCTGGCTTACAACCAGCTGTTGCGGACACTCGGTGCACAGTACCTGGTGACCGAGGATGCGCAAGACGTTGCAGAGGGCCTGGTGCAACTGATCAAGGACCCTGACCGCCAGACACGCGCACTGACCAGCTTCTATCTGCATGGCAAGTCCGGCAGTCAGAGGATCGACATTGATGGCTGAGCTTCAACACCGGGAATACGCGGGTTCGTTGACAGGTCATCCAACGCGAAAGCCCAGAAGCCTGGTCAGCGAAATTCTGGCTACACAACTGGCCTTTGCGGCCGTAGTCGGATTGATCGCGGTGATCGGTCTGTGGGTCATTTCCAACTATGTTCTGCGGGACAATCTGACCAAGTGGTCTGCACGCTGGGTCGCCGAACTGGAAACGCTGGGTGCGGGGCTGTACATCGAAGGTGATGACACCGGCTTGCTCGCACTTCGCACGTATCTGGATCGATACGACGAACTGCTGTACATCCGCTACTACGACCCTGACGGCAAAACGTTGTATGTGGAGAGCAATGGGCACCACATTCCGTTCAAGCCACTGCCCGTGAGTGCAATACGGGAACTGCGTGACAAGGCCATGACCGATGAACCCCAGGTACTGGATACCAGGGAATCGCCACAGCTCAGGCTGAGCAAGGCGATCGTCACGGAATCACTCACCAGCGGTGATCTCTTTGCTGCGCAAAGTCTGGAAGATCTCCAGACTGAAACCAGGGTGATCGGCTTTGTCGAGATCGGCCTCGACTTCAGTCGTTACGACCAGGACCTGATTGGCAGCGTACTGGTTGGCAGCATCAGTGTCGTGATCGCATTCCTGATCCTGACTGCGCTCGGCCGGATGGTGATTGTACGCGGACTGCGGCCTCTCTCTGCACTGGAGTTGCCCCTCCAGCGCCTGGCTGCAGGTGATCTCGATGTCCACGTACCAACCTCCAGCCACAGCGAAATTACTGCCATCGGCAATGGACTGAACGCTGCCGTCGCATCCATTCGGGAACGGGACCAGCATCTGCGCAAGCTCGCCAGCTACGACCAGCTGACCGGCCTCGCCAATCGAAGGTACTTTCTTGAACGTGTCGAGCAGATGTTCACGGATCACAATGGAGCCGTACTGTTCATCGACCTTGACCAGTTCAAATATGTCAACGACACCCTGGGACACACCGGTGGTGACCTGGTCCTGGCACAGGCCGCCCAGCGCCTGCGTCAGGCGGTACGGGCAGGTGACCTGATTGCCCGTGTCGGTGGTGATGAATTTGTGATGTTCACGCAGAACATCGACAGTCGACGGGCACTGGCCATCGGCAATCAGATCCTCACGGATCTCAGGGAATACCCGCTCACGCAGGACGGCAGGACATTCAATGTCGGCTGCAGCATCGGCATCGCAATGGTCGAGCAGAACAGCCCTTTTACACCCACCGAAATCGTCTCCCAGGCTGACCTGGCCTGCCGACAGGCTAAGTCGGAGGGGCGCAGTCGCGCCTGCATCTACGAACACTCAGCCAACGACCTGGGCAACATACAAAGTGAAGTGGAGTGGCAGCAACGGCTGAAACAGGCGATCAGGACCAATGCGTTCGAACTGCACTATCAACCGATCCTGCACGTCGCGACCAACAGCATCCGCCACTATGAGGCACTGATACGACTGCGCGATGGTGAGCAGCTGATTTTTCCTGACACGTTCCTGAACGCGGCGCGGCGCTTTGGCCTGATGACCGAGATTGATCAATGGGTCATCAGCCACGCCATCGCAGAACTCGCCGAACTGCGCAAGCACCGACCCGAGGTCAAATTTGGCATCAACCTGACCGGCAGTACCTTCATCGAAGGTGGATTTGCCGACTTTGTCGGCAAACTGCTCGACAGACATCGGGTACCGGCCACCAGTGTCATCTTCGAAATCACCGAACAGGTCGCGATCGGCAGCTTCTCCGATGCCGTTCCGCAGATCAGGGAGCTGGTTGATCGAGGGTGTGAATTCGCCGTCGACGACTTTGGCACCGGCTACTCATCCCTCAGTTACCTCAAGCGACTGCCCGTCCAGTACATCAAGATCGACGGTGTGTTCATCCGCAAACTCGCGGAAAGTGAAGTTGATCAGACCATCGTTCGTGCAGTCGTGGATATCGCAAGGATCATGGGCAAAAAAACCGTGGCCGAGTTTGTCGGCGATGAGCAGACATTCGATCTCATCAGGAAAATCGGCATTGACTACGCACAGGGGTACTTTATCGGCAAGCCGGGACGGGAGATCGAGCAACTCCCATCAGTTGGTAGCGTCATTGATCTGACAACCAGAAGCGCCTGACAGAACCCACCCCGACGACAGGCCCCCCGCAACACCACGTCAACCCATCTGCCCGCGTCGCCTCAGGTAGTGATCCATCAGCACCAGGGCCACCATCGCCTCGGCAATGGGCACCGCTCGAATGCCAACGCAGGGATCATGCCTCCCCTTGGTCACCACTTCGACAACATTGCCATGCACGTCCTGGGTCTTGCCGGGGGTGGTGAGACTTGATGTCGGCTTCAGTGCGATACGTGCGACCAGGTCCTGGCCGGAAGTTATTCCGCCCAGTACCCCGCCAGCGTGGTTGCTGGTAAATCCTTCTGCGTCCATTTCGTCCCGATGTTCGGTGCCCTTCTGTCGGACAACATCAAAGCCATCGCCGATGCCCACTGCCTTGACCGCATTGATCCCCATCAGCGCGCTGGCCAGATCCGCATCGAGTTTGCCAAACACAGGTTCACCCAACCCGACGGGAATGCCGGTGGCGACCAGGGTGATCTGTGCACCAATGGAATTGCCATCGCGGCGCAACAGATCGATCAACGCTGCAATCTCGTCGACCCGTGCAGGATCAGCACAGAAAAACGGATTCTCTGCCACGGCATCCCAGCTGCGGAGCTCCAGGTCGAGTGGACCGATGGCTGACAGATACCCCCGAATGTGTACACCGGCTTGTTCAGACAGATACTTTTTGGCAATCGCTCCGGCGGCAACACGCATGGCCGTCTCCCGGGCGGAGGATCGACCGCCGCCGCGATAATCGCGGTTGCCATACTTGTGGTGATAAGTGAAGTCTGCGTGGGCGGGTCGGAAGACGTCCTTGATGTCGGTATAGTCCTTGCTTTTCTGATCGACGTTGTCGATCAGCAGGCCGATGGACGTACCCGTGGTCCGACCTTCAAATACACCGGAAATGATTCTGACCTGGTCGGGTTCCTGGCGCTGAGTGGTGTATCGGGACTGGCCTGGTCGACGTCTGTCCAGTTCCACCTGCAGATCCGCTTCCGTCAGGGCAAGTCCGGGTGGACAGCCGTCGACGACGGCGCCAAGGGCGGGCCCGTGACTTTCGCCAAATGTCGTGACCACAAATGCCTGGCCAAAGGAGTTGCCTGCCATCAATGAACTGCCGGATTGGAATCGGCGCGCAGTATGGAAAGTCGCCGCTTCCGGGGCAAGGATCCAGCGCCCTGTCCGGATCGTGTCCTACTCATTGGTGCGCTCCCGAGCCGCGTTGACCCCCGCCACCCGTCCAAAGTAGGAACCTGGCCCGAGTGACAGACCACTCGCATAACCCTTGCCATCCTGGGGGATGCTGGAGACGCAGGCACCTGCGGCATAAAAACCCGGAATCACGTTGCCACTGGCATCCAGCACTTCCGCTTCGGCGGTGGTATGCAGTCCACCAAGCGTCAGATAGTGATACGTGGAATTGTTGTAGCCTACCTCGAAAGCAGCAAACGGTGCCTCGTCCAGTGGCTGCACCCAATCCGGATGCTTGTGCAACAGTGGGTCCTGCCCTGATGCCGCAGCCTTGTTATAGTCGCGCATCGTCTTTTGCAGGGATCCCACCGGCAACCCCAGGCCGGCTTCCATTTCTGCGATGGTTTCGAAACCATCCACCAGTCGATGGGCTGCACGCGTGTTCTCAGGATATGCAAACGTTCGTGCATCCAGAACCAGATACGCCACATGTTCGGGTTGTTCGGCGATATATTCGGCCGTACGACCGTGATAGGAATCTTCGGCTACAAATCGCTCTCCCCGCTTGTTGACGAGAATGCCCTTGATGAGTTGCGCCGGTGGATAAAACGAGGCGGTGGCGATTGTCCCGCCCATGGCCTGCGTCGCTGCGCCCACCGACAATCCAAGTTCCAATCCTGAACCATCGTTGTTCGGAATCCCGATCGGACTCACTCCGGTAGCAGGAAAGTCTGGCACCCATTCCTTCATGTATGCCGCATTCATGCCAAACCCTCCCGCAGCAAGAACCACAGCGCGTCGGGCACGAATGTGGTGCTCGCCGGTTGTCTGCCTGATCCTGACCCCCGCAATCCGGCCTGCCTTGTCTCTGACAAGGGCGTTCACACGAGTGTCGACAAGGATACGAACACCGGCTGCTTCACACCGGGCAATCAGCGCGTTCATGGCGAGGGCGCCGCCACCGTCGCCCTCCTTCGCCACTTTGTGACCTCTCGGTACAGGCTTCGCAAGGAGAGGGTACGGCCACACCTTTTCGTTGCCAGTGGACGCCAGGCAGTCACTGGTAGGCGCAATCACCGCCTTTTCCTTGTAGTACGTTCGCTCGAACGGCACACCATGATCTTCCAGCCAGTCGAAATGTTCCGCAGCGTGATCACTGAAACGACGAACCAGCGCAGCATCCGGGGCACCGGTACTGGCCATCAGGAAGTTGTACAGGTCATCCGGCGTATCGTCGTAGCCCACGGCTTTCTGCACTGCCGTACCGCCACCGAGATAAAAGATTCCGGCCGAAAGCGAGCTCGCGCCGCCACCCCCGCCGGCACGTTCGATGACCAGAACATCCGCTCCGGCCCTTCGGGCCTCAAGCGCGGCACAGGCCCCGGCTATGCCAAAACCGATCACGACCACATCGGCAGTCTCCTTCCAGGAACTGATGTGATCGACGTGCAGGACTTCGGGGATCTTGGTCATCGGGCGCTCGGTTCGCAGCGGAAAACAAAAAGAGTATTGGCCCGGAGAAGCTCCAAGGCAACGCGATAGTCGTCGGGCGGAGTGTCCCGCAGCTGCATGCCAGAGTTACGGCACCCAGGGTGATGGGCCATGGTTTGGCGGTTTATTCACTGACCCGGCGATGTGGCAGGACAAGCTCGATCCGGCCCAGGCGCTCTTCGCGTGGCAACAACGGGCCTGCTCCAAAAGGGACCAGCGCCGGTCCACCTTCGGTCTGCAGCGCCGCCACCGCCGATTGTGCGCAGGTAGCAGAGCGCTCGATGCTGGCATCCGCAGACCCGGGCGCATAAAGATGACACACGACGTAGATGGTCTCCTCCCGCAATGTGCCGAGGTGTTTGCCAACCCCCTCGAGCACCACAACCGCCTTCGCGGGCAGCGTGCCGCTCAACGCCGGGGTTGCACCACTCACGATCACATGTCCACGACTGGCGAGTGTCTGCACCATTCGCAGACCACTGGATACCGCAACACTTTCTGCTGTCACCAACAAGCGAAGCATCACCACGACCCGTCGATTGCCCCGCTCGATGACATAGAGGGAAACCAGACCTTCAGGGCGTTGGCCCGCCAGATAAAACTGATCCGCGTCCGGGCCGTAGAGAATCGCCTGGCGAAAGACCTGGTTCGCCCACTGCGCGCTGCGACCACAATCACGTCCCCGGCAGGAGAAGCGTACATCATCGACCGGAACAACCTTGCGGTAGTGTTCGATGACTGACTCGAGTGGTGTTTGCGCGGGCATCTCGTAGATGGCGACTGTTTCCCGCGCGTTCACCCTCACCTGCTCAACCACCTTCAGATCGCGGCGGATCTTCTCGACATGAGAAACGATGAACTCGTGTTCCCGAGGCTGTTCGTCGCTCGAAAAACTGATGATTTCGGCGCGCGGGTAACGCGGGTACTCGATCGGATCACGCGAACCTGCAACATCACTCCAGCCGTTGCCGGACAGAGTGATGCCAAGGATCAGCAGGTAGCGACAGGCAAGTCGGGGCATGCCCTTAGACTAAGCTTTCAACAGGTCCAGCAACAGCTGATTAAGCCGGTGCACATAACCCGCCGCATCGGCCGGCGCTTCACCTTCCGCAAGCGCCGCCTGATCGAACAGGATCAACGTGAGATCACTGAACCGGTCTTCGTCCGCTTCCTGGTCCAGACGCTGGATCAGCGGATGTTCGGGGTTATACTCGAAGATCGGCTTCGATTCGGGCATCGACTGGCCGGACGCTGCAAAAATCCGACGCATCTGGGCGCCCATCGCAAACTTGCCGAGCACCAGACAGGCAGGCGACTTTGACAATCGCTTCGACGTCCGGACATCTTCGACCCGCTCGGCCAGCACTTTCCTGATGCGATCGGTCAGCGCGGAAGCTGACTTGTCATTCTCATCGTCGGTCTTGCTTTCATCCTCCTTTTCGCCAGGCAGCGGCAGATCGGCCCGCATGGCGTCCAGAAATTTGACGTCCTTGTAGTCCTGCAGGCTGGACATCAGCCATTCATCGATACGATCGAACATCAGGAGCACTTCGATTCCCTGCTCTTTCAGCACTTCGATGTGCGGAGAATTGGCGGCATGGTTGTACGACTCGGCAACCACATAATAGATCTTGTCCTGTCCTTCGGTCTTGCGTTCGAGATAGGTGTCCAGGCTCACGCTCTTCTTTTCGCCATCTCCCTTGGTCGAGGCAAAACGCAACAAACCCGCCAACGCTTCACGATTGGAGTGATCTTCGCCAGCACCCTCCTTCAACACTTCGCCAAACTCATCCCAGAAAGTCTGGTAGTTCTCCGGCTCCTTCTCCGCCAGTGTCGACAGCGTGTTCAGCACACGCTTGGTCAGTGCATTCCTGATCGTGGTGACACGCTCATCCTGCTGCAGGATTTCGCGGGATACGTTCAGGGGCAGATCGTTGGAATCCACCACACCTTTGATGAAACGCAGATAGAGCGGCAGGAAGTGCTCGGCCTCGTCCATGATGAACACACGCTGGACATAAAGTTTCAGTCCACGTGGCGCTTCACGGTTCCACATGTCGAATGGCGCGCGTTTGGGCAGGAACAGCAGACTCGTGTATTCAAGCTTGCCTTCAACCCGGTTGTGACTCCAGGACAGCGGTTCCTCGTAGTCGTGACTGACATGCTTGTAGAACGCCTTGTATTCATCGTCGCTGATATCGGAGCGTGACCGCGTCCACAGTGCCTTGGCCTGGTTGATGACTTCCATTTCTGGCGCTTCGGTGTCGTCATCCTTGTCGTCATCCGCCTTGAACTTCTCCTCCAGCATCCGCACAGGCACTGCAATGTGATCGGAATAGCGTCGCACGATGTTGCGCAACCGGTAACCATCTGCAAACTCGTCCGCGTCTGCCTTGAGGTGCAGGATGACGTCGGTACCTCGTGCACTTCGCTCGGCGGGTTCGACTGAAAACTGGTCTTCTCCCTTCGACTTCCAGCGAACGGCATCGGTCTGCCCGGCAGCGCGCGTCAGTACCTCCACCTCATCGGCAACGATGAAGGCACTGTAGAAACCGACTCCAAACTGGCCAATCAGAGCGGTATCCTTTTTCTGATCTCCGGAGAGCTTCGCCAGAAACTCGGCCGTTCCCGATTTGGCAATCGTCCCCAAGTGATCGATGACCTCCTCCCGCGTCATGCCAATGCCGTTGTCGGACAGCGTGAGGGTGCGGCCCGCCTTGTCGAAGGTAACGTCGATGTGATAATCGCTGTCGGTCGCGATCAGTTCTGGATTGGCGATCGCCTGGAAGCGCAGCTTGTCGATCGCATCGGAAGCATTGGATATGAGTTCCCGGAGAAAGATCTCCCGGTTCGAATAGAGCGAATGAATCATCAGCTTGAGCAGCTGTTTGGCTTCGGTCTGAAAACCGTAGGTTTGCTGTGTTGTCGCTTCAGCCATGGCGAATCCTGCGTGAAAATGGTGGGCGATGAAGATCACCCCGCTGCACGGCAGCGGGATAATCCTCGATTACGAACAGTTAAATAAGGTTGAGCCGCCGGGATTTCAACCCCAGCCAGTGATCTCGGCGAGGGCATCTCCGATCTTGGCCAGGCTGTCGACCGTACGCACACCAGCAGCCTCAAGAGCCGCGAACTTTTCGGTCGCCGTACCTTTGCCTCCAGCGATGATGGCACCGGCATGGCCCATTCGCTTGCCGGCAGGGGCGGTGACACCAGCGATGTAACCCACCACAGGTTTTGTCACGTACTGTTTGATGAATGCTGCGGCATCTTCCTCGGCGTTACCGCCGATCTCGCCAACCATCACGATGGCTTCGGTCTGCGGATCATCCTGGAACAGCTTCAGGATATCGATGAAATGACTGCCAGCGATCGGATCACCACCGATGCCAACACAGGTGCTCTGACCATATCCCTTGTCCGTGGTCTGCTTGACCGCTTCATACGTCAGCGTACCGGAACGGGAGACGATGCCGACCTTGCCAGGCAGGTGGATATGGCCGGGCATGATCCCGATCTTGCACTCACCGGGTGTGATCACTCCGGGACAGTTGGGCCCGATCAGGCGCGCGTCGGAGATGTCGAGTCGTGCCTTCACCACCAGCATGTCCAGCGTCGGAATGCCCTCGGTAATACACACGATCAGCTTGATGCCGGCGTCGAGTGCTTCGAGGATGCCGTCCTTTGCAACGGGAGCCGGCACATAGATCACGGAAGCCGTTGCACCGGTCGCATGGACCGCATCGGCGACCGTATCGAAGACTGGCAGATTCAGATGTCTGGTGCCACCTTTGCCGGGGGTTACTCCGCCAACCAGCTGGGTGCCGTACGCAATCGCCTGTTCACTGTGCAACGTACCCTGGGAACCGGTAAATCCCTGGCAGATAACCCTGGTGTTCCTGTTGACCAGAATGCTCATCGTTTGCCTCCCGCAGCCGCCACGACTTTTTCGGCCGCGTCCTTCAGGGAGTTCGCGGGAATGATGTTGAGTCCACTTTCCTTCAAGCGTGCCCGACCGGCATCGGAATTGTTGCCTTCGAAGCGAACGACTACCGGCACTTTCACACCGACATCCTGCACCGCCCCGATGATACCGTCGGCGATGGTCACGCAGCTGACAATGCCGCCGAAGATGTTGATGAGTACCGCCTTCACGTTGGCATCGGAAAGAATGATCTTGAATGCCTCCGTCACCGTCTGTTTGGTCGCACCACCGCCGACGTCGAGGAAGTTGGCCGGCTGGCCACCATAAAGTTTCACCAGGTCCATGGTACCCATGGCCAGGCCTGCACCATTCACCATGCAACCTATGTTGCCTTCCAGCGCCACGTAATTGAGGTTGTGCGCGGCAGCCTGTGCTTCACGTTCGTCCTCTTGTGAAGGATCATGCATGGCGGCGACTTTTTTCTGGCGATACAGGGCATTTCCATCGATGTTTACCTTGGCATCCAGGCAATGCACATTCCCCTCACTGGTGATGACCAGCGGATTGACTTCGAGCAGCGTGCAGTCGAGTTCATGAAACAGCTTCGACAATCCCATGAAGATGTTGGTGAACTGCTTGATCTGGTCGCCCTTGAGGCCGAGCTGGAACGCGATGCGCCGGCCCTGGTAAGGCTGTGCGCCTACGTACGGATCAATCGCCGCCTTGAGAATTTTCTCAGGTGTTTCTTCAGCGACTTTTTCGATTTCCACGCCGCCTTCGGTGGAAGCCATGAACACGACCCGCCGGCTGGCGCGGTCGATGACAGCACCCAGATAAAGTTCGCGGGCAATGTCCGTACAGCTTTCGACATAGATCTTCGACACCGGCTGGCCTGCTGCATCGGTCTGGATCGTGACCAGTCGCTTGCCAACCCATTTGCTGGCAAATGCGCGGACCTCATCCAGCGTATCGGCAAGTTTTACACCGCCCGCCTTGCCGCGGCCACCGGCGTGCACCTGGACTTTGCAGACCCAGCGCGTGCCGCCGATTTTTCTGGCTGCTTCAACAGCCTGTTCCGCTGTATCAACAGCATAGCCGGTGGAGACCGGCAGCCCATATTCGGCAAAGAGCTGCTTTGCATGGTACTCGTGTAGGTTCATGGAAACCTTTTTTCCTGGTTGATCGAAAGGGTCTGAAAAATCACTTCTTCTTGCGATTCACCATGTGAATCGCATGTCCGGCCACTCCGAGCGCGGCCTCATGCAGGGACTCCGACAAGGTCGGATGCGCAAACATGGTGAGTCCAAGGTCTTCGGCACTGGCATCAAACTCCATGGCGATCACCGCCTGGGCGACAATTTCCGACGCCTGGGGTCCGAGCACATGGATTCCCAGAATGCGGTCTGTTGCGGCATCGGCAATGACCTTGACGAAACCTTCAGTGTCATTGGCCGCCAGCGCACGGCCACTGGCCGCAAACGGGAACTGCCCGACGTTGTACGCGTCTCCGCTCGCCTTGACGTCCTGCTCCGTCTTGCCTACCCAGGCAATTTCCGGGTGGGTATAGATGACGCTGGGGATGCAGTTGTAATTGACCATGGGTTTGTGTCCGCCAATGCGCTCGGCGACCATCACACCTTCTTCGGTACCCTTGTGCGCAAGCATCGGGCCACGCACCACGTCCCCGATGGCGTACACATGCGGCGCGTCTGTTTCACAGACGTCGTTGACAAACAGGAAGCCGCGTTCATCCAGATTCACTCCGGAGTCGGTACTGAGCAGGTTCTGTGTCAGCGGCCGCCGTCCGACAGCGACGATCAGCTTGTCAACCGTGACGGTCTGCTCGCCGTCCGCACTCTTGAACGTCACCTCGACGGCGCCGTTGACCACTTTTGCGCCGGTGACCAGACAACCCAGGCGGATGTCCAGCCCCTGCTTTTTCAGTATCTTTTCGGCATCCCGGCTCACACGCTCATCGGCCATCGGCAGAAATTCAGCCAGTGCTTCCAGCACGATCACCTGCGAGCCGAGACGATTCCAGACACTGCCCAGTTCCAGACCGATGACGCCAGCGCCAATCACTCCGAGCCGCGGCGGCACGGACTGGAACTCCAGAGCACCGGTGGAATCGACGATGTAACCTTCTGTCAAGGGCGCCGGAGGGATCTGAACCGGCACGGAGCCGGGCGCCAGAATCACGTGTTCTGCTGACAGTATCTTTACGCCGCCATCATGTGCGGTGTACTCGACCTGCCGGCCTTTGAGCAGCTTGCCGCGTCCGGGCAATGGGGTAACACCATTGCCCTTGAAAAGGCCACTGATTCCCGTGGTCAGGCCGCTGACGACCTGGTCCTTGCGGGCGATCATCGCGGGGACGTCGATCTCGACAGCACCCACATTGATACCCACGGCGGCAAAACCGCCGTGTTTGGCGTCGTGGTACTTGTGACTGGCATCCAGCAGCGCTTTCGACGGAATGCAGCCCCAGTTCAGACAGGTACCACCGAGCACCGGTTTGCCGTCCTTGCCCAGCGACTTGTCGATGCAGGCTGTCGACAGTCCCTGCTGTGCAGCACGGATCGCTGCCGCATACCCTGCCGGTCCCGCGCCGATGACGATCACGTCGTAATGCTCACTCATGCCTTGCTCCCGGCAATTGAAATCCAAAAATCAATGAAACCCTTTCCGATGTTCCAGGCCCGACGGTTTGGACCCGATAGTCCGTCAGAACCTTCCCATACCTTGTTCAAGACAACTTTATTGACATCGCTTTCTACAGTTCAAGCAGTATGCGAGCCGGATCTTCCAGCAGGCCCTTGATTGCGACGAGGAAGCCTACCGCTTCGCGCCCGTCGATCAAGCGATGATCGTATGAAAGTGCCAGGTACATCATCGGTCGGACAACGATCTGCCCCTCGATCACGACCGGTCGATCCTGGATCTTGTGCATGCCGAGGATGCCGGTCTGCGGGGGATTCAGGATCGGTGTGGACAGCAGCGAACCGAAGATTCCGCCATTGGAAATGGTAAACGTGCCCCCCTGCATCTCGTCGATGGTGAGTTTACCGGCTCGCGCCCGGGTACCGTAGTCCGAGATCTGGTCTTCAATCTGCGCCAGTGACAGCGCATCGGCATCCCGCACCACCGGCACCACGAGACCACGTTCTGTGGAGACGGCAACGCCGATATCGAAGTAGCCGTGGTACACGATGTCACTGCCATCGATACTCGCGTTGACGGCCGGGAAGCGTTTGAGCGCCTCGACACTGGCACGTACAAAAAAGCTCATGAATCCAAGCTTGGTGCCGTTATGTACCTTCTGGAATTCCTCGCCGAACTTTTTGCGCAGACCCATCACACCCGTCATGTCCACTTCGTTGAACGTCGTCAGCATGGCAGCGTTGTGCTGCGCTTCCACCAGACGCTTGGCGACACTGGCCCGCAGGCGGGTCATCGGCACACGCCGTTCGACCCGATCGCTGGTGGCGGAAGTCTCGCCGGCCAGTCGGCTGTCGGCAGGCAGGGTGATTGCTGCAGCCACTGGCGACTGCAGTTGACGTTCCGCTGCCGTCCGTGCGACATCTTCCTTCGTAATGCGTCCGTCCCGGCCACTACCCCGGACATCCGCAATTTCGACACCCATTTCATCTGCCAGCTTGCGGGCTGCCGGGCCGGACACAGGTTCGCGGTCCGATTCTGAAGGTGCTTCGGCCCCGCCAAGCGAAGCCGGTTCGCGATCGGGAACGCCAATGGCCGCACCGGAAGAGACTGACGCGGCAGCAGAGCCAGCAGAACCTGAATCAAAAGTACCGATGACTTCTTCACCCTGAACGGTTTCGCCGGCAGCCTTGATGATCGATGTCAACGTGCCATCACTTTGAGCGACCACTTCAAGCACCACCTTGTCCGTCTCGATCTCGACCAGCAGGGTGTCCCTGCGAACCTGCTGGCCTGGCTCGACGTGCCAGGCGGCAATCGTGCCTTCACTGACGGATTCCGGGAATGGTGGGGTCTTGATGTCCATGTGTTTGCTCTTGATGGGTTTCAACCGTGCGCTTGTTGGGTTTCAACCAGGTTGGGTTTCAACCTTTCAACCAAAGAGTGCGTCTTGCACGAGTTTCTGCTGTTGCTGGTTGAACAGGCTGGCATAACCCGGCGCGGGCGATGCGTGGGGTTCACGACCAGCGTAAGTCAGGTACAACGTTTCGCTGTGCGTAAGCACGACGCGACGGATGTGATGCTGGCTTGAGTACCAGGCACCCTGGTTCATGGGTTCTTCCTGACACCAGGTTACCTCCTCCAGTTGCTGGTATGGGGCAATCGTGCGGGACAGTTCTGCTTCGGGAAAAGGATACAGCTGCTCGATCCGCACGATGGCAATGTGCTCTGCACCGGCTTCACGCCGAGCCTCCAGCAACTCGTAGTAAACCTTGCCGCTGCACAACACCACGCGGCGTATGGCGGCAGGGTCGTGTGCATCCACTTCGCCAATCACGCACTGGAATTGCCCGAGGGCCAGTTCATCGATCGTGCTGACAGCCAGCTTGTGGCGCAACAGGCTCTTGGGCGTCATGGCAATCAACGGGACCCGCCAGGGACGGATGGCCTGCCGACGGATCATGTGGAACACCTGTGCCGGGGTGCTCGGCATGCACACCTGCATGTTGTGCTCGGCACACATCTGCAGGAAACGCTCCAGTCGCGCAGACGAATGCTCCGGACCCGCACCTTCCTGGCCGTGTGGCAACAGGAGTGTCAACCCGCACAGGCGACCCCATTTGGTTTCACCCGACGAGATGAACTGGTCGATCACTACCTGTGCACCGTTGGCAAAGTCGCCGAATTGGGCTTCCCAGATCACCAGTGATCTGGGTCGACTGGTGGCATAGCCATACTCAAATGCCAGTACCGCTTCTTCGGACAACAACGAATCATAAATATGAAAAGGGGCATCTTCGCGCACTCCGGACAGGAGACAGTGACGATCCCCGTTTTTCTGGTTGTGCACCACTGCGTGGCGATGGCTGAACGTGCCCACACCTACATCCTGACCAGTCAGCCGAACGGTTACGCCGGTGTCGAGTAACGTCGCGTAAGCCATGACTTCCGCAAAGCCCCAGTTCACCGGCATGGCACCGGCCGCCATGCGGTGGCGATCTTCGATGATCTTCTTCACCTGCGGATGCAGTACAAACTGTTCAGGCAACAATTCCATGCGGGCACTCAGAGTCAGCAGTGCGGCTGGCGTGACACGAGTATCCGCGGGCGTATCCCAGTCATGACCGAGATAGGGCAACCAATCCGCCGCCAGGGTCGACTGCACGTCGCGCACGATGGCAAGGGCGGCACCCTGCCCTGACTCCAGCGTCTGTCGATAGGCTTCTGCCATGGCTTCGCCATCCGTCCGGCTGACCACACTTTCGTTGACGAGCTTGTCAAGATAGAGAGTACGCGTGGTCGGGTGCTTCTGGATCTTCTGGTACATGATCGGCTGCGTTTTCGATGGCTCTTCGGCTTCGTTGTGCCCGCGTCGTCGATAACCGATCAGATCGATCACCACATCCTTGCGGAATTCCTGGCGATAGTCCGCCGCCAGCCGGGTGACAAACAGGACCGCTTCCGGGTCATCCGCATTCACATGGAAGATGGGAGCCTGCACCATCTTGGCGATTTCCGTGCAGTAGTCCGTCGAACGTGCATCGGCTTGTTCGTGCGTCGTAAAGCCAATCTGGTTATTGACGATGATATGGATGGTGCCACCCGTGCGAAAGCCGCGCGTCTGCGACATCTGGAACGTTTCCATCACCACACCCTGGCCGGCAAATGCCGCATCACCGTGGACGATGACTGGTGCCACTTCGAGACCGACCCGATCACCACGCCGATCCTGGCGCGCTCTGACCGACCCTTCGACCACCGGTGCAACAATTTCCAGATGCGAAGGGTTGAAGGCCATCGCCAGATGCATCTCGCCACCCGGTGTCATGATGTTGGTCGAAAATCCCTGGTGATACTTCACATCACCGCTGCCTTGCAGGGGCGCTGCCTTGCCGTCGAACTCGGCGAACAGCAGTGAGGGATTCTTGCCGAGAATGTTCACGAGCACGTTGAGGCGCCCACGGTGCGGCATGCCGAGGACTGTTTCCTTGACGCCGTGTCCACCGAGTCTCTGCAACAGGGCGTGCAGGCTCGGGATCAGGCTCTCGAGACCTTCCAGTCCAAATCGCTTGGTCCCCGGGTAGCGGCTGTGCAGGTACTTTTCCAGACCTTCGGCTGCCGTCAGCCGCTCGAGGAGCATCCTTTTTTCAGCTCCCGAGTAGACCGGCTGGGAGCGCACCCGTTCCAGTCGCTGTTGCACCCACATCTGCTCGCCAGCATCCACGATGTGCATGAACTCGGCGCCAACCGATCCGCAGTACGTGGCTTCGAGTACGGCGATGATCTCCCGCAGACTGCCACGCGCTGCCGGAAACTCCAGGGTTCCGGTGTCGAACACCTCATCAAAATCGGCCGGATTGAGGCCGTGATACCCGATGTCGAGGATGGGCATCAGATGCCTTGCCATGAGACCGAGCGGATCCAGATTGGCTTTCATGTGTCCGCGTCGCCGATAAGCCGCAATGAGATCAGCCAGGTACATCTGCTTGATTTCATGCGCGCTCTGGATGTCAGCCGAAACTTTTTCGGGTCGAGCCTTCAGCCGGTTCCTGCCAACTCGCTCGAAGTGCGCAATCACCGCCCGGTGCGGGGTTTCCCCATGCACCGCCCCGGACACATGAGGGAGCTGGTTGAAATAGGCCCGCCATTCGGACGATACCGAATTGGGATCGCTCAGGTAATTTTCGTAGATGGACTCGATGTACGCAGAATTGGTACCCGCCAGGTGCGAACTCCTGCGCATGCGTTCGTTGTAAGTATCCAAAGCGTCTGCTCCTGATCCTTCAACTACTGTAGCCAAGAACCTGGTTTGGTGGTGAAACACCGGCGCGACTCGCGCCGGTGATGGCCCATCAGGTTCCCTGTTGCATCAGCATGGTGCGGATCTTGCCAATGGCGCGGGTGGGATTGAGACCCTTGGGACACACGCTGACACAGTTCATGATGCCGCGGCAGCGAAAAACGCTGAACGGATCATCGAGCTTCGCCAGGCGTTCGGCGGTCGCGGTGTCACGAGAGTCAGCCAGGAACCGGTACGCCTGCAGCAGGCCTGCCGGACCGATGAACTTGTCCGGGTTCCACCAGAACGAAGGACAGGAGGTGGAACAGCACGCACACAGGATGCACTCATAGAGCCCATCCAGCTCTTCACGCTCCTTGGGCGACTGCAACCGCTCCTGCGCCGGCGCAGGCTTGTCGTTGATGAGAAACGGGTCGATCTTGCGATAGGCGCGATAAAACTGGGTCATGTCGACCACCAGATCACGCACCACCGGCAATCCCGGCAGCGGTCGGAGAATGAGTTTGCCACCCTTGGCAACTTCCGAAACCGGTGTCACACAGGCGAGACCATTCTTGCCGTTCATGTTGACACCATCGGAACCACACACCCCTTCGCGGCAGGAACGCCGATAGGAAAATGTCGGATCCTGCGCTTTCAGGAGTTCCATCACGTCCAGCACCATGAGGTCCTTGCCTGCGGGCAGGTCGACACTCATGTTCCGCATCTGCGGTACTTCATCCACGTCCGGGTTGTATCGGTAAACGCTGACTTGCATGGTTAGTACTTCCGTTCCATCGGCTGGAATGCCGGCATGGTCTTGGGTGCAAAGTTGACGGCACGTTTGCCCACACGCTTTTCGCCAGGGAAATACATCGAGTGACACAGCCAGTTGGTGTCATCGCGGGTCTCGTAGTCATCCCGTGCGTGTGCACCGCGGCTTTCCTTCCGTACTTCAGCGGCGATCGCCGTGGCTTCGGCCACTTCGAGCAGGTTATCCAGTTCGAGAGCTTCGAGACGTGCGGTGTTGAACGTGTTCGACTTGTCGGACAGGTATCCCCTGCCAATCCTCTCCCGCAGTTCGGCCAGTTTCCGGATGCCCACCTGCATGTTCTTTTCGGTTCGAAACACACCAAAGTTGTTCTGCATGTTGGTCTGCAGTTCCTTTTTCAGCACGGCCACCGATTCACCGGCCGAAGTGGATTCGTTCCACCGATTGAGCCGCGCCATCGCCTGGTCAAGGTCGGACTGGCTGGCGTTGCGATAACTCACTCCCGTTCGTACGACATCTTCGATGTGCTTCCCGGCGGCACGCCCGAATACCACCAGGTCCAGCAACGAGTTGCCACCCAGACGGTTGGCACCGTGCACGGACACACAGGCCACTTCACCGGCGGCATAAAATCCTTCAACCGGTCGATCGGTACCATCGGCGTTCTGCATCAGTGCCTGGCCACTCACCTGGGTTGGCACGCCACCCATCATGTAGTGACAGGTCGGGACCACCGGAATCGGTTCTTTCACCGGATCGACGTGGGCAAAGGTCTTGGCCAGTTCGCAGATGCCTGGCAGTCGGGTATTCAGCACATCCGCACCAAGATGATCCAGTTTCAGCAGGACGTGATCACCGTCCGGACCTGCACCGCGACCTTCGATGATCTCGATGATCATCGAACGAGCCACCACGTCCCGACCGGCCAGATCCTTCGCGGTTGGTGCATACCGCTCCATGAAACGCTCGCCATTCTTGTTGATGAGGTAACCGCCTTCGCCACGGCAGCCTTCCGTGACCAGAACTCCGGCACCGGCAATTCCCGTTGGGTGAAACTGCCACATCTCGATGTCCTGCACGGGGAAACCTGCCCGCAGCGCCATCCCCACACCGTCACCGGTGTTCATCAGGGCATTGGTAGTACTGGCATAAATGCGCCCCGCCCCGCCGGTGGCAAATACCGTCGCCTTGGACTGCACAAACACCACCTCACCGGTTTCCATTTCGATGGCAACCACACCGACGACCACACCGTCCTGGTTCTTGACGAGGTCGACAGCAAACCATTCGTTGAGGAACGTGGTGTTCGCCTTGACATTGGCCTGGTACAGCGTGTGCAGCAACGCGTGTCCCGTACGGTCCGCCGCAGCACAGGTACGCGCCGCCTGACCACCTTCGCCAAAGTTCTTGGACTGACCACCAAAGGGTCGCTGATAGATTCGACCCGAGTCCGTCCGCGAAAAAGGGAGCCCCATGTGTTCCAGTTCGAACACGGCTTGCGGTCCTTCGCTGCACATGTACTCGATGGCATCCTGGTCGCCGATGTAGTCCGACCCCTTCACCGTGTCGTACATGTGCCAGCGCCAGTCGTCGTTGGGATCATCGCTGGCGATTGCGCAGGTGATGCCACCCTGTGCCGAGACGGTGTGCGACCGCGTCGGAAAAACCTTGGTGATCACCGCAGTTTTCAGACCCGACTGTGCCAGTTGCAGGGCCGCGCGCATGCCTGCGCCGCCACCACCGACGATGACGCCGTCAAATTCCATCTTCCTGATTTGCGCCACTACAGACTCCAGACCAATTGAATCGCCCACACGAGGTAAACGAAGAGAATTCCGACACAGCCCATCTGGTATATGAAGCGCAAGGACGTTGCGCTCTTGCCGATATGGGCCGGCAGCAGATAATCCGTGCCCACAGTCCACAGTCCTATCCACGCGTGGGCAATGGTGGACAACACGGTCGCCGTCGAAAACACCTGCATGCCAAAACCGCCAAAAAACGCGGTCAGCCCACCGTGATCCAGAGTTGGGTTACCAACAAAAAACAGCGTCACCACCACTGCATAAACACCGATGATGACGGCCGTGATTCGCTGGATGATGAAGTCGGCAAGCCCGGATCGGGCAAAGGATGTCGCATTGGCTACCATAACCAGGCTCCCAGCAGTACGGCGTCGATAAGGGTCAGGACAATCACGGCAATCGAGGCACCAAATGCCACCGGCACCGTGTCGCCGATATGGAAATCCAGGAGAATGTGCTTGATGCCCGCCAGCAGGTGGTAGACCAGAGCCACCAGGGTTGCCCAAAGCAGGAACGTGACAAACCCACCCGTATCGATCAGGGCACGGGCTTCGGCAAACCCTTCAGCAGACGACAGGGCGAGATCCGCGAGATAGATCAGAAGACCAACACCAGCAAGAAGCAGTATTCCCGTTACCCGATGGGTGATCGAGGCCAGCGCGGCCAGCGGAAACCGGAACGCAAACAGGTTCAGGTTCACTGGCCGGTTCATTTTATCGATGCTCATAGGCCCATTGCTCCTTGGATGTCGCGTCAATCTTCCACACGTTCCCAACAATCGTCCCGACACAACTGCGAACGATCC
This sequence comes from Pseudomonadales bacterium, assembly GCA_041752315.1. Taxonomy (GTDB): domain Bacteria; phylum Pseudomonadota; class Gammaproteobacteria; order Pseudomonadales; family Azotimanducaceae; genus SYFY01. Next base: position 21,888 of record JBGSHJ010000014.1, read on the forward strand.
AACCACCCGCAACGCTTAAAGCATGATCGACAAACGCCGGGCGCAAAGACCAAAGACGAGCTTCGGCGGACTGAAACGACCGGAAAATCAGCGTGCTGTCGGGAGATCGCGAGGATTCTAGTTGCGAGCTACTTCAAATGCCAGACAGTTCAGGGATGGGCCCGTCCCGAAACTCGGTGAAGCACCAAAAATTGCTCGACGGGGGTATCCGGGCTAGTCTCTGCCCATGCGAATTCCATCGGCAGGAAGACCACTTGCACTCCGATCGCGTCTTGTCGCGATGGGTCTCATCCTGCTCGCCTTTGTTGGTGCACCGCTGATCGGTATGGCGGGCGAAACCCACCATTTGTTCGACCACGTTGATCAGCACGACAAATCGAGCGGCCACGCCGCGTTGCACGATCATCCGGGTGCAGGTGGCGAACCGGTGGTCGATCTGGATGATCAGAATGATTCAACGGGACTTTTCCATTCCCTCATGCATCAGGCACAAGGAAGCAGCAACTCGGTGCTGCCTTTTGAGCACCTGAGCGTAAAACCATCCCTTCGACAGGAATCATCGATTTTCGAACCTTACACCCTGGCCGGCTTGCCGCTGCCTTCACCAGACATTCCTTTCCGCCCTCCTCTCAACTCCTGACACCGACACCGACCTCTCCTGCATTGCCGCTGACTGCGCCTTCTGCGCCATTTGGGTCTCTTCGGCCCATGTCTGAGACATGCTCCGGAGACTCCCGGCACATTCCCGTTCATTCAGGAGAAATCCATGCGACTGACAACGGTCCCAGTGACATCGGCCGTGGTGGCGGCTGGCCTGGCCCTGGCATCCATGGTGGATGCTGCACCACTGACTCTCGACCAGGCTTTCGCTCGCGTTGAGGCCAGTCACCCCGAACTCAGGGTTTTTTCGATCTATCAGAGCAATCTGCAGGCTCGCTCTTCTGCTGCGAGCCAATCCCCGGAACGGGTGGTTGGCACAACCGTCGAAAACGTGCTCGGCAACCACGGGTATGGTGGCTTCGGGGCTTCCGAGATCACCTTCACCATCGGCTCGGTGCTGGAGCGCGGTGACAAGCTCGACGCGCGTCGCGCGCTCGCGCTCGCCCAGACCGACTCGCTCACCGTCGATAGGGAAATCAAGCGCCTGGACCTGCTTGCCGAAACCGGTCGCCGGTATCTGCAGATCGTCGAGGCAGCATCCAGATGCCGGATCTACCAGACGGCGGTCGAGCAACGCCGCCTGGCGGCAATCGCAGCGGAAAACCGCCTGGCAGTGGGTGCAGGCAAGGAATCCGATCTGTGGATGAGCAGGGCCGCCGCTGCAAAGGTTGCGATCGCCCGTCTGCAATGTGAGCAGGAACAGGGCCGTACAAGTCGTCAGCTCAGTTTGCTGTGGGGAGAGTTCGAGCCCGGAACCATCGACGTCCCTTTGCTTCCAGCCCGTTTGCCGAAACTGGATCAGCCCGAACAATGGGCCATCCAATCGATGGCGACACCGAGTCGCGCCCGATTCACCAGCGAGACACGAATCCGTGAGGTGCGTATCAGGCTGGCGACAGCAGAACGCACACCTGATCTTCAATGGCAGATCGGCTTGCGCAGACTGGAGGCGACCAACGGCTTTGGACTGGTCGGGAGTGTCAGTCTTCCACTCGGCAAGCGAAGCAGGGCTCAACCGGGTGTCGACGCGAGCCACGCTGAGCTGGCAGCCCTTGAAATCGAAAATGAGGCTACCGAGCTGACCGTTTCAACAACGCTGGCCATGGCGACGGATATCTATGAGTCGGCGGCCCGATCGCAGCAGCAGTGGCACGAACAGGTCGTGCCAATGCTCGACAAGGCGTCACGTACCGCTGCAAGTGCGTACGAGGCTGGCGCGGCAACGGCACTGGAGTGGCACACCGTGCAAACCGAGTTGATCGACGCACAATTGAACGCGCTCGAGCAAGGGCTGCGTGGCCAGCGAGCGCTGATCGAAATCGAGCGACTGTTGGGGCGATCTGTAACGGGTGCAAAACACTCGAACGTCCCCGGTCAATCGGAGAATCAGCCATGACTCAACAGTCAGCGCGTTGTCCGGAACTGAGTCTTGTCCTGTTGATGGTGCTGCTCCTGGTCGGTGCCTGTGGTCAGGGGCCAGACGCCGACCCGGAACACGGACATGAAAGCAATGCACACGAGGGGAAGCCGGTGGCACGAGGTTCCCATCGAGGCAGGCTTCTCGAACAGTCGGGCTTTGCCGTGGAACTCGCCATTGCCGAGTCGGATCGTCCACCTGCCTACCAGGCCTGGTTGTATCGAAACGGCGAGGCTCTCCCCGCCGACAGAGGCGAAGTTACGGTCAATCTGATGCGACTGGGTGGCATCCGGGAGCAGCATGTCCTCGAACCCATGGTCGATGGCAGCCTGATGGCAACCAGCATCGTGGGCGAACCCCACTCGTTTGACGTGGAAGTGATCGCCGTCATTGAAGGGACCAGCCTGCGCTGGACCTACGAGAGTCACGAAGGGCGAACCCGCATCGATGCGGCCATCGCCAGCGAAGCCGGTATCAAGGTCGGACCGGCAGGGCCTGGTGTCATCGCCGATCAGCATGAAGTCCAGGGACTGCTCACTCTGGTCGAGGACAGCGAAACCCGTCTGGCGGCCCGTTATGCCGGTCAGGTCAGGCGAGTCAATGCACAGGTGGGCGACCACGTGGACGAAGGAGCCGTACTAGCCGAAATCGACAGCAACACCAGCCTCAAGTCCTATCCAGTGATGGCAACCATTGGCGGTGTCGTGATGGCACGACACACGACACCCGGCGATTTTGCTTCGGAAGGTGAAATCCTGTTTGAAATTGCAGATCTGCGGACACTGTGGGTCGACCTCCACCTGTTTGGCGCGGACAGCGAACACATCGGTGTCGGTTCGGCAGTCGTCGTCACCCGGCTCGCCGACGGGGCAACCAGCGAGACGACGGTAGAACGTATCCTCCCTGGCATGGCGACCGCGAGCCAGAGTACCGTCGCCCGCGCCATCCTCATCAACGCCGATGGTGGCTGGCGTCCCGGCGCGGCCGTGAAAGCCCGTATCACCGTGGCTCAAAAGAAGGTCGCCATGATGGTTCCCCTGGCGGCGCTGCAATCGTTCCGCGACTGGGATGTGGTGTTCATCCGTGTGGGCGACAGCTATGAAGTGCGACCCGTCGAACTCGGCGAACGGGATGCAACCCATGTTGAAGTGCTGTCCGGACTTGCACCCGCAGATGCCGTCGTGATCACCCAGAGTTATCTGATCAAGGCAGACATCGAAAAGTCAGGGGCCTCGCATGACCACTGACCGATCTTCCTGCCTGGTGCGAGTCATCCGCTTTTCGATCGCGCATCGATGGCTGGTGATGTCGCTGACCATGGCCATGCTGACGACCGGCGTCTGGAGCTTCCTGCAACTGCCCATCGATGCAACTCCGGACATCACCAACGTCCAGGTCCAGATCAATACCGAAACTCCAGGGTTTACGCCGCTCGAAGCGGAACAGCGGGTAACCTTCCCAATCGAGACGGCAATGGCCGGCCTTCCCGGTCTGGATTACACGCGTTCGATTTCACGGTACGGACTGTCCCAGGTGACAACGGTCTTCGTGGATGAAACCGACCTGTACTTTGCACGCCAGCAGGTTGCGCAGCGGCTGCAGCAGATCCGCACGGCCCTTCCCGAATATCTGGAGCCAGCGATTGGTCCCACTGCCACCGGGATGGGCGAGATTTTCATGTATTCGGTACAAGCCGAAGCGGATGCGCGCAAGCCGGACGGCGCGCCCTGGACCGCAACCGACCTGCGAACTCTCCAGGACTGGGTAATACGGCCGCAACTGCGTGGCACGCCCGGTGTGACGGACGTCAACACCATCGGCGGTTACGCACGCCAGATCCATATCAATCCGGATCCCGCACGCCTGGTGGCGTTCAACCTGTCGCTGCAGGACATCGTGAGCGTGATCAGCACCAACAACCAGAATGTCGGTGCCGGTTACATCGAGCGCAATGGCCAGCAATTACTGGTGCGCGTACCTGGCCAGGTCACCGATCTCGAGGAGATTCGCGACATCGTCATCGATCGTCGTCAGGGTGTACCTATCCGCGTCAGGGACGTCGCCTCAGTCGGGGAAGGGCTCGAACTGCGCAGCGGTGCCGCCACGCAGAACGGGCAAGAGATCGTGCTCGGTACGGTCTTCATGCTGGTTGGAGCGAACAGTCGACAGGTCAGCGAAGCGGCTGCGGCGAAGCTTGAGGAAGCCAGCCACAGTCTGCCTATGGGCGTGACTGCAACCCCGGTCTACAACCGCACCACACTGGTTGACCGCACAATCGATACCGTCTCGAAAAACCTGATCGAAGGCGCCCTGCTGGTCGTCGCCGTGCTGTTTGTCATGCTTGGCAATCTGCGCGCAGCGATCATTACCGCCGCTGTCATTCCCCTGTCCATGCTGTTCACGTTCACCGGCATGTTGTCCGGAGGGGTCTCGGGCAACCTCATGAGTCTCGGTGCGCTGGATTTCGGTCTGATCGTTGACGGTGCTGTCATCATCATGGAGAACTGCCTGCGACGTTTTGGCGAGGCCCAGTTGCAACTCGGTCGCACCCTGACCGAACCGGAGAGACTCGAGACCGCTGCCCTTGCAACCGAGGAAGTCATCCGGCCAAGCCTGTTCGGGCTCGGCATCATCTGCGCGGTGTATCTGCCCATCCTGTCGCTGACCGGCATCGAAGGAAAGATGTTTCATCCCATGGCCATCACGGTGGTGCTGGCCATGACTGGCGCGATGCTGTTGTCACTGACCTTCATACCGGCCGGAATCGCGTTGTTGCTGCGAGGTCGTTTCCATATCGGGGACACGCGCATCATGCGGGTGCTGAAAGGTGCCTATGAACCGACCATGAGGTGGTCACTGCGGCAGCGCTGGCTGGTGGTGTCGACCACCTTGCTCATCCTCATGTCGGGCGGGCTGGTTGCCAGTCGCATGGGTTCCGAGTTCATTCCTCGCCTGGACGAAGGCGATATCGCGATGCACGCCCTGCGTATTCCCGGCACTTCGCTTGAGCAGGCGATCGGCATGCAGATCCTTCTTGAAAACAGGTTGCGCGAATTTCCCGAGGTCGAACAGGTATTTTCGAAGCTGGGCACGGCCGAGATCGCGACCGACCCGATGCCTCCTTCAGTGGCGGACACCTTCATCATGCTCAATCCGCGCGAGGAGTGGCCAGACCCTGACAAGCCGAAAAACGTCCTGATCGAAGAACTGGCAGGCGCTGCCGGAACAATGCCCGGCAACAACTACGAGTTCACCCAGCCGATTCTGATGCGCATGAACGAACTGATTTCCGGCGTGCGTGCAGACGTTGCCGTCAAGGTGTACGGCGATGACCTCGATATCCTGCTGCGTGTTGGACAGCAGGTCGAAGCGGTCATGCAGACGGTACCCGGCGCAGCGGACGTCAAGCTTGAACAGTCCACAGGGCTGCCACTGCTCACCGTGCAACCCGACCGCCTGGCGCTGGTGCGCTACGGCATGAACCCCTCTGCGGTGCAGGACACCCTGGCAACGGCGGTGGGAGGCTCGGTGGCTGGTCAACTCCATGAAGGCGACCGTCGATTCGACATCGTCGTTCGACTGCCAGAACAGTTGCGCCAGGACCCGGCAGCCCTCGCCGACCTGCCCATTCCGCTACCGCATGACAGCGACCGAAAGGGCCGTGAAGACGAAAGCAGCCGCTCGTTCGGCGATTCCGCCGCGCGCGCCACTCATGTACCCATGCGGGAGGTGTCCAGGTTTGTACTGTCAGTGGGACCCAACCAGATCAACCGGGAAAACGGCAAGCGGCGTATCGTCATCACCGCCAACGTGCGTGATCGGGACCTGGGTGGTTTTGTGACCGATCTACAGACCCGGATCCGAAGTGATGTCCAGGTCCCGGCAGGCTACTGGGTGGACTATGGCGGCACGTTCGAACAGTTGCTGTCCGCCACTACCCGGCTGGCCGTGGTCGTGCCTTTGACCCTTGTCATCATTTTTTCGCTGCTGTTCTGGGCATTCGGGTCTGCCAGGGATGCGGTGATCATCTTCACTGGCATCCCTCTGGCATTGACGGGTGGAGTTTTCTCCCTGGCACTGCGCGATATTCCGCTGTCGATCTCCGCGGGTGTTGGCTTCATCGCGTTGTCAGGCGTCGCTGTGCTGAACGGGCTGGTCATGATTTCCTTCATTCGCAGGCTTCGTGCCGACGGACTGCCACTGGAGCAGGCGATCGTCGACGGCGCCGTTGGCCGATTGAGACCGGTGCTCATGACGGCGGCGGTCGCCGCACTCGGGTTTTTGCCGATGGCCATCAACGTCGGTATCGGTGCGGAGGTACAGCGTCCGCTGGCAACCGTTGTGATCGGCGGCATCATTTCGTCGACGCTGCTCACGCTGGTCGTGCTACCGGTGCTTTACATGCTGTTGAATCGACCTGAAGTCACTATCAGAGACGCCTGAGCCAGCGAGTCCAACAGCGCTGTCGCGACCGACCCAGGTCGCTTCCAGCGCTTCTGGCGATCACACAATCGCGCGATCGCAATCCACCTGTCGATCCGCCCGCGGTTGCTGAACAGCAAAGCCGACCAGATCGGGATGGTCAGATCCAACGGCGTACGCGAAGGCAATAAGCCCGATATTCATCACCTTTACTGCGCTCGAGCCAGGATTCCTCGAAGCGGATCTGGACCTCGATTGAAATGAATGTGGCAATCAGCAAGCTGACGGTCACGGTAGTCGGCGACCACAGTGTCATGCCAATCACAAAAACCAGCATGCCCAGGAAAATGGGGTTTCGTGACACTGCAAAAGGTCCGCTCGTGCGCAGCATTGGCGCCTCGCCGCGAGGTATGCCGATCCGCCAGGAATTTCCCATGTGGAACTGCGCATAACCGGTCCAGATCGTCGCCAGACCCATCAGGACGACACTGGCGTACCGTGTCGGCCTGCTCATGGCCCAGTCAAGCTGGCCTGCACCGCTCGCCAGGGACGGCCAGATTGCGATTGCTCCGAAGTACAGGAACAACCCGGCCACAACAACACCGAATACCTGACCCAGATACCGGTGCAGTGGATCATCGTGATCTATCACGTACGGACTGGTCCCGTCTGTTCGCCACAACCAGTAACCGCGCACCACGGTCACCAGGACAAACCCGGCGCCAAACATCAGTGGAATCAAGGCGGAGTTCATCGGATCAAAGTCCATGGTGTGCCCTCATGTTGGTCTGATCGGGTGTCCGGATCACGCCGGATGCCACGGACCGGTTCGGGGCACACAACAGGTTTCCATGCGGATCTCCCACTGAAGCGAACGACGTATTCGCCGACGGGGGTCACTCTAAATGCTACAGTGACTATAGGTTCAAGCGGTGATTTCAGAAAATGCTCAGCATCGGTGTGCTCGCCAGAAGGGCGGCGACAAACGTCCAGACCATCCGCTTCTACGAACTGGAAGGGCTGATGCCACCTCCCTCGCGTAGCGAGGGAGGTCAGCGCCGCTACACCCTTGCGCATGCCGACCGCCTCGCGTTCATCCGGCACGCACGCGAACTCGGTTTTCCCCTCACGGCCATTCGTGAGCTGCTGACTCTCGTTGACAAACCCGATCAGCCTTGTGCCGAGGTCGACCGTGTGACAAGCGACGTGCTTGCCGATGTCGAGGCCAAGATCATTCGGCTCGAATCACTACGCGGCGAACTGCAGCGAATGGTCCGACAATGTCGACGCGGCCGGGTTGCCGACTGTCGAATCGTCCAGGTGCTGAAGGATCACACCCACAGCAGCTGCCTGTCGAAAGAACACACTTGAGCCAGACGCCTGTCCACTTCGATTCCCGATCCGGACCCGGATTGCGCGCAGTTCCGCGAGTGCGTTGAATCAATGGATTCTGCATTCGGACACTGGTGGCAGAAGGGAGGGTGGTACTGTACGTGAACCGAACCTCCACGGAGGGTGATGCCGATATCCCTGCACGCTTACTGGAGATCTCACCGCCGCAGAATAATTGACACTGATTCTGCGCCACCACATAGTCTCGACGTTATCCGGCCGCAGAGCCGGGGGACGGACAAAAAGCAATTCAAGCGGAGGAAACATGGCGCCCAAGCCGACCAAATACGCACATCTGCAGATCGATGGCGAAAACCAGACCATTGATTTGCCGATCTATCAGGGATCAGAAGGCACGCCGGTCATCGACGTCGCCAAACTGGGCGCCGCCGGTTACTTCACCTATGACCCGGGGTTTGTCTCCACCGCCGCCTGCAACTCGGACATCACCTACATTGATGGTGACAACGGCATTCTCCTGCACCGCGGCTACCCCATCGAAGAACTGGCGGAAAGCAGCAACTACCTGGAACTGTGTTACCTCCTGCTGAACGGCGAACTGCCCAGCCAGAAGCAGAACTCAGACTTCGTCCGGATCATCAAGCGCCACACGATGGTGCACGAACAACTGGCATTCTTCTTCCGCGGTTTCCGACGCGACGCACATCCGATGGCCATCATGTGTGGTGTGGTGGGTGCCCTCTCGGCGTTTTACCACGACAGCCTGGACATCGAAAATCCGGACCATCGCCGCATCACGGCGCATCGGCTGATCGCCAAGATGCCAACCATCGCGGCGATGTGTCACAAGTACGCCCAGGGACAACCCTTCATCTATCCGCGCAACGATCTCGACTACGCCGCGAACTTCCTGCACATGATGTTTGCGACACCCTGTGAGGACTACAAGGTCAGCCCGACACTCGCCCGTGCGATGGACAAGATATTCCTGCTGCACGCCGATCACGAGCAGAACGCTTCGACCTCCACCGTGCGTATGGCCGGTTCGACGGGTGCGAATCCGTTTGCCTGCATCGCTGCGGGTATTGCGGCGCTCTGGGGCCCCGCCCACGGTGGAGCCAACGAAGCCGTGCTCAAGATGCTCGACGAGATCGGCGATGAAAGTCACATCGACGAGTTTGTCAGGAAGGTGAAGGACAAGGACAGTGGTGTCCGACTCATGGGCTTTGGTCATCGGGTCTACAAGAACTACGACCCACGTGCCAAGGTTATGCAGCAGACCTGCAAGGAAGTGCTCGAGGAACTGGGTGTCGACAACGATCCGCAGCTGAAACTGGCGCAGAGGCTGGAACGCATCGCCCTCGAAGATCCCTACTTTGTCGAACGCAAGTTGTACCCGAACGTCGACTTCTACTCCGGCATCATCCTGAAGGCCATTGGTATCCCGATGGAGATGTTCACCGTGATCTTCGCCACGGGTCGCACACCCGGCTGGATCTCGCAGTGGAACGAGATGATCAGCGAGTCCTACAAGATTGGCCGGCCACGTCAGCTGTACCAGGGCGAGAAGCCTCGCAAATACGTACCGATCGGCAAGCGGTAGCGCATATGGAGTAGCCGATCCCGAGATCGGCTACTCCCCTTCCGCCTTGCGTGCCTCGCGGCGCACATAATCGAATACGGCCCGAACTTCGCTTTCCGACAGATCATCAAACACCGGCATGCTCCGGTGGAGAAGCGCGCCTTCCACCACCACTGCCCGGAACGCCGGGTAGCTCTTGAGCATCGCCGATTCACGCAGATCAGGTCCTGCGGCGCCTGTCGATACCACGTTGCCACCATGGCAGGTTGCACAGGATGCCTGGTGATAGAGGTCGAACCCGCGGGCAGCCTTGGCCTCATCGATCACCGCTTCACCAAGATCGACCGGATTGAATCGACCGCGCGGCCCGATCGGTGCAGGCAATGTCGCCTTGCCATCCAGTGCAAACGCCACCATGCGGACATCTTCCTTGTACCGCCAGCCATGCTGAAATGCCTCCAGGCCAAAACTTGCCATGCCACCCCAACCCACGGGCAAGGCGATGAACTGCCTGCCGTCGATGGCATAGGTCATCGGCGCCGCATTCACGCCCCGCTGCACGTCAAACTGCCAGAGTCGTTCGCCCGTGCCTGCGTGATAAGCGTTGAACGAACCCAGAGCCGTGGCCTGAAAAACGAGATTGCCGGCGGTGGCGAGGGTGCCGCTGTTCCACAATGAGTCGTACTGAATCCGCCAGCGAGCCGACTGTGCCACAGGGTCCCATGCCACGAGCCCGCCGGTGCCATCATCCGGCGAGTTGTCGACATACTCGGTGACGATGGGAATCGTGAAAAAGTTGTCACGAAACCTGAAGTCCATGTTGCGGGAATACAGCGCTCCCAGCCGAATGGTCGGAATGTAGACAAGCCCGGTGCCCGGATGCATCGACGTCGCCTGCCAGTTGTGTGCGCCAAAGGGGCTCGGATAGATGAGCGTTTTTTCGCCGGGTTTCATCCGCACACCCGGCGCCTCGACCGGCCGACCGGTGCTCAGGTCGATGCGCTCGGCCCAGGTGACCTTTTCGTACTTTTGTGCGCTGAGCAACTCCCCGGTCACACGGTCAAGCACGTAGAAAAATCCGTTGGTCGGAGCCTGCATCAATACCTTGCGCGGCGCTCCCTGATGGTTGACTTCGGCAAGGATGATGTCTGCGGTGGCCTTGTAGTCCCATTGTTCGCCAGGGTTCTGCTGGTAGTGCCAGACGTACTCACCCGTGTCGGCGTTGAGTGCAACGATGCTGCAGAGAAAGAGATTGTCGCCCTTCCCTTCACTGCGCAGCTGATGATCCCAGGGATCACCATTACCGACCCCGATGTAGAGCAGCTTGAGTTCCGGGTCAAATGCCATGCCATGCCAGACCGTTCCACCCCCAAAACGCTTCCACCAGTCTCCGTGCCAGGTCTTTGCCGCCATGGCCATGGCGCTGTTCTCGAATCCATCCGCAGGATTGCCGGGTACGGTATGGAAACGCCACAACAAGTCGCCAGACACCGCATCAAACGCCGCAACCTGGCCGCGGGAACCAAATTCTGCACCACTGGTCCCGATGAACACCTTGCCAGCAAACGCGCGAGGTGCACTGTTGATGGCCTGATGTTCACCAATCGGAAACACGCGCGATGCCCACTGCACGTTCCCTGTTGCTGCATCAAGGGCGATCAGTCGGCCATCTGCAGCGCCAACGAATATCTGTCCCTGCCAGTGTGCAATACCCCGGTTGGTGTTGAAGCCAAAGGCAATCCCGCGCGGCGAGTGTTTCCACGCTTCCGGATCAAAGGTCCAGCGGTGTGCACCGGTGGCGGCATCCAGAGCATGCACAATGCCTCGATCCGCAGAAAAATAGAGCGTGCGCCCCACCATCAACGGCGTGCTGGTCAGCGAGACCCCATCCGGCACGTCGAAGAGCCAGGCAAGTTTCAGTTGCGACACGTTGTCCGTGTTGATCTGCTCCAGACCACTGAAGTGATTCTCCGAGTGGTCTCGTCCCGGCGCTGGCCACTCGCCCGGCACCTCACCTGCCGGGATGGTCTGCACCACCCCCAGCAGCAGAACCAGAAACAGAACTGCACACAGCCCATGCGGCAAGTACATGCCCGAAAACCCCTGATTTGTATTCCCCCGGCTATGAAACGCCCAACCTCACGCCCTGTCGAGTCCAGCGGCTGGTTTACGCAGAACAGGCGATGTGCAGTGCCAGGCAACCTTCCCCATGCAGACCCGCTGTTGGTGGCACGAACAATCCGCTCGCTGCACACAGGTTCTGGTATGTTCGCAGCACCAGACCTGCAGCTCCGGGTTGTCTATCCATCGTCATGTCACAAACGACTCCAACCGGCAACCCAGGCCATTCGCGAGCCGCGATCCAGACCCTGCTGCTCTGCGACCTGGTCGCCAGTACCCAGTTGGTCGAGCGAATTGGCGACGTGGCTGCGGCCGATCTGCTTGGCCAGCACGACCGCCTGGCCCGCAATCTGCTATCCGCCTTTCATGGCCGCGAAATCGACAAGAGTGATGGTTTCCTGCTGCTCTTTGAACGACCCGTGGAGGCACTGCGATTTGCGGTTGCCTACCAGAACGGCATACAGGCCATTGGCACACCATTTGGCGCGTCGCTGATCACCAGGGTGGGCATCCATCTGGGCGAAGTTTTCACACGCGAGAATTCAGCCATCGACATCGCCCGTGGTGCCAAGCCACTCGAAGTTGAAGGGCTGGCCAAGGCCCTCGCCGCACGGGTCATGTCGCTGGCCGGAAACGGACGCATCCTGATGACACGCACCGCTTTCGAATTTGCCAGGCGTGCGGTGGTGGGTGACAAGGACGCCGACACCTGGCGCTGGGCGGTACATGGTCCTTATCTGCTCACAGGTATTGAGGAACCCGTGGAGATCTGCGAAGTCACCACCGATCAGCAGTCCGCTCTCACACCACCCGCAGATTCGGAAAAAGCCCGTCGGCTGCTGCCTGACCAGCCACCGGACGCGCGCCTGGCAAAGCAGCAGCCAGTCGCCGCCGCAGGCATCGCCAGCGAACCGCTGCTGGCGGTCCTCGCCTTTGACAATCTTTCAAACGATCCGGACATGCAGTTCTTCTCCGATGGCGTCAGCGACGAAATCATCCAGCGACTTTCGAACGGCGCCAACCTCAAGGTGATCGGTCGCACGTCGAGTTTCCAGTTTCGCGGTGACCGGAAGGCAGAAGCCGCGCTGGCGCTCAAGTGTTCACATCTGCTCGATGGCTCCATACGCCGGGCGGCCGGCAGGATCCGCATCAGCGCCCATCTGGTCGATGCCACATCGCAGACCACATTGTGGTCGGATCGTTACGATCGTGTGCTCGAAGACATCTTCGCGGTCCAGGACGAGATTTCCGGGCACATCGCCAATGAACTGCGGCTGGCCATCTCCCCAAAATCGAGCCAGAGCATCGACCCTGCCGCCTACGATCTCTATTTGCGCAGTCTGCCGAACAACTACTCTCCCGATGAAATGCGGACCAACATCGGTCTGCTCGAAGTAGTGATTGCCCGCGCACCGAAATTTGCACCGGCCTGGGGACGTCTGGCGCACCTGCGCTCGTTTCTCGGCCTGTACGCACCTTATGCAGAGCGTGCTGCGATCCGGGCAGCGGTTGGATCCGAAGCCGACCAGGCGCTTTCGCTCGACCCGGACAACTGTGCCGCCATGATGGGTCAGGCCATGGTGCTGCCGCCGTACGGTCGATTTCTGGAACTCGATGCAATTCTCACCCGCGCACGACAATCACGTGGACACAGTGATGGACGACAGTACATCGGCTACTTCCTGCGTACCACCGGCAGAATGCGCGACAGCCTCGAGGACAGCGAACACCAGTATCAACTCAATGCACTGGATCCCATGACCGCAAACTCGGTTGCCCTGGCGCGTATGGCAGCCGGCCGGGTCGCCGAGGCGATACCGGTTTATGAAGACCTGGTGGAACGCATTCCGGACATGAGTTTCCCGGTCTCCAGCCTGCTTCGTGCCTACGCCTTTGCGCAGGAATGGGATGCCGTTGACCGGCTGCTGCGACTTGCGCAGAAGCGGCAGCTACGTGAGTTCCAGGATGGTCTGCCTTTCATACAAACCAAGCGCGACCCCTCACCGGCAAACATCACCAGCTGGAAAGACATGCTCCAGAAGCAGGTCGACAGTACCGGTGGAATCGACCTTTCGCGGCTGGTCTACGCGGCTCACCTGGGTCTGGTCGACGAAGCCTACCATTGGGCTGCAAGTGCCCGGCTGGGACCAGACGGCAGCCGCCATGACATCATGGGGCCGGACGCGTACCGCACCTCGCTGCTGTTTCAGGCCAGCATGCCGGAACTGCGCAACGACCCGCGATTCCCGGCGCTCTGTGCTCGTCTTGGTCTCGCTGAATTCTGGACGACTACCGGCAAGTGGCCGGACTGTGCAGAGCAGACACCGTATGACTTCCGCGCCGCCTGCAAACAGGTGCGACATCTGCCGCTGGATCCGTTCGGCTATTGAATGGTCCTGGATTCGCCTGTGTACTGCGTGCCTGGCGAGGCGGCGGGCAATCCGGCAGCTGGCCAAAAACCTGACAAGAACCTGAACAGGGGCTGCCATGATTGTCGGCATTGACCACGTTGTCCTGCTGTGCCCATCGATCGATGTCGGCTCGGCCGTGTATGAAATCCTGTTGGGCCGCACGGCGGACTGGCGAACACAGGATTCTGCGGGGTCGGCGGCCGCGTTTTTTCAGCTCGATCAAACCGGGATCGAGTTGCTGGCACCCAGTGGTGAAGGTCCGCTGGCAGACAGGCTCCATCAATTGCTGGCCCAGGATGGGCCGGGATTGCAGACGCTGGTCTTTGCGAGCAGCAATCTGGAAGCAGATCACCGCAACTTCACACGCCGCGCACTTCAACCCGAAGCGATTGTCCGCGGAGAGAGCACGGATCCTGACACCAGACTGAAACGCCAGTGGAGGCGATTCAGAATCAGTGATGCACGGTCCGGCGGCATGCGAACCTTTGTCCTGGAGCGTTCCGAAGATGATCCGTTGCAGGCAAGGCCCGCCGCTGCCAGCGCCCTGACCGCATTGGATCATCTGGTCATCACCACCCAGGATCCTGAACGTGCCGTTGCACTGTATGGTGCGCGACTGGGTCTGACGATGAACCTGGACTGGTCGAATCCCGCTCAGGATTCAAGATTGCTGACCTTCTCTGCTGGAACTGCAGGAATCGAAGTAGCACACCGCGTCCCGACAGCCTCTGCACCAGGTCCGGACCGACTCTGGGGTGTTACCTGGCGCACCCCCAACATCGAAGCTGCACACGCACGTCTGGCGGAACAGGGTCTCAACCTCTCGGCTATTCGCCAGGGCATGCGCCGGGGAACCCGTGTCTTCACGGTTCGCGATGGAACGCTGGGGGTACCAACACTGATCGTGTCGAACGTTGCCGACGAGGCTGATCACCGACCTGCGTGATGGCTTCAAGACTTTGCCGAGCCTCGATCCACGGTAGTCAACATCAACAACCTCCTGGCCCTCAGCGCAACTGGCGCCTTCACAAGCGAAGCAGAAGCAGAGTTCAAGACGCTATTGGAAATACGCCAGCCAGCCCACATCTAGGGAGCGTACCAGCCAATTACCGCTCAGGAGAGACCCCGATGACCGCCGACTCTACCCATGTGGTCTGTCCGGACTGTGCAACCGTGAATCGCGTTCCAACACAGCGACTGGGCGACGCACCAAAGTGCGCGCGCTGCAAACACGCCCTGTTTGGCGGTCATCCAGCCACACTGACAGAGGCCACGTTCGATACGCACGTTTCCCGATCCGATCTGCCCGTTGTCGTCGACTTCTGGGCCGCCTGGTGTGGACCCTGTCAGGCGATGGCCCCGGCATTTGCTGCCGTCGCTGGCCGACTTGAGCCACACGTCCGATTGGCCAAACTGAATGTCGACGAAGCCCAGACGATTGCGAGTCGATTACGCATTCAGAGCATTCCCACACTCTGCATCTTTCGCGGCGGCAAGGAAGTGGCCCGTCGTTCTGGCGCCACGACCGAGCAGGGACTGGTGAACTGGATCGAGCAGCAGATCATCCCGGGTTGATCTGCCGCAATGTCGGGCCCGTCAACGCAGTTCGAGACCCTCCAGCTGATCGCTTTCACGCCAGGCCTTCAGCAACTCGAAACACGGGATGGGACCTGCGCCGTAGACATTGGCATACAACCCGTGACCCTTGCTGGCGTCACCTTCATTGTTGTAGTACCCCGGTGTGCACTCGGCGAGAAAGTTGTTGCCAACCGTCTGGCTTTTGCGAATGGTCTCGATCCAATCCGCCTCGGCATCACGTGTCGGCTCGACGGCCTGCGCCTGCCGGTGCATCGCCGATTGCAGGATATAGGCGATATGACCCGCCTGTTCATCAAGCATGTGCGGGAAGTTCACGGTCAGCGTGTTCTGGGTCAGCCCCATGAAAAAACAGTTGGGGAATCCGTGGCTCATGAAACCGTGCAGCGAGCGAATGCGATCACCCCAGTACTGTGACAACCGAACGCCATTCCGACCCGTGATGTCATAACCGGACCGTCGTGTATAACCGGTGCCCACTTCAAAACCCGTTGCAAAGATCAGGCAATCCACCGGGTATTCCACACCGTCGAACACCACACCCTGCTCCGTGAGTGAATCCACCCCTCGGCCTTGCGTATCAACCAGCTTCACATTCGGGCGATTGAAGGTCTGCAGATACTCGTCATTGAAACAGGGGCGTTTGCAGAACTGTCGATACCACGGTTTCAGCGACTCCGCAGTGGCCGGATCCTTGACAATCTGGTCCACGCGCGCACGCACTTGGTTCATCTTGCGAAAGTCCGCCAGCTCCATGACGCTCGCCAGCCTGAGCGCGGAAGGGTTGTCGAACTCCGAACGGTCAACAACCAGCATCACATTGCGGATGATATCGGTCCAGCCATCGGCGACCAGATCCTCTTCCTGGTAACCCCCTTCAATGAGCGTGTTGAAGTTTTCCATGCGGTGCTTCTGCCAGCCGGGCTGCAGCGAGGTTTGCCACTGCGGATCAGTATCCCGGTTGTTCCGCACATCAACCGATGAGGGTGTGCGCTGGAAGACATACAACTGTTTGGCGTATTCGCCGAGGTAAGGGATGCACTGCACGGCAGTCGCGCCGGTGCCGATGATACCCACCCGCTTGTCGCGCAACTTTTCCAGCCCACCGAACGAGTCGCCACCGGTGTAGCCATAGTCCCATCGACTGGTGTGGAAGGTATGCCCCTTGAACGTGTTGATCCCGGTGATGCCCGGCAGCTTGGGCCGGTTCAACGGGCCATTCGACATCACCACAAACCGCGCCCGCATACGATCATTGCGATTGGTGGTGATGATCCAGCGGTTGGTGGCATCGTCCCATCGCATGTCGGTGATCTGCGTCTGGAAACAGGCGTCCCGGTAGAGGTCGAACTTTTCGCCAATGGCCCGACTGTGTTTCAGGATCTCCGGCGCACGGGTGTACTTTTCCCTCGGAACGAAGCCGACTTCCTCGAGCAGCGGCAGATAGATGTACGACTCGACGTCACACTGGGCACCGGGGTCGCGGTTCCAGTACCAGGTGCCGCCCAAATCACCGGCCTTTTCAATGATGCGGATGCTCTCGACCCCGGCCTGCCGCAGTCGGGCGCCGGCCAGCAGACCACCAAAACCGCCACCGATGATGATGACGTCCACTTCATCGGTGAGAGGTTCACGGGTGAACCCTGGCTCGACATAGGGGTCGTCGATGTATCGGCTGAAGTCACCCTTGACCTCGACATACTGCTCACCACCATCGGCGCGCAGCCGTTTGTCCCGTTCCACCCGATATTTCTCCCGCAGGGCAATCGGGTCGAAGCCGAGCGTCGCGATGGTCTCCGCACGGTCTGAACTGGTGGCGATGGACATGATCCTGGCTCCCGCGTCGTTGATGGATGTTGTCTCGGTCCGGAACAACCGTCCGAAAGCTTGAACTGGAATGATGCCAGCATGCACCGGGTCTGGCGATCCTGGCAGACTGATTGAATTTTGGTCACCACGCTCCACCGCCACTACGCAGACGGGGTAAACATGCAAATGGTGAAGGCTTCCGAGTTCAAAGCCAGGTGTCTGAAGTTGATGGACCAGGTCGCACAGACCGGCCAGCCCCTGACGATCACCAAAAATGGTGTTCCAGTGGCAAAGTTGGTGCCAGTTACTCCACCGGTTTCCCCCATGTTCGGTCGGCATCGTGGCCAGATGGACATTTCCGGCGACATCGAGTCGCCCATCGAAGTCTCCTGGGATGCGGCGGATTGATCCTGCTGGACACACAGGTGTAGCTGTGGATTGATCAGGGCAGCTCGCGCCTCGGCACGCTGGCCACCGGGATCATCGAAACAGCCCTCACGGATGGAGCGGTTGGGGTCAGCGCAATCAGTTTCCGGGAAATCGCAATGCTCGTCGAAAAACGCCGCATCGTGACTTCCCTGGATCTGGAGGCATGGCGCACGGACTTGCTTGCCTCGGGTTTGATCGAGTTTGAGATCGATGGACAGTGTGGGATTCACGCTACCCGGTTGCTCGAACTGCCCAGCGATCCGGCCGACCGAATGATCGTTGCAACCGCTCTCAAACAATCGGCTGTGCTGGTTACCGCGGACGAGCGATTGCTCGAGTGGGGTGGAACCCTGCAACGTGTGGATGCACGCGTCTGATCTGATTCAAGGCGATTTTGCACGGTGATCCCCTGACTTGTTTCTCAAGCTGTCTTTGGGCAGGCTGAACCGACGCGAATTCCGCAAGAGGGCTCCCCGGTGACCTACAGCAGCACGCAGCTCTCCGATATCCAGAGCATACGCGATGTCGCCCAGCGTTATTGCCGAGGTGTCGACCGCCTCGACGAGGCGTTGATGAAATCAGCCTACTGGCCGGAAGCGACGGATGACCACGGTGTGTATGTCGGCAACGCCATGCCGTTTGTGGAGATGTGCATGGTCAGCCATCTGCGGTGGCGCACAACGAGTCACTGCATTTTCAACCATCACATTGAACTCGACGCCGACGGCACATCCGCCCATGGCGAAATCTACAACGTCACCTACCTCTTCCAGAAAGACGCAGACGTCCTGGATACCTGGCATGGGCGCTATCTGGACCGCTACGAAAAACGTGGGGACGAGTGGCGAATCATCGAACGGGTCTGTGTCCACGAAGGCACTCACAGCGAACTGGTCGAGCCAATGACCATCGATGCGCAGAAGTTTCGTCAGGGTTCGTTCGACCGGCCGTCACAGGGTCGACGTCCAGGCCCCTGAATCCGGGAACCTGCGAATCAGTTCTCAGGCCGATGACCCCATGTCGATAACCAGTTCGGAGCCGTTCATGTAACTCGATTCGTCGGACGCGAGAAACAGCACGCCATTCGCGATGTCCTGGGCGCTGCCGGCCTTGCCACCGGGTGTACTCGATGCCGCGATGGCATGTGGATCAACCGAGTTCGCCGTCATCCCCATCGCCGCCGGTGTGACGGTCTGCCAGATGTTCGTGTCGATCACACCGGGATGTACGGAATTGACCCGAATGTTCCAACCCGACCCCGCCGATTCCAGCGCCACCCCCTTGGTCAGCAGTCGCACACCACCCTTGGTCGCACAATATCCGGCGAGCAGCGGTGATCCCTGCAACCCCGCCACCGAGGAGATGTTGATGATCGAGCCACCACCGGACTCACGCATCAACGGTACGGCAGAACGCATCCCGAGAAACACGCTTTCCAGGTTCACGGCCTGCTGCTTTCGCCAGTCCGCCAGCGTCATGTCGAGGATCGAGCCCGCCCACGCAATACCGGCGTTGTTGACAAGGACATGCAATGCGCCCTCATGTCGCCGTATGTCATCGATCAACTTCTCCCAGAGCGTTTCAGAGGTCACATCCTGCTGCAACGCTCGCGCACTGGCGCCAGTGGCACAAATTCCCTCGATGACGATGCGGACACCGGCTTCGTTCATGTCCGTGCCAATCACGCGTGCCCCTTCGCGCGCCAGTGTCTGCGCCGTCGCGCGTCCAATGCCGGATGCCGCTCCCGTCACGAGCGCCACCCTGCCATTCAGTCGCCCCATGCTGTCTCTCCCCATCCCATCAATGGTTTTACCGGGCGTCGATCCTGTCGAACACCTGTCGGGCACTGCGCATGCCTTCCACCCCTCGCGGAAAACCGCCATAGACCGTCAGCTGCACCATCACTTCTTCGACCTCGGTGCGAGTGACGCCGTGATTCAGCGCGCCTGGAACATGAATCGCCAGTTCTTCAGCCCGGGCCAGGATTGCCAGAATCGCAACCGTTACCAGGCTTCGATCTCGACGCGACAATTCCGAGCGAGCCCATAACTCACCAAACGCCCAGTCAAACGCCAGTTCCCCCACACCGCCGAGCGAGGCGATGACATCGGCTCGGGCTTTGGCAGGATCACTGGATGTTCGGCCCGCAAACAAGGTAGACAACACATTCGTGGCGTCGCTCCAGCGAGCCGGATCATCCTTCGGTGCTGCCTCGCCACGCGGGGGCTGATTTTCTGTCTTGTCCACTGCACAGAACACTTCATCCACTATGCGCGAAGCCTGCATCGCCATGGGAAAGCCGGCGTAACCCGCCACCTGCAGGATGATCTCCTCGATTTCAGACCGCGACAGCCCATGATTGAGTGCGCCACGAACGTGACTGTGCAACTCTTCTCCGGCGCCAATGGTGGCGAGAAAAGCCACCACGATCAGGCTGCGATCACGCCGTGACAGTTGTGGCCGTGACCACAGGTTGCCCAGCACGTGATCAACCGCGAACGATCCCAGCGGGCCATGACGATTGACCATGGTGGTCGCCGCTTTTTCCGGATCATACCTGCCGCCGCCCAGTGAACGCAGCAGAT
The DNA here is from genome assembly GCA_041752315.1 of Pseudomonadales bacterium. Lineage (GTDB taxonomy): Bacteria > Pseudomonadota > Gammaproteobacteria > Pseudomonadales > Azotimanducaceae > SYFY01. Next base: position 42,273 of record JBGSHJ010000014.1, read on the forward strand.
CGATGCCGTTGGTTCGTCGTTCCGATTGTTTGCTCATCTACTGGTCCACGTGATTATTGAATCGCAAGGGGTGAAAACTCCGGAGAAATCCCTGAATGATGTCAGGAAACCGAGGCCGCCTCGGCCGACAGGCGAGCCGAAAGTGCATCGACACTGCCGGGTACGATGTAATGATGAGGTGTGTAGGTCGGCCACATGCTGCGTACTCTTGGCACCATCCGCATCACCAGTTTCAGCGCCTTGTCGCTGGAGGACAACGCACATGCCGGACCATGACGTTTCACATCCACCGGCGACATGATGGCAGTGCAGTCGTCGATGAATCTGGCCATGTGATGCTGTGCTACCCAGCACATACGGGCACGGTAGAGCCATTCACCATAGAGGTGCTGATACAGATCAAACGCCACATGCCGGTGTTCAATTTCCTCCAGCATGTGCCATTCGAACAATGCACCAAGTGCCTGGTGTGTGCGGGGATGCGTAAACAGGCCCCGACCGATCATCGCCAGCGCGCCCTGATTGGTGTTGGCTTCAAAGCCTTCGATGAAGCCGATGCGGAAGCGGTCGTCCCGGTCTTTCAGAAACGAGTCAAAATCCCCGCGCAAGGCTTCATAACGATCCTTGAGGCCAGGGTAGTCCTGGGCAAACACCAGTGCATTGAACCGTTCGTGCTGCTGGTAATGCTGTGCCTCCTGCCGGCAGAAACGGTCAGTCGCCTCGCGCAGGCCTGGATCCTTGATCTGGTCGAGCACACGGCGTACCGACTTGACGATGAAGGGTTCAAGCAAGGCGACGTACAGGCCGACTCCGGTCATGTTGTAGGAAAGTCCGGCATTGCCGGCAATATAGACCGGATGAAACTCCGCCAGCGGCGGAACTTCGAACTGCATGCGGCGGACCGGGATCGTGGCAACGCTCATAGGTTTTCCAGAGAGAGAGCAGTACCTATCGTATACCTGTGACCGATGGCAGCGGTCAACGCAGGCGACGAATCAGACTCGATGTGTCATTCCGGCCACCCCCCAGGCGCTGCACATCACCGTAAAACTGGTCGACCAGCGCAGTCAATGGCAACGAGACCCTGAGGTCCCGGGCCTTGGCGAGCGCCATACCGAGATCCTTGCGCATCCAGTCCACCGCAAACCCGAAGTCGAATTCGTTTCGGGCCATGGTCGACGCACGATTGTTCATCTGCCAGCTCTGTGCGGCACCTTGTGAGATGACGCCGACCACCTGGGCAGTATCCAGCCCGGCTTTTTCTGCAAAGGCCAGTCCCTCGGCAAGGCCCTGGAGCACACCCGCGATGCAGATCTGGTTGACCATCTTGGTGAGCTGACCTGCACCCACCGGACCCATGCGCCGGACTTCCTTCGCGTAGACATTCAGCACGGGTTGAACGCGTGCATAATCCTGTTCGTTGCCACCGACCATGATCGTGAGCTTGCCGGTCTGTGCCCCGGCCTGCCCTCCGGAAACGGGAGCATCCAGGAATCCGACACCGAGCTTCGTGCCAGCAGCTGCCAGTTCCTGGGCAAGTTCGGCCGATGCCGTGGTGTGATCCACCATCAATGAACCAGCGGATAGTCCTGCCAGCACACCATTGTCCCCATAAACAACACTGCGCACGTCATCATCATTGCCGACACACAGGAACACGATGCTTGCGACAGAGGCTGCCGCACGCGGTGACTTCGCAGACTGGCCGCCAAATTCATCGATCCAGGCAGCCGCTTTGGCGGGATTTCGATTGAATACGGTCACGTGGGCCCCTGCACGTTGCAGGTGGCCGGCCATGGGATAGCCCATGGCACCCAGACCAACAAAGGCGAGGTGCTGTCCAGCAAGCGTTGCGGACATTGCCGGTGAGGATTCGCTCATGACAGGGGCTCCATCGGGAAGTCCGGGAGTTTACATGAGCGCTCTCCACATGCGGACTACATGAGCACGCCGTCCCGTTCGAAGCCCTGCTCCATCATGATGGAGCGCAGTTCTTTCAGTGCATCAACCTGGATCTGACGCACCCTCTCACGGGTGAGGCCGATGGCGCTACCCACTTCTTCCAGCGTGGCAATGTCGTGCCCGCGCAGACCAAAACGACGCGACAACACATCAATCGACTTCTCCGGCAGGCGATCAAGCCACACGTCGAGGTGTGCCTTCATCTGTGAATTCTGGAGTGTCTGCCAGGGATCTTCGGACTTCTCGTTTTCGAAAGTATCCCAGGCACCACGCTCCGGTTCGAGCACTGAAATTTCCGTGCAGGCAATGTCGTCTGCGAGTTGCAGAAGGTTGCGAACATCCTCCACTGGCTTGTCCGCCAGTTCGGCGATTTCCTCCGCACTCGGCTCATGGTCGAGCTTCTGGGAGAGTTCACGCTGGGCACGCAGATACCCATTGAGTTCCTTGGCAATGTGAATAGGCAGACGGATGGTCTTGGCCTGGTTCATGATGCCCCGCTCCACGGCCTGACGGATCCACCAGGTGGCGTACGTCGAAAATCGGAAGCCCTTGCTGGGATCAAACTTCTCGACCGCCCGAATCAAACCGAGATTTCCCTCTTCGATCAGGTCGAGGAGAGGCAGACCGCGATTCAGGTAACGCCTCGCTATCTTCACAACCAGTCGCAGATTGCTTTCGATCATCTGGCCGCGAGCCTTCATGTCGCCCTTCTGCACCTTGCGGGCGAGCGCTTTTTCCTCGTCGGCAGTGAGCAGCTTGGCGTGTCCGATCTCGCTGAGGTAAGTATCGGTGGCATCGGCATTTTCACGCTCGATTTCTCCACTGGCCTGCACCGCCTCTTCGAATTCCGCCGCTTCTGCATCCGCCGTCATGCCCATCTCGAGCGGATGTCGGTCTTCCTGAACTTCGTTGCTGCTGGTTTGTACGTACATGTCTGCTCCTGCGTTGGTCCTTGTGGAAGTCAGCGGCGATCGGCAACGGTTGCCGGGAAACCACATGCAGACAGCACCTCGGCATTGTCGAAGGGTTTCTTCAACAGCGCCTGTGCTCCTGCAGCCAGCATGCGGCTGGCGACTTCCGGTGTATGAAATCCTGTCATTCCCACCACCCGGATGTGGGCGGTCTGGGAGGAGGCCTTGATCCGGCGACAGACGTCGACTCCGTCCATGCCTGGCATCATCACGTCGAGTAACACGACGTCCGGTCGATGCGCGGTCACCAGGCGTCCTGCCTCGAAACCATCCTCGGCGGAATAGACCGTGAGGTGGTCGACCTGGGTGGTGAACAGCGCGACAAGAAACTGGTTCAGCTGGCGGTCGTCATCCACTACCAACAGCGAGTGGACGGCGGTCGACAGATCCGGAAGCACAAGATCGCGCTCGCGGGCGAACCGGCGCACGGATTCCAGAGTGAACCTTCGATGACCGCCGGCTGTGACATGGGCTTCGATCAGACCTTTCTGTGCCCACTGTCGGACAGTGATGGGAGAAACCATCAGCAGTTCAGCAACCTCATTCGGTGTCAGGACCGATTTGGGTGTTTGCTGATCGCCTGCTTTCGCCATTCCCGATTCCCCTGCTAACCTGATTCGACGTCGAGGACTATTCCTCTCCCCTGCATCCCGTCGATCCCGGATCATGCCCTCCGACGTCTTGCTGGAGGTCTTAATCGTTTTAATCGATTTGATGTCGAAGCCACTTTAATCGTTTTAATCGATTTTAGTCTACAAGAATTTTGTTCTAAAAAAGGCAATTTAATAGAACCGTTCCAATGCCGGACGTCATGGGTTTTGACCACATCTACATCGCGGTGGCGGATCTGGAGCGATCCCGGGATTTTTACGATCGGGTTTTCAGCGTTCTGGGCTTTCGCCAGAATTCGTTCGATCTCGGCGGAGACGCTCACGTTCAGTACTACAACCGGCATTTTGGTTATGTACTGCGGCCGGCCAGGGACTCGACCAGGGGTGGTATCGGCCTGCATCACCTCTGTTTCAGGGTGAACACAGCGGTTGACGTGGAACGTTGTGCGGCAGAACTCATTGCCAGGGGTATTGCGGCCAGTGCACAAAACTGTATCCGGAGTACGCCCCCGACTACGTGGCCACGTTTTTCACCGACCCGGATGGGTTACGCCTGGAAATCACCAACTGGCGTGCCGAGCGTCAGCATCGGCACGATCACTGGGAAGACGACCATTCAGCCTGACCAGGCTGCGTGGAGTTCGTACGCCAGACCTCAACTGTAGCGCACCTCCGCGGAGGCACGCCGGGCACCCGTATCCCGCACCCGTGTCACCTGCCTGAGAACTTCGTCGAGATAGGCATCGATGACCTTGTCGTGTTCCGGCGAGAGCATGACCTGAATGCCATCGGGCTTCCGAACACGGCTCGAGAACCAGCCGGCCTGATACAACCCCTCCCCGGCCGCCAGGATATCGGCAGTCGGGTCGCCAAACGCGATGATCGACAGCATGGGATCACCATGCACCACAAGCCCATGTTGCCCACAGAAGTCGGTGATACGCTCTCGCACAAGATCGATACGACGCGCCCGGTCGACATACCCTTGCTGACCCAGGTAATGAAGCACTGCCCAGGCGGCCGCGATGGCACCACCGGGTCGAGTCCCGGCAAAGGTCGGTGTTGACATCCGGCCACACGGCCAGTCCGCAAAATCGAAGATCTGCGCTGCGTGCAGCGATTTGTCACGGTACAGGACCGTACTGGCACCTTTGGCCGCATAGCCGTACTTGTGCAGGTCGAGCGACATGGACGACACACCAGGCAGGCTGAAGTCCCAGGCCGGCAAAGCAGGCAGCTGCCGTTCCTCCCGGACCTTGGCCATGAACGGGGACAGGTACCCTCCAACACAGGCATCCACATGCAGCCAGATCCCGCGTTCGGTTGCGAGTGTGCTGAGCGCCTCGACGGGATCAAGGACGCCGTAGGGGAAACAGGGTGCAGACCCGACCAGCATGATCGTTCGATCATCCACTGCATCCGCCATGGCCTGGGGATCGGCGAGGTAGCCATCCATCAACGGCACCCGCACGATTTCCAGCCCGAGCAGGTGCGCTCCCTTGTTGAAGGCCGGATGTGCGGAATACGGCACGACAATCCTGGGCACGCCAAGCACTGTTCGATGTTTCTGGCTCCAGTCACGGCAGGCCTTCATCGCCAGGAGGATGCTCTCGGTGCCACCGGACGACATGCTGCCCGCCGCGTCCGCCGGTGCGTTCTGCAGCGACAGCGCGATATCCACCACTTCCTGTTCCATCCGTTTCAGGCTGGGAAAGGCGGCTGGCCCAAGGCCGTTTTCAGCGATGAAGAGCCCGTAGGCATCGTGGGCCACCTGCATCACATCCTCGCCGGAATGGAAGACATAAACGGCGGCCCGGCCTTCCCGCCATTTCACATCGCGCGAGCCCGCAGCGTGCAGGCTCGATTCGAGTTCTGTCCAGGCCGTTCCCTGTTCAGGCAGCGCTTTTCGCATCGTGTTCCCCCAAATTGACCGTGAACCGGTGACAACACCGGAATTCGCCACGAGTCTGGCACGCTACAATGCGAGCGTCGACCAACCCAGGACCCCTCCATGTCGGGCTTGAGCAAACGGGATCTCCCTTCCATCGAGCGATTGCTGGCAGATCCAGCCATGGTTCTGCTCTGCGAGCAGTTTGGTGCGGAGTTCATCAAGACCAGACTGCGTGACCTCCAGCAGCGCGTACGCGCCGGCGATGATGTTCCCGCCTGGTCAGTGGTGGCCGCCGGGTACGCAGAACAGCTGTCGGCCGCCTTGGCCGGCCTGGGCTACAGACCGGTATTCAACCTGACCGGCACCATCATTCATACCAATCTTGGGCGCGCGCTGCTCAGCACGGAACTGTGGCATGCGGTGGAACCGCTGGTTACCCGGCCGATGAACCTGGAGTACGACCTTGTCACCGGCCTGCGCGGTCAACGCGAATCCGCGGTCTCCACGCGACTGGCGCAGCTCTGCAATGCCGAATCCGCAACCGTCGTGAACAATGGCGCGGCGGCACTTTTGCTGGTCCTGAACACCTTTGCCCTTGGCCGATCGGTGCCGGTCAGCCGTGGGGAACTGATAGAAATTGGTGGCAGCTTTCGATTGCCTGAGATCATGGCTCGTTCCGGCGCGACCCTGCTCGAAGTTGGCACCACCAATCGCACGCGCCTGGGAGACTTCGAAGAGGTTGCCGACCGGTCCGCGATGCTGCTCAAGGTACATCCCTCCAACTATCATATCGAGGGGTTCACGGAAGTGGTCGACAACCGCGCGCTGGCGGAACTGGCACGAGCCAGGGAGATTCCATTCTGTGTTGATCTTGGCAGTGGCGCACTGATCGATCTGGCGCGTTTTGGCTTGCCCCATGAACCTACTGCGGCTGAAGTGATCGACGAAGGTGCAGATCTGGTCATCTTCAGTGGCGACAAACTGCTGGGGAGCGTGCAGTCGGGCCTGATTGTCGGACGACGGGATCTCATCGAGGCAATCAACAAGAATCCGCTGAAGCGCGCGCTGCGTGTGGACAAGATCACGCTCGCCATTCTCGAGGCCACGCTGAAGCTGTATGCGCACCCTGAACAACTGGCGAAGAGACTGCCCCTGCTGCAGTCATTGACAGTTCCGCACAGGGTGCTCGCACAACGTGCAAAGGCCGTTGGCGACATTCTTGCCGAACAACTGCCTGACGCACACGTCAACAGCGAAGCTGCCGACGCACAGATTGGCAGTGGCGCCCTGCCCGACCAGAAGCTGCCCAGTCTCTGCGTCTCGATCCGCGGGCCGGCCCTGGAAAATCTCGCCACCCGACTGCGCCAGCTACCCATTCCCGTGGTTGGCCGAATCCAGCAGGATGCGCTGTGGCTCGACATGCGTGGTGCCGACCCGCTGGACCAGCTCATCACAAACCTGCGCACGTTGACCACATCGTGATCATCACGCTGGCGGGACACGTGGACCACGGCAAGACCAGCCTCGTGCGTGCGCTGACCGGAGTGGATACGGACAGCCTGCCGGAAGAAAAGAGTCGTGGATTGACGATTGATCTCGGCTTTGCCTATGTTCCGGAGACAAGACTCGGATTTGTGGACGTGCCCGGCCACCATCGTTTCATTCACAACATGGTGGCCGGCATCGCTGCCCATCAGTATGCGTTGCTGGTGGTCGCGGCGGACGACGGTCCCATGCCGCAGACGCGGGAACACCTGCAGATTCTCTCGTTGCTTGGCCTCTCCAAAGGTGTGATCGCACTGACCAAGATCGACATGGTCGAACCCGAACGGGTGGCTGAAGTGCGTGCGCAGATACAGGAACTCACCGCCGGTTCATTCCTTGAGCGTGCCGGGATCATTGCCTGCTCCAGTCTGCGAGGTGATGGCATCACCGATTTGCGGTCACATCTGGAAAACGTCGCCGGCACGCTTGAAAAAGCTCAGGAAAAGGAGCCGCGGTATTTCAGATTGCCGGTCGACCGGGCGTTCAACATTCGGGGCAGCGGAACGGTGGTGACTGGAACGACACATGCCGGGAGTGTTTCCCCTGACCAGACTCTGACGGTCTTCCCTTCCGGACAGTCGGTTCGTGTGCGCTCGATCCGCGCCGACAACAAGCCGGTCAACAAGGCAGGTGTCGGCGCGCGCACCGCCCTGAATCTCACCGGTGTCGAAGTCGACCAGGTTCCACGAGGTTCGTGGATCACAAGCGATACAACCACGGCTTCATCTCACATCACCGTAGATCTGACGTTGCTTGCCGACTATCCACGCAAACTGAAAACCTGGACGCCAGTACATGTTTACCACGCCACGACACATACCACTGGCCGCCTTGGCCTGCTGACCGAGACAACACTCGAACCCGGAGGGACCACACGGGCCGACCTGATCTGCGATCACCCGCTGCTGGCCTGTTCCGGAGATCGCCTGCTCTTCCGCGATCAGGGTCTGGACCGCACGCTGGGTGGCGGTACCGTCATCGACAATGCAGAACCTCCCGCGCGGCGTCGCCAGAGCAGACGCCTCGAGCGGCTCGCAGCATTGGCGGCACCGGATTCCGCATCAGCATTTGCAGGCCTGTTGGCAACAGGACCTGTGCACTGGAAAAAGTTCGCATCGCTGTGGGGTCTGCCCGCTTCTGCCCCGCGAATTGCGACCAGGGCCACAACGATAACGCTCGGGGAAGAGATCCTGCTCGCCTCCACGTGGAAGTCGTGGCAGGACTCTGTACTGGCCGCCATCGACGCCGCGCTCGCGTCCGACAGTACCCGGACCGGAATGCGGGAAAACGAGTTGCCAGCCAGCGTGCCCAAGCCGTACCGGGCGGAGATCCTGAGACAACTGGTTGGCGCCAAACGACTCGCGCAAACCGGCGGTGCCTACCATCCACCCCGACACTCGGCATCCTTGAGTCCTGCCCAGCTGGGTCTGTTGCAGCGCATCACACCGCTGCTCGCGGTAGTCCAACCGCCCTCCGCAGGTGACCTTGCCAAGACTCTCGGCCGATCCCAGACCCAGATGGCACGCGAACTTGAAGGCCTCGCCAAACCCGGCGCACTGATTCGTGTGAGTGACAACCGCTACTTCCTGCCTGCAGCTGTGGACAGGCTGGCAGGTGTGGTCGCCAATCTATCCGCAAAAGGCCCCTTTGATGCAAAAGCGTTCAGGGATGCATCCGGCATCGGACGCAACGCAGCCATCGAGCTGCTCGAGTATTTTGACCACCTTGGCTACACCCGAAGACAAGGTGATCAACGCAGCGTGTTCGGAGAATGGAAACGCCGATCCTGACAGCAGGGCCTGAAACTGACAAGATCAGTCCTGGAAGAGCATCGTCTCCGGTGGGGCGCGCGGCCTTCAAAGCCGTCGAGGTGCGTCAACGTGCCTGGTGGGTTCGACTCCTACCTCTTCCGCCAAAATGAGTTCTTAACTCATTGAATTATAAAAACTATAGTCATATTTTATCCTGACCGGCCTCCCGATAAGTCCCCCAAACCTCATGCGCGTCCCGTAAACAGGCGAGGATGAGGGCGTCCTGTTTCGACTAGACAACCCACACATTTTGATCCACAACCGCAGTTACCCCCTGCATCGTCAGACAGCCCTGTACGTGTCGACCCCGCTCAACATCTAGCCATCGAATGTTCCACCGATCAGTGTCACCCTGACCAATTCGATCAATCAACAGCTTCACTGACTTGCCGAGAGTGCTCACTTCGGATCGGTCGAGAAATCCGAGCCAGGGCAGAAACCAGTATTCGCCGTCGCGACACAACACTCCGACTGTTTGGCCTCTGGTGTCGTGGCACTACTGGATGATATGGGCGTTGAGTCTGCAGCAAAGGATCAAAGTCGCTGGAAGGGGGATACTGCGTTTCCGTACAGTCCACGAGAGGTCCTTGCCTCGGTGAAAGCCTGCTCGATGCCGAAGACTTAGAGCAAGCTTGTTGTAGTCATTCCAGTTTGTAGCTTGCCCTTACCTCACCAACGGCAAATACATCACCTCTTGAGTCGGTATCCGAGCCAGAATCGCACTCAAGTAATGCGACGCATCTATTGAGGCGAATAGCCTCCAATATTTCCGTGTCACTGGAACAGAAGAAAACGTCTCGCTCGCAGTCCCCGCAGTAACGAACCCTCCCGAACTGTGTCTTGGCCAGCTGCTCCCATTGCTTGTTACACTTGAAGGCGATCCTGCAGTTGCGGATCGCTGTTCCATGATTCTCTTCAGCCATGATGCAGATTCCCGGCTTGTGAATTGAAGTGGCGCCGCTGCCTATCATGTTACCCACATCAGAAGACCGCAGAGCAGCCGTGATGGAGCCGACCAACGCGACTGAACGGTACTACCTGAACCGCTCTACGAGTCACTCCGCGAGGCCGCTGTTGCGAATGGGCGGACGATGGAAGAGGAGATCAGTGCTCGGCTGGAGGCAGGTCTTGATAGTGAGCCGGAAAAGAACGATAGATCATCAGCACTAGGCGCGATTGACGTAGTCGAGGATCCCGCGGATCAGGGTCTGAGACACGCTGACATCTCGGCACAGATCACTGACATCTGCACACGCTTGGGTTACAGCATCGCGCTACCCAACACTTCACAATGGGCCTCTCGAACTGGTTCTCGATGAGTATGAAAAGCTGTGACTTAAGGGAGCAGTAAAATGAAATCAACCATTACCATTCAGGGCAGTCAGATTTCGGTGAGTTTCGCACCAGAGACGGAACTCGAACGCCTGTCTCTGGCTGAGCTGGGCGACGATGTCAGTGTGTCCCGCGCTCATCAGTGCATCGTGCTGAAGCCGCGCCGGGCGAACATCCTGAAAATTTCCGAGCGTCTGGAGTCCGAGTCCAGCACCGGTCGCTGATCCCGTACATCGTCGAAACCCAGTTGGAAGTGTCGGACTCCCGCCGCATGGTTCGACTGCGCCCTCAGTAGTCGCATAACCATAACGCGGGCTGGCGGCTGGATGTGTTCGACGCTTGCTTGCCTCTCTAAGGCGTTTCAACCCGCCAGACACTGTCTGACCCTGCCTCGATTCCACGTACACCACCCTACGCAGCCACAAGGCTGGTTTCTGCACTGACCGGCGTCTTGTATCCGATCTACGAATGCAATCGCTGACGTGACCCTGCCTCACCCCCACGAACATCACAACTGGCAGCCCCGCATCTCTCTTGAGCAACGCGCTAGAGCAGCTGGAGATCCTCAGCCTTGATTCCATTCACAACCACAGTCCTGAAATCCAGGAGTTCCAAGGCTGCCGCGTGGCTCAGACCGAACTCTCCCGATACGTCCACCGCCTTCCGCTTCGGTTCAATGTAATGGGCGATTTCCTTGTGGCATTGGAAACGCAGTTCGACGTGTAGTTGTGGATCGTGTGCAAGTTCCACTATCGCAGTTACAGGGTGGTAGTCGGGCCATGGCTTTCCCATCGGCGGGCTGTGTTTCAGCCTGGTTTCTCCGCCTACCCGTTCGTTCCTTCCATTCGTCCGTCGATGTTGCCAGAAAATGTGGCAGCTGAATCATCAGATGCAGCTGCAACACGGGTTACCGAGACCAAGGTTTACGGTGACCCGCAACACGCCCTGCGTCCCGGCTCCTGATCAGGGTCTCAGATCCAGTTGCCGCTTCAACTCTTCAGGGCTTGGGCCCAACTGGCTCAAACCCCTGTGTGCGCGCCGTTCACCGAGAAAGTACAGGATCGGCGAAGCGATCAGGATCGATGAACTGGTCCCGATCAAAATACCGAACAGCATGGGCTGGGCAAAGCTTGCAACCGCGGCGCCGCCGGCAATGGCCATCGGCAACAACGCGAGGAACGTGGTTACCGACGTGAACACGGTACGTGTCAGTGTGGAAGTGATGCTCTGGTTCAGCAGTTCCAGCATCGGCGCGTCGGGTGTCTTGCGCAGGTTTTCCCGTATGCGATCGAAGACCACCACCTTGTCATTGACCGAGTAGCCGATCAGCGCGAGCAGCGCCGCAACCGCGGTAAGGTTGAACTCGATGCCGGTCAGCGCAAGAAAACCCATGGTCTTGGTCAGGTCCAGCGCGATGGTCAAGGTCGCGGCCAGCGCAAAGTGATACTCGAAGCGAATCCACAGATAACCCAGCATCCCGGCACCCGCCAGCAGCACGGCCAGCGCACTGGTGTCGCTGAAACTCCCGCTCACCTTGGGGCCGACAATTTCAACGCGTGGAAAGGTCGCTTCCTCGCTGATCCCGAGCACGGCTGTCTTCAGCGCCTGTACCTGCACACCACTGGCTACTTCGGCTGCGCTGGTCTGCGGTAGTCGCACCAGATAGTAGGCACCTTCACCGGTTTCCTGAATCGCCGCATGCCCAAGACCCTGATCCCGCAGCCCCTCGCGCAACTGCGTAACCGACGTGTGCGGAGCACTGACCTCGACCAGCGTGCCACCGCTGAAGTCGATGCCATAATTCAGCCCCGGGTAGACGAACAATGTTATGGACGCCAGTGACAGGACCAAAGACAGGGCGAGCCCGAAAAAGCGCCCACGCATCATGTTCAACGAACCGCCGCTGAGCCGGTCGAGAACGGCAAACCCCGAAATCTTCAGTAGTCTGCGCCTCGCTTTCACGATTCGCCATTCCATCAACAGGCGGGTAACCGAGATGGCCGTGAACATCGAAGTCAGCAGACCGATGCCAATCGTCACCGCAAAACCCTTGACCGGACCGCTGCCAAACAGGAACAGCATACCGACGGCGATCAGGGTCGTGAGGTTGGAGTCGATGATGGTGCTGTAGGCACGATCAAAACCCTCTCGCATGGCCAGCAAGGGTGACTTGCCCCGACGGCTTTCTTCCCTGATCCGTTCGTTGATCAGGATGTTGGCATCCACCGCCATGCCGAGCGTCAGAATGATTCCGGCGATACCGGGCAGGGTGAGCGTTGCGCCAAGCATGCTGAGCACGCCGAAAATCAGCCCGATGTTGACCGACAGGCCGACACACGCAATCAGACCCCAGCGTCCATAGATACCGATCATGAACGCAAAGACCAGCGCAGCCCCGATCAATCCGGTACTGATGCCCATGGCGATCGCGTCGCTGCCCAGATCGGGCCCGACCGTGCGCTCTTCGATCACCTTCAGTGGCGCAGGCAGTGCACCTGCACGCAGGAGCAGGGCCAGGTTGCTCGCTTCCTTTGGGGTGAATCCACCACTGATCTCGCCACTGCCACCGGCAATCACACTGCGTATGACCGGCGCGGTCAGCACCTTGCCGTCCAGCACAATCGCCAGTGGACGGCCAATGTTGATGCGCGTCAACTCACCAAACAGCCGCGCACCTTCACCATCCAGTTTGAAGTTGACTACCGGCAGGCCGCTTTCCTGGCTGAAGGCCATCTGGGCGTCGCTGATGTGCTTGCCTTCCATCGCAACCCGTTGTTCCACACGGTACGTCGGCTGCCCCTCTTCACTCTCACGCCCGCCATCACCAGGCAAGACAACCATTTCACCGCGGCTGTGAAACCCAGGCTCCTCGACCCAATGAAAGGTCATCTTCGCCGTGGTGCCAAGCAGGTCACGAATCTCGCCAGGGTCGGCGACTCCAGGCATCTGCACCAGAATGCCGTCGCTGCCCTGACGAGTAATGCTGGGTTCAACCAGACCTGTTTCGTTCAGGCGACGGCGCACGACCTCGAGGCTGCGCTCAACGGCATCGCGAGTCAGCGCTTCACGCTGGGCTTTGCCAAGACTTGCGCCCTGATCGCGCTCGGCGGTAACCGTCAGCTCGCGTGTATCGACCTCGAGCAGCAGATGTGAGCCACCGCTGAGATCCAGACCCAGAGCGACGGTGTTGTCGATGTACCAATCCGGCAGTTGTTGCGCCATGGATGGTGGTAAGACGTTGGGCAGGGCTGCAAGCAGCCCGAACAGAATCAACAGGCTGTAGACCACAGCCCGCAAAGACAGGGATTTCATGCGTATTCCTCGACGTTAAGACGTTATGTCAGCAAACCGGAGTTCTGATCGACGAAACTACGTCAGCGGAGGAGCTCGTGGGTCGTGGTTGCGACTACGCAGCGCCAGAGGTGTATTGGCAGTGTCGCCGGGTAACAAGGAAACGGCATGGGAAGGTGCGGCTGGCAGCAGCGCAGGAGCTGCAGCGATTGCCCAGTCAAACCCCTGATCGGGATTGTCGTCGTCCGATCCAGTGAGGACCTGTCGACGATCGGACCCAACACGCTGGTGATCGTCACGATTGGCGATAACCAGTGAATCGAACTGGTTGGAGGCTCCTTTTCCGGTTCCGGCAGTGGACTGCCCTCCCATAACCATCGCATTGCCACCAGCCACCATGACCCACAGCAGCGCACAGGAGATTACCTGCCGGCTTGCCGAGTGCAGTCCTGTTGAGTTGTGGATGCGATTCACCATGTTTGACCGGGAACGAGCGGCGCCAGTCTGCGCGGCGTCGAGGGGAGTCGTCAATTCCCGATCTTTTGCATCACTGGACTGGCGGAGGACAGGCGGAGGTGTTATCAACCAAAACGCTGAATCATCACGTTCGTCACCCCAATGTGTTTGTACAGGCGATGCCTGATTGACCTCCAACGCAAAAACCAAGGCCACCACGCGCAACCTGGCACGTGTAGTCGCGGTCAATGTGCTGGCGACAGGCAGGCCGCTGGTTGCAGATCATGACGGTTTTTGCTCATGTCCTTTGACAGTGGAATCCGGCAAGATCGTGCTGGCTGAATTCGGCGACGGTGGAAACCTGCTCCCAGGTTTCCTCAACTGGCCGATCGTCGGCACAAGGTCTTCACGCTGGTCCTGGCTGTTGAAGGACACAATCCTTCCACCGATCCACTGGCACGAGATGCCGCAGGGCCGTGAACGGATGATCAAACCGCTTATCATCGGGGTCTGACAAATGACAGTCGGGCGTTATCTGCCCATCCTGGATTGGGGACGCAGCTATAACCGGACGGTACTGACCAACGATCTGGTCGCTGCTGCCATCGTCACGATCATGCTGATCCCGCAAAGCCTGGCCTACGCCATGCTCGCTGGATTGCCGCCTGAAGTCGGGCTCTATGCCTCGATCCTGCCGATCATCACCTATGCCCTGTTCGGCACCAGCCGCGCGCTGGCGGTCGGCCCGGTGGCGGTGATCTCGCTGATGACACTGACAGCCGCCAGCGCCATCGCTCCGCCCGGAAGTGCGGAGTTCATTGCTGCCACGCTGGTGCTCGCGTTCATGTCTGGAGCAATCCTGATCGTGATGGGGGTCCTCAGGCTCGGGTTTCTGGCCAATCTGCTCTCTCACCCGGTGGTCTCAGGATTCATCATGGCCTCGGCGCTGATCATCGCCACGAGCCAGCTCAAATCGATCCTCGGTATCAACTCGAGCGGTGAGGCGATGCCGGAACTGCTTCACTCCCTGTACCTGAACATCAGCCAGACAAACCTGCCAACGCTCATCATCGGTGTCATCACGACGGCTTTTCTGTTCTGGGTGCGCAAGGGGTTGAAACCACTGCTTACCACTCTGGGCCTGAAGCCACGCGTCGCTGATCTGACGGCCAAGGCAGGCCCGATTGCAGCGATACTTGTGGCCACCCTGGCTGTGGTGCTGCTCGATCTGGAGGCGGCAGGTGTCAAGGTTGTAGGCCACATCCCGCAGAGTCTGCCCCCGTTTACCGTACCGCTGTTCGATGCAGCACTGTGGCAGCAGCTGGCGGTGCCGGCCTTGTTGCTGTCGGTGATCGGTTTCGTCGAAAGCGTGTCGGTCGCGCAGACGCTTGCTGCCAAAAAGCGCCAGCGGATCAAACCGGATCAGGAATTGGTCGCGCTCGGTGCCGCCAACGTTGCAGCCAGCTTCACTGGCGGCTATCCGGTAACCGGTGGCTTTGCGCGCTCTGTCGTCAATTTTGATGCAGGCGCACAGACGCCTGCCGCAGGAGCGTTTACTGCCGTTGGCATCGCGATTGCTGCGCTGTTCCTGACGCCGTTGCTCGCGTCACTTCCCATTGCCGCCCTGGCGGCAACGATCATTGTCGCTGTGCTCAGTCTTGTTGATTTCAGGACGCCTCGCTCGTTCTGGGTTTATTCAAGGCACGATTTCGCCGCGATGGCCATAACCGTTCTTGTCACGCTCCTCAGTGGGGTGGAGCCAGGTGTCATCGCCGGAGTAGGTTTGAGCCTGGCACTTTTCCTGTGGCGCGCATCGCGCCCGCACGCCGCGATTGTCGGACGAGTTCCGGACACCGAACACTTCCGCAATGTGAAGCGCCACAAGGTCCTTACCGATCCGCGAATTCTGACGATCCGCATCGACGAGAGCCTGACCTATCTCAACGCACGTTGGCTGGAAGAGTTTGTGCTGGAGCAAGTCGCCGAGCATCCCAACCTCCGCCACCTTGTCCTGATGTGTTCGGCGGTCAACGCCATCGACGCATCCGCACTCGAAAGCGTGGAAGCAATCAACCACCGATTGGCCGACGGTGGGATCAGTTTGCATCTGTCGGAAGTCAAGGGACCGGTGATGGATGCCCTGACACGTTCGCATTTGCTGCATGACCTGAAGGGGAAGGTGTGGCTTTCGCAGAACGAAGCCTTCCAATCCCTTGTTCGGGTAGCGGATGAAGAGGAAGCGGCGAACCGGCAACATCGGGATTGTCCACCTGCCTCCCCTTCCTTGCGCCCCCTGCCTCAGGAATAGACCGGCGGTCGCCGCCCGGCCCACGGCAACGCCTGTTCGAGTTGCCCCGCAAGGCTGTACAGGGTTTCTTCATCGCCGAGTCGGCCGACGAACTGCATGGCGAGCGGCAGCCCGGATTTTGCCTGCCAAAGCGGCAGCATGATCGCCGGTTGGCCGGTGGTGTTGAACAAGGCAGTGAACGCGGAGTAGTCGGAAATGATCTGTGCCCACCAGGCGAGCGGCGTGACACCCGAAGCGTTCTGGTCCAGTTCGCCGAGTTTCGCCACGTCGCGGGCAAGTCCTGGAGTCAGCAGGACGTCATGGTCGCGCATCACCATGCCGACTGTGCGGGACACCGTGTTCTGAACTGCCATCGCCTCTTGCATCTGCATCCCCGTCAGCGACTGCGCGTGACGGTACACCTCGAGAGTGACCGCCTCGACAGTATCCGGACCAATCTTCCTCCCCGTCATCGCCGCAAACGATTCCATTCCGCTACCCAGCGTCGCCGCCCAGAGGCGGATCGTCGATTCGTTGAAAGCGTCGCTGTCGTAGTCGAGGCGGACCACCTGGCAGCGATGTCCAAGGTCTTCGAGCAATGCAACCGTATCGTCCAGTCGCTGCCGCAACTCGCGAGTAATGCGGCGGCCACCAGGGACGCGGTCGACAACGCCGATGCGCAGAGCCTTCGGTGGGGTCATTGCGGCAGCAAGAAAGCTGCGCCGAGGAGGCTCGGCGACATAGAAGTAACCGTCATCCGGGCCCGCGAGGGCGTCGAGCAGTGCGGCCGAATCACGTACGCTCCGCGTTTCGGCGAACTCGACTGCCAGGCCCCACAGAGCGATC
The DNA here is from genome assembly GCA_041752315.1 of Pseudomonadales bacterium. GTDB lineage: Bacteria > Pseudomonadota > Gammaproteobacteria > Pseudomonadales > Azotimanducaceae > SYFY01. The sequence goes on from JBGSHJ010000014.1 coordinate 59,276, forward strand.
CCGTTGTCCGGTCCTGCAGGTGTCCGGCCCCGGGTCGGCTTCATGCCTACGACACCGTTGCAGGCGGCCGGGATTCGGATCGAACCGCCACCGTCGTTGGCATGCGCCACTGGCACGATGCCTGAGCCAACCGCGGCACCTGAGCCACCGGACGACCCGCCAACGGAGTAGGCAAGATTCCACGGGTTGTGTGTAGGACCGTAGACAAGCGCTTCCGAACTGGCGTTGAAGGCCATTTCCGGCGTCGTCGTCGTCCCGATCGTCACCAGGCCCGCCGCGCGACAGCGACGCATCAGTTCCGTATCGGCCGGATAGGTGATGTCGGCTCCGAGACGGGAGCCATGCGACGACTTCATGCCCTTGAAATGCATGCCAAATTCCTTGACCAGGAAAGGCACGCCGCGAAACGGGCCATGGGGAATGCCCGCCTTGATGTCCTTCGTTGCGAGCTTCGGCAACTGCTGCACTACGCAGTTCAGAGACGGATTGATGCGGCTGATGGCATCAAACGCGCTGTCGACCAGGTCCTGGATCGAGACCTCTCCTCGTCTTACCAGTTCTGCGAGACCCAGTCCGTCATACTTGCCATATTCCCCAATGATCATGTTTTCCCCTGTTCAAGTGGTGAACCGATGCAGTTTCTCCCGTGCGGCAAAGTCTGACAGTTTGTTCTACCCGCTGTCACGATCGCGATTGCGGAACGGAAGTGCCGCGGATCGGCAGGCGAAGGAACGCCGACACGGATCCTGGGCCTTCACGAAAACAGGGTTTGTGCCGTCGACGCCACTTTTTATATTGGTACTCGCGCAGCTGCTCCCCTTCGTTGCAGCGAGTACGACTGCCAGGCAGTCGTTCACAGCACGACCCAGCACGACCAGCATCTGAACGGTCTCGTCAATCGTCCCCGATCAATCGATTGAGTCGCCACACCAGCGGCAATGAACGCATCAAGGCCTGGGCGTGCTTCCGGATTTTCAGTGTCCGCAACTTCCTGTAGATGCGCGGATAGCGCTGACGCAAGGAATGGTCTTCATGGAATCGAACCAGGGACGCCTCAATCACTTCCATGCTCGATGGATAATTCACGCGACCCATGTTCTTTGTCGCGATGGAGCGATCAATCGGTGTGGCGATGTTCAACGCGGGTGGTAGAGGATGTCCGGAAGCGAGGAAACTGAGTGCGGTGCGCAGACACTTTTCGCATTGTCCACAATTGCCGCGCTCATCAAAGTAATGACAGACCAGGAGTCCTTCGGTTGCGCCTTCGATCTGGGCCAGAAATGCGCTTTTCCCCAGACGGTTCAGTCGATAGTCATCAACCCGTACTGGCATGCTATCGCTACCCAGCCAACGATCCAGCAGAGGATGTGACCCCCATGGATCAAGGTCGAAATAGGTTGATGAACTGCCAAGTACGCCAGCGGCGAAGGTCCCTTCAAACAGTTGCAACAGTGAGCCAAGCAACGAGCCGTGAGAACTTGGCCAGAAAGGTGTTTCGTTGAACCAGTTGGTGGAGAGCCTGTGCAAAGGAACACCATATTCGACGAGGCTTCGTTGTGCTGCATTGAACGCCAGTTCGTATTTCCTTTCTTCGTCCAGCCTGATATTCAATCCGCGCACAAGGATGGCGTTGGATATGGGCGGGATGTATTCGCGGGACTTTTTCAATCGATGCCAGTGAAAGGCGCTTCTGGCATCAAGCCCACCGGAATACAGCATGATGCTCTCATCGCGCGTCGCAGTTCGACCAGGCAGCAACGCGTCGGCTTCAATCTCGACGGGAAAACACTCTGTTGGCCACCAGACAGTGACTACCTCCATGAAGCGCTGCAGATTGCGGACCAGCGAGCCGGTTACCGCACCGTGCACGTGTACGTGGGATCCGGCCTGCATGAGATGGAACAACACCGCCACCAGGAACGGATCACACCGATCGGTCACTGATCCGGCAAGCAGTTCTGGCACCTGGTACCAGATCTCGGTATCGGCATAACCGTCGCGTTCGAGCCTGAGTCCGTAGCGGGTATCACCATTGATCCTCGATTGGTCGAGTGGCCAAAGGTGTGCATTCACCTTGTTTTCATTCATGCGTAGTGAACTCTGGTCGAGAGGCTGGAACGGCCGTTGGTGAAGTGATCCTGAGCCCCACCCACCCGTGATGAGCGCAACGGCCACGCAATACAGTGGTGGCCAGCAACTTATCGATCCGCAAACCGATCACCATCTGCCAATCGGATGATCAACTTGCGCCAGGCTGCCACGCAGAGGTCGCTTTGGACGACTTCGTGATGACTGACCACACCCTGGTGATGGATATGGGGAGTCGGGGCAAAACGACGCTGAAAGTCAGCAAGATTTTTTTCTGCCCAATAGTCTCCGACGATCAGATGCACACCGTGAGCCGCAGTCTTCCCTGGCCGATAGCGAGCTATATTGCGCCGCAGTACGGGACCGACACGTCGCCATTCGGCATCATCTTCCCAGTCGGCATCGATAGGTCGGGATTCATCCGTTCGATTCACCGAGGTCCGTTCGCTACCCAGGAACAAACCAGCCAGTGCACTTGAACGCATCAACCGACGCCTGACGATTCCTGCGGTGTCACGAAGCACGCGGAAGATCGACCGACTCTGGATACTCGTCAACGAAGGCTCCAGCAGAACAGCGACGACGGGTATCTTGAGGCACTGCTGCAAGCGCTCGGCCAGCGCGTAGGCCACCAGTCCACCATAGCTGAATCCCACCACAACCAATGGACCTTCGGGATTGAGTCGCAGTATTCCGTCGACATACCGACGCACCGCACGTTTGACACCAGACCGATGGAATCGAACCGGATCCATGGACCCGCTGCCTGCATAAAGAATTCCTGTCGACTGGGGGAGCAAGGTCAACGCCTCAATGATGTGTCCGCCGACACAGATCACATTGCCCCGACCGGTGGAACGCCTGATCACGTTGATGAATTGGTCACCCACGGGATCTGGAACGCCAACATGGACCTTCAGGCGGTCTGCCTGTGTCCGAATGGTTGGCGCTTCAAACAGCACACTCAACGGCAATTCGACTCCGGCCAGCGCATTGATCCTGACGGCCATGCGTGCGGCCAGCAGGGAGTGCCCACCCAGCAGGAAAAAGTTGTCGTCGATGCCGATGTGCTCGACCCCAAGTATCTCCGTCCAGATGGCAGCAAGCTGAAGCTCGACAGGAGACGCCGGTGGAACATACGGCACGGGTTCCGGTAGATCACAGGGCGGATTTCCCGTTTGATCGACGACCTTGCCGATTCGCAGCTCCTCACGCGGGAGGGATTCATCCCTCAGCAGGACCTGGTAAGCGCTGGCAATGCCCTCCACCTGGTCTCGATCCAGCAGGCTGTCATTGTACTCAAACAGCAGATCAAGTCCGCCTCCCTTGCCATGCGGAATCGTGATGACACCGAGATCGAACTTCGAAGTGCCGTTGGGGAGTGCTTCAACAACGTCCCAGCGGAGATCACCAAAGGTCAGATTGCGACTGAGAGCGTTGTGCGAACTGAAGTGAATCTGTACGAGCGGCAGCAATCCTGGAGCACGCTGCGGGTGGACCGCTTCGACGATCGTCGAAAATGGCATGGCCGCTCCTTCGACCGCCCACTGCAACGAATCGGCAACAGCGAGAAGGTTTTTTGCCACCTTAGCGTCAGAGTCGAATCGGATGCGAACCGGTACGACATTGACCAGCATGCCGAGCACGGACTCCCATGCCGCACTGGTACGGTTTGCGGCAGAAGTGCCCAGCAGGAAATCGGATTTTCCCGCGTAACGACCCAGCAGCATTGCGAACACGCCGAACATGAACTGGAAAAGTGTCAACCGCAGATCCGCGGCGCGCATGCTCACGGTTTCCATGACCTGTGGGGAAAGGTGAAGACGCAATTGACCACCGGTCAGAGTCGGAACTCGAGGTCGGGGTGCCACCATCGGCAGCAGCAAGGCCTGTTCACATCCATCGAGATACTCGACCCACTGGCGCAAAAGCCCGGCTGCCTCGTTCGATTCCAGCCACTGCCGCTGCCACGCGGCATACACCCGAAACTGTGTCGCCGGGACAAGGTCGGGAATACGACCTCTGGAACGCGCATCGAAACAAAGGGAAAGTTCCTTCAGGAAAAGCCTGAAGGACCACCCGTCGTGAACGTAGTGATGCTCGAGCATCAGCACCCGGTACTCATCCGCTTCAAGCTGGAAACCGAACCACTTGGCGAGCGGAAGTTCGGCAGGGTCAATGCCTGCCTGAAGTACTTCGCTGACTTTCGCGTCGACCGCTCTGTCACGGGCGTTTCGCGGCAAGTGGCGCAGATCAAGGAGGGGTACCTCAACCTGAAGTTTCGACGCAACTTCGCCGTACAGTCTCCCGGCAGTATCGCGCCGGTAGGTGGTGCGCAGGTGTTCGTGACGGTCTACCACATCCTGTATTGACTGACGCAGGACGTGCAGGTCCAACGTACCCCGAAACGTGATGAGTGATTGTGTCAGGTAGGCTCGTGTTCCTGGGACCAGCAGGGAAAAAAAGGCAACCTGCTGCTGCGACGCGGTAGCTGGATACCGAAGTTCCATCTCCAGCCCCGCAAGATCGGGTTCGACCAGGGGTCGCGAGCTTGAAGACGCCAGCAGCCCGGCAATACGTTTGATCGTGCCGAGTTCAAGTACTTCGCGCACCGACAGTTGAAGTCTGAGAACTGAAGCCAGACGATTGCCGATCTGGACAGCGATCAGCGAATTGCCACCGAGTTCGAGGAAATCCGCACGGACGTCGATGGTATCGGCTGCCATCCCGAGAACATCCGCCCAGATCGACACAAGTTGCCGCTCCAGAGGCGACACGCTTGCATCCAGCGATCTGGGTTCCACACGGCCAACGGAACGGAGCGCTTGCCGGTCGATCTTGCCGTTGGCGGTAAGGGGCATCTGATCAACGATGGAAATGCGGGCCGGTATCATATGCGCGGGCAACTGCTCTGCCAGAAACTGTCGCACGTCGCCTTCGTAGACGGTCAATGCACCGTCAGGCATTGCATAGGCGTGCAGGAACTTGTTTCCTGGCGGGTGTTCGTAAACAAGAACGACGCCTTCGCGAACCCCGGGGCATCGCCGCAAGGTGGATTCGATCTCACCGAGTTCGATTCGAAATCCGCGCAGTTTGATCTGCTGGTCCGTTCGACCCAGGTACTCCACCAGACCGTCCGGCGTCCATCGTCCGAGATCCCCTGTCTTGTACAGACGGGAAACCATGTGACCCTCAGAAAGGGCAATGAACTTCTCAGCGGTCAGTTCCGGCTGGTTCAGATAGCCTTCTGCCAGTCCCGGGCCTTCAATGTGAATCTCTCCTTCGGCGCCAATCGGTACGGGTTGCAGAAGCTCGTCAAGAATATGGACTCGCGTGTTTGCCAGAGGTCGACCGATGGGCACTGGCCTGGAGTCATCAAAAACCCCTGGAGCCATCGGAACCTCATGCCACAAGGCAAAGGTGGTGGTCTCGGTAGGCCCGTAGCCATTGATCAGACGCGCCGGAGGCGTTGCCTGAAGAATCCGTTTGATGGCCTTTGGATCAACCACCTCGCCACCAAACACCAGATGCGTGAGCCCTGCGAACAGTTCGGGCTCGCCATTGCCATATTCATTGAACAGTGCGGTGGTGAGGAACATCGTCGTGATCGCCGAGCGCGTGATCTCCCTGCGCAGGGACGATGGCGACAACAGCGTTTCCCGGGAAACGATCACCAGCGCTGCACCATTCAGCAACGCACCCCAGATTTCAAACGTCGCCGCATCGAAGGATGAATTGGATGCATGCGCAACACGATCCTGCTGGACGATCTGTACAAAGTTCGTATTGATGACAAGTCGGATTACCGCTCGTTGCGGAATGATCACACCCTTGGGCTGGCCAGTGGATCCCGAGGTGTAAAGGACGTAAGCCAGCGAGTCAGTGGCATTGCGCGGTTCCAGATCGACGTCCGACAAACTGCTCAACGCATCGCCCAGTTCATCAAGGCGCAGGATGTGAGCCGCCGAACCGGAAAATCGCGATGCAAGTTCGGTAATCGTGACGACAACCGGTGCGGCGGTGTCGGCAACCATGAAATCGAGTCGAGACTGCGGGTATTCCGGATCCAGCGGCACATAAACTCCGCCAGCCTTGATGATGGCCAATACCCCAACAATCATGTCCACGGAGCGCGGCATGGAGATCGCCACCATGGACCCATGGTCAATCCCCAATTGCTGCAGATGACGTGCAAGTCGATTGGCTCGACTATTCAGTTCCCCGTAAGTCAGTTCCCGGGAGTCTTCGACCACTGCGATACGGTCGGGTGCACGTTGGACCTGATCCTGAAACAGGCGAGCCAGACCATGCTCGGGCAACGGTCGCGCGGTATCATTCCAGGCCTCGATGACGGCACGCTCGTCGAGGGCTGATGATCCAGCCGTCGCCGCCGTTGTTTTGATGGTGGAGGTCAACAGATGCCCCATGCCAGTTCCTTCAGATTGCTCGCAAACGCACGGATTCAACCGGATTTCCACCCATGCCAGGCAGGGTGGGATGCTGCCACGGATTATATGGGGAACTCCGGCTGATCAGACTTTTCCCTCCCGGCAATGAGACGCACACCGCACACCGTCCACCGCGACCTGGAGATCGCGGCATGAAAAAGTGCACTGGGAGCCGGTCCCGGGCCAGAGGCTTGTCTCTACCCCTCATCACCCTCCAGCCTTCGCCCTTGCCGACCGGATCGTACCCGCAACACGAGGTCGCAGATCGCCTGCACCACGTGGCCGCCGATCCCCGCGCCACGGGCCCCACGCAGGACTCACGCAGGGTGTCGATACTCGCTACTCGAGAGCGATACTCGCCAGTCGATCGCCCGAAGCGGTACCAAGATAGACTCGACCCGCATGAGGCAACGCCACGGTGACGTAGCCCATTGGCGCACCGTCGTGTTTGAACACCACTTCTGCCGTCATGGTCGCGGGATCTGCCTTGAAGATCTGGAACGGAAGCAGACACGGACCTGCATGTCCGTCCGGACATCGCCCCTCAACAGGGTCGTTGAGGTGTGACGCTACCCACAGGTGGCCATCGGCACCAAGGACGATGTTATCGGGATTCTTCACTTTGAATTCACCTTCGCGAACGGCGGTGCTGCGGTTGAATCTGACCGTCTTGTTGCCCATGTAGACGTTGACAAAAACCGTGTTGCCATCTGGTGAGACCGTGATGCCGTTGGGCATCAGGTCGTCCGACTCGCGCAGCTTGGTGAATCCGTCGGCAGGTAGCCACTGCCAGACCCAGCCGGTCGCCTCGCCCGCGGTCAGACGGGCCACCACATCGTCGAAGGGGATTCCCTTGTCCCACATGTGGGTCGCGACAAAACCACCGTCGGGCAGACCGGCGACATCATTGATGAATGGATCGCCAGGAGGTTTGGCGCAGCCCATCCACTGCAGCTGCCAATCTGCGTCACGCAGCACCAGTTCGAAGAACTCCACCTGTTCGTCGCCGTGATTGACTACCAGCAGTTGGTGTCGTCCATCGTCCCGGGTCAACAGGTCGATGCCATGAGGGCTCAGCCGTGCGGGGGCAGGCGCCTGGCAGTTGGCATCTCCCCAGCGTTCGTCCATCGGGCCCGGTTGCCAGATGATCGGGAGGTCACGACGCTCCTCCTGCCGGACGTCCAGCAGCGACAGCGTACCCGGCGCATCGGAGAGGAAGGTTCCCATTTCACTCACGAGCAGGAAATCTCCACCCGGCACAACCACCAGGTCTTCCGGATTACTGAACCCGCACACCGTCCGAATACCGTTGAGTTCTTCGCAGGGAGGGACTGAAGGTTCGGGCGTGGTGGCTGCTGCACCATCACCAGGTTCAGCCGATGGTGCATCCACCGTTGGGGAGTTGTCCCCTTCGGAGCAGGCAGCGAGGAGGAGCACGACGATGCCGAACCCGGCAAGGCGCTTCATCGCGCAGGCGCCTGTCTTCGCCCGCCGGACGGCCGCGGTGAACTGCATTGTTGTCTCCTGACGCGATCAGATGCCCGGAAGGGCGACCGAACGAGCATAACGACGCCGGGCAGTGATTGCGAGGCAGGCAGCAGCTGGTATCGGCACAGATCATTCGTAGTGAGAGCATGCTCATCACTGTGCTTCAAAACCAAGCAGCACATTGCCGGGAAGCTGGGCAAACTGACTGTAACCCGACTGGATGTACAACATGTTCCCGGCCGCGATCGCACCACCCGCATCGATCGATCCGCCGTGTCCGGCGATGCCGTTGACCGTAACAAACTCCTTCACCGTCTCGAAGGTCCACAGTTCTGCGCCGGTTCTGGAATCGAGCGCGCGGATCCTGCCGTCGAGCCCACCGATGACAAGTACGCCGGGTAACACGGTCGGCGCCGCCGATGGTCCAAAATAGAACGAACAGTCCGGATACAGTTTGTCCCGCTGAAAGTACGTCATCAGATCCGTTGTGCATCCACGCTCCAGAGGGTGTTCCCAAAGAACCTTTCCGTCGTCGAGGGACAGCGCATGGACGCCAGGCTTCGGTTCGTAGCCAGGAATCGGAAACGGCGGGTCGGCTATTGGCACGTAAACACGGCCTTCGGCTACGGCGATGCCCCAATGCACGCCACCAAGCTTCGAACCCGCGCCGAGTTGTCGATGCCAGACCACCTTGCCCGCGGCATCCGGATCAAGCGCATACACGTCCCCTGACTTCTGTCCCGCCAACAGGAGTTCCCGGCCGCGGGAATCGGTGGTGATGACAACCGCGGCACCAAAATCAAAGTCGGGACCGTTTTCCTTTGGACAATTGGGGCCGGGTGGAACCTGATCGCACGCCGTGTTGTAGGCATCTCCTGTGTGCGCCTGGAATGCCCACCGCTCCGCTCCAGTCTTCAGGTCGAGAGCCACGATCGAATCACTGCGATCCGATGTTGGCGAAGAGTAGTTTTCGCCGGTGCCGACATAAACAACGCCGCGTCCGGCATCGATCGTTGGAGTGGCCCACACCGGCACACCGGATGGTCCCCACAACTGCACATCACTACTGCTCTTCGTGGTTTTTTCCGCATCAGCCGTCATGTGATGAGTCCACAATACGGCACCGGTGTTCGCATCGAGGGCGCGCACGCCCCCGTGTGTTCTGCAGCATTCGTAAGCCGGATCGGCAGCCAGCCCTACCTCCGCGGACGATATCGGCACAATCAGCACCGCTCCGTGCTGGACCACGGCTCCGGTCAGCATGGTGGCATCGAACAACCCGACTCCAACACGCCAGATGACCTTGCCACTGGCTGCATCCAACGCCGTCACAGAGCCACTCGAGTCTCCAAAAAAGAGCGCCGCACGCTGTACGCCATCCTGTTGCAGCTGACCCAGCGTCAGCGAGGTTCGGAGTGGAGTGGCGGTATGCCATTTCACACAACCGGTGAAGCGGTCCAGGGCAAACACGTGTCCGCTCGACGCACCAGCAAACAGCGTGTCGGTGGTCACAACCGGCTGCGAACGCAGCTCCGAGGTACCAGGCAGCGCAAACGCCCATTTGAGCCTGAGCGATGAAATGTTCTTTTCACTCAGGGTGGTCTGCTGCGTTCCCAACGACCGGGTACTGCGGTCATCAAAACCCCAACCTGCGACGACCGGCTGAAGATCAATGTCACGATCGGTGCACATCGACGCCGTTTCCGGAACAAAGCCGGGTTGTGTCCCGGCCGACGCAAACATCGTGATCGCTCCCATCTCCGGGTAGCCCAATCCGGCGGCCTGGGATTTCATCATGCCGCTGAGCATCGAAAAGAACACCCGGTCGGCAGACATCTGGCGCATTTCATCCAGCGACGGAGCCTTTTCCAGGCGCTGTGCGCTGGTGCCATCGGCAACACTGTGGCACGAAGCACATCGGGCGAGATAGAGCGCTTCTCCGGGGGCCGGCTCAGCAGCCACCACAACCTGCGTCATCGCCTGGAACAACAGGAACAGTGTTGCCAGCGTGTGCAGAACGTTCTTCAGCATGGACATCGCGTGTCTCCCATTGATCTTTGACGAAACTACATTATTTGTACCGTCATCACAATTATTTAATTTTATCTCACCTTATGGGTGCCTGTTCTACGAGATGGTCTTGCGAGTACAATTCCGGCATGCAGGAAGTGTATTGATGACCCGAGGCAAGGCCACCGCCTGGAAAATCGCGAAACGTGACGAGACGCAGGCGCGTCGCGAACTGATCCTTCGCGCTGCGACCATTCGCTTGAACGAACTGGGTTATGCACGGACGTCCATGATGGGAATCGCGGCCGACCTGGGACTGTCGACCAATGCGTTGTACTACTACTTCAGGAGCAAGGCAGAAATCCTTTACGGCTGTTTCGAAAGGTCGTTCGGTCTGATCGAAAGATGCACGGAGTTCGCGGAGCACGCCGAGGGCAGCGGTAACCACCAGATGCAGGTTTTTGTCCTGCGGTTTCGTGAACTGATCGAGGCCGAGCCGCTACCCGGGTCGTGGCTTCTGGTCCATCTCACACGTGCCCGCCTGACCGCCATCGGCAAACGCGACACAGCGCACCAGGCACGCCTGCATTCGATCGTCCTCCGCGGAATCGCTGACGGCTCGATTCGCGAGTGTGATGTTGCCTCAACGGTCGGGATACTCCTCAGCGGGCTGTATACACTTTCGTATGCGCAACTCAGTCGGGAGTTGGGCGAAGCCACACTCCGCGACGAACTTCAGCGCCTGGTGGCGCAGGCACTGGCACCATGAGTTCACCAACAAAAAAGTCAAAGTTGAAGCCACGCAAGCAGCAGACCGTCGTAACGAATCGGGAAAGTCCGTGGGTTGCCGCCAAGGCAGAACAACGCAACGCACGTCGCGACACCATCTTGCGCGCAGCAACGCGCTGCATTCACCAACTCGGCTACACCGGGGCGTCGATGGAGATCATCGCTCGCGAGCTCGGTCTTTCCTACAACGCTCTCTATCACTATTTCGAAAGCAAGGAAGAGATTCTGGCCCAGGCTTTCATCCGCACCCAGGAGTTGCTGCTGGCTTGTGTGGAACGCAGCGTCAGCGCATCTGGCAGCGGCCTGTCGCGACTGCTCGGGTTTGTCGAAGCTTTTCAGTGTCTCGTGCAGGAAGAGTCGCCGCCCGCGTTTGCTCTGGTTGCCCACCTTCCCGACGAGATCCTGCAACGCCTGCTCGCAGGGCGGCATGAGATGCTTCAGGGGTTGCAGTCGATTGTGCGCGACGGCATGGAGGATGGCTCCATTCGTCAGACGGAACCTTCGCTCCTGGTCGGGTTTGTTTTTGGCGCCCTTGAGAGCCTTCCCTACTGGGTGTATCCACCGGAAGTGATGTCGAACAGCCTGCAGTCTTTTGTGATGCACGCGATTGCAGTGGACACAGCCCGGCAGTGATCTCGGGCCATACCGTCCACCGAGTCCGGCGAGAGGACGGACTTCCCCTCTCGCACCGGATATTGTTCAAACAGGATCACCTCACAGCGCGAATGACTCGATCGCCAAACTCACGCAGCCGATCCAGCCCGCCGGGACCCGCGAAGAAAAAGGCTGGCACCATGATGCGGCCTACACCCAGTTCGGCGAGTTGCTCGGCTCCGGCCACCGGATCCGCCATCTGCTGGCCGAACATCGCGTTGATCTCGATGCTGGCGGGGTCGCGGCCCGCTCTGACGGCCCCTTCCCGTACCCTGCGAATCAGTTCACCCAGTCGCTGGACATCACCTTCCCCGGGGAAATAACCATCGGCGAGACGGACGACGCGCTGGATCGCTGCTTCGGAGTCACCACCGACAATCACCGGAATCGATCCGTGCACCGGTCGTGGGCTGCAGGTGACCGATTCAAAATGGACGAATTCACCTTCAAAGGAAGCTTCCGGGCCAGACCAGAGTGCCTTCATGGCAGCAATGTACTCATCATTGCGTGCACCCCGCTTCGCCCACGGCACACCCAGCGCATCGAACTCCTCTTTCATCCAGCCTACCCCCAGACCGAGTTCCACCCGACCTCCGGAGAGACGGTCGAGTGTTGCAAGTTCCTTCGCAAGCACAAGGGGATTTCGTTGCGGCACAATCAGGATGCAGGTGCCAAGGCGCATTGTCGGCGCGGCCGCCGCAGCGAAGGCAAGCCAGATCAACGGGTCGGGCACAGGCGTGTCGGGCGCTACCGGAATCTTGCCATCCGCTGTATAGGGATACTTCGATTCGATCGTGGAGGGCAGAATGACATGCTCACCACCCCAGAGCGACTCGAACCCCGCCGCTTCGGCAGTCTTGCAGACATCCAGCGCGGCCGACCCTTCGATGCCAATGCTGCTGGCAAATGCCAATCCGAATTTCATGACCATTTCTCCTCTGGTTAAACGCATTGCTGGTTTGTGATTGATGCAGGAATCGAGCGTCCATTACATCGACACCACATGAAGATCCGTCCGACCAGGGTCGCTGGCACGATCGACAAGCTGACCGTCGCGGCGGCCGGTGATCGTTCCTGAAATCCTGGATTCCGTACTGATACGCGATACATTTTTTCGGTTGCCTGCCGCCACACCGGTATACCAGGGAACCGTCTTCGACTATCGTCACCGCTGGTACTGCGGGATCCCCCTTATTGTCGGCCATGAACACTCGACGTAGTTTCGCGACTATAATCTACTTGTGGTAATTTAAGCGCATGGATTCGTCCAAGCCATCCCAGAACCTGCGTCCGAGCGCGCCGCGCAGACCCGGCCGGCCGGACGAACCGTCGTCAACGGCGTCATCGCTGATCGGGAATCCCTGCTCGCGGCAGCGGAGCGACTGATTCGCAAACAGGGGCCGGCAGTTTCGCTGGATGCCATCGCCGCCGAAGCCGGTGTCACCAAACCCATCCTGTACCGTGGCGTCGGTGATCGGGATGCGCTGGTGCTTGCGCTCGCGCGGCGGCTGACCGCGCGCATGTCCAACGATGTCACCAAATTGGTGGCCGACGCCTCAGACTCCCGTGATGCCGTGCGGCGTCTTGTCAGCGGCTATCTCCGGCACGCCGAAGCCGACCGACATCTGTACCTCTTTGTCACGTTTGGCAGCGCCGGGGACGATCGTGTTCGCAAATCGCTGATCCTGGCGGACGGCACCGCGGTACAGTTCTCTGAAACCATCGCGGCCTACCGGACCGCCCGTGGGGCAGATCCCTCCGTCGCCAACGCATGGGCCTACGGGATGGTTGGGGCGCTGCATTTTGTGACCCTGTGGTGGCTTCGCGATCAGACCATCGACATAGAACAGGTGGCTGACCAGATCACCATGCTGTTGTGGACTGGAATGCGGGTGGAAAAAGACAAAAGCCGCTAACTTCCATTCGGTTCCGGTCAACAGGGCCGGACTCTGTGCGCAGAGTTGATCCGGCCACCGTGTAACCTGCCCGCCCTGCACACAAACCGCAGGTCCACCTCCTTCGCGCAACCGCTTTCCGTGCCTTCACACTGCAGGCAATCTTCGAAACGACCCGTTATCCTCGCTGATGAAGAGCCCGTTGCCGGAACATGACGGACTTCCGAATCAACTCACGGAACCGATACTTACGTGGAGAAACTGAATGCGGGCGATCGTTTCGAGTCCTGATGGTCCGGTTCTGCAGGACGTTGAAGTCCCGCTGCCCGGCCCGGACGAGGTGCTGGTCAAGGTGCGCTCGTCTGCACTCAATCGTGCAGATCTCGCCATGGTACGGGGCGCCGCACACGGCAGTACCGGCGGCCCGGGACTGCCGTTAGGTCTGGAATGGGCCGGTGAGATCATCGCACTCGGTCAGAACGTCACCGAATGGTCCGTTGGGGATCGTGTCATGGCCACTGGTGGTGGTGCCTATGCTGAATTCGCCATCGGTCATGCCCGGCGCATGTACCCCATTCCTCCCGGCACCAGCTTCGAGCAGGCCGCCACCCTGCCCGTCGCGCTCAACACGATGCACGATGCGCTGGTTACCAATGGAAAACTTGCTCCAGGTCAGAGCGTACTCATCCAGGGCGCGAGTTCCGGGGTGGGACTCATGGCGATGCAAATGGCCAGGTTCCTCGGTGCCGGTCTTGTATTGGGGTCATCGACTTCCGCAACCCGACGGGAACGGCTCGCGGAATATGGTGCAGATCTGGTGATCGATAGTGGCGACAACGAGTGGGTGAAGCAGGTTCACGGTGCAACCAATGGCAAAGGTGTGGATCTGATCATCGATCAACTTTCCGGAACCTATGCAAACGGCAACCTTCTGGCGACACGGATCGGTGGACGTATTGTCAATGTCGGACGCCTCGCCGGCGAGAAGGCTGAATTCAACTTCGATCTGCACGCGCTGCGGCGGATCCATTACGTCGGTGTGACCTTCCGGACGCGCAACGCCAGAGAGGTGGAACTGATCGTTGAAGGGGTACGACACGACCTGCATGAGGCGGTGAACAACGGTACCTTGCGATTGCCGATCGACAGCACTTTTTCACTCGCGGATACGCCACTGGCATTGCGTCGAATGGCGAAAAATCAGCACTTCGGAAAGATCGTGATCAACCCGTCGACCTGATCGCGCGCTCTGATGGGGTTGCTTCACGAGCGAAACCACGCGATGTGATGACGCAGATTGTCCGACACTCCAATGGCCGGCCAAGCCTACATCAGCAGGTTGCGCACTCTCAGCAGGGAGGGCATGAGCCAGCTCACTGCGGACTGTTCCACCAGTTCGACAATGGTGCCGTCGGGATCGTAAAACGCGACGATGCTGCCGGAGGCATCCGGACCGGAACAACAGGGTGTGACAGGTGAAACAAACTCGACGCCCTGTGCTTTCAGGGTTGCCACATCCGCAGCGATGTCGGTGGTCGCCAGGGCGGTGCGATGTATGCCGAGATGATTCACGGGAATGGGATACGCCCGCTCCGGATTGTAAGGCGCCAGCCACCGAACCAGTTCCATGGTGGAGCCATCCACCCCATGGGTGAGGATCGCGCCTTCGATGCTGAAAGGTTCGTTGAAGCCCATCGCCTTAGCCACTTCCGCAGACTCCGTCCCCGGAAGGGTTCGGGTGACCTCGTAGCCAAACATCTGATACCAGGCACGGGAGCGTTCGAAATCGCTGACATTGACCGTCAGTGGCCCAAAACCTTTGAGATGCGTGGTTGGGGTATCACCAGCCTTGTCATCCTCGGTCGAAGGTACTTCGCTCAGCTCGTAAAAGGTACCGTCCGGATCGGTGAAGATGACAAACCGTGTGCCGTCGGCCCGGCTGACTGGCGGCGAAAGAAAGTGCACACCCTGTCCGGTCAGATAGCGGAAGTCTGCCTCGATGTCAGTCGTGTGCAACGCAGCTTTGGCCATGCCCAGATGATTGAGCTGCGCATAGGGCGGTTCATCATTACGCGGAATGGTGAACTCGATGAGGTCGATCGTCCCGCCCAGGAAACCGAGCCCGATCAATTCGCCGTGCAGCAGGTATCCACCCGCCCAATCCCCCTTGGAGCCATCGTAGGCTGTTGGCGTCTCGATACCGATCGCCCGCGCCATGGCCTGCGTATTGGTATCCGGAAATCCTGACAGGGTGGTAAGGCCGAGCTTGCCGTAAAACTCGCGCGCCGCAGCAAAGTCGCTCACGTTGGTGTTGAAGTGAACTCTTGACAGCACATGCAGCTGGACGTCGCTCTTCTGTTTCACCCGAATCGTAATCGACCCTTCCATCAACTCGCCAGGTTCCACCGCAATGGTGTTGTCCACAGCGAGCGTGACTGGAGTATCGAACCCTTCTGAACAGGTGACTGTTGTCCCGGGTTGCACCACGTCCTGTCCGTTCAGCCGAACGGACAGGTTGGCAACCTCCTGATCACAGGAAACCATCAGTCGGGCGTCCCCAGGGGTACCGACAAATGTGGACTCACGGCCCCCGGAATCGCTGTGGTAACTCGCCAGATGACGCGTGAAGTCTATGGTCATCGGTGGGCTTTCAGCTGGACGCAACAGGACGATCGCCAGGACCAGCAGCGCCACGACACCGACCAGCAGGCCCAGCAGACCAAGAAAGAACCGCTTCAACACCACTACATTCCTTATTCAGTTGTCCAAATGCGCCGGGCTGGAGTCACACCGGCGCGATACACACAGGGTCATGTTTGCGAAGAGAGCAATAGAGGGTGACCGGCAGAACACACACTGCGGTCTTGCCAGTCCACAGGAGCCAGACCGCAGACAGCCTGACCTCACCTCCTCGATCTGGAGCACTGCCTTCATGCAGATGCTATTCAAGCGGGTATCGTTGTACCGGCTGCATTGCATGCGACCCGATTCTGACTGACACCGGGAAAAATCTCGCGAAACAGGTTCAGCATCGCCATCGTCGACCGGCGATCCGATGCCTCATGCAGGTGCCCTGGCGGCCCGAGGGTTGGCGGCAGCGCAAATCCGTGAGGGGTCCTGGCATAGTCATGGAAATTCCACGCGACACCGGCATTGTTCATCTCCTCACAGAACCGGGTCCGGTTATCGAGTTGCACAAGATGATCGTCAGCGCCATTTTCGATCTGCACGATCGTTTGTGTGTTGTACTGGTTCGCGCAGCGTTTCAGTGGTGGCCGGACAATGCCGACACTGGCTGGACTGCCGTCTTCACCGGTCTGCAGCAACCCGTGAAACGAGACGACTCCTGACAGATCCAGACCACCGCGAACAGCTTCCAGCACGGCCACGCCACCAAAGCAGTAACCGATCGCAGCGGCGGATACCGTCGAATCCACACAACTCTGCTGCAGCCCTGTATCGAGCCAGGCCTTGAGGATCGCCCGGAAAAACTCATGGTCATGGTCCAGTGCCACCATGGCGGAAAACGATTTGTTCAGATGATTCGCGAGTTTTGCCTGATCAGTCGACCACAGTCGCTCGTCCGGACGGATCATGTCGCCATACACGTCTATGGCAAGTCCCACATAACCGAGTCTGGCCAGATATTCCGCCTGATGCACATCAAAGAATTTCAGACCGGCGTAGTTGTGAATCTCCATGACCAGGGGTCTGGGTCCCATCGATGCAGGTGGCGCGACAAGATGACCAAGGTAATCCTTGCCACGAAATTTCAGTGGCACTTCCATTCGTCTCAGTTCCGGCGCTGCAGGCCAGAAATCGGGGGTACCGTACATTCGAGTGTTACCTGTCTGTTGGTTGTTTTGTCAGGGTTCGGTGCAGGTTGAACGGTGCGGTCAATCCTCGATCGCAGAGTACACAAGACTCTTGAGCTGACCACGGAAATTGAATGCACCGGAAGGCATCAGCTGTGTCATGAACACGACCGAAAGATCCTCTTTTTCGTCTACCCAGAAGATGGTCGAAAAAGCACCGCCCCAGTACCAGTCGCCTCCCACCAGGCTGCCGGAAGTGACGGCATCCAGTGTGCATGCAAAACCGAGCCCGAAGCCTACGCCTTCGTTCGCCGTCTCGGAGAAACCGCCAATCGCCATCTGGGTCAGATCCCGGCCGCCCTTCAGATGATTGCGGTGCATGAGTTCAATGGTTCGAGGTCCGAGAATCCGTGCGCCATCCAGCTCGCCTCCGCGGCGCAGCATCTCGCAGAAGCGCAGGTAATCGGATGTCGTGCTGATCAGTCCTCCGCCGCCGGAGTAAAATGGCTGTGCGCTCATGTGTCGGGTTCTGCCGGCGGGCTCGATCAACATCAGCTTCTTGTCCGGACCCCGTGTGTAGTTCGCGGCGATGCGATCGCGTTTTTCCGGTGGCACGACAAAAAACGTGTCGGTCATCTTCAGCGGCGCAAAGATTTCCTCTGCCAGAAAACGGTCGAGCGGTTTGCCGGAGATGATCTCTACCAGCGCGCCACAGACATCCGTCGACAACGAGTACATCCAGCGCTCGCCAGGCTGATAACGAAGCGGGACACGCGCAAGTTTCTGCAGGAAGCTCTCGCGATTTTCTCCCTCGACACCTTTCATGCCAACTCGCGAATATTCCTTCGTCACCGGGTTTGCATCGGCAGGCGACCCGAGAGCCTCCAGTTGAGCGCCATAGGTCAGACCGCCGGTGTGGCATAACATGTCGCGCATGCTCATGGGTCGGAGAGGTCGTTCGGTGACCATCGAGTCACCCTCCCCGGATACCCAGACACGATGATCGCGCCAGGAGGGGATGAAACGGTGCACAGGATCATTCAACTGGAAATAGCCGCGTTCGAAAAGCGTCATCAGCGCCACCGACGTAATCGGCTTGGTCATCGAGGCGATGCGGAAAAGCGTGTTGTCACCCATCGCCTTGCCGTTCTCGCGATCCATCTGACCGAGTGATTCAAAATAGGCCAGATGCCCGCGTCGGGCCACCGCGATCTGACACCCTGCAATCTTGCCACTGTCGACATAGGCACGATTCAGGTGATCAGCGATGCGGCTCAACCGCCCAGGCGCAAATCCTGCCTGTCCAACGGATAGATTCATGTTCATTTTTCCCCGCCCCTTTCCCAGTTGGCCCCAGTTGGGTACGAGGCTAGCAGTGTTCGCGCACATCGGAAAGCCGGGCGTCTTCGCGCTTCGTACTCAGTCGAAAAACTGCACCGTCGCACCACCAGGCGATGTCACCTCGCTGGCCGCATTTCTGACAAAAAGCTCCAGTGTGACCTGCTTGCGCTCCCTGTCGATCGCTGCGATCCGACCACCGGACACCAGCGTTTCCGGAAGGTAGGTCGCCTTGCGATTGCTGTAGCTGAAACGCAGTATCGTGCCCGCATCCCCCAGCCAGTTCGTGACAACCTGCGCCAGCCAGTCACCTTGCAACGGGCCATCGATGACAATGCCGGGATGACGCTCCACCTGGGTGGTGTAGGTCTCATCGTAGTGAATGCGGTGCGGATTCCACACTGCGGCGTTGTACAGGAACAACGTGACATTGGTAGGGGTGTGGCGACGTTCCGGAAGCAGTTCACCCACCTGCAGATCTGCAATGCGCACGCTCACCTCGCTATTCCTGTTTGAACTTCCTCCAGCACAAGTTGACCTTCGGCGTCCGTCACGCGCAAGGCGCGAACCGTGAAGATCAGTGGCCCCTGACTGCCTTGTTTTTCATAGATGTCGACAATGCGCTGCACGCCAGTGAGCCTGTCGCCGGGGCGAATCGCCCGCTGCAGGATCAGCTCCGTGCCGCCTGCCATGACCCGTTGCAACGGCAACTTCGGCCCGCTGCCTTTACCGCTCCCGCTCTCTCTACCGCTGCCGCGGGGCAACCCGTCACTGCGCATTTCACTGACCTGTCGAAGCGGCCCAAACAGGTTGAAGACGAACATCGGCGGGGCCTCATCGCCTTGCAGGTACTTTTGCAGGACCTGTTCGGTCGCGATCGAATACTTGACGATATCGCGACGGCTCACGTCCACATGTATGGGTGGCTCCTTGTGCCCGATCCAGGCGCGGTGCTCATCGGTTAACAGCGTACTCATGGTGAATGACCTCATGGGACAATGTTTTCAAAGAAATCGCGGAATTACCTGCTCGGTGAAAAGTACAAACGATTCATGGCTGAGTGGCGTGCACATCAGGTATTCCAGCGGCAATTGTTCTTCGAGTTCGAGCAGCTGATCAACCACTGATTCCGGGGTGCCGCAAATCACGGTCTCGGCAACATAGCGCTCGATGGGATCCCCTGATGTCACCGGTCGGGGCGCCTTGCCGAGGTATGAGCCGAACATGAACTCTGCGCTGCTCATGGCAACCGCATGCGCCCTGGCCTGGGTCGACGCGAGCGAGATGTTGCGTGCCATGGGAATGATGCGGCCGGCCATGTGGTGCCCGGCGTCTTCGAGCTCACGCTGATAACGACTGCGCTTCGCTGCAATTTCCGCGTGTGAGCTGTGCGGATCCATGAGAATGGAATATCCGTTGCGGGCCGCCCAGATCACCGCCTCCTCGGAACTCGATGCCAGCCATACCGGCGGGTGCGGCTTCTGCAGTGGTTTGGGCAGCACTTCGACATCGTCGTAGTGACCATATCGGCCATGAAACGTGAGTCGCTCGCTTTTCCAGGCCTCAAGGACAATCTGCACGTGCTCACGAAACATCGGATAGCTGTCCTCCCGGGCCACCCCGAAATTCTGGTACTCGACCGCATCAAAACCACGGCCGACACCAAAATTGACTCGACCACCGGACAACACGTCGAGCAACGCTACTTCTTCCGCGAGGCGCAGCGGATGGTAGAAAGGCGCCAGCGACACGGCGGTACCAATGCGCAATCGCCGTGTGCGTGCAGCAATGTGTGCGCCCATCACGTGGATCGACGGGCAGACGCTGTACGTACTGAAGTGGTGTTCTGCCAGCCAGACGGCCTCATAACCCGCGTGCTCCATGACATCAATGCGCTCGAACGCGCGCTGGTACACTTCCGCAAGTGGAATACGCCGACCGGGCCAGCTGAAAAACTGCAGTACACCGAATTGCATCGTGTTCACCTCCTGCTGCCAGAACCTGCACCCTTCCCAATGCATCCGCCACATGCTGATTGCGCGAAACTACAGTAGTCCGGATTGTCACCAGGCATCGTCATTCCAGTGTAATGGCTTTCAACAGGCGATCCTGCCTTGCCTGACCGGCGCTATCGCTGCGCAGCAAGCGCTCGACCGGATGCGCTGACGATTCGACCGCCCGATCAATGTTGTCGCATGCATCCCGTGACCCCGCTATTCTCATGGTCCGCACGATTGCCAAGGGCAATCCGGGGCAGCACGACGAGTCCACGTCCGCACTCGTCCGAACCAGAACAACCAACCGGGTCGACAGAAAATCATGGCACAGTCCGCAACAGCCACCACAGGCCATCTGGTCGGCAAGACCACCATCATTACCGGCGGCGGATCGGGCATGGGACGGGCCACCAGTCTGCTGTTTGCACGAGAAGGGGCATCCGTGGTCGTGGCTGATATCAGCGATCCAGGCGGAAACAACACGGTGCAACAGATCATCGCTGCGGGCGGTCGCGCCACCTATGTGCGCACCGATACTTCCAGTGAAGAGCAGATCCTCCATCTTGTGCAGACCGCAGTGCGCACCTATGGTCGACTCGATGCCATGGTTACCGCAGCAGGCATCTCCTATTCGAACTTCATCGAACAGGATGAAAGCACCGACCCTTTTCGCAATCCGGAAGCCGGTTTCATCCTCAACAAGCCGACCTCGCGCTGGCAGAAGGTGCTGGACGTAAACCTCACGGGGGTAATGATCTGTGCCCGCGAAGCCGCGCGGCAGATGATAGCCGAAGGACACGGTGGCACCATCGTCAACTTTGCATCCATCGCCGCGTATGCGCCGGCCCCGACGATCGCAGACTACTGTGTGTCAAAAGCAGGAGTCGTGATGCTGACCAAGTGTCTCGCCGCCGAGGTAGGCCGGGCTGGCATACGTGTAAACGCTGTCGCACCTGGCCCGATCGAAACGGGCATGACCCAGTCCCTGCTGGATATGGGCAGGTTGCAGAAACAGGCTGCTTCATTGCCACTCGGGCGTACGGCGCAACCGGAGGAAGTTGCCAACGTAGTGCTGTTTCTCTCGTGCCCGCTTTCGAGCTACATCACCGGCAAGACCATTGGCGTCGACGGAGGAACGTATACGGTGTGATGGTGCCTCGCGCGCCGGGCATCAACACCCGGTCACCGAGGACAATCCAGCGAACACGAACGGAAACCAACCTTGCTCGAACGACCCTGCCGGGTGCGTGTCATGAGAGTTCAGTTCTGGGTTGTTGCGATCAACCACTGACCTTCCAGGCCCGCCGTCCGATGTTTGCCAAATGCCTGTACTTCCGGCGCCGAAACGATGTCGACAAAGGCTTTGCGTGATGGATATTCCATCAGTGCCACCACGTCGAACTCCACATCCGAAACGCCAATCAACTGCCGATCCACACGGCCGGAATAAAGCATGCGCCCTCCTTTGGCTTCAACGAACCTGCGCATCAGCTCTCCATAACGCATGTAGGCTTCTGCCCCGGATACCCCGGTATCCACACCGTCCGCGCGGGTCTTGAACTTCAGCAGATTGACCATAACCACCGGGCCACCAGGATCGTTCGCAAGGAGTTGGGCAATCTGCATAGGGTCAGGATACTGACTGATCTTCATGGCATCTCCGCTGTGGTTCAAGTTTGAGTGGTCTGGACGAACGTCAGGTGGCGGCTTCGGTCAGGCTCCGGCGTCGAGCGCTTCAATCTGATAGGCCCGCATCGCCGTATTGCAGAACAGTGAATGTTTTTCCGATTCGGATGCACCGGCTGACAAACGTTTGCACGCATTCCAGTGCGTTGAGTAGCTGCACCAGTTCTTGCGCACCGGAAAGTTGCTCTCGAACATCGAACGTTCGGGGCCGAACGTCGCCATGGCCACGTCGAACCATGGTCGCCACGCCGCCTCGATTTCCGTGGAAGCGGGTGGCATCGTCCGATCTGCAGTACTACCGCTCAGCCGGATGGGCAGTGCGCCGAGTTTGATCGTGACGTTGGGTCGACGCGCCAGTTCATCGAGGTCCCGACGCCACGCGGCAAGGACCTCCGATTGCCGGCCGCGGTAGGGTCCCCCAAGAATGGGCGTGCCAAAGTGATCGAGAATGATATTGAGTTCGGGAAACCGGTCAGCCACGACCATCACTTCCTTCAATTGGGAGTGATACACCCACACGTCCAGCGAAAGCCCCAGGCGCGCCAGTACGCCAAAGACCTCCAGCGATGACGGTTGCACCAGAGTGGCTTCAGCGGGGCAGGCTCGGTGCAGATTCACATCCGCATGCCAGCACGTCGACGCGCGAATGCCACGAAACCGCCCTCCCGCCGCATGGATATGTGCCTGCAGAACCGGCTCCACAGCCGATCCCAGACCAAGATCCACTGCACCAAACATCGCACAACATGCGCGAGTCGGACCAAACATCCCCGAATCACTCATCGCCGCAACGCCGGCAACAAATTCTGTCTCGCCCACCGGTCGAAACGCTGCTGGCCCCCTCATCCGATACATGGAATGGCACTCGGCAAACACCGTCGCCACGATGCGGTGACCGGTCTCGAGATCGGCCAGCAGTTCCGGAAACAGATACGGCGCATTTTCTCGCATCCACAGGTGGTGGTGGGCATCGACGATGGGGCGGTCCGCGTCCAGGACAGGTTCGACCAGGCGCTCAAGCCACAAGCTGTGCTCGCTGCCTCCCGGGAATCCGAATCTGCTCATGTTCCATCTCCACCAATGCCCGCCAGCAGAAACCTGATCAGGCCCTTGACAAGCTCATCCACATGAGCGTGATCACCTGGTCGGTGGTCAGGAATCCTTTGCCCCACTGGGCTTCGAGATCAGCCAGCGGTTTGCCTGCGATATAGGCTTCCATGGTCAGACCATCCTGAATGGCCTTTTCGATCCTGCCTCGAACGTCCACCAGCATGTCATGGAACTTCTGCAGGTCATCTCGACTGGCCAGCGGTCCATGCCCGGGAATGATCTTCGTCTGCGCATTTGCGCGGGCGAGGACAAGTGCGGCAGACGTGATCAAGCCGGAAAGAGACCCGCCACTTTCGATGTCCACCAGTGGATAGAACCCGTTCACAAACGTGTCGCCCATGTGTACGGCGTTCGCACGCTCGAACCACACATGACTATCGCCGTCGGTGTGAGCGGAGGTTACATGCTCCACCCGAATGGTCTCGCCATTCCAGTGCAGCGTGACACCATCTTCAAACGTCACCACAGGCAGCGCCGCGGGTGGCGATGCCGGCATGGTCCGGTTCATCAGCTTCGACAACTGATCCGTTGACATGCGTGTTCGCACGTTGTTGTGGGCGAAGATCAGCGCACCCGCCTTGCCAAACGCCTCATTGCCACCGGTGTGGTCAAAGTGGTGATGGGTGTTGATGACAAATCGAACCGGCGCATCCTGCAACTGCTTCACGGCGGCCTCGATCTTGGGCACCAGAGGCGCAAACTGGTCGTCGATGATCACCGGGCCATCAGCACCCGTGGACACCACGATGTTGCCACCCTGCCCGACCAGCATCGCCAGACCCTCCGCCAGCGGCGTGGTCACGATCCTGACCGCGGAAAAATCCGGCTCGGCGGCGTGCACGGCTGCCTGCATGACCAGAATCGCCACCGACAACATCAACCTGTTCATCTTTGCTCCTTCACGAATGAATCGAGTGCGCACTACCGTGTTTCTGTGGTCAGACCTTGAAGCTCCCGACCTCGCTCCTTCCCTGTCGATGGAAAGTGGCGAAGCCAGGGCAAATGATGAAGTGAAGAATGACATTGATGATCGACGAGGTCGACTGGCAGCCGACGCGCGCGGGTTCCAGGCCCGCACGCTTCATGAAAAGCGGTCCAGGGTGAGTCCAGCAGGGCAAAGCCTGCTCGGCAGGCGTCTCCTTGCACTGTGTCCCTGCATTGACAAGAATTGATCACTTCCGTGACTCGCCAGGAAATTGCTGGCGACAGGTGGACGAATGAAAGCCTCGATCCGTGTCTTTCTGTTCTCCGGAATTCTGTTGACGCTCAACGGCATGGTCCTGACCCCGGTACAGGCGACGGCGTTCGAAAGTGGTGTGGACGCCTACTACGCCGGGAACTATGAGGACGCCCTGCGTCATTTCAGGATGGCTGCAACACGCGGTCATGTCCGCGTGGGCGCGCAGCACAACCTCGGGGTGATGTACGACAACGGAGTAGGCGTACCGGAAGATGATGCAACTGCAGTCACCTGGTTCCGCAGGGCGGCAGAAGGAGGCTATATCAAGTCGCAGAGCAATCTTGGCCTCATGTACGCCAACGGTGAAGGGGTACCTCGGGACGACGTGAAGGCATACCTGTGGTTTGATGTGGCCGGAAGGCGTGGCAATCCGGTTGCCGCCAGAAACCGGGACACTCTCGCCAGGTCCATGAAACCTGAGCAGGTCGAAACAGCCCAGGCGCTTGCAAGCCAGTGCATGAAGCGCCGATTCCGCAATTGCGACAGGTGATCATCGACCTGCGCAATGCCCAGATTTCCCCACTCGTAAGCCCCGTTCCTGTTTGGCGGTCATGCGTCGACCTGTTGGGTTGACCACCACCTGGCACCCGTGGGGATGCTCTGTTTCAGGTATCTATTCGTGCTGCCTGCCGTCCCGCCTGCTGGACTGCCTGCTGTTCTGCCTGCGGATGGCAATCCGCCACGGTGTCGAGTCCGTGTGGCACCCGCCTTGTCCCTGGGGATTCATCCGAACCCCCACGAACGTCTACACAGTATTGCAGCCTCCCTCACCTTCTGCTGTAAGCCAATGCCCCGGACTGCGGGCAGCCATTTCCCATGCGTATCGTTCCGTTATCACTCGCCTGGACTCGTCTGCGCAGGTTACAGACGACTACTCAGGCCTTGGGCCCGGCAAAGGACTTCAACTGCTCGTACCAGCCTGAACCAACCACCTTGAGCGGCATCCCGTTCATGCGCGCAGCAGTTTCAAGGTGTTTTTTCCGTCCAGGCCAGGCATCCGGATCGGCTTGCCACGCGTTCAGTACCCGCTCTGCCTCGGCGTAGCTCGGGGCTTCGACTTCATACAGCGAGATGTATCTGGAAACCGTCGTACCATCGAGATGGGGACCGGCGAGTTTGTAAACCCGACCGCGAATGAAGTTGGGGCAGTGGGTGGTGTCTTCGATGTGCTGGTTGACGAACCACTCATCGAACTCGGCCTGTTTCTCCGGCCCCGGAGGTTCACATAGTCCGATCAACATAAACTGTGGCATGACGCTCTCCTCTGGTTGGACGGAAAAAGGTTTTTCCGATGGAAAAGGTGCTTTGGAGACGTCGAAGTATGCCTCAGATGGCGTACCTGCTTGCACTCCCTCGTCCACCGGGATTAGATCAGTACTTTGCAGGGGTAAAATGTCATGACCGGTCCACTTGCAGGTATCCGCGTTGTTGACCTGACCCGGGTGCTGGCAGGCCCCCTGTGCACCATGCTGCTGGCAGACCAGGGCGCCGACGTGATCAAGATCGAGACACTCGACGGTGATTCGGTGCGTGGCCCTGTCAGCGGCAGCGGTTTTTCCCCCATGTTCGTCTCCGCCAAACGTGGCAAACGCACCCTGGCGCTTGATCTGAAGCACCCCGAGGGCTACGCCGTGCTGTTTCGACTCCTGGCCACTGCTGATGTGCTTGTCGAGAACTTCCGTCCGGGAACAATGCAGCGCCTGAAACTTGGCGAACCAGAGCTTCGCAAGCAGTTTCCACGTTTGATCTACACCTCGATCAGCGGGGTGGGCGATAGTGGTCCCTATGTCCGGAAACGTGTTTACGATCCGATCATCCAGGCCCTGTCAGGCATCGCCGATGTGCAATCCGATGCCGGAACCGGTCGGCCCCGGCTGGTTCGCACCGTGATGGCTGACAAGACCACTGCGGTCTATGCGGCGCAAGCCATCTGTGCAGCCCTGTTTGCCCGTGAACGTTCCGGCGAGGGTGAGCACATACGTGTGGCGATGCTCGACACCATGGTCGGCTTCATCTGGCCCGAATCGATGGTCCAGCATACGGTGATCGGCCAGGAATCCACTGCCCTGGATCCCAACGCACGGCCGGACCTTGTCTACCAGACACTTGACGGTTACATCACCGTCGGCACCAACTCGAATTCCGAGTGGCAGGGTTTATGCGAGGTATTGTCCAGACCCGACTGGGTCGACGACAGCCGTTTCAGGACCGGAGCGGCGCGATCGGTCAATGCCACTGAACGCATCACCCTGGTCGGTGAATTGCTCGCAACCCGGACGAGCGAGCACTGGCTGCCTCTGCTCGACGCAGCCGAGGTACCCTGCGCCCCCGTGTTGCGCCGTCAGGAAGTCCCCGACAACGAACAGGTCAGGCACAACGAAGTCATCCAGGAGTTTGATCAGCCGTTTCTGGGTCGGGTCCGCCAGCCCCGTCCGGCAGCCCGCTTTGATCGCAGACCGGCGGTCATTGCAGGTCCGGCACGGCAACTCGGGGAAGATACCCAGGCGATCCTGAAAGCACTGGGTTACGCCGACCAGGAAATCGACAAACTCGAGCAGGATGGCGCGGTGCTGAGAACGAAGCCAGAATCAGAGGGATGATCGTCTGGGGTGTAGGGACACCACGCACGCTGAGAGTGCACTGGACCCTGGCAGAACTGGGTCTGCCCTATTCCATCCGGGCCATCCAGTCCCGTACGGGTGAAACGCTCACCAAAGAATTCACAGCCCTGAATCAGCGGCAGAAGATTCCGGTGTTGCAGGACGGTGGAGTCACACTGACAGAAAGCGCGGCGATCATCACCTATCTCGCTGAACGGTACGGAAGTGCATCGGTATCCCTCGTGCCATCCGACCCTATCGAGCGGGCAAGATGCTTCGAATGGTGCAGCTTTGCGCTCAGCGAACTGGATGCAACATCACTGTATGTGCTGCGACGTCACGAAGGGTTGCCGCAGATCTACGGCGAAGCTCCTGCAGCCAACACCGCTGCGCGGCTCTACTTCCAGCGGCAGATGCGATCCGTGGATCCTGTGTTGCGGGACGGCCGCGAGTTCATGGTCGCAGGATCGTTCTCGCTCGCGGACATCATGCTGTGTTCCTGTCTGACCTGGGCCCAGGCGGTGCAGATTCCGATCGCCGACCATGTTGCAAGCTACAACAAGCACTTGAAGGCGCGCCCGGCGTACCTGGCAGCGGTGGTTGCAAACAGGATCCCAGGAGTTCAGACGCAGCACATGGGCTGACCATCAGCTGGAATAAAGCGTGACCGGCTCCCACTGGCCATCAAAACACTGGGTGTCCTTCCAGACGCGTCGACCACTGCACGCTCCTATTTGCTGCTCGCGGGCAGCCACCAGCGTTCCGGCGGCGGTGAACTCGTACGCTGTTGCCACATCGTCTTCCAGATCGAGAATGGACACACCCGGACGGTGAACACCTTTCAGTGTCCCTGCATTGATCAGCGTCAGCGTTTCAAAGTTGACGATGACGCGATAGTGCATGTGACCGTTCAGCACCAGGTGCGTTCTCCCGGCCGCGATGATTCCATCCAGTTCGCGACTGCGCTCAAGTCCCATGCGGGGGGTACCTGGCCATACCTTGCGCAGATCATTGTCGGCCACTCCATGACACAGCAGCAGATCTCCGATGACCGTGTTGATCTTGATCGTAGCCGGAAGGGCAGCAAGGTATTCGATCGATTCATCCTTCTGGTCCAGTCGCCGATGGGCATCCGGCAACTCGCGTATCCGGTCCTCCAGCAGCCAGCGGTCGTGATTGCCGGCCACTACATGTGCACCCGATTCGCGCAGCAACTGACAGCAGGTATCAAGGGAGCCTGCGCCATCGGCCAGATCGCCAGTGCAGAGGATCACATCCAGCGACTGCCCATACAGAAACCCAAGCGCGATGTCCAGAAAGCGGTGTTCCGCATGGACATCGCCAATCAGTCCGATTCGTCGTGATCTGCCTGAGATTGTGTCACCTTTCAACTGGAGAGGCTGTCGATGAAGCATGATTGGATAATGTAGAAACGGCTGAAAGTACAGTTGCCTGCAAAGAGTTTCTCGATGATCGCGCACGAGCTGACCGATCCGCAAGCGAAACTGCCACGGCAGAAGAATACCAGCCAGAGGTTACAGCGTCCTCAGGTCCGCCTGGGCAGGCGCTTGTGCCAATTGCGCTCACGCAGCAATTCCCGGGCTTGAGCAACGTCTTCATAGACCTGCACTTTCTGTTTGACGATGAAGTGCGTTGCATCGCAAGTCATCTCCGCTGTGACATGCGAGCGCAGGTTGCGCTGTGCATCACCCTGGGTGAATTCGCGATTGCAGCGGATCACTGCCGTCAAGGGTTGATCAACCGAAACCTGGAACAGGTCCTCACTGCGCTGTCCAATGGTCCACCCGCTTCCGAACCGGATTTCTCCTCCATCAACTTCGCTGCTGCAATTCAGGACACCTGCCTCGAGGCAGCGCTCGCGTTTCAACGCCGGTGGCCGCAGAGACTCAACCGGCATCGGGTCGGCACCATCGGCCGAGCCAAACGCAGGCTGCTGTGAATCGAGTTGAATCGGGCTGCGCATGGGCAGGCTCACATCGCCCGCGAGCACAGTCAGCCGGACCAGCGCAGGTTCAGGCCACACCATCGGCCAATAGCTGGCTCCAATCGCCAGCAACCACGCGTGTCCTGCCGGCAACCGGTGAGCGATGACATCCATGTTCACTTCGACATCAAACGGATGGCCAGGCACCAACGGCTGCGAATCCGCGTGCTGGTTGACCTGCCCAAGATCGAGCACACCCCGACTGACGAGCAGCGCACTGCCGTCCGGGGCCAGATCACAGAGACGAAGGATCAACTGGGCCCGCGGTTGATCTGACTGCAGTCGCAGGCATACCCGAGGTGCGCCGAGTATCGCTTCGCTGAGCAAACGAATGGGCGTTGCAAAGCAGAGAGACCGTCCGTTTTCCCATCGCTGATCACCTGGAAAATCGCCGCGTGCTCCAAACGGACACCAGGCACCACCATCCATGCCATGTTGCAGATCAGTACCAACTTCGCGAGAGATGACCATTGGCTCACCTTCCTGAAGTCCGGCGTCCGTCAATTGCCACGTCCTGGTCGTCAGGTGCGGCCCAACTGCAGGCCAATGGGATTCAGCAATCCAGCGACCCGGCCGCTCCTTCTGAAGTTCAGCGGGCGGGACCCAGTCCTGTTCCCAGGCTCGCAGCATCGGTTCGTTGTCGATGCCGTTGTCGTCGTCACAGAGCCAGCGTCGCCACCAGCGAAGGCTCAGGGACAGGAAGTTGATCGTCGGACCGGGCCGCGCCGCATTGGGCCACGCGTGAGCCCACGGTCCGATCAACGCCTGACGCGGGACCTTCAACCCCGCCAGCATGCGTGGAATGGCGTTGGTATAGGCATCTGCCCAGCCACCCACCAGGAACACCGGAATGGTGATCGCTCCGTAGTCTTCAATCAGAGACCCCTGCTGCCAGTAGGCATCACGCTGGGGATGAGCAAGCCACTGCGCGGCAAAGTGGGGCATGGCATCGATTCGCGCCAGCCACTCCCGACGCCAGTCCTCCGGACGTACCGCAGGTAGCGGGGGCCTGGTCTGCATCGCGGTAAACGTCGTCGCCCAGCTCAGCATATCGAACGCCTGAACACAGCCACCGAGGTAGTGCACATCGTCGTTGTATCGATCATCCGTGGAGCACACGCTGATGATGCATTGCAGTGCGGGAGGCCGAAGTGCTGCAACCTGGAGGGCATTGAAGCCGCCCCAGGAAATGCCAAACATGCCGACGCGGCCATTGCACCACGGCTGTGCAGCGATCCACGCAATGGCGTCGACCGCATCGAACTGCTCCTGCGGAAGGTACTCATCCAGCAACAAGCCATCGGAATCGCCGCTGCCACGAAGGTCGATGCGCAGCGAAGCAAATCCGTTCGCTGCATACCAGGCGTGACGCACGGGGTCGGAAACCGCCGTACCATCGGACTTTCGATAAGGCAGATATTCGATCAGTGCGGGTACTGGAGACTGCGGTTCCACCTCGGGCAGCCACAGTCGAGCAGCCAGGTGCGTTCCGTCAGGTAACGGAATCCAGAGGTGCTCAACGCACCTGGTGGCAGTCATGCACTGTTCCTTGAAGCAGGTTCACCGGCATCCTTTCGGGCTCGCGCGATCGTCGCGAGCCGAGTGCGCAATAGATCCGTCTCAAGTCCGACAGGCTGCTAAGGGGCGACCATCAGCTTGCCCACGTGTCCTGAATACAGCAGCAGGATCGCCTCCGGGAATCGCTCGATGCTGTTCAGGATTTCTTCCCTCAGTTTGAACCTGCCAGCCTTCAGCCATCCGCTCAACTCCACTTCAGCAGCTGGATGGAATTTCGACCAGTGATCCACGGTGAATCCACGCATGACGGCATTGCGTTCCGCGAGTTTCAGATATCGACTGGGACCGGTAACCTGATCGAGTCGAGGATACTGGGAAATTGCCCCGCAGATGACAACCCGTGCCTCCGACGCAATGTTGTCCAACACGGCATCGAGAATCGAGCCGCCGACATTGTCGAAGAACAGGTTGACCCCTTGTGGGGCCAATTCGGCCAGGCGTTTGCCGACATCCTCGTTTTTGTAATCAATGCCGGCCGCGATACCAAGCTCCTGTTCCAGATACCGCACCTTGTCCGGACCACCGGCGATCCCGATGACACGGGCGCCCACGATGCGCGCAATCTCACAGGCAACCGATCCGGTCGCCCCTGCAGCAGCGGAGACCACCACCGTATCGCCCGCTACCAGGTCACCAACGGTCTTCAGGCCAACATAGGCGGTCATCCCGGTAGTGAGTCCAAGAACCCCCAGGTAACTGCGAGCCGGAATCTGATGGGTATCCAGTTTGCGAAACATGGCAGCCGGAGCCACGAGGTGTGTCTGCGCGCCAACCGGCCCGAATACGGCGTCGCCAATCTTCAGCGCGGGATCGTTGCTCTGCAGCACCCGTCCGACACCCAGACCAGGAACCGTGGCGCCCAGCGGCAGGGCACCATGCAGGCTGCCGGCACCCAGCATCGTACTGATCCAGGCATCGATGGAGATGTGCTCCACCTTGACCAGTACCTGGCCTGCAGCCGGTGCTGCGAGTTCTTCCTGCTGGATCGAAAAACAATCCAGCGTTGGCAGATGCGCTGGCTTGCTGGCCAGTACAACCTTCTTGTTCATCGTCATGTTGTTGCTCTTGCAAAAATGTGAAAGGGAAACGTGGCAAAAGTCAGCCTGGCAACTCCACGGTGGCACTGCCTTCAAGTGGGGTGTTGGTACCTTCACGATGCAGCCAGATGTCGCAGTCCGCAAACCGCTTGCCATCCTGCTCGCGAACCGCGGTCACCTTGCCCCGGGCAATGATGTGATCGCCATCAAATACCGGCAGCGGAAATCGCATGACAATCCGGCGCACGCTGCGTGGACCGGTCCACGCGTGGAGCATGTTGACCATGTAGCTCAGACCGAGCGGCCCCTGGTTGATCGTGTGCTCACCCCAACCCCTCGCCGCCACGACCCTTCGATCCCAGTGAACGGGATTGGGATCACGCAGTATCGCCGCCATGGTGCGCATGCGTTCAGGAAGCACACTGGGCATGTCCCATTCGGGAATTTCGTCACCCGGTTTCACGTTCATCGTCGCCCCCGATTGTAATGCCAGGTCACCGTGGTTCGTGCAGCCGGTTCACCCGCTTCGTTGCGCAGATCAAAGCGGAATGCGATCCGATCGTAGGTTCGGCCGTTGGTCTCGCGGCGGTCCGCCTCGATGATTTCCGCGTCAATTCGGTACGGGTGTTCTTCGCGCAATGGCTCGTAGAACTCCCAGTCGTAACTCTCGATGCCGATGGATGAATCCGAATCCGCCTGCCCAAGCGCAAACATTTCGCCGATGCTCGTCCTGGCTCCGAGAATCGGCACATGGAACAAGGCCGCAGGATGCGCAAGGTCATCAGGCAATGGAGCACTGCCCGTGCATTCGGTGAGGAGAAAATTCTCCCAGTGGGCGATGGTGTATGAACCACCCGGAAAGCGGTGTCCAACCAGCGCCCTGATCGCTTCGACCGGTGGCAGCTTCTATGTTGTCATGCGGGGTTCTCTCTCATTCTTGCTGGTACTTGCCAATGCTTGCCATTTTTTCCATTGCCAGTCATCAACTGGCCATCAACTGTCGGTTTGCCTGATGACACCGTTCATTCGGAACCGGCCACCTGCCCGGGCAGGATGGCCGGTTCCGGGGATGTCAAAGCGGTGCCCAGTTACCATGAAAACCAAACGGTACCCGATGGTCAAGGTAGGCCTTGGCCAACGGCCCGGCCGACACATTCTGTGCATCCAGTATCACCAGATGACTCGCCTTTCGATTGGCGTCGTAAACATTGGCCAACAGGAAGCCATCTCCTTCCGGACTGCTCTGGGTGCGCGGCACGAAGATGGGTTCATTGGTCGCACATCCGGTGCCCACATCATACAGGCTCAGATTTCTGGTCTTGTGGTCCATCACGCCAATGGCGTTGAACCCGCCAACCTTGAATTGCGGGTTGGTGTCACAGGCCATGTAACCATATCGATAACTGAGGCCGGCACGCCGTTCGTCCAGCCGCGGGAATTCGCAGGCGATGTCGTGAAGCAATTCGGACTTGAAGGTATTGGTGTTGCTGGCCAGGTCAAACGTCCATCGTGTCAGTCGAGGCACGGCCTTTGAAGGATCTCCAGGTGTGCCGTCCGGCGTTGGAAACAAGGGTGCTTCTTCAAACTCGCAGACTTCGCAGGTGATGATATTGCCTTCGGTGTGCGCGTTCATCGGATGGAACATGAAGGATGCAGGCCCTTCGAACCAGCGAATGTCGGCCACCGATCCTTCGCGTGGCATGATGCCGATGAAAACCCCTTTGTCCGGCTCCCATGCGTATGGCGGTGCCCCGCGCATCGCACGCTCCATGGAACCGGTCAGTGGCATGATCGGGAACAGGACATGCTCGCGTGTCACCAGAAAGTCATGGACCATGGCCGCATACGGTGCCTTGAAGGTTTCCGAGCGAGTCAGGTTGCCCGCCTTGTCGACCACGTGGTACGACATGTGCTCGGACAACAGACCATCCGCGTTGTAGCCGAAAAAGAGCATCTCGCCGGTTTCCGGGTCGATCTTGGGATGCGCGGTCATCGGGCCAACCAGTTTGCCTCCAAAGGTATGCTCGCCAATGGACGCCAGGGTGTGCACATCAACCGCAAACGGTGCATGCGCTTCTTCGAGTGCCAGCAGCTTGTTGCCATGCCAGATCACGTTGGTGTTCGCCAGCCCGTCAGTACGCATGCCTTGTACGCTGGGATCTGTCGCCATCGGATTCATCGCCCCGAAGAGTGAACGACCCGCCTCGTGCTCCTTCTGCCACTTGATCGTGCGCAGCCAGCGATTTTTGTACGCCACCTTGCCATCGGCAATGTAGAAGCCATGCAACATGCCGTCGCCGGCAAACAGGTGGTAGTCACCGCGCGGTGCAAACTGCGGATTTGGTCCATTGCGAAGGAAAACGCCCTTCAACTCGCGGGGGACTTCACCTTCGACGACCAGATCAGGTGCGTCACATTCCATGCGCAGTGGCTCAAAACCACCCACCAGATGTTCGTGTTTGGGAAAAGGCTGTGCCATATCAATGTACTCCTTGTTCGTGACCGTTCAGCGTGGTCGGACTATTCAGGTTCGTGGCCAGACCGGGTACTGCGGGAAGCATGGCCTGTGCCTCCTGCACCATGGTTGAAAAGCGTTCCCTCGACTGCCCGCGCAAAGTGCCGAGCAGGACCAGTCCCATGGCGTAGCGCATGGTGGAATGCAGCGCCACGCTGTCGATGAAACCCGCGCTCCACTGCACTGCGGTGCCGATGCATGCGGCCACCATCTGACCTGCCAACCGGGTGGGATCCGCCCAGTCAGCCAACTGTCGTCTGTTCTGCATGACCGTGAGCTGCACGTTGATCACCTCGGCAAAGGCTGTCGCCACCCGCATCTGCAACTGTGTGGTGGAACCGAGCGATGAAAACGCCGAGATGAGCCGCTGATGGTAGGTCGACATGTCGAGCAATTGACGAACGCTCTGATCGATCAGTGTCAGCAGTCGATCCTGACCGGGATCGGCCTGCTGGAAATCCTGGCCGTCGTAAGCGCTGCGAAAGTGGTCCTCGATGGCTGCGGCAAGCAGTTGATCCTTGCCACCAAACTGGTTGTACAGCGTCGGCACACTGACACGACACACCTCTGCCAGTTCCCGTATGGTCACGGCTTCATATCCGCGGTCGACAATCATCTGCCGCACATCGGCGAGGATCATCGAGCGGCGGGCGAGGCGTTGTTCGGTGACGAGGTCCATCACTGATCGATCTTTAACACGTTAAAGTCATTTAAACACGATAAAGGCTACAACTCCAAGCCCATCCACCTCTGATCGATGATTCTTCGGTAAACTCCGGGCTGAACTTTATTTCCGGGATTTCATGTCAGCCATCGGATCGAGCAGCAATCCACTCCGTGTGGCAATCATCGGCTCAGGCCCAGCAGGTTTTTACACCGTGAGCAACCTGCTCAAGCAGGATGGTTTTGTGGTCGAGATCGACATGTTCGAAAAGTTGCCCACACCGTTTGGCCTGGTGCGCGCGGGTGTTGCACCAGACCATCAGAAGGACAAGACCGTCACCCGGGCCTACGACAAGAGCGCGGCCTCAGCGGCATTCCGGTTCTACGGCAATGTGGAGTTTGGCAGGCACATTCACCTCGACGATCTGCGACGTCACTATCATCAGGTGGTGTTCGCAACCGGCGCACAGGACGACCGATCACTGGACATACCCGGAGAAGACGCTGTCGGCAGCCACCCGGCAACGGATTTTGTTGCGTGGTACAACGGCCATCCGGATTTTGCCGACCTCCAGTTTGAACTCGATGCGACGGACGTTGCCATCATCGGGCTCGGTAACGTGGCAATCGACGTCGCCCGGATGCTCTGCAAGAGTGTTGATGAACTCATCACCACGGATATGGCCGACCATGCCCTCGCCATGCTGCGCAAGAGCAGGATCAGGACAGTCACCATCCTCGGTCGTCGGGGACCTGCACAGGCGGCTTTCACGCCGGAAGAGATCCGGGAAATCGGAGCCCTTCAACATACGGACGTCGTGGTCCGGGCAGATGAAGCCGAGCTTGACGATGCGAGCCGGTCTGCACTGGCTGCATCGTCGGATCGCAATGCGGCCAAAAACGCGGAAATCATCAAGGAATATTCCCAGTGGCAATCGGGGGATCGTGACAAGCAGCTGAACATCCGGTTCATGGTCTCGCCTGTCGAGATCATCACCGACTCCAACAACCACGTCGCCGGCATCCGCATCGTCAAAAACGAATCATTCCTCGGTAGCGATGGGTCGGTCCGCGTGCGTGCCACCAGTCAGGAGGAAATTCTGCCGGTGCAGATGGTGTTTCGTTCCGTTGGCTATCGTGGGGTGCCGTTGCCAGACGTGCCCTTTGATTCGGCCACCGGCGTGATACCCAATCTGACCGGTCGGGTGATCGACGACGCTGGACAACATGTGCCCGGTCTGTACGTGGTGGGCTGGATCAAGCGTGGCCCGTCCGGTGTGATCGGCAGCAACAAGACGGATGCCCGGGAAACCGTTGTTGGCATGATCGAAGACGCGCGCATCGGCCGCTGCTTTCAGCCCACCCAGCCCGACATCGAATCGGCTCGCCTGCTGGTTGCCACAAGACAACAGCGCTTTGTTGACTTCAATCACTGGCGTGACCTCGACGATGTCGAAGTTCGCAAGGGCCTTTCTGCCGAGCGACCAAGAATCAAGTTCACCAACGTCGAGGACATGCTGCGGGTTCTGGCACGATGAGGTCCGCCTCTTGGGCTTCACGATCAGTGGTTCCCTTTGAATACCGATAACTTACCAACCAGAGAATGATCGAATGAGTGAATCTACAACTCCCGAGTATGTACCCCCGAAAGTCTGGACCTGGGAACAGGGCAGCGGCGGTCGATTTGCCAACATCAATCGTCCCATCGCCGGTCCGACACATGAAAAGGAACTGCCTGTCGGCGAACACGCCCTGCAACTGTATTCGCTGGCCACTCCCAACGGCGTGAAGGTCACCATACTGCTTGAGGAACTGCTGGAACTGGGTATCGAGAGCGCCGAGTACGACGCCTGGATCATCAACATTGGCGAAGGAAATCAGTTTGGCAGCAACTTTGTAGCCATCAACCCCAACTCGAAAATCCCGGCGCTGCTGGACCGCAGCACACCCAGACCAACCCGTGTCTTCGAGTCAGCAGCCATTCTGGTCTACCTTGCAGAAAAGTTCGGCAAGTTCCTGCCCACTGAACCCTCCGCACGTGCCGAGTGCATGTCCTGGGTGTTCTGGCAGATGGGTAGCGCACCTTATCTGGGTGGTGGGTTCGGACACTTTTATGCCTACGCTCCCTCCAAGATGCAGTATCCGATTGATCGCTACACCATGGAAGTCAAACGCCAGCTCGACGTCCTGGATCGCAACCTCTCGGACCGGCAGTACATCATCGGTGACGAGTACACCATCGCCGACATGGCGATCTATCCCTGGTATGGCGCAGTCGTGCTCCACAACATCTACGGGGCGGCAGAATTCCTTGATGTGACGAGTTACAGCCATGTCGTCCGCTGGGCCAAAGCCATCGAGACCCGCCCGGCGGTCGAACGTGGTCGTCGGGTCAACCGAAGTTGGGGGCCGGAAGACACTCGCGTTGTTGAACGCCACAGCAGCAGAGACTTCGATCCAAAATAGGCGCCTCCCCTGCGTTCAGGAAACAACCCTGACAGGATGCACAATGCGTTTCTGTCAGGCTTGCGGTGTTGGTGTGCCTGGCATTGCCACTCGCCAGGGTGTGAGATCCCATCCGGGATAACGGGCCTGCGCACGCTCCAGCGTGACTGGCGTCCAGAAGCGGTGTCCGGGTGGCTGCACCCCAAAACAGGCGAGCTGCTCGGGCGATGCATGGTCAAAGATGTGATGCCAGGGTTTCAGATGATGAAACGGCCAGGCGTGATAGCCAATGCTGCTGTTGCCTGCATTCTTGTAGCACGCCATCACTGCATAACGATGGCCACGTGGAGCCGTCATGTTGGTCCCACGGTGATACACGTCGATTCCGTAGGGAAAGATGCTGCCCGCTGGTGCTGCCGTTGATCGTTCGTGCTGCTGCAGCACCTGTTGCAGCGCGCGGTGCCGCTCTGGATCACTCGTCAGCGACGCCTCCGGCCCGGCCAACGGGCTGCTGTCGGTTCGTGCCACATAGTGGGCAGGCCCATGAGCTTCGGAAACATCACTGAAGTAACACAGGATCGTTACCGAATTCAGGTGATCCTCTTCGGCAGGAACCGTCAGCGTGTGATTGCTGAAATCGCAGTGAAACGGTTGGTCGTAGTCCGCGTCACCGGTGAACTTGGCCCACACCTGGCACTGGTACAGATGCACCTCCAGGCAACCGAGTGCCGACTGTGCAAACCGGATAAGGGCAGGATGCACGCCAATCAGATTGAGTGCTGGTGAACACTCCAGGGGAACCGCCTCGAACGTCGCAAACTGGGCCTGATTGAAGCGCCCGATTTCGCCATCGCGCTTGCGGTCGAGCGCGGCGTCCGCTCCTTCGGTACGACCAAACACCCGTTCGAAGTCAGCCTGCACCTGCACAACTTCGTTTGGGGTAAAGAAGTTTTCGATCAACACCCCGCCTTCGCGTCGCCAGGTGTCCACGTGTTCCGGAGTGAAGCGATCAGGATTCATGCAGGGTACGGGCCGATTTTGCGGAGGCTTGAGTTTAATTCAGCGAACCTGGAAGGTCAGCGAACCCATCACTGGTCGACATTTTGCTTTTTCTCTACCGGCGTTAAGGTTTAGGATCGTTCTCATGCACGACATGCTGCTCCTTTCGACCCATCTGCCCGAAGTGAGTTTCGCAACCGGTGAGATTGTGATCCCGGAAGGCGGTGCCGCCGGTCCTATCTGGATTCTGGTCTCAGGCAGCCTGAAGGTAAGCAAGGGATCGGTCCAGGTGAACGCGGTCACCGAGCCTGGCGCAATGATTGGCGAGGTATCGGTATTGCTGGGCAGCGCGTTCAGCGCGACGGTCGAAGCCGTGGAACCCACGGTGATGCGATTCGCAGCCGACGGAAGAGCGCTGCTGGCCAGCAACCCTGCCATTCCTACCATGGTTGCCGTAGTGCTCGCCGATCGCCTGCGATTTGTCACGACCTATCTGGCGGACCTGAAACATCAGTATGGTGATGCCCCCGGCCTGTCCATGATACCGGCGGTGGTCAGTCAGCTCGCACAGCGGCATGGCCCCCCTGCACGCCCCGGATCCGCACGCGAGCCGGACCCGAAATACTGACCATAGCAGCACCGACACCCGTTCAGAACACGGTACGCTCAGGCGCTGTCGGGTCCTCGAGGCGACACCGCTCCACGCCGAGCATCGAGCGCCACATCGCGGAACCCTCGGCGAGATCGACCTGAACGTGAGAAGGGACCGGACCGATCTGATGTCCTGCATTAAAAACCCAGGAGGCACCGATCCGATGGGCCCACGAACCGCGAGGTGTGAAAGGTGACTGGTGAACATGCCCCGTAAACACCAGATCGGGTTGGTACTTCACGATCCAGTCAGCAATATCCAGATCCCCGTAATGGTCACGGCCGGTCCAGCACACGGGTGAATCGGCCGGCGGCCAGTGGTACACCCACATCCAGCGTTCCGGACGACGAGCCGCGTCTGCTGCAAATTGCGTCATGGTCGCTTCGCGACCGGCCGGACCATCCCACCAAGGACAGATCGTGACGAGCATGTCGCCCAGCAGGATGGAGTCTCCATCCGTCGACACCCCCGGTGCCCTCGCCTGCGCCAGCCAGAGCGCACATTGTTCGCCTTGGAGATCGGGACCAGTCAGATCGTGATTTCCCGAGCTGACCACCACCCTGTGCCCAGCCTCGCGCAACAGCGCCAGATACTGGAGCACAACGACGGATTGTGCTTCGAGAGAGACGGCCGAGCTGATGTCGAGATGGTCTCCCGCCATCACAATCAGATCAAAATCCGGTGCGACACTGACCACCCAGTCGAATTGTCGGAGCCGATAGTGCAGATCGGAGACCAGCAGGATCTTCATGCCAAACGTTCATCCCGAAATGATCGGATCGAGCACCGCAGGATAGCGAGCAGATTGCATCGATGCACGTCTTCGGAATCAATCATCGGGAATCAGTTGCAGCGGCATTTTTCGCAGTTCGCCGGATTGGACCTTCGACGCGTTCGCTGGCTCCACTCGGCTTCATTGCCGCACCGATCAGGTGCACGGGTAGCATCAATCGTGCACTGTCCTGTTACCGGTGGTCACTGAGCCATCCACTCTCGGGAGCCGGTGGAGCGAGGCGTCTCGATTCAAACTCCTAGACAGGGACACACCTCGTGGGAACACCTACCTCCTCTACGAGGACACACCTCGTCGGATCCAAAGAGTACACACCTCAGGAACACCTCCTCCACGAGGACACACCTCGTGGGAAACCGCAGGCCACCCTCGAATCGAACTGCTCCGCAGGCCGGTCACATCGAGAATCTGCAAACGCTTCGTGATCAGAGGGTTGGTCCTGGGTTTCCAACGGCGTCATCCACTCAGGTCACCCTCCTACACCTCTGACCTCCACCCGCCTGCACGACAGATCGCCTTCTTCGCCTTCCACGGACGCGCCCCTCCGACACACTGCCCCCATGGCGACTCCACGCAAGCTCCTCATCGACCCCGAGGTCCCGTTGCTCTATCACCTGGTCTCCCGGTGCGTGCAGCGGGCGTTCCTCTGCGGCATCGATCCCCTCACCGGCAAGGACTACCGT
>JBGSHJ010000015.1:0-32625 GCA_041752315.1 Pseudomonadales bacterium
ATGATTCGACCGTCGTCATCTTCCTTCCATTTCTGAGCTGCCTACGCGGCAGTGAACACCATCGAGCAGTACGGATTTGACCCGTACCATTTCTGAGCTGCCTACGCGGCAGTGAACCAGAAGCTGTACGACGAGCGGACCGAGTTCAATTTCTGAGCTGCCTACGCGGCAGTGAACAAGGACTATGGCGTGAATGCGAATGCCGGAGATTTCTGAGCTGCCTACGCGGCAGTGAACGGTCCGGAGACGACATGACGGCACAACGTAGTTTTCTGAGCTGCCTACGCGGCAGTGAACGTGCCATCGATCGTTCGCATGGCAGCGTAGAATTTCTGAGCTGCCTACGCGGCAGTGAACACGACACGACGAAGTTTCCGAACGATGGCGCGTTTCTGAGCTGCCTACGCGGCAGTGAACGTTCCACTACAACGGCAACCCGGTGATGACGTTTTCTGAGCTGCCTACGCGGCAGTGAACGTGCGATGGCCTGTCAGAGGGCACGGACTGCCTTTCTGAGCTGCCTACGCGGCAGTGAACGCTGTGCGTTGCTGCGCTGATGGGTTGCGTAGTTTCTGAGCTGCCTACGCGGCAGTGAACCCGATGGTCACGATCTTGCCAATCACCACATTTTTCTGAGCTGCCTACGCGGCAGTGAACGAGTACGGCGTGCATCACCGGACAATTCAGAATTTCTGAGCTGCCTACGCGGCAGTGAACACAGAGTCAGCGCAGATCCCTGCGGCTTTGATTTTCTGAGCTGCCTACGCGGCAGTGAACACAGCGGCCCGTCCTTGTGCTCGCTGATTCTTTTTCTGAGCTGCCTACGCGGCAGTGAACCGATGGCGTGCAGCGTGGTGCCTTGCTGGTTTTTTCTGAGCTGCCTACGCGGCAGTGAACTTTTCTATTCGAAGGGATTCTGGGGTGATGTATTTCTGAGCTGCCTACGCGGCAGTGAACACTGTCACCAGGTTCTTGACGACTGGTCGGATTTTCTGAGCTGCCTACGCGGCAGTGAACTGATCCATGGCGGTCCAGGTGGTGGCAAGACCTTTCTGAGCTGCCTACGCGGCAGTGAACCAATGCACACAGCATCCGCAATGCCATCGTGCTTTCTGAGCTGCCTACGCGGCAGTGAACGCCATCGCTCACGTCCGGCATGCGTACCCGTGTTTCTGAGCTGCCTACGCGGCAGTGAACCCGGTTGCCCTGTGATGCGTCACCGAGTCATATTTCTGAGCTGCCTACGCGGCAGTGAACCAGGCGTTCATTCTGACCACGGTTTTCGGGTGTTTCTGAGCTGCCTACGCGGCAGTGAACGTTGTTGGTTGTTGGCACCAGTGGGTTCGTCTTTTCTGAGCTGCCTACGCGGCAGTGAACATCCCATGTTGCTTTGTTCATGGTGTCTCTTTTTTCTGAGCTGCCTACGCGGCAGTGAACAATCCTGAACGCCTTGCACTGCTCGCCGCACATTTCTGAGCTGCCTACGCGGCAGTGAACCTCGTTGACCCAGACGTAACGACGGCCTCTGATTTCTGAGCTGCCTACGCGGCAGTGAACATCGAGATGCACCGCTGGTACGATCTTGATGATTTCTGAGCTGCCTACGCGGCAGTGAACAGTGTATGAGACTCGTATCGTCGCCCTCCGATTTTCTGAGCTGCCTACGCGGCAGTGAACGTCATCCACGCAGAGCGCCCGAGCGGCGTGGATTTCTGAGCTGCCTACGCGGCAGTGAACCCAGCAGTTCACCACCGGTGATCGTCTCTGTTTTTCTGAGCTGCCTACGCGGCAGTGAACGATCACGGTGCCGCTGGTCGAGCTGGTGCCGATTTCTGAGCTGCCTACGCGGCAGTGAACGGGCCTGCAGGTCATCGACCACTGCCTGTAATTTTCTGAGCTGCCTACGCGGCAGTGAACTGTGGTCATCTCACTGTCCCGCAAGCGAGACATTTCTGAGCTGCCTACGCGGCAGTGAACGTTGTCTCGTGCGCCGCTCAGGCGGATAAGCTTTTCTGAGCTGCCTACGCGGCAGTGAACGAAAGGCGCTGACGGTCTGACTGACAAGCAATTTCTGAGCTGCCTACGCGGCAGTGAACTTCGCAGACAGGCTCGCTGCTGGCGACACCCATTTCTGAGCTGCCTACGCGGCAGTGAACTCCGTTCCTTCGGGGGCTCCACAGAAGGTCAATTTCTGAGCTGCCTACGCGGCAGTGAACGTCGCTGATGTCCCGTGCGTTTGGTTGCTCGATTTTCTGAGCTGCCTACGCGGCAGTGAACTCCGTCCGGGCGAGCCGACCCGGTGTGTCGGCTTTCTGAGCTGCCT
Source organism: Pseudomonadales bacterium (assembly GCA_041752315.1). Classification (GTDB taxonomy): domain Bacteria; phylum Pseudomonadota; class Gammaproteobacteria; order Pseudomonadales; family Azotimanducaceae; genus SYFY01. Next base: position 2,324 of record JBGSHJ010000015.1, read on the forward strand.
ACGCGGCAGTGAACTACCAACGAAAGCCTATAACTTTATGATTTTAAAGAACATTAGTAGACTCAGTCACCGCAAACCCTTTTTAAGGGCATAAACGTAACTATCTGATCTACAAAGAATAAAAATTTTCCGTGCAGAAAGGGTCAAAACCAAGGCACGGTCGCGCTGGAGCTAAGTCCATATCGGCTAAAAGAACCTTGGGTTGGATTCGTCCACAACGGCCCATGCCGGATAAACAATCGAAACTGTTGGCCACTGCTATTGCTTCGAAGAACGAGGAAAGGCATCTCACAACTCTTCGCTGCGGAATCTGGAATCCGCTCCATCGCCTCTTGCAGATTGACCCCATGGCGCCGAACCAACCGTCGCCGTGCTCGGACAGGACTGCTATCCACTTGTATCCGGCTCACGCAGCGGTACTTCGAGTCAGTAGGAACGACAGTCAACTCACTACGGTCCAGGTGGTCACGCATGCCTGTCAGCCAGTCCAACGCCATAAGTCGATCCAGTGCTTCGACGCTGCTGTGAAGGCGCAGTCGGCCGCCAAGATCCTGTCCAACCTCTGGGAAGCTCACTCCAATATCACTGCATTGCAAGTCGTGCAGACCTCGATGCAGCTTGGCAAATAACGCATTCATCAACTGCTGCCTTGGAAACTCCGGGTCAGGCAAAAGTGTCAGGTCCACGTAGTGATCCATGATTCATCCCTTGTCAGAGTCGCCGAACACTCCACCGCGAATCAGCGTAGCTATGACAAAGTGCTGTTGTTCCAACGATGGTACCTTGTCTTTTAGCACCCACTTGTCCAGCAGTGAGTAGAAGTCATCATTTGTCTTCCGCGGCTGGCGATACGCCCTTCCCTGCGTAGTTACCGAGCCGTAAGGCTCTACAGCGATCGGGCCGTTGATTGCGGCCCCGTCGTACCAGCTATCGATACTGCGCAAGGCGTTACCAACTTTCTGAGAATGAAAGCCAGCTATGTCGTCGACGTGGTACAAAGTCTTGCTCTTGTCGCCGCGACCTCGGTCAAGAATCAACTCCTGCGAAGGGAACACCTCCTGCCCTGCTCCGACGCGCGCAAAAGCAGTGACCTTCAAAAGCACATGACACTCCCCTGCCAATCCCTTTCGCATGATTTCAGCCAACGCGTCTACGCTTTTTGCCGCTGTTTTATCCTCAGGTTTATCGAACGAGCGCAGCGACAACGCAAAGGCATTGAACCTCCACTCACTCTGTTCCTGTCCGTCGACCAAGTGGGCAATGCGCGTCTCCACCTGTTCCGCACCGATACGGTTGCGCCAAAGGTAGCGACCATTGGCGAGGTTGTGGGCATAACGTCGTGCCAACTCCCCGAAGGAATTCGCCTCGACATAACTCTTCACAGTGGCAACCAACTTCTGGCGATAGCCGGCGTCATTGCAGGCTGAGGGCTGCCCAGTACCATCCAGTACTCGCAGGGTAAAGGTAACCCTTAGGGTGTCCGCATCAGGAGGAAGCGCCGCGACATCGACTGTTTGCAGATTAGGATTTTCGATTGCTGCGTCGAGCTTGGCGGGGTCCTGGTCATTGGGATTTTTTAGCCGATTGGAGATGGTGCCGCGCACCGACTTCTCACGAATAGTCACGGGACTCCACGTGGCGGCGACGTCGCGTGTGTCCCAGGTACCCGAATAAAACAATGCATCGGATGGATCCAGCTTACGCTCGAAGGCGAGGACTGAAGCAGTTTTTAGAGTGTCATTAGCCATTTTGAGTTTCCTTATCAGTGAAGAAACGAGTGCTAGTCGAAGTCGTAAGCTGTGGCTGGCCGGAAGTCATTTCGGCACCGGTACAAGCCATCGTCTGGCTGACTATCGGCATACCAAAGCAATTGCCGGGCGTCTTGCAAACGATGCGGGCTTAGCCATTGGCCGACGCCGTAAATGCTTTCTACGAATCGAAACGGCGTTTCACGATCCCTTGTGTTGGCTACCCGACCAGGCGGATGCAGGTCACCGAGAGCTCCATATCCCAGCGGAATCGGTACGATCCAGCCAAGACCTTTGCGATCGTTCTGCCATTGTTTACCGGGCTCAGATTGATCGCTCTCGTGCCAACGCCAGTTAACGCGCGACAACGACAGCCAGGCATCAAGCTGCGTGGCTTGCGGATCCGCTTCCAGCAAGCTCGCGTAGCGCTGCGACAGCAAATCCTGACGCTCCACGAGGGCAAACCCCGGCAGTAGGCGTAGCTTGAGCTGATTGAAGAGCACCTCGCAACCTTGTGAATCACCGGTCTGAGCCACCACGTAGGGCAATTGCCGTCGGCGCTGAACTGTTGAGGGAATTATTGAACCGCCTGCGATGCGCATTTGGCAGAGCAAGTCATGCACTCGACGCACGGTGATGGAAGCGGATCTCTCATCCGCTAGTGCGTCGCTCTGCACAGCGAATACCAGGCTGATATCGAGATGGATGCGTCCCTCCTCGACAATGGCGGCTGTAGTTCCGTCCTTGTCCACGGGGTTGCGAGTCAAACGAAACGCCTCAACAAATCCACCCTCTGTAGTCAACTCCTGATGTCGATGGGTCACCACCCCAACCGCATTAAATTTGAGATCCAACCCGGCAGTGTGGGTTTTCCGCTCCAACGCCCACAACAATCCGAGAAAGGCAGTCATGGATGGGAAGCCGTGGGTCAGTGGACTGGAAATCGCATTGGCGTTTTGCACCCGAAGCCGTGGCATCACCAACAAGAAATCGAACTGCGGGCACTCAATCATGGGCTACCCCTTGGGCTTGTCGTTCGCTCTCTGTAAGCACATGCCCGTACATGCGCGCGGGCCACTCGGCATCGATAATTGCCTGCTTCGCCCATTGGGCATGTTCTGCATCCCCGACCGGGATTCCATGCTGGAAAAGGATCGCGTTGATCCAGTTGCCGAAACGGTGAGCCACTTCGGCAGGCCAGCCGTTCCATTCAAAAGCAGCGTTGAAGGCCAAATCATCTTCGTGGCAGTCTGAGCGCAATGGCAATTCAACCCGCTCTGGATCGAGCCATAACTGCTCGGACAAAGGCAACAGACAATTAACATCTCGCGTCCAGCCGGGCGAGAACAGTTCGCGCGTGGAAAGACCAAACGCCACCAGCGACTGCCCCAACGCTCGCTCGATATACTCACGTTCTAGGCGCGTTTCCATCGTCGCTGTGGGATTGCCTTTCAGGAGGGCCACCAGTCCATCGACAAGTTCATCGACGCCTTCGAAACGTCGAAAGCGCGACAGTGCCGAATCTATGAACAGAAACTGTCGTGGGCGGTCCTGATCCCACTGAGGCGGTAGCGATGCCAGCAGGTAGTTGACCCCGGCCCGCTCACTGTTCAAATGGCTGATGTTCTGTGGTTTGGTTCCACCCAATTTGCGGATCACCAGATTGCGGTAGTCGCGGTAAGTTTGATCGTGGGGAAAGTTGTCGCGTCGTGCCTGCCGGGCCGCCTTATTGCCCTCACCGAAGCGGGCGTCGTTGATCTCTCGGTGCACGGCATGTACGAAGCTGCTGGGAAACAATGGCTGCAGTAGGTGGTAACCTGCATCATCAGTCGGATCATCTGCAATCAGCCAAAAAACCTGCTTGGTCTTGGTGTCTGCAGTAGGTCGCGAAACCTTTTCGGACAGAAGCGCTACGTAGTTGCTTGCCAGCAGATTTGCTTCCACATCGTTTTCAGCATCATCTGCAAAGGCATTAACGGCATCTCGGTCTTCTTCAAGAAGCCAATCACACAGAGACTTACCTTCGAATTCAAGATCAAGCAATAGGTACAACTCGTAGGCAGCAGAGTTATATGCGCCATCACCCGTAGTGTCGGCCAGGCTTTTTCCTTGGGGGAGCAGATGAGAACCGATTTCTCTTCGCGCAGGAAGATCACCAAAGCGAATGTTCAGATTGCTAACCACCTTTGCCTTCAAATCTGGATGAGTGGCCTTGGCAATATGTGTGGCTACGACGATATTCGTACTGCAGGCAATCCCCTTCTCGAGAATCTTCTCAACGCTATACTTTTCGTGAGCCTTCTTAACTTCCTGTTTAGCCAGCGAGTCATTTTTTCCATGCCACTTTGCCAGAGCTCCAACAAGGCGCTGTGAAACATGTTCGCGCATAAGTCTTCGCATGGAAACGCTTCGATCCGTCAACACTCTACCTATGGCCACTCTGCCCCCTTACGACTTTTTCGAGAATCCCAATACGGGGTGGTAACGCCATCCCTGTGTACTTTCAGGCAAATTAACTGCAGTAAAACGTTCAGCGCAAGTCGAAAGCGACAATTCTTGTGCTTCAGCCTGCTCGTCAACCAGCACCAACAACTCGTGTCTGCCCCATGGAGCAATGCGTGGGCCGCACAACAGAGTCAAGCGTTGGACCTGACTTTCAGCTGTGCTGTATATTGCTACCTTGCCGCGCCTAGCTTCCTGGTGGACACGATGTATCACCAGACGCTCTCCATCCTCATCGGGTAAAAACAACAGGTCGGTCTCACGTAGGTTGTCCGCGCGAAAAGGTTGTTGCTGTGGTAGTACCCATGTCAGCGAGGCGTGTGGGAACTGCCAAGCGCAAGCTGCATCGAGCCCGATTCTCACTGCCTGGCGAGACCGCGAAGGCACGACTGTCTCACGCAACTTGGGTAGCATCTGTTCGGTCAATCGAGCGTGCTCCAGGTCTACAAGACTGCATTTTGGCTGCCATAGTTCCTGCGAACGCGGCTGAATGCGTGGTCGAGCCGTAATGATCGCGAACTCATTCTCAAGCAGCAGGTCCCCGAGACGATGGGTGATCAATCGGAACGGCGCATCAACAGTTGCTCGTTCGTCCTCGAAACCAGGACGCACAAAAGCCGCCCCGGGCTGTCGGTCAGGGCCTGGAACGCCCGAGAAATGGCGTAAGTTGGTATCGAAAATCAGGATATTGGGTGATGCACATCGACGGTCGCGATGCCGCTGCACGCGTCCGGCGAGTTGGATTAGAGAGCGCATCGACGATGGCTCCACTACGGCCCAGTCGTAGTCGTGGTCCCGCCCCACTTCCGTTACAGGCGATCCTAACACTACGAACAAGTGGTCTTGCTCCTGCGAAGAATCGATAGCGGTCCGAATATCTGTGCGATCAAATACAGCCAGTGGATCACGGCGATTAAGGGCTGAGTCGAGCTGGTGCTCAATCGCGGACCGCAGTATCAGCGGAAAGCGGGCGTGGTAGACACAAAGGTGAATACGGAAATTCTCCGGTGCACCCAAGCGAAACAACTCTTGCGCAACATCGAACAAAGGCTCGATATTGGCCATCCGCACCAGGCCAAAGCTGACCTTTCTTCCGCTCTGCGGACAAATTTCGTGGTGAGCGGAGTGAGCCCGCAGTATTGCGCTTAGTACCTCGGCAGCAAATGCTGCACGAATCTCCCCCTCCTGCTTCTTTTCGATGCGGAGAGGAATCAATTCACCGCAGCGTCGCGGCCCCTCTTTTCCGATGGCACGATCCAGCGACTCTACGCGGTGAATCACAAATTGCGTGTGCTCCCTGGTGAATTGCTCAACGTCGCTGCAGCCAGCACGATGTACACCGAATTCATCCACCCAAAGACACGGAATCTCCGGTACCGACAATGTCTGGCTGCCTTGCAGTCCTCGATTGCTCAGGTAGTGGATGCGCCCAGCGCGATACGCCAGGAACATGCCATTCACAAGTGCAGGTGGCAAAGTGGCTGAGGAGAGCAGCACGCGGCTACCAAGCAAACCAGCCCGATGCACAAGACGCGTCAGCGCAGGCAAATCGGACAAATCGAAGTCGTCGAGTTCATCCAGAACCAAGTCACTGCTCATAAGCCGAAGCATCGGTGCTATCTGTCTTCCAGCACGCTGAGCTTCAGTGGCAGGCATCAAGTGGTCAATCGTACAAACGAGCATCGGTGCCGATAACAGGGCCCGGATGCGCACGTCGCTCATCGCTTTGGACAGCAGCGGATGATCGACATATTCACCTTCGTAGAAAACATGGCTGTCTTCGTCAATCAATTCCTGAATGGACGCAGATCCGCTGGCTTCAGCCTGCGCCTCGTAATACTCGAACAGGGTTCGGCTGGCAGAGCTACCAACGCGGATCGCCAGTTCATCTTCCCCGAGGTGAAGGTCGTCTCGATAGCTTCGACCTGTCTGCAAGGTCAACGTACGTAACCCCAGGGCAAACGTCGCACGCATTCCACGCTCGGGATCGGTGAGAGCGTAGAATATTCGGGCATTTGCCAATGTCTTTCCGCAACCCGTAGACGCCATATTGATTACAAACGCGCCTTGTTCGGCGCTCACTTTGCGCATTGCTGACGCGGCATCTGCAGCCTTGTCCTGCCAACGAAAACGTTCACTGCCACTGCGCTTTCTTAGGCCGCGATGACGGGCGAGACGTGGGAGGTGACGTTCAAAGCCGGGAAGCGAACGGCAGATACTCCCAACTATCCGCGCTACCCCTAGCAGATGCTCATCCAAAGGCTGCTTCAAGCTCCCGTCAGAATGCGTGTTGGCGTAAAGAGGAGTTGTACCATCTCCGACTACTCGCTCTGTAGAACTCGGGGATAAGCCGGAGTAATAGTGATCGGCTAACATCAGACAGAGCCTGGAGACATGCATCACGTACGGATTTTCAAGCCAGCCCCCTTTACCGGCCTTGGCACGCAGCGCCAACAAGTCGTTTGCTATCTTCGCTGCTTGGCGCTTCCATTTCGGAAGCAGTGGAGGCAACTGGTGTTCAAATCTCCAATACGGCTCAATGTTTGTTTCATCTGCGGGTTGGCTGATCTCGTTCCAGTCGTGTTCGACGTCCTTGACGATGTTGGCCAATCGCGACGATGAGAACGTGGGTGACTTCTTACCCAACCATTCCTGCATGCCAGTTCTGGCATCCTTCACTGGCAACACCGGTAATCGATGGTGTGTCACTACAAGCCAGGCAACGGCTGCAGCCAATGGTGGCAGTTTCCGGAAAGGTGGGAATTCTGCTTTATCGATGCCATCACGGATAAATCTTCCATGGGATATCCAGCTTGAATCATCTTCCGGACGAGGCTCTGCAAGTCTACGCAACCAGGCTTCATCAGTGTCTTCACCCACAAAGGCAAGGAAGAGCCGGAGCGAAACCCACTCGTGGCGATAGAGACTTTTTGTTATAGCTTGCTGCTTCAGACGTAGCTGGAAAGCCACACTTGCTTTCCCTAGATCATGTAAGAGGGCTGCCAGCTGTGCCAACAACTTGATGTCTTCGCCAGTGTGCCAATCGTTCTCATGATCCTTTCGAAGCACGTCTCGCTTTGTCGTGTTGGTCGGTATCGCCCCTTGACTGTTGAATCTTCCAGCGTCCCCAACTACCCACAACAGCTCACTATGATCTCTTCCACGAATCCAGTGACAGGCGACTGCAGTATTCTTCCGAGCTGTTTTCCTCAACATCCTTCGCAACGTATCCAGACCAGCTTGCGTGATTGGTGTCTGCCAGGTTCGATCACCTCGGCGCTCGGCAAAATGATCAAGGATGCGTCGGCTGGCCACCAATGCTCGCTTGTCGCACTGGCTAATCAGCAACACATTCATCGACCAACACTCTCCGCTACCGATTTTAGCGTGTCGATCATGAAATCGAGTGACTCGTTGCGTGTGAGGCTTTCGATACAGGCTTGCCGAAATTCCTGCTCCTCCAGACCTCGCACCGCAGCGATAAATGCCTGCGGCAGAATCGTGGCATCTTTAACAAGATCGGCAACGTCAAACACCAGTCCACCGCGACGAGTTTTTCCGTGCAGAACAGCGAGGCCATGCGGAATTCCAAGCACCCAAGTCGCACACGCGCCTAAGCCATATGCCAGGTAATTACCGTGATCAAGAAAACGATTCGCAGGATCCGTTCCTGAACCGTCCTTAGCCCTAACAAAATCCCCATAACCGGTTGCTCGCACTGCCAAGGCAAACAACTTCTTGCTCAGGCGGGCTTCCTCAGTCAGCAAGCTGGCGGTATCCGGGACGTGCTGAATCCGTTCCAGTGAGCTGGCCAACGCTCGTTCCAATTCGCCGGGGTCCGGCTCGAAGCCCTCGTCACGGAGTTGCCGGGAACCTAGCCAAGCTTCGCCTATCCGTTGTAGACGTGCCTTCTGGAATCGTTTCGCGGCGTCCAGACGAAGAGTGTCATCGAACCAGAAACGTACCCAGGATTGCAGATATTCGGTCGGGCGATATTCGCTTTGCGGAGAAAACCAAGAAGCAGCTACTTCCACCTCGTTGGCGCTGAACAGTGGTGTTCCGCCACCACCACAAAAACCTACTAGAACCCCAGCTTTCGCCAACTCTCGCATCGCTGCCTGGGTCACCGAAGTACCGGTGCCAAGTAGCACGGAGGTCGTATTAGCAATCGGAATGTTCCAGTACAAGGAACGTTTCCCTTCGTCCGTGACGTATTCAACACGACCGCCGTTGACGAGTACACGGCAGTGCTCAAGATAGTAAATATGGGCACGTTTGGAGTGCAGAATCGTTTTGAGATCGGACGGAGAGAAGTCTTCCATGTCAGAGTCAACCCTTCCTGAACATCATCATGCATAGAAGATTCTGACTCGGGCGGGTGCGGAGGTGCAACTCGGAAGTGGTCCGGGTGACTGTTGTACTTCCGGCTTTATTTTCAACAGAACACTTGTGTGCCAGCATCTGGTGCAGGGCTGTCTACCCGGCTGGTAGAGGGGGGTCAAGAACCCGCAAGTGTCCAGGTGAGAGTACGATTTGAGGAGCTCAATGGGATTGAGATCTTCAAATCCATCCACGAGTACGCATTCGATGGTTTGGGCGACGCGCTCAGCGCAGTGGGCTGCTAACTTCTCTTGACCAAGTCCGTCAAGGGCGTTTTTGACAAACCGGGTGGCAGAGGCCGACAGGCGTGTGCTTCCTTCAACTGTTCCAGATCGACCGGCTCCCCCGCGAACGCCATGCTCTGCGCCACATTCTCAGGGATCTGATTCCACTCGCGACGGAGTCGCTCCTCTGGAGACAGAGCTCGCCAGTGTCGAATCGTTTCTTTCCAATCCATGGTGGCAAGTATTGACCTCACGCATCAGGTCTGCAACGGAAGCGTTCGTTGTTCGATCAGTTAGCGCGCTCGGCAGTAATTTCAGGTAGCCAAGCTGAAAAGTTCAATGCCTGCAAGCAAGTATCCAGTACCCGATCGTTCAAGGATCGATCATTCCCCGCGTTCAATCGAACGACTACAGGAAACCGGAGGAGCACACTCTCAGACAGGTCGCTATACTCAACTTTCGCCAAGGTCCGTACGATATGTGTCGAACGATCAACTGCACGCACACTGCGCATCTTCATCCTGATCGTAGCGGCTTAATCCCGCAGGAGCGACGCCCTGCCGAATAATCCCGACAGACAATCCTGTACTCGCAACCCGGCGCATCAATCAGTTCGTCTGTTACTGCGACTGTTGGGCCTTCTCGGATTGATCGGTAGTGCCCTCTCGCAAGTCTGGGCGGAAGACGCGGACCTTGCGGAGCTGTTTTCCAGCGCGGGAGTCGCCGGGACCATCGTGATTTCTCCTGTCGACAAGGGAGAAATGTTTGTTCACGACAACGTACGGGCAGAACAGCGGTTTCCTGCAGCGTCCACCTTCAAGATACTCAACACGCTGATCTCGCTCGAAGAGAATGCCATTTCGATGCATGACACGATCAAGTGGGATGGCACTTCGAGAGCAGTCCCCGACTGGAATCGTGACCAGACGCTGGAAAGTGCCTTCAGGACATCCTGTGTCTGGTGTTATCAGCAGTTCGCCCAAAAGGTTGGCGCTGAAAAATACCGGCACTATCTGACCATTGCCGGTTATGGACGCCTGCACGAACCGTTCAATGAAACCACGTTCTGGCTGGACGGTTCCCTGCAGGTCAGTGCCATCGAACAGGTCGAGTTTCTGAAGAGTGTCTATCGACGATCAATGCCCTTCAAGGACAGTTCCTATGAGTCGCTTCGACGGATCATGCTCGTCGAACCCGCAGTGGCGTACGCACTGCGTGCCAAGACTGGTTGGTCAACACAGGCTGTACCGCATATTGGCTGGTATGTCGGTTACGTTGAAACACCAGGCGGAACATGGTTTTTTGCGATGAACATGGACACTCCTGATCGCGAAGCCCTGCCACTGCGTGAGAAGCTTGCCCTTGCCGCCCTGCGCGCCAAGGGAATCATTGAATGAAACGCCAACCATCCTTTCCTGCCAGACGAGGCATCTTGTTGCCGACACACCGGTTCAACCGCAAGACCCGGTCATCGGGTTGCCAACATGGTTGACCCGGATGCAAGCGGTCTCTGGTGCGGTACCTGGATCCTGGTGCAGGAACTGTGTCTCTATGAAGAAGGCCAGCCGCCCCGCTCAGGGCTCTATCGAATCAACCGTGCGGAGCGGGAGATCGGGATATCCATTAGTTGGGAGGCACAGGATGGCACAACACACGCGGTGGAGTTTCATGCGCCTGAAGATGGCGTCAGGCAACCAGCTGCTGGCCCGGGCGTGTCGCACTTTTCGATCACCCGGATCAGCGCATCCATCCTCGACAGCAGTGCCTACGCTGGTGAACAGGAGGTGATGTACGCTCGTCGAACCGTTTCCCACGATGGACTTCTGCTGGCAACGGTTCAGGTCGGACGTCGGCAAGACGGCACTTCCTTCCGGAACTTTCAGGTGTATCGACGGCAGGAGGGCTCATGACCGAACGTCTGAAGCGTCAGCTGAGCTTTCTTGATGAGGTCGAAAAGCTCAAGCTGGTCTACCGCCGCAACCGAACGATTGACCGCACCCGCTTCGAAAACAGCGCCGAACATTCATGGCACGTTGCGCTGACTGCGCTGATTCTGGCGGAACACGCCGACACTCAGCAAATGGATATGTTCAAGGTCATCAGGATGTTGCTGATTCATGACCTGGTCGAAATCTACGCCGCCGACACCTGGTTGTACGACTCGAATGGAACCCGGGACCAGGCAGCCAGGGAGCACCACAGTGCCGTCACTCTGTTTGGACAACTTCCGGAAGAACAAGGTGAGCAGTTCCTCGCATTGTGGCGCGAATTTGAAGCGCGTAGCACACCGGAAGCTGCGTTTGCAGCGGCAATTGATGCACTGCAACCACTTTCGAATCATGTGCTTTCAGCGGACCCTGCAGAACACATTGAGTGGAAACCACCAAAGGACACCGTACTGGATCACAAACGACACATTCAGGATGGCTCTGCGGCGCTCTGGACGGTGGCACAACAACTGATCGATCACGGCACTGAACTCGGTCTTTACCTGAGCGAGCCGATGGTTCCCGACCTTTCTCCCATCGAGTCTGCAATCGAGGACCCGGCGAAGCCTGCTGGTACAACGGATTCCCGGGAAGACGATCGTCCACCAACGATACGACCCGAAACAACCCGTGACGAAGCAGCAATCCGGGAGCTGACATTGGTGGCATTCAAGCACATGCCCTTTTCCCAGGGCGACGAACACGAGCTTGTGGATGCCCTCCGTGCTGCTTCCAGACTGACCCTCTCGCTGGTTGCCGAAGTGGATGGCCAGGTGGTTGGTCACATCGCATTTTCGCGAGCAACGGCAGCCGACGGATCCAGCGGCTGGTTCGCCCTGGGCCCTGTCTCCGTGTCGCCGACGCTCCAGAAACAGGGCATTGGCACGGCGCTCATCGAGTCGGGCTTGAGCAGGCTGACCGCTGTGGGTGCATCGGGATGCATCCTCACCGGAAACCCGGAATACTACCGGCGATTTGGCTTCAGGCTGGCACCTGACATGGCCCCACCCGGCGAACCTGTCGAGTATTTTCAGGTCAAGCTGCTTGGCGGAACGCATCCCGGTTGTCTGGTTCACTTTGATCCGGCTTTCGGAAACCCCGGTTGACAAGCACACACACAGGCCTTATCAGTAGTCCTTTCTGCAACACCGGGAGCTGATGTGACGTCAGAAAAAAGCAGCAGGCCGGTTCTGTCCGAGGTTTATCCGCTGGTGTGGTCAAACGACGTTGGTGGCATTGTCGATTGGGCGGTCAGGACGCTGGGGCTCAAGGAAACATGGCGGGCCGTTGAAGATTCCGGACTCGTTGAACACGCTGAGCTGGCCTGGCCCGGTGGACGGATATCGCTCAACATCCGTCATGACACGAACCAGGCGATGGGTCCGGCAGGGATCTCATTGCGGGTTGATGATCCGGAACAGGTGCAGGCGATCCATACCAGAGCGATCGGTGCAGGCGCCAGGATCGTACAAGGCCCGGAGACAACCCGCGTCGCCTACAGCTTTACTGCCGTTGACCCCGAAGGAAACCAGTGGTGGGTGAACGCGGAAACAGGTTTTCTCGATCAACTCAGGCAAGGGCAGGAGCCTGCTGACTGAGTGTATTCCCTGGCCTGAAGAACGAATGACTAACATGCCTGCACACTGGAACACGTGCGCCTCGCTGATGTAGAAGCCTCGTCGATCAGACCTGCGCAGCTCATGCTGTTGACAAACGCGTGCCGCTCGTCCGCAATCGTGCTCAGGGAGTCGGACATCGTCGCTCCTTCCCTGCCAATCCCGGGCGCACTCACCTTTGCCACTGACTGTACGGAGTTTTTTCGAAATGGTTCAACCTGCAATCCTTGAACGCCAGAAGGCAATTTCGAAGACGCCCATGCTGGATCGCATTGCGGCCATGAAAGAATCACTCGCGGCGGCCGGTGACGAAGCACAACGGCTTCGCCATCTGCCCGCCTGGGCGTCGAAGCTGATGGCGGACCAGGGCCTGTATCGGTATGCGTTGCCCATCGAACTCGGTGGCGAAAACCTTCGGGCGCGTCAGCAGATCGAGATCATCGAGGCGGTTTCCGCCATCGATGGTTCGGTGGGCTGGTGTACGCAGATCTCTTCGGAGATCAATGCTCTGGTCATCCGCCGCATGTCGAAGGTGCTGGCAGAGAAGATCTTCAACGATTGGGATGCGCTCGTCTGCTCTGGTCATGGCCCGGCAAACGGACCCAACCCCGGACGCAAGGCCAGACGCGACGGTGACGGCTGGAGACTGAACTACCAGGGTTCATTTGCCAGCGGCTGCCACAACGCCAACTGGAACTTCCTCATGGGCGCGTCGACCGTCGACGAAACCACGGGGAAACCGGCAGAAGCATCGTTCATGATTCCACGTGGCGAATTCGAGATCATCGATACGTGGGACACCGCCGGGATGCGTGGTTCCGGCAGCCATGATGTGCGTATGACAGATTGTCATGTCTCGCCAGAACATCTTCTCCCGTTCCGCTCACTGGCACCGAGTGAAACCTGGGATAACCCGACCTACCGGAACCCGACCCATGCGATCTACAACAAGGCAGCCGTTGCACTGGGCGTCTGTCGTGGTGCCCTCGACTCCTTCATCGAACTCGCCCAGGCAAAAACACCCTGGGGCGCCGGCTCCATGCTGAAGGATCAGCCCCAGGTGCAGTACCGGATTGGTGAAGCCCAGGCAACGTTGCTGTCCGCCCGGGCATTTGTCATGGACACCCAGGATCGGCTGGAGGCGCATCTCGGCCCGCTCCCGGCAAATGGCGGACGGCTGGCACCGGAGTGGCAGTACTTCTGGCCGGCACTGCTGGCTTGTGCCCATGCGGCGCAGTCGTGCCGAAAGGTTGTCGATGACATCAACAACACCGCAGGCACGACCGGCAGCCGAATGGACAGCCCGCTTGAACGTCAGCTGCGTGATGCACATCAGGCGGCAAACCATGCACTGATCTCGTACCGGCACTACGAAGATCTGGGCAAGACCTTCGTCGGTTACGAGCCACCCGCCGGCTACATGGAACTGTCCAGGGCCTGACCGGCCCGGCAGGTCAGCCGATCTGCCAGCATTGGCAGAGGGATGTCCGATGTACGGTCAGGCGAACCGGGCACCAATGAATTCCCGGACCTGCTGACGTTCCGGTGACGTGAGCAGAACACGCAAGCCCAGAACCAGCAATCCAACGAGACCGACGCCAAGTGTCACCGTCTGTGCAGGCTCTCCCCATTGCTGGCCCAGCCACGTGGCGAGCAACCCCAGTGACAATGTCGCAGCCATGACAACCAGCGTCGGCCGATAGCTCCAGGCCAGTGGATAAACACGCTGGGCAAGCCATGAAGCAACGATGGCCCTGACCAGGAAACCGGTCATCACACCCAGGCCAACACCCAACAGGCCAAACAGGGGGGCCAGCAGGACAATGCCGAGGACTGTGGCAACCAGGGCTGCACCGTACGCATACAGGTTCAGGTAGCTGCGCATGGAAAGTCCGATGCCAACTTCGGTGATCCAGCTGATCGCCTGAATGGCCAGCCCCATCGCCAGCGGGAACACGACGACGGCGGCATCGGCATATCGATCAGACGCCAGCAACACAATGAGCGGCTGCGCCAGCAGCGTGAGCGTCAGCACCATCAGACACATGACCCACGTGAAGAGCTTCAACACCAGGTTGAACGTCTGCGATGCATCCGCCTGTTTGTGCAGCGAGAGCGAAAATGGCCCCCAGGCAGTCTGAAAGGCGCTCACGACCAGCCCGATGAGGATGGCGATCCTGGTGGCCACTGCATACAGACCCAGCGCTTCAACCGCCAGCAGATCGGCGATGAGTGTACGTTCCAGGGTTGGTGAAAAAGCCCCCACCACACAGACAATTCCGATGGGAGTCGCGAACGGCAGGATCTCGCGCACGCGCCTGAAGTCACGTGGCAGGACCAGCCATTTCCGTATGAAAAACACTCCCAGCAGCCCAAACACCATGTTGGTGCCCAACCCCACCCACAACACACCTTCGACGCCCACCTCAAGGAAGAGGACCGCCACCACCAGGCAAACCGTATGGGTGAGCGCAAACCCGATCGCCATCATGAGGTACTGACGACGGGCAAACGTCCACTTCAAGAGCCCCTGCGTAAAGTTGATCAGGAGCAGAAACGGCAGTTGCAACAGTACGATCCGGAACAGGTGCGCAGCATCCGGAGCAGCAATCAGGAGTTGAGCTATCCACTGCGAGCCAACCCAGAGAAGCGGCAGCAGCATCACCAGCACGGTCAGCTGAAACACCAGGGATTGCGAGATCAGCTGGCGTCGATGGTCGGTGTCTTCATCCGCATAGAAGTAGCGCGCAACTGCAGAGTCCTGACCGAACACAAACGAGATGGTCATGAAACTGGCCAGCACCAGAAAGTAGTCGAGCACGCCATAATCAACCAGCGAGAAGTGACGCGCGAGGAGCGGAAAGGTGACCAGCGCCAATACCGAACTCACTGCTGCGGCGCCACCATACAGCGCCGTATCCTTCAGCAGAAAACCGAGGCGGCCACGCAACGAGAGGTCAATGGGAGCGGAGTCGCTCATTGCCCGCGTTCACCCAGGCGCCCATGGATCCGGAATTGGCGCGCAACGGGGAACCGGTATGACAATCCCACGACGTGACCTAGTACGGCGCCAGCAGCAGATCCAGCCACTGTCGGGCCAGGCTGCTGCCGTTGTAGCGGTTGAACCACGTCTTTGCGCCACGTCCAATGGCTGCCCTTTTTTCCGGGTGATCGGCCATGTCCAGCAAATGCACGAGAATGTCGTCCTGGGTACGTACCGGCAGCATCGGTGGCGGTGGATGGCCGAAGATCCGTGCATACTCACCTGTTGCAAAGTTGAAGCCCTGCAGCAGAGGGCGGCCTACGGCAAGGGCTTCCCAGCCAGTACCACCCCAGAGAATCCTGGGTACGTCATAAAACTCGCCGACCCCGACGTCGACACGGGAAAGCAGCCACATCAGTTCCCGACGATCCATCTTCGGTAACCAGTGAACGTACGCGCCGATGCCCAACTCCATGATCAGCTGTCTGGTCACCTCGACATCCGGACCGTACTCGACGATCAACAGGCGAGGTTCGAGATCCGGACGGCGTTTGATGAGATCCGCAAACGCATGCAACAACCAGTCATTGTTCTTGTTTTCCTTGATCCAGGCCTCGTTTGAATAACTGCCGGGATTGGTCCAGAACAGGCGCGCCTGATGCAGAATCGTCAAGCCGGACCGAGCCATGATCTTGCTGGCAGCCTGCAAGGTCGTGGTGAGTGGAGCATCCGGAAACGCCTTCTCGACATACACAGCCGGTATCGCAAGCTTCAGCGGGACGATGCCGGCGTTGATCAACACATCATGGGTGAGACCCATCTCTGCATTCAGCACATGTTTCGCCGCCCGGATACCCGCTGTCTGCAGGCGGGTTATGTGCTCCCCCACCAGGCGATTGATGCCGAACAGGCCATCAAATCGCTGGACAAATTCTCCGGAGCGCAGGAACTCCACACCGGTTGAGTAGGGAAAGAAGATGTCCAGTGAAAGTCCTGCCCTGGCGAGGTTGGCTGGAGAAATTCCGGAGGCCATGAGTCTGTCGTAGTCACCATACGTACGCAGAATCAGCGCCTTCGACACCGGCTGTGCCCAGCCATCCTGCATGCCGAGCCACGATCTGAGCATCGAGCGCAATGCCATCATCCAGGACCACGGGAACTCGAGCGCCGTAACCAGCGCGTTGGGGATCGCTGTCTGGTGGATGTATGGCTGCCATCGGTGGATGTCCCATGTATCACTTTCCGGTTTGAAGTGGCTGAGGGATTTCTGGCCGTCGTTTGCGTACAACAGCAGATGGGCATCCGCGCCCAGGTCACGGAAGTACCGCATGATCGCAAAGTTGGCATTGTTCATGTTGCCAATCAGTGCAATCTTCATCGCAGCACATCTTCGATCAGCTGCGGCTCAGGAAAGTTCACCAGCACGCCCATACCCTGGCGCTGAAAGACCACCATGCTCCCGAGTGCCACCGCGGATGCGTGCGCCTGTTTCACCACCTTGCCGATATCCTGCACCGTGCCCGCGCCGCCGTGTGCAATCACGGGGATGGACACCGAATCCGCGACTCGCCTGACCAGTTCCAGATCAAATCCCTGCCACGAACCTTCGCGATCGATCGACGTAAGCAGGATTTCACCCGCGCCGCGACGTTCAACTTCCATCGCCCACTGCACCGGGTCACGCCGGGTGTTGTGCCGGCCGGACCGCGTATGCACGGTCGCTCCACCCCAGAATCCGGACCTGACATCGATCGAGGCCACCACCGCCTGACTGCCGTACTGCTCAGCGATCCGGGTCAGCAGGTCAGGGTTGTCCGCAGCCGCCGTATTGATGGCCACCTTCTCGAAGCCGATATCAAACACCGATCGGGCATCGTCCAGCGAGCGGATGCCGCCACCGTAACCCAGTGGCATGAAACACTCATCGGCAATGTCGGCCAGCATCTTCAGGTTGGGACCGCGGCCTTCGCGACTGGCCAGGATGTCGAGAAACAGCAGTTCGTCGACTTCCAGTTCGTTGAATATGCGCACTGTGTTGCAGGGATCACCCACATAGCTGAACCGGCCAAAGCGCACTGTCTTCACCAGACTTTCACGGAGCAGAAGGAGCACCGGGATGATCCGCGTTCGCAGCGCGTTCATAACGCGGCAAAGTTCCCGAGTATCTGCATGCCAAAACGATGACTTTTTTCCGGATGAAACTGAACACCAAAGATGTTGTCACGCCCGATGGCGGCGTCGAAGTCGAGGCCATAGTGGGTGCGCATCAGGGAGTGCGAAGGTTCGTCCACCTGCACCCAGTACGCATGCACAAAATAGTAGCGTGATTGGCTGTCTATCCCGGTTGTAAGCGGGCTGGGTGTTGTCGGGCTCGCAATGTTCCAACCCATATGTGGAACCTTGAGTCCGTCCTGCCTCGGAAAACGCCGGGTGGTACCTGGTATCCATCCCAGGCCCGCGAGCCGGCCTTCTTCGCTCGACCGGGTGAGCAACTGCATGCCGAGACAGACACCCAGCACCGGTACGCGCTCGGTCAGTGCCTTCCCGCGCAAGACTTCCAGCAAGCCCGGTGCGTGGTTGATCCGCTCCATGGCCGCATCAAACGCACCCACACCAGGCAGCACAATTTTCCGTGCGTATCTGATCACTTCGGGATCGGCCTCGATGGTGGCTTTTGCCCCGATGCGCTTGAACATGTTGCGCAGGGAACCGGGATTGCCCATGCCATAGTTGACGATGGTTATGATGATGGCCCCCTGCCTGGAAAACAGTATTTCAGGTAGAAACTCATCGGCACAAGATTGGCCTTGGCCAGCACCAGAAACAGCGGGCGCAACCTCTCGAAGCGTTTTTTGTAGGTGGGGAACTCGGTCCAGCTTTTGGGTACCGACTGCATGACGGCCTCGTACTGCGCATCACTCAGACCAAGACGCTTCTTGAAGTAACTGACCAGCTCGTCTTCGATCACGGGTGGTGTGTTGTATTCCGCCCACGCCTGGGCTCGCGACAACTCGCCAACGCGCACACGTGCGGACAGTGTGTTGTTGCGCATGTCACTGTGGAACTTCTGCGGCAGATAGATGCCGTGACAAAACGCGGTCATCCTGTTTTCCAGGTGATGGCCGCCATAGTACTGCCAGTCAAAATTGCTCCCGAGGAACTGCCTCGCAGCTTCTTTCGAGTACCCGATGTACCAGAATGGCCGGATGAACTTCGTCCGCTCAAGAATGGCGGACCTGAGAAATCGCGTGAACGTCATCAACGGGTAAGTTTTCATCCGGACCCTGCCAAACCGGCGATGGATGGCCTGGATGTACCGTCCGTCAAAGTAGTTTCGGCCCAGTGGCGTGATACCTTCGGCGACAAAGGAATGTCCTTCGAGGATGTACTTGATCGAGTATTTCGCGGCGACCTTCCTCAGCAGCCAGGCATATCCCAGATCTGTCGAAGCTTCGATTTCGGCTACGCCGGACAGAAAAAACGCACGGAAGATGTCGTCCGCCTCCTTGTTGTCGACCACGTGTGTATACAGATCCACATCCAGGCACTTCAGCACTTTCTGGATGTTCATGGTCGCAATGGCTGAATTCCAGGTGTTGTCGTAGTGCACTGCCAGGGGGCGCAGCCCCCAGTGCCTGGCCAGATAAACCAGGTACGAAGAATCCGTACCTCCGCTGACACCAACAATGCAGTCATACTTCCTGCCAGCGCCACTGCGCTTGATGTCGGCAAGTATTCCCGCAAAGAGCGTTTCCCCTTTCTCCTGACCCGTGCCGTACTGGCTGACCAGCCCTTCCACCTGGCGGCAGTAGTTGCAGACACCTTCAGCATCAAACTGAATCGAAGAAACACGCTCATCGTAGATGCAGCGCGCGCAAATCTGCAGATCCACATTGTTGATACAGGTGTCCAGCAGCTGCAGATTCATGACGTTTTGCGCCAGATGTTTTCCAGTTGCTGGCCACCTGGCCCGAGAAGCTCGGCCAGTTCCGGCTCCGACCAGGTTCGGTTGTCGTAGTCGATTTCCTGCAGGACGATGACACCGTCCCGACACCCGACCGCATACCGATCTGCAGCAGTTCGCTGGATGCACCCGATCCCGACATGCCGTTTGTCACACGAAGGCCGAGCCACCCAGAAGGTCATGCGTTGACCTTGAAGCATGCTGAAGGCACCCGGATAAGGCCGGGTCTGCGCACGGATGAATCGATCGATCGAAGCCACATCCTGGTTCCAGTCGATCAGGCCATCTTCGGGCGATCGTTGGGGAAAGACCCGTCGCAGGCCTTCATCCTGCTCATGCAGGGTCAGCGTTCCCTTTGCCAGGGCCGGCAGAGCGTGCTGCAACAACTCCACGCCTCGCTCCTCGATCCGGGCATACAGCGAGGCGATGGTGTCATCACCGTATATGGTTTCTTCGGCTTGAGCGGCTACTGGCCCTGAATCGATCCCGTCGTTCATCTGGAACAACGTGATGCCAGTCCTGGTTTCGCCGTTGATCATCGCCCAGACCAGCGGTGCGCCGCCGCTGTAGTCCGGCAGCAGCGAAGCATGCAATCCGTAAGCGGGAGCAAAAGCTCGCCATCGCCTGGGGATCATGTGGTACCAGCCTGCCACGACAAAGGCGTCCGGCCGCCATGCGCATACCGTGTCGAACAGGTGAGGTTCATTCATCGAGCGCTGCAACACCGCGAACGGAATCTTCCTCGCTTCCGCCGCACCAGCCATATTCGCGTGCAGCACGTTGGTTACACCGGCAGGTCGATAGGAAATGGCGAAGGTCTGTGGCGCGGTAACCAGACCAACCACATCGATACCGGCAGTTTCGATACAGGCGTCGAGGCAACGCAGACCGAACGTGCTTGAACCGATGAAGACAATTTTCACAACAATCTCACTTCGACGCGATCACCGTGATGCCGGATTCTTCGACATGCAGGCGATCAATGCGCAGATCGGCTCGGGCACAAAACGTCTCGATTTCCCCAGGAGTATGCCGGAAACAATTGAGCGGACGGAACCAGTCGAAGTTGATGTGGTTCATTTCGTCGAGACTGTAGTCCGGGCGGTAGTACGCCTTGCAGATCTTGTAGTAAAACAGCCGCTGCAGGTTGTACCTGCCTTTTTCAATGCCCAGGTACGGAATGGCTTCATCAACCTCGATCTCGATGTTCAGGTCCCCCAGCGTCTTGCCCAGCCTGGTCAACGGCTCGAGCGCTTTCCAGGCCTCGGTATTGTCCATGGCTGACAGCGCCGCTCGAATATGGTCATCGGTAAACTCACGAACCGGCGCTTTTTTCACGTACACGTAGAACAGGAACTTCCCCCCGGCTTTCAAACGTCTCGACAGCTCCAGGATGGCCTTTTCAACACTGTCGGTATGGTGCAACACACCTTCGGAAAAGATCACATCAAACTGGCCGTGGTGTTCGGGGATCGCGTTCAGATCGCATTGCTCAAAACGGGCTGGAATTCCCTGTTCTGAAAATCGCTGCTGGGCGACCTCGGTTGCCCGGGATATGTCGACACCGAGATAGTGATGATGTTTCAGGTGATCACCAAACAGCAGCAGCGCTGATCCGCCGCTTCCACACCCGGCATCGAGGATGTTCCTTGCACCCTGCCCCGATGCCAGCAGTTGTTCGAGGCGCGCGTGATCACCATCGAAATACTTGTCGAACAGCCAGCGTTTCCACTCCTGCTGTACAGCTTCGGATTCGTACGTGTCGCGTTTTTTCCACTTGAATCCGAAGGTCTCTTCGGTCTGGCGCTGCGCTGGTGAAGTCTTGTCAGTCAATGCAGTTCTCTCTATCGGCTCTATGGCTGGGTATTCAATGGGCAGGTTGCACGTCTTTCATCCACGCCTCCACGTTCAGCAACGACCAGATCAGCAACCGGCGATTTTCCTCGCCACGCAGGTGCTGTTCGATCAACGGTGCCACCGCCTGTCGGTCCAGCACGTCATAGATGCGTGCGCTGCCATCAAGCAGGGTGCGCTTCACGAAATCGATACTCTCCCCCTTGAACCAGCTCGCATCCGGGGAGGAAAAACCCTGCTTTTCTGCAATGGCGATGTCGGCAGGAATGTATCGGCTCATCATGTCCCGCAGGATCTGTTTTCCATCGCTGGTCTTCTGGAAATAGACGCTCCGTTTATCGCGATGGTCGTTTTCGTTGATCTTCAGCACCTGGGCAAGGTTGTTCAGCTTCAGGCCAACCGGACACTGCATCGCAAAGTCCACCAGGTCGTTGTCCATGAATGGCACCCGGTTTTCCAGGCCATGTGCCATGCTGAGTTTGTCTTCCACCACAAACAGGCCATGCAGGAAGGTCTTTGCCTCGAAATAGAGGCTGTGATTGATATAGTCCTCGGGCCGATCGAGCACATTGTCGTGGCTGGCAAACACATCACGGAATATATCGCGCGTATGCACGGTTTCGACTTCCCGCCGTACCGGCGCAAACATCCGCGTGATTTCACGGCTGTGCAACATTCGCTGCCAATAGGCGTAGTACTGATCGATATAGTGCTCGAAGTTCTGGCTGCCGGCGGCTCGATAGTAACGCCAGGGATATCCGCCAAACAGTTCGTCTCCACCACTGCCTGAAAGAACCACCTTCACAAACTTGCTGGCGAGTTTCGCAGCATAATAATTGGGATAACTCTGACCAACCCTCGGTTCTTCGAGGTGACGGGCAACATTGGGCAGACATCGCTCCATGTCGCCGGCCTTGAGCACCATTTCGTAGTGTTCGGTCTTGAACCGGGCCGACATGTACTCGGCCTTGGGTCGTTCGTCAAAGGACAGCTCGATGCCCGACGCAGAGCTGAGATCGAAGCCGCAGGTGAAGCTCTTCAGATTCGGAAAGGACTGCGCGGCAATGGCAGTGATCGAACCGCTGTCCATGCCACCACTCAGGTAGCTGCCAAGTTCCACATCGCCCACCAGCTGACGATTGACGGCCTGGCGGAAAAGGCGGTCGAGTTCCTCAAGGTATTCCGCGCGACTCCCCGGATGATCCGGTTCGCGAAAGCGATAATCCCAATAGCGCTGGACGCGCAGCACCGCGAGTTGTCCGTCGGAGTGGGCATCCATCGTGGCGTAGTGACCCGCTGGCAGCAGGTGGATGTCCTCCAGCAATGTCTGGTCAGTGAAGATGTTCTGGAAAGTGAAATACTCGAGCAGCGCTGGTTTGTTCAGTCTACGACTGAACCCCGGTTGAGCGGTGATGGCCTTCTGCTCGGACGCAAATGCAAACCCGTTCCCCTGCCTTGCGTAGTACAGCGGCTTGATGCCATAACGGTCGCGAGCCAGCAGTAACGACTGCTCCTTGCGATCCCACAGGCCGAGAGCAAACATCCCGTTGAACCGGAGCAACGCACCGGTTCCCCAGTGCGCCAGTGCATTCAGTACGACCTCGCTGTCGGTCAGGCTGCGGAAGTGGTAACCAACCCGCTCAAGCTCCGTCCGCAATTGGACAAAATTGTAGATTTCGCCGTTGTAGGTCAACACGTAGCGCTGATCGGTGCTGATCATCGGCTGATGTCCACCGGGACCCGGATCAATGATGGCAAGACGACGATGGCCCAAACCCACATTGTCCTCGATCCAGCGACCTTCTCCGTCCGGCCCACGATGGGCGATGGTGTCGGTCATCTTCTGCAGGATGACTGGCGAAACCGGGGACCCGGCGGGAAGAATCAGGCCGACAATGCCACACATGAGATGGGATCAGCTCAATGAAGATCGGAGTGGATGCTGGAATCCGGCGATACACCAGGGGGTTTCGCGGGTCGGAAAACAGGTCTTGGCATGGTGGCAGTACCTTCGATTGACTCAAGTGGGCGGATTGCCGCCTCTTTCAGCATAGACCGTCGTCGGCAGGATCACGCCACAGGCTGCTGATAAAAAAGACTGCCTGCCTGGCCAGGGAAGACCCGCTGGGCAGATCGACCCTCCAGGTGGCTGATCTGTCGAGGGCAGGCGCAAGCTCGCATGGGTCAGATCGGGCCGCAGGATCTCCTGTTCAAGACCCGCTTCCACCTCACGTGACAGTTCACCCCGGATAGTCAAGAACCCGTCGAATGACAAACGACTGTTCAGCTTCAGACATGCCCTGGAAAAGTGGCAGCGAGATGCTGCAGTGGTTGGCTGCATAGGCGTTGGGATAGTCGGTAGCCTTCAGGCCGTACTTTTCCCGGTAATAACCCAGCATGTGTACCGCATGGGTTGCAGGACGAGTCGACACACCGCTGTTTTGCAACTGGTCCATCCATTCATTGCGCTGCTGATTGATTCGCACCACAGACTCAGGCCGCACAGGCTCCGGCTGGAACAGACAGGGGTAACTCTGGTAACCATGCTCCAGACCTTCCCTGTGCGCAGGCGTCTGCAGCCAGTTCAACCCCGCAAACGCCTCATCATAAATCCGCGCAAGGCGTTGCCGCTCTCGAACGATGTCATCTGCCCTGTCCATCTGGGCTGCACCGAGTGCTGCCTGGAAGTCGGTCATGCGCTGGTTGTAACCCGCATCAGGGTGATCGGCCAGCAGGTAAGGGCGTGCCCCCAGGTGACGCTGCAGGTCGGTTGTCGCCGCGCCATGATCCCGCAACCGACGGAGTTTTTCAGCGAGTGTGTCGTCGTGTGTCGTGATCATGCCGCCTTCACCGGTCGTGATGGCCTTGCGCGGATGAAAACTGAAACACCCGGCGTCGCTCATTGTGCCGGCATGGGCTCCGTGGTAACGACTGCCAAATCCGCAGGCCGCATCTTCAACCACCCACAGCCCATGCTTGCCGGCGATCTCATTGATTTCCCTCATTGGTGCAGCCAGACCAAACAGGTGCACCGGGATGATGGCCCTGGTCCTGGCGCAAACCAGTTGCCTGATCTGCTCGACATCGATGTTGAAGGTGTTCAGGTCGATGTCACAGAAAACGACCTTGCCTCCGAGATGTTCCACCACGTTGGCGGTCGCGATCCAGGTAAAGGCCGGCACGATGACTTCATCACCGGGTTGCAGGCCCAGCGCCGCCAGCGACAGATGCAGTGCGGTGGTACAGGAGGTCACCGCAATGGAGTGCCTGGCCCCGGTGAATGCGCTCCATTTTTCCTCGAACTCCCGAACCGATGGGCCCTGCACCAGCCAGCCACTGCGCAGCGGACCGAGGACACTCTGGATTTCTGCTTCCGTCAGACTGGTGCGAGCGATCGGAACGTTCATCCCGGTATTTGTCATGCCGGCAGACCGACCGCCTGGCGTCGCGCGGCCACCTCCGCCTTGTGCGTTGAACGCCACTCGATCAGCCGCTTGAGCCCCTCACGCAGATCCAGCGTTGCGTTGAAGCCGATCTCGGAACGAGCCTTTTTCGGGGACCCGACACGATTGCGGACCAGGGTTGCCTGGCTGCTGGGCGCATAGTTGATGGGTCGATTACAACCGGTGATCTCCAGCAGGAGTTCGGCAAGTTCTTTCAGCGAGGTCCGTTTACCGGTACCGACGTTATAGTAACTGTCTGTGCTCGACGCCCGCATGGCGCAGACGTTGGCCCGTCCACAGTCCTCGACAGCCACAAAATCGAACGCCTCGGATCCATCGCCCATGACGGTGGGACTCAATCCGTTGTCGATGGCATCCAGCATCTTCATGACCACCGCAATGTACGCGCCATGATAGTCCTGGCGAGGACCATAGACGTTCATGTAACGCAGGCCAACGTAGTTCAATCCATACCGGTGGTGGAAGGCGCGCAACATGGCTTCACCGGCGATCTTGGTGGCCCCGTAGAAGTTCTTGTTGTTGAAGGGGTGATCCTCTTCCATCGGTTCGTGTACGGCATCACCGTAGACCGAAGCCGATGAAGAGTAGACAAGCCTCTCCACCCCCTTGGCGACACAGGCTTCCATCACATTGAACGTACCTCGCACGTTGACATCAAACGCGCTGCGGGGATATTCGTGGCATTGCAGCAACCAGAGGGCGGCAAAATGAAAAACACCGTGCGCACCTTCGCAGGCGGCCTGCAGGATATCGGTTTGCAGGATGTCTCCACCGACATCAAAGATCTTCACTCGAGGGTCCTTCAGCGCTTCCTGAAGATTTTCGCGGCTGCCACGCACCATGTTGTCGTAGATGACGAGTTCCCTGACGTCTTCCTTGAGGAGTTGATCAGCGGTGTGCGAACCGATCAGGCCGGCCCCACCCACGAGCACGAGTTTTTTGCCTCCGAGGTCCATCAGATGTTTCCTGGATTGGCCTTGCCAGCACGTTTTTCCAGGTAGTTCGGAAGGGGCTGACGGTCAACTGTCATGTTGACGGCGGGATTTGATTGCAACTTGCGAAGGATAGCCCGAGCGACTTTCGCAAACCATAGACTGACTCGTGAACCCATGCGCATTCCTGCGAATCTTTTGCACACTCCCAGCGGCAGGGCATCGGGCCAACAGAGGGGTGCGGTGTGGGAGTCCCGATAACCGTTACAACCACTTCGTCAATGTGCAGGTACCCGATGTAACATGCCGGTACACCAATCCAGACGAAGCAGCCACGTGTCCCAGTCTCTCGCCCAGATCTCCATCGTCGTCCGCGACTACGACGAAGCCATCGCTTTTTACGTCGGCACGCTGGGTTTCACGCTGCTGGAAGACACTGCCTTTCCCGGTCAGGACAAACGGTGGGTGGTGGTGGTACCACCGGGCTCAGCAGGCTGCAGGCTGCTGCTGGCAAAGGCCGCCTCTGAGGCGCAGATGTCGCGTGTTGGCAATCAGACCGGCGGTCGGGTTTTTCTTTTCCTGCATACCGATGACTTCGAGCGTGACTACACAAGCTACAGGAACAAGGGTGTGGTTTTTGTACGAGACCGCTCCGTGGAGCCTTTTGGTACCGTGGCCGTGTTCCAGGATCTCTATGGCAACCTGTGGGATCTGGTCCAGCCGGTCGCCTGACCCGGATTTGACCGATCAAGCGTCCTTGAAACCGAAGCCGGACTCCGGCGAGCGACCGCCTGCAGTCGTATTTTCCGATCCGGTTGACCCGGCGCTACACAGTCAGGCCGGGGACATCCGCAGGAAAGCCAGGCCGCAGGCGTCGTGTGCCCGGAGTCTACCCAGAATATCGCCCCAAAAATGCAACGATCGCTGAATCCCTCGCGCTCTGACCAACAGTGACCAACCGTACTCCAACACTGGCATGGTGAAGGAATCCTGCACTACCTATCTGTACTTCCTCAATGCCGTACCCGCAGAATAAGAGCGGAAGCGGGAGGGGTGGAACGGGCCGATGCGGATCGCCGCATTGTTGCACGCCTGATTTCAGGTCCCCAATGGCATCAAAGGCACACGGGGACAAACAGGCAGTCATGCAAGAATCGGCGGCGACCGCGTTATGGTCGAATTTCCTTGGCCGGGCACCGGAATGGTACAAACGCACCATCCTCGCCTTTCTCATCCTCAATCCGATCTTCATGGTCGTCGCCGGACCCACGTTCACAGGCTGGCTTCTGGTCGCCGAATTCATCTTCACCCTGGCAATGGCTCTTCAATGTTACCCGCTGCAACCGGGTGGCCTGCTGACTCTGGAAGCGGTCGCCATCGGCATGACATCGACGGAAACAGTACGGAACGAAATCTTCAGCGCGTTCCCGGTGATCCTGCTGTTGATTTTCATGGTCGCCGGCATTTACTTCATGCGCGAACTGCTCCTGTTCGTGTTCACGAAGATCCTCCTCAATGTGCGATCAAAATCGCTCCTGGCACTGATGTTCTGCAGTGTTGCCGCATTTCTCAGCGCTTTTCTGGACGCACTGACGGTGGTTGCCGTGATCATCAGTGTCTCCGCAGGTTTTTTCGCGGTTTACCACAAGGTGGCGTCCGGGAAAAATCATCGCGAACAGCATGCGCACGACAGTGACGACTCTGTGCACGACCATCACCGGCAAGACCTCGAGGAGTTCCGCGCGCTGCTGCGCAGCCTGCTGATGCACGCGGCTGTAGGTACCGCGCTCGGTGGTGTCTGTACGATGGTAGGCGAACCACAGAACCTGCTGATTGCCAGCAAACTGGGTTGGGACTTCAGCACCTTCTTCTTCAACATGGCCCCCGTCACCATGCCGGTGCTTGTCCTCGGGCTGGCAACCTGTTTTGTACTCGAAAAGGCAGGCTGGTTTGGCTACGGCGCGAGATTGTCCCCGTCGGTGCGCCATATCCTGCAGGACTTCGACCAGGAGCAGACCAGCCAACGCACACGCCGGGACACCCATCGCCTCGTCGTACAGGCCGTCGCCGCCCTGTTCCTGATCTTCGCTCTTGCCTTTCACATCGCCGAAGTCGGCCTGGTCGGGTTGACGATCATCGTTTTCCAGACCGCGTTCAATGGTGTTGTCGAAGAACATCAGATTGGACGCGCCTTCCAGGAAGCGCTCCCCTTTACGGCATTGCTTGTCGTCTTCTTTGGAATCGTCGGCGTGATTCACGACCAGCACCTGTTCGTTCCGCTGATCGACTGGGTGCTGGCACAGCCGCAGGACGTCCAGCCGTCCATGTTTTTCATCGCCAACGGGGTACTGTCGGCGATCAGTGACAACGTCTTTGTTGCCACGATCTACATCAACGAGGCGCTACGGGCGTTCGAAAGTGGTGCCATCACCCGGGAGCATCTGGACCTGCTGGCTGTGGCGATCAACACCGGTACCAACATACCAAGCGTCGCGACACCCAACGGCCAGGCAGCCTTCCTGTTTCTGCTCACCTCGTCGATCGCACCGCTGATCCGACTCAGTTACGTACGCATGGTGGTGATGGCATTGCCCTATACGATCGTCATGAGCCTGACCGGTTGGGTGTGTGTTCAGTATCTGCTCTAGCGTCGTTTTCAATTTGCCTTGAAACAGCCGACCGTGCTTGTGGCGGGCACGTGGAGAGTGCAAACAACCGCCGCGAGACTGGTCGCCTCTACCGTACAACCACCTGGTGACTGACATGGGACCGAACTCGCCGGTTTCGGGCAATGCTGGCTGGAAAGCCAGCTTGCGTAACGGGCCGGGCGTGACGCCGCAATACTGAACCGGAGGGGCAGAGGATGCACATGAGTCGCAGAGCAGAAATTCGGAAGATGAGTGGTGGCTGTGGTGCTGAGGTGCTCGGCGTGGATCTCGCCAGACGATCGGATGTTGACATGACTACCATCCGGCAAGCGTTCATCGAACATGGTGTCGTGTTCTTTCGCGACCAGCACCTGACTCCCGAAAACCACATCGCCCTCGCGCAGTGCTTCGGGCCGATCGACATCAACAGGTTTTTCCCTGCTGACGGCCGTTATCCGGAGATCGCCGAGGTGCGCAAGGAGACGAACCAGGTCCACAACATCGGGGGTGGCTGGCATACCGATCATTCCTACGATCAGATTCCGGCGATGGGTTCAATCCTGGTCGCACGTGACCTGCCGGAAACCGGTGGCGATACACTGTTTGCAAACATGTATGCCGCCTGGGAAGGGCTCTCGGATGGGCTCAGACAGACGCTTGGCTCGATGCGCGCGGTGCATTCGTCCCGACACGTTTTTGGCAGCGCAGCGGCTTACAAACAAACCGACCTGAAGGCTGTGTTCGGGAATGAAGAGCAAGTCGGCGATGCCACCCATCCGGTAGTCATCACCCATCCCGAGTCAGGGCGCAGGGCGTTGTATGTGAACCCCGGATTCACCGTGAAGTTCGAGGGTTGGACCCATGAAGAAAGCCGACCGCTGCTTGAGTTCCTGTATCGCCATGCGGTCCGGCCCGAGTACACCTGTCGCTTCCGGTGGGCACCAGGATCGGTGGCATTCTGGGACAATCGCTGTACCTGGCACTACGCGCTGAACGACTATCAAGGTCAACGCCGATTGCTGCACCGGATCACGATCGGCGGGGTGGCGGTCAGCTGATTGTTTTCCAGGCGATATCAACCTGCGCTTCCTGAACTCCAGGAGTTGGTGATCGGGAGTTCGCGATCAGGAGATCGCTCGAACTTGTGACGATCGGCTGCATCGGCCGTGTCTCTTCCCGAAAAGACTGGACTGGCCCGTCTGACAACCATTCAAGGGCGATGCGATGGGAGAATTCTGATGCACATCTTCATCACCGGCGCGTCAGGGTTTGTCGGTGGCGCCGCGACGCGTGCGCTGGTCGCTGCAGGACACCAGATCAGCGCCATGTCCCGGTCGGAACGATCCGATGCCATGATCCGAACGTTGGGAGCACAGCCGGTTCGGTGTGATCTTGAAGATATCCGCGCGGATCATCTCAACGGCTGTAATGCGCTTATTCATGCTGCGGCGTTTGTGGAGGCATGGGGGCCACGAGACACCTGGCACAGATTCAACGTGCTTGGCACAAAAATGGTACTCGACGCGGCCATGACCGCAGGCATCACACGATTTATCCATATCGGCAGCGAAGCGGCCATCGTCCATGGCCAGCATGTGCACAACGCGGATGAGCACTACCCTCTTTCGCCAGATTCACCGTATCCCTATTGCGCGACCAAGGCGATGGCCGAGCGGCTGGTGCGTGCAGCGAATGATCCCGGAAACTTCGAGACCATCGTTCTGCGGCCGCGTTTTATCTGGGGACCGGGCGACACGACGTTGTTGCCGACCGTGGAGGCAATGGCCCAATCAGGCAAGTGGATGTGGATTGCTCATGGGCAGGCCAGTACATCAACGACGCACATCAACAACCTTGTGCACGCAATCGAACTGGCCTTGACCCGTGGTCAGTCCGGGGAGGCTTATTTCATTCTTGATGACGGTACCATCTCGATGAAGGAGATCATCAGCGGTATGGCTGCAAGCAAGGGACTGACACTTCCCGATACGTCCATTCC
>JBGSHJ010000016.1:0-23158 GCA_041752315.1 Pseudomonadales bacterium
TGTCCTGCACAAAGGCGTCAGGGATGCCGGCGTCCCGATAGCGGTCGCGCTGCCAGGTTTCGGCAAACCAGCCCCGCGCATCGCAAAAACGCGTCGGCTCGATGAGCTTGAGGCCAGGAATGTCAAATTCGCGCACGTTCATGGCCGTCGCTGCCCGTGCACCAGTTCGAGGAGGTAGTCGCCATAGCCGGAGCCTCGCAAGGGGTGTGCCAGCCGGCAAAGCTGCTCGGTGTCGATCCAGCCGGTGCGCCAGGCGATCTCCTCCGGGCAGCACATCTTGAGCCCCTGGCGCTTCTCGATGGTCTCGACGAAGCTCGCCGCCTGCATGAGGGCGTCGGGGGTGCCCGTGTCGAGCCAGGCCATGCCGCGGCCGAGGCGGACCAGCGCCAGCTCGCCCCGGTCGAGGTAACAACGGTTCAGATCGGTGATCTCGAGTTCCCCACGCGGCGAGGGCGCCAGCGTGGCAGCAAAGTCGCACACCTGTGCGTCGTAGAAGTAGAGCCCGGTCACCGCGTAGTGCGAGCGGGGATGGGCTGGTTTTTCGTCGAGGCTGACCAGACGGTCGTCGGCGTCGAACCCGGCCACGCCGTAACGTTCGGGATCACGCACCCAGTAGCCGAACACCGTGGCGCCATGAGTCTGTGCGGCGGCGTCGCGAAGCAGGGTGCCGAGTCCCTGGCCAAAAAACAGGTTGTCACCGAGTACCAGGCAGGACGGACCGCCGCCAATGAATGTTCGCCCGATGAGAAAGGCCTGGGCGAGCCCTTCGGGCCGCGGTTGTACCGCGTAGTCGAGCGTCAGGCCCCAGTCGCGGCCATCGCCCAGCAGCTGGCGGAACAGTGGCTGGTCGTGCGGGGTGGTGATGATGAGGACGTCGCGGATGCCCGCCAGCATCAGCGTGCTGAGCGGATAGTAGATCATCGGCTTGTCGTAGACCGGCAGGAGCTGCTTGCTGATGGCACGCGTCATCGGGTGCAACCGCGATCCTGCGCCCCCTGCGAGAATGATCCCTTTCACGACGCCAGGCCCTGCGCGTCAGGACGTCACGGATCGGAGCAGCGGCGTACCGTCCGGACCGGCGTTGCCGTGGTGCGCGCTGGCGGTAACCGCCGTGCACCAGCGCAGGTTGTCGAGATACCAGCAGGTGGTCTGCAGCAGCGCGCGTTCGAAGTTCTCGATGGGCATCCAGCCGAGCTCCCGTTTGATCTTGGTGGTGTCGATGGCGTAGCGCCAGTCATGTCCGGGCCGGTCCTCGACAAACTTCTTCAACCGCAAGTGGGGGCGGTGCGGCGAGGTCGGGATCTCGTCGTCGAGGATCTGGCAGATCATGTCGACCACCTGCAGATTGGTGCGCTGGCTGTTGCCGCCGATGTTGTAGGTTTCGCCAACCCGGCCGCGTTCGAGCACGGCCCACAGCGCGCGGCAGTGGTCGGCGACGTAGAGCCAGTCGCGCACGTTGCGACCGGTGCCATAGATCGACAGGGGTTCACCGGCGACAGCGTTCAGGATCGTCAGCGGGATCAGCTTTTCCGGGTACTGGAAGGGCCCGTAGTTGTTGGAAGAGTGGGTGATCAGCGTGGGCAGTCCGTAGGTATGCCGCCAGGCCTGGACGAGGTGATCCGAAGCTGCCTTGGACGCGGCGTAGGGCGAGTGCGGCTGATACGGCGAATTCTCGGTGAAGCTGCCGGTATCGCCCAGCGAACCGTACACCTCGTCCGTCGAGACGTGGAGGAACCGGAATTCGGACCGTGCATCCGGCGGCAGTTCGCGCCAGTAGGCGAGGGCGCGATCCAGCAGGGTATAGGTGCCATTGATGTTCGTGTGGATGAAGCCGGCCGGCCCCGCGATCGAACGATCCACGTGGCTTTCTGCCGCGAAGTTGACGATGGCGTGCGGCCGGAACTGCTGGATGAGTGTGTGGACGGTTTCCGCGTTGGCGATATCGCCCTGGTAGAACCGGTGGCGCAGATCGTTGGCGATTGGCGCGATGGTTTCCATGTGGCCGGCGTAGGTCAGCAGGTCGAGATTGGCGATCTGCACCTGTTCACTGCCGAGCAGGTAGTAGATGAAGTTGCCACCGATGAAGCCGGCGCCTCCAGTGACGAGAATACGTTTCAGTTCCCTTGACTTATCGACCATGCGCAGGGGCTGTGTCGTCCTTTGATAGGTACCGATGGTACGCGCCGAGGCGGGCAAAGAGAACTGGATATGTACGGAATATTGACTATTTATGCCGCTTCATCGGTTCGTGTTTCAGGCGGCATGCTTCACGCCAGGGATCCTGGATGAACGATTTGATTGGTTTCGTCGACGTCTCCAGCAACTGCATGTTTTCGTTTGTTTTGCAGCTTTGGGTCTGGCTTTCGTTCGGCTGGCAACCTTGGTGTATGGCGCTTGTTATAGATCGGCGGGAGTTGGTCGCACGAGGTGTGTCCCCGGAAGTACGCGGAAGTTTCCCCGGAAGTTGACGAGGTGTGTCCTCGGAAGTTCCTATAGATCGGCGGGAGTTGGTCGCACGAGGTGTGTCCCCGGAAGTACGTGTCCCCGGAAGTACGAGGTGTGTCCCCGGAAGTTGGTCTCACCCGACCACCGAATGTGGCGCAGTGCGCAGTTGAGCCGAGGCAAATACGTCCTGTTTCACAAAGGCGAGGGGTCCTGCTTTTCACTCCCCTGGAATGCGGGCTAACTCGTCCCAAGTCCTGTCGGTTCAGGGCAACCCCTCAAGGGACTATGTGGTCCAACCAACAGACAGAGCCGGGCAGTGGCTGGTCAAACTTGCCGGATCCGTCACCGTTCGCAACACGGAGCCTGCCATGTACGTGTTTGTCCTGTGCCCCCCGTTCTGCGGTTCGACACTGCTCTGGAAGATCCTGTGTTCCTCGCCGTCGGTGGCGCAACTGCCGAACGAAGGGCAGTTCCTGCCAGAGGTGAAGGAGTACCTGCGAGAAGATCCATGGGGCGCCATGGACTTGCCGTGGGAGCGCATCAAAGCGGTCTGGGAGCTCCACTGGGACCAGACAAAACCGCTGAAACTCGAGAAAAGTCCCCCCAACCTCATTCGGGTGGTCGAACTGCAAGCCCATTTTGCGCCCGTCAAGTTCATCGTCATGGTCAGGAATCCCTACGCGCAGATCGAAGGACTGCTGCGTCGAGGCGGAGATATCGGTCGAGCTACCCGGTTCGCGATGCGATGTTTGCGCGTGCAGATGAACAACGCGGAGTTGCACAACAGTTTTGTTCTGACCTATGAACAATTGGTGAGCAGCACCGATGGCGTATGCCGCTCAATCGAAGCGTTCCTGCCAGAACTCGGCCCGCTGCAGCACCAGCAGCAGTTTTCCATCAAGGGGCAAACCAGGGCCATCGTCGACCTGAATACGCGACAGATTCTTCGTCTTTCAACCAGCACGTTGCGTACGATCAACGAGCACATCGATCCAGAGGTTCTGGCGTACTGGGGATACGAACCCTACGTTCCCGATGGAACGCATGGTCTGAAGCGCCTTGGCTCGAAGACGAGCGAACGCACACACAAGCTCACCGACGGGTTGATGCGGCGACTCAGGCGTCTGTGAAGACGCGCCACAGACCGCGCCGGGACGTGCACGGTCACATTCACCGGCGACTCCGTCAGTCCTGATGTGATTCAGGCGGCCCACTTCACGCGTGGATCCTGGAAAGACTTTTTCACCCGTTCCGGCGACTTTTCCAGCAACTGCTTGTGTTCGTTTGTTGAAGGCTTGAGTCAGGTTTACGTTGGTCCGGGAACCTTGGTGTGATTACGCTTGTTTCGGATCGGCGCTGAGTCGCTCTTCCGGATTCAACGCCGGGCTGTGCCTTGACAGATACCCGCTCCGCTTCGGTTGAGTTTCCGACTTCTTTGCGAGTAGGGAACACCCAGACTTCCTGCCGCCGTAGGGTGGCCGTGTCATGCGCTCACGATTGTGGATGCGAACATCTCGTGGCGGCTGAGATTGAAGTAACGACCTCAATATCGCTGTGGCAAGGTCCCTCCGGAGCTACCGCGGGCGGCTCGAGAGATCGCAGGCCGATTGGGCCGAGTGGGTTGGGTCCAGTCAGCCACAAATCGCGAGATGCCGAGATGCCGAGATGCCGAGATGGCCACATGGCCAGATGGAGAATGTCGATCCGTCCGGCAGCCTGATCTCATCATCTGATGTCGTCATCAAGTCAATCTGTTTGGGGGTTGAACCTCGTATTCTGGTTGAAGCTGTGTTTAAGACAAGTAACTAAACCAATGTACCGTTAATGTCCTGGATTAACCCGATGCCGGGATTAAAGTTAGGTTTTCCGACTGCATCTGCTATCCTCAATCCTCAATACAAAAGACTTACAAAGCTGCTATCTGGCCCGATACATCGCTGAAACGTCGCAGACGAACACGAGGCGAGAACACCAGTCGGTGTATGTCGGGATAAATCAAGGTCAGCGGGCGTATGCACAGGCGCCTGGCAATCTGCGGGGGTACGACGATGGTCCGTTTTTCAGTGACTCTCATTCGCATGGGATTTGTTTCGCTGGTCGCGCTGGTCGCGCTGGTCGCGCTGCAGTCTCCCGTCGCTTTCGCAGCGACGTACTATCTGGATTCAAAATCTGGCAGCGATGCCAACGACGGGCTGAGCCCGGCACGTGCCTGGAGAACCTTGTCGAAGGCCAGCACCAAGATCAAGAACGCAGGGGATGACGTGCTGTTGCGCTCCGGCAGTGTTTTCGAGAATCAACAGCTGAGGGTGAGTTGGGGGGGCACGCCAAATAACCTGGCCAATGTCGATTGTTACAAACTCGACTCCAGGTCAAACGTGGTCAAGTGCTCCGTCGCGGATCGCAAGCCTGAGATCAACGGTACGTTCGAGCCTGCATGCGCCGCGTCACGTCGATGCCTTCTGGATCTTGCAGGTGCCGTTCCACAAAAAAGTCAGTCTGGTCTGGTTGCTGTGGTGAGCAGTTATGTCGCTGTTCGAAACCTCCGGCTGAGGGACTCTGCCGGGAATGGACTTGTGGTCACTTCATCCGAACACAAAAGGTTGCAACACCTGATCGTGGAAGATGTGGTCACCGAGCACACGGCGAGGCGTGCGGTACTGGTAGGCAGCCATCTCTCAAACGGCGTGGTCAGGCGAGTGCATGGTTCCATTTTCGGTCTTTGTGCCAAGTACGGGTACAAGGCGTGTCCGAGCTGGTCGGGTGGCATCGTTGTCTACGGTTCAAACGCGGCGATGATCCTTGTCGAGGATAATCTGGTCCACGACGGCTTTGGCGAAGGCATCAACTGCCTGCGGTCCTCTCACGTCGTCATGCGTGGCAACCGGGTCGGCAGCCTGCATTCCAATGCCTACTACATGGACAACTGCTCCAACTCGATTGTCGAGAACAACATTGCCTGGGGCGACCTCGCCAACAAGTGGCAATCGAACCGGGGTTTTGGCGGTATCAACGTCAGCACCGAGGAGTACAAAGCGGCCACCTCGCGAGGCGCGATCAACAACGTGATCCGGAACAATCTCGTGACAGGGCTGGGACACTGCATCATGAGTGCCCAGTGGCCTGCGACGGTCAGAGCGGGACTCAAGGTCGGGTACCACGCCTATGGAAACACCTGCGTGGCCTTGCTCAAAAGGAACCTGTCCATCAATGCGTCGGTTTTTAACGTCGACCAGATCCTCGTGCAGAACAATATCTTCTACAGTCCCTCCGCCACTGAAGGGTCCTGCAGGACGATGGCCAACGCGAGAATCCGGTTCGCCAGCAATCTTTGGGATGGCGAGCGGGGGCATGAGGAATGTACCGGTCCAGGCGATGTGGTGGGCAATCCGCAACTCTCCGCGTCGCTGGATCAATTTGCCAGATTCGACAGCAGGAACCAGCCGCAACCGCATCACTTTGCGTTGCAGGCGGGGTCGCCAGCGTTCAGGGGTGGTGAGAGACTGGACTCGGGAAGGCTGATCGACCTGGTCGAGTATCGTCCGATCGTCGAACTCGTTACGGATGATCGATGCACTCTGGATTCTGCGCCTCTGGCAGAGGATTTCCATTGCGTGCCACGCCAGACGCCTCCAAGTCTCGGAGCGATCGATCGTCTGAAATACGCTCCGGTTGCGCCAGAAATGGTTATCGAAGGCGGTTGACCGCGGTTACGTGCTGAATTGTCGAGCGATGTCTGCCTCAAGCGCTTCGCACATCGCACGTACAGACGCGTGCAGGGAGACGAGTTTCCTGCTGGGTGAACCCGCTTCGAGCCACCGGATCGACGCGGGCCGAACAGGAAGACCCAGGACGTCGTAGACCTGCTGCATCGTCTCTTCAGGAGATTGCAGCAGGCGTTCGTAACGGACCAGCGTGAGCCTGCTTTCGGCGGACAGATTCTCCACGATCAGGGTCCTGTTCACGATCCACCACACCAGGGCCATCCAATCCTCTGTCGCCAGTTGACCTTGTTCCAGGGATCGCAATTGTTGCAGCGCTTCCGCAGGAGCACCTCTGGCCAACCATGAATCGTCAGGCTGCCCGTTGACGTTGCGTTGCAATGACTCCGCTACACCAGGGCCGAACTTCTTCAGTGCGGAACGGACGACCGCATCAACATCGCGCAGCATCCACAGAACCCGTGCCTTGGGATGCACCGACAAGAGGCGCTTCACTGCGAACGAGTCCAGAATCGGCTTCATGACCGCCACCGGTGCCTGACAGGCGGTGATGGCCGGTGCGAGTCGCTCCCACTCCAGCAAAAATTGCCTTGCGATGCGCGGATCGTTCTCCTGGTAGACCTCGATCCGCATATCGTGTTCCAGCGCATCGATAAGCATCGTGGTGCCTGACCGGCCGTATCCCAGAACGAATACAGGCGTTGCACGCCCACGGGCCATCCTGAAGGGGTGCACGACGTGCTTCGCCACCCGTTTTATCCTGCGCTGCGCGCGTTCGGACAGGATCGGGTTCGTCATTTCGGTCATGAACGGTTCAACCTCCGGAGATTCAAGTCGGAGTCCGGGAACAGAGGTGTGGACTACGGGCCCCATTCTGGCAGAACCGACGATCCACGTTAGCGAAAGCCCCCGCAAAAAAGGTATCCGGCCGTTCGCCATGCCAGATGATCAGAATTTGACGCGTCGATCGTTTCGCCGGAGTCGAATGTGGAAGAATCTGCATCTTCAGCCGACGCACCGGGACAGCGTTTTGACCCAGACAAGGATTCGGGGAAACCCAGCATGAGAAGCAACTTCGTCATTGTCGGTACGCAGCGTACCGGGAGCAGTGCGATCGCGCAGTCGATTGGACTGCATCCACGAATCAGCTGTGGTTGGGAGTGGTCTTTGCATGCCTCGTGGCGAAACAAGATCAAGGTGCCTGAAGCGGCACTTGCAGGCGATTTTTCGGGCTTGAGGCATCTGGAGCGGGATCACATTGCCTCGAGTCTCAAACCCGGGGCGAAATGGCTCGGCTATCGCAGCCTGTTTCGGAGCTCGGACAAGTGGCTGTTCAGGCCGTCGTGGTCGCCGGCTCTGTGGATGGATCGGCTGAACGCCCACCTCGAATGGTTCGCGAGCCGACCCGAGATCCATATCGTGCACATCGTCCGCGAGGACAATATCGCCTGGCTGCGCTCGAAGTACATGTCGCGCGCCACCAACACCTACACGTCGACGACCTACCCCGAAGACCTTCGCGTCCGCATCAGTGAACGCGAGGCCTTGCGCCGCATCATGGCAAAAAACTGGGTCGATGCCCGATTGGGCTCCTTGAGCGGATCCAACCCCTATGTTCGCCTGTCGTACGAGAACTTCGATGCCAGCGGAGCCACCGAGATCGCCCGTGTCTTCTCGTTGCTTGGCTGTGAACCGTTGGCGCCGAACGAATCGACACTGAGCCTGCGCAGGCAGTCGACCCAGCCTGCAGAAGTGCAGATCGTGAACTACGACCAGCTTGTCAGTCTGCTCGGCGGGATGGGGTTGCTCAGATCCAGCCCCTGACACCGTGTTTTCCGCACCGGCTGACACCACAGAGGAGAATGTTCATTGATCCGTACCGTACCAGGCTCCCGACTCGTCCTGCCGGATTTTCTGATTATCGGCCAGATGCGGGCAGCGACGTCGACACTTTATCAGTACCTTCAGCGGCACCCGCAGATCTACATGCCCGAGATCAAGGAACTGCGGTTCTTCAACCATGACCTCGACGCTCCGGACCGTGCAGATCTGGTACCCAGAGGGTTGCCTGTAACCCTGGAAGATTACGCCGCGCACTTCGCGAATGCGCCGGAATCATCCCTCAAGGGCGAAGCCTCGCCGCAGTATGTGGACAGTCTTGTCGCGGCACAGCAAATCCGGGAGATCCTGCCGGACGCACGTTTGATTTGCTGTCTTCGCAATCCGGTCGACCGCATCTACTCCCTGTTCCTGTTGAATCTCAGGGGTGGAGCGAAACGGGAATCGTTCAACGAATGGTTTGTTCGTTCGAAGGATGAATGGCTGGTTCAACGGACGTTCACCTGCGAGTCGCTGGCGCGCTTCTACGCCCTGTTTCCGCGGGAACAGATCAAGATTGTCCTGTTCGAGGAACTGACCTCCGCGCCGCAGGCGACGGTGTCCGGACTCTTCACCTGGCTGGGCGTGGACCCGCATTTCCAGATCGACCTGGAGGTATCGAAGAATGAGAGCGGCCTGCCAAAATCGCGTCGGCTCGCAAGCGCAATGCGGACTGTACGTTCCAACAAGCTGATTTTTCCGGTCTTGAGGCGTCTCGTGCCCAGGACGTTGATGGCCTGGGTGAAGTCGCTGAAAAACGCGAACCTCGAAAAGCCACCGTCACTCGACCCACGCACAAGGTCGGAACTGGCGGCCTTCTATGCGGAAGACACCCGGAAGCTTCAGACGTTGGTGCAGCGGGACCTTTCAACCTGGCTGCCATGAGCTTCCTGGCGGCAGAGACCTGACGGACAGATCGGCCAGACCGGGTTATTGTCGAAAGGATTTCGCGATTCCGGGTTGGCGGAGTGGGGCCGGTGAGTGATTGGTGACTATCCGGCCGGGTACGGTCGTCAGCTCCGGCGGAATCCGACGTTCATCGAACTGCCGGGCGTGCGCGCGGCTTGTATTCGCCACGATGAGACCGGCGAAGTAGATGAACGGCACCATCAGTTCAGGTTTGTACCAGAGGGATGTGTAGGCGAGGCAAAACCACATGGTTGCGCACGTGGCCCACATTGCGCTGGCGAGGAGTGCATCATCGCTTCGGGCAATCGGGCTGGCTCGCAGGCAGTCGCGGGTCAGCATGAACAGGAATGCGATGAACAGCAGGCAACCCGTGATGCCGGTTTCCCAGATCAGATGATTGATGGTGGTCTGTGTGACCGAAAATGCCAGGTGTAGATCCTTGTAAGCCCCTCCGGACCCGAAATCGCTGGTCACGTTGCCTATGCCGAGCCCTAAGGCGAAGTAGAGCGGTTCATCGGGCAACAACGCCTCGAAGGGCATCCTGATGCTGTCGATCCGGCCGAGTCGGCCTTCCTCTTCTTCTCCGACCGGTTCGTATTCATTGGACCGGGCGATGAGATCGGTACGGGTCTTGCGTGGCAACTCGAGTTTCGGAGTCTCCACATCCGTGTAATGGTAGTTCCGATCCGGGTCGACCATGATGTCGAAATATCCGGACCCATCGGAGCGCGAGTAGAGGTACGAGTACAAGCCCGAAAATATGGAAATACCCGCCAGGCCGAGTATCCCGATGAAGACAATCCGCTTCGCGCTTAGCGATTTGCGCATGTTCCAGACGATTGCCAGGCCACCGAGCAGCAACAGGATGGGTGTCACCTTGGTTTCGGCCAGACCAGGTGGAATGAGCAGTGCCAGCGAAAACAACGCTGTTTTACCTGCTGACAACCGGCCGTGTAGATACCAGGTGAGAAGGAACAGGACTCCAATGCTCGAGAGTATGGCGATCGTCGTCGAACTGCCGTACGTACCCCCAATCACATCGCCGGTGAAGATGGCCTCAAACTGAACCACGCGCTGGTACAGGGTCACCGGGATCTGGACCAGTAGAATCAAGAGGATGAACTTGAGGTGAAACGTCCACTCCCGATCGCTGTAATCGAACGCAAAAGGGAGAAGGAACATCGGAACGTACCGAAAGTAAACGCGAACCCCTGCAAACACCGTGTCCCCCGACACACCGTTGAGGACGACACCGGCCACGCAGACGTAAACGAACCCCAGAAAGACCAGGATGTATCTGGCAGGGATCAGGGACCAGGATTTGTCGGCGATGATCCGGCTGATGAGGAATATGCTCATGACCGCGATCACGGCGTCCGAAATGTACCCGACCTGGCGAGGCGCATCCGGGTAGACCATACGGACCGAATCGATGGTCATCGCAACGAATATGACCGCGAGTAGTATGAAGTTACGCATGCGTCGTCCCGGCGGAGGCTTTTGGCACGACCTGTCGATGGTGGAGCGTGTCGATCCACTTCGTGATCCGATGAAAGGTTGGCCAAAGCACTGGTTTGGTCATTTGAGCCGTCATGGTGTCTGCGGTGTCCCTGTCTGTCAGAGGGCGAGCGAAGGGAAGGCAAGAATAAAGGATCTTCGGCATGTTAAAGGAGAACTTCACAGCAGATGCGGCATTTTGTAAGCAACCCCTGCCGGATGCTGCTGCCTGTGGAGGATCCCCTGCGACGTCACGTGCATGATCTGCGGACAATACCCAATCAACCCGATACAACGCGGTAGGCTGCACTGTTCACGATCACCTTCTCCGGGGTGTCGTCTCCGACGATCCTGGTTTCAATCTGTTCACGTTTCGTTTACAACACTTGCGATACTGTGACGTTGGTCCGCAACCGGATCGCTGCAGTGGGTATGGTTGGACTTCCATATCCCTTGTGCGAAGGACCGCTTGGGTTTGTCTCTGTGTTACCGCGGACTGAATGGATGTCTGTCGTACCTAAAGTCGCGAGGTAGTAAGGTGAAGTACATGAAACAAAACCGATCCGTCGCAATGTGGTCCTTGGTCCTGGCGCTTTTTCTCTTGCCGTTGCAGTCTGCCTGGGCGACTACGTACTACGTAGATTCCCGGAGCGGAAGCGACGCCAATGATGGAAAAAGTGCTGCCAGAGCCTGGAAGTCCCTCCATGCGGTCAACGCAAGGGTCAAGGGCGTTGGCGATGATGTTTTGTTCAGCGCCGGGAGCGTGTTCGAGGACCAGCGGCTGATCATACGATGGGGTGGAACTGAACAGGACTGGGTCGACACCGGATGCTATCGTGTCAGCGCGACGGGCACGGTGGGTCAGTGTACCAGCCCCCTCGAATGGCCCGAGATCAACGGTACGTTTGAACCCGCCTGTGCAGCATCAAGGTCGTGTCTGCTGGAGCACCCCGAAGCCGTGCCAGAACGGATACAGACAGGTCTGGTTCATGTTGATGCGAGCTACGTGGCTGTTCGACAGCTCAAGGTAAAGGATTCCGCTGGTATTCCGATTGTATTCAAATCGAAACAAGGACGTGCACGAAGTAACTTCCTCCTCGAAGATGTATTCACATCACATAGTGCCCGCCGGGTAGTATTGATTGGAAGCCACTATCAGTACGGCGTTGTCCGGCGGGTCGAGGGGACACTCTTTGGCCTCTGCGAGCAGTATCGCTACCCGCAATGCCAGAAGAGTGGATGGTCGGGCGGTATCGTCGTCTACGGCTCGTCCAGGGCGATGATCCTTCTGGAAAACAACCTCGTGTATGAAGGCTTCGGGGAGGGACTCAACTGCCTGCGATCCTCGCACGTGGTCATGCGCGGGAACCGGGCAGGAAATCTTCACTCGAACGGCTACTATCTGGATAACTGCTCCAACTCCGTTGTGGAGAACAACATTGGCTGGGGCGACCTGGAGAACAGGTGGGCGTCGGGTGGCAAGTTCGCCGGCATCTCGGTAAACACCGAACACTACAACGCACCAACCATTCAGGACTCCACCAACAACGTTATTCGCAACAATCTGATTACCGGGTTTGGTCAGTGTTTGCACGCCGCTCAGTTTCCAGGGGCTGCGCAGAGAGGGTTGAAGGTTGGCTTCCATGCATACGGCAACTCCTGTGTGGCGTTGCAGCGCAAAAACCTCACCATCCACAAATCGATCGCAAATGTTGATCGGATCATCGTGCAAAACAATATCTTCTTCAGTCCGGGTGCGATTGATAAGTCTTGCGTCAGACGTGCCAACGGCCGTGTGACATTCGACACCAATCTGTGGGAGGGAGGAAAGGGATTCGAAGCGTGTCGAAGCTCCGAAGATGTCATTGGTGATCCGATGCTGGTTGGCCGGATGGACGAGTTCGCCAGATTCGATTCCAGGAACCAGCCAACGCCTCGACACTTCGCACTGCGACCCGGTTCTCCCGCGCTGCATTTCGGAAGGAGTCTGACCGCGTCAGTGTTTGATTCTGCGGAAATGATGCCAGTAGCCCGGATGATTTCGAATCGACTGTGTCCGATGAGTCCCGAGGCGCTGACCAGCGATTTCCATTGTACGACCCGGCAGACTCCTCCGAGCCTTGGCGCAATCGATCGAAGCAGCTATGCACCCACAGCACCGGTTCGTCTGAAGTGATGTTCGTTGGCCGAGGCGCGAATTGGTACGCCGTATCAGGCGCCTAGCCTGAACTGACGGGGCTGTGCCGGTGGCACAGCGGTCTTTCGCGTCTTGGTCTTCCTGCTCCTCCCCATCTTGCTCCTTCCCATCTTGCTCTAGGGCGAGGTGGGAACCCCCTCAGGAGCGACGCCAAACCCCGAGAACGAAGCCTGGCTGCATCACGTGCTTGAGCGCATCCCCGCCTGCCGGGTAAATTCGGTCGAGGAAATGCGGCCCGAACCATCTAACACCGGGGAGAACGACATGTCAGGACAGCAACGCCTTGTGCTGCATTCGTTGGATCGAACCCGTGATTTCGAAGTGCGAGAGAACTCGCTGATTGGTCGAGGTAAAGATTGCGACCTGCCCCTGAATTCCCGGCGCGTGAGCCGACACCATGCACGGATCTATCGCGTCGATACCACGTATATGATCGAGGACCTGAGTAGTCAAAATGGTACGCAGGTGAATGGCAAAAGGATTTATGCGCCATCTGCACTGAGCAGCGGCGATACAATCTCTTTTCATTCAATCAGCTTCGAAGTCGAACTGCGTTGGTACGAAGACCCGCAAGCCACCCTCATGGACGGTGCAAACATCGCGTTGGCTTCAGTCCTGCGCTTTGAGAAAGGAGCGTGGGCGGTAAGGAAAAAAGAGAGGCCAGCGTCGCCAGGAGAAGGTCCACGACCAGCCTCCCCGGTGCCCGACTCATGGAAACCGGTGTCGGGCAACGGCACGGTGATCATAGCGTACCGGCCTGTCGAGCCTGGCGATGCTGATGGTGTACTGCCTCACGGCCTTCCAGAGTACGACCTGCCCTGCCTGCACGTGGAGTCTGGCGAGTTGCAAGGCTGCCCTATCAAGCTGCGCCCTCTCCCTGGTGTAAGTAGCTGGAGCATCGGCAGAATCGACGCGCGTGACATCCGTTTGCCTGATGGCACCATATCTGCCTACCACGCAGACCTGACTTGTGCTGCGGGGAGATGGAAGGTTACAGACCGACTCTCGGTGAACGGAGTTTATGCGGACGGCAAAAAGGTGACGGCCCGTTATCTCAGTTCCGGGGACGTAATCCGTCTGGGCAATGTTTCATGTCGGCTCGTGCTCCCGCGTGTTTCCTTCGCTCAGAATGCTGGAGCGGCAATGTGGGCCATTCTACGATCCGGTAACCAGCTCCTCTGGATCGCGCTGGTAGTGGCCGTTGTTGTGTTGGCAGGCTTCGCGGGCTTCGTCTTTCAGGCCCGTACGTACTGACAAACCGTAGCCAGCGAAACCGAATCTATCAAGGCGGGTAGCCCTGTCTGCGTGCCAGATCTGACCACTTTTCATCCACCACTTTGTCTATCCTTCGCTCGTGGCGGCCGATGTAAAACGAAGCGAGTGCATATCCGGACAGTCCTGCCGACCGCATCAGATCTTTATGTTTTTCCAGTTCATCCGGGATGATGTCCTGGCCACCAGCAAGGTACAGTACCAACGCAGAACCCTGATCACCAAAGCTGGCCAGTCGCCGATGTTCGTCGGCGATTCTGGCGACCTCGCGTTGATCCTGATTGTTGTAGGCATTGCGCATCTCAAGAAGACGACTGAATGGCCAGTGTGTTACCGAGATCAGTTCAAGGGGAGAAAGCGGCTTGGTCTTCTCGAAGAGTGCTTCGAAGGTTTC
This sequence comes from Pseudomonadales bacterium, assembly GCA_041752315.1. Classification (GTDB taxonomy): domain Bacteria; phylum Pseudomonadota; class Gammaproteobacteria; order Pseudomonadales; family Azotimanducaceae; genus SYFY01. The sequence goes on from JBGSHJ010000016.1 coordinate 14,312, forward strand.
AGTCTCCCTGACGGTTGGCAAGGCTAGGACGGGCAACTCCAGATCCCGCTCTGCAGAGAGCCTCCAATCAGCAGACAGAATCTTGCCGACGTGCCCGGGGGAAACGATCACGGCTTCCTGATATCCCGAGAGTCGCGAGAATTGATCTGCGGTGACGGCTTTACCATCCACAAAGATCAACGAGTTCTTTGGCAGACTGGGGTCAGCAAGCGGGGAGTTGGGGACTGAGCCGTCTTCGATGGGCGGGTTCGAAGCTCCAGTATCATCGTTGTACAACAGGCTGGAACCGATCAGACCAAACAAGGCAACCAACGCGGCAGAAGCGGCAAGGATGGCCCATTTGTACGGCTTGAGCTTCTTCGCGACGCTGGTGGACCGGCGCAGGGCGGCTTTCATCCTGTTCAGGATTTCAGATGCCGATGGACGCTCTTCCGGAGAATAGGCGAGACATTCCCCGGCCAGGCGGGCGATGTCGGCACTCGAACGAGGAAACGAACCGAGAAACTCTGCCGGCACGCCACCGTCCCTGAATCCGCCCCGCCAGGACTGGGTGTTGCTTGGCCCCAGCATCATGTCGCAGAGCATCAGGCCGAAGGCGTAGATGTCGGATTTGTCGGTCGCGGGTCGGCCTTCGGCAACCTCCGGAGCCAGATAGAGGGGAGTGCCCATGATGAGGTTGGTTTGCGTTTTTTCGTAGGTGTTCGAATCGACCTTCGCGATTCCAAAATCCACGATGAAAGTCGCTCCGTTTTCATCGAACATGACGTTCTGTGGCTTCAGGTCGCGATGCACGATCCCTTTGGCGTGCGCATGCCGGAGACCACGACAGACTCCCATGGCGATCTGGAGGGTCCTGAACCGGGTCAAGGAGCCTTTTTTCAACAACTGATCGAGCGAGCCGCCGGCCAGGTACTCCATGACGATATAGCGTCTGCCATCCACGATCCCGCGCGTGTAAATCCGAACGATGTTCGGATGTCTCAGTTGTGCGAGGATTTCAGCTTCGCGATCGAACCGGTTGGACACGAACGAATCCGCAGCAAATTCCGGGTGCAATACCTTGATGGCAACCAGCCGCTTGGCTGAATCCATCGCCAGCAGCACATGGCCCATACCTCCTTTTCCCAGGTACTTCTGGATTGTGTACCCTTCGATTTCGATACTCTGGGGGTTGGTCGCCAACTCGGAGACCAGGGTTGGATCATCGTCGTCAGTATTCATTCATACGGTCGCCATGGATGATGGAATCAGTCCGCGTTTGCCGGAGACTCGTTCGTCTGAATCAAGCCGTATTGGCAAATCTGATCCTGGCGAGAGTATGACGCCACCAATCGCCCCTGGCGCTCCAATACCTACCGGCTTTAGTACGGCGTGAGATTGCATGTTTGGGAAACACCGTTTTCGAATGCAACATACAAATTCCCCAAGAGTCGAATCTATGGAGGTGGGTAGCCCTGCTTGCGTGCAAGATCCGACCACGTTTCGTCTAGTTTTTGATCTTCCTTTCGCTCGTACTGACCAAAATAGAACGAAGCTAGTGCGTATCCGGAAAGTCCTGCCGCTTTCATCAGATCTTTGTGCCATTCAAGCTCATCAGGAATCAGGTCCAGACCGCCTGCCAGGAACAACACTAGCGCAGAACCCTGATCACCAAAACTGGCCAGTCGTCTGTGCTCGTCGGCGATTCTCTCGACTTCCCGATGGTCCTGTTTGTTGAACGCATTGCGAATCTCAAGAAGACGACTGAATGGCCAATGAGTAACCGAGATCAATTCTACGCGGGAAAGCGGCTGAGTTTTTTGGGAGAGCGCCTCGAAGGATTCAGTCTCCTTGACGGTGGGCAAGCCTAGAACGGGCAACTCCAGATTGCGTTCTGCAGATAGTTTCCAATCAGAAGACAGAATCTTCCCGACGTGCCCGGGAGAAACGATCACGGCTTCCTGATATCCCGAGAGCCGCAAGAATTGATCCGCAGTGATTTCCGTGCCATCCACGAAGATCAACGAGTTCTTCGGCAGACTGGAGTACGCAAGCTGGGCGTTGGGAGGTGAACCGTCTTCGATGCGCGGCTTCGAAGCTCCAGTATCAGCGTTGTACAACAGGCTGGAACCGATCAGACCAAACAAGGCAAACAACGCGGCAGAAGCGGCAAGGATGGCCCATTTGTACGGCTTGAGCTTCTTCGCGACGCTGGTGGAGCGGCGAAGGGCGACTTTCATCCTGTTCAGGATTTCAGATGCCGATGGACGCTCTTCCGGAGAATAGGCCAGACATTCCCCGGCCAGGCGGGCGATGTCGGCACTCGAACGAGGAAAAGAACCGAGAAACTCTGCCGGCACGCGACCCTCCCTGAATCCACCCCGCCAGGCCTGGGTGTTGCTTGGCCCCAGGATCAGCACCTGGCCCATACCTCCTTTTCCCAGGTACTTCTGGATTGTGTACCCTTCGATTTCAATACTCTGGGGTTGGTCGCCAACTCGGAGACCAGGGTTTCATCGTCGTTATCAGGATTCATTCACAGGTTCGCCATGGATGGAATCACTCTGCATTCGCCGGAGACCCTTCTGCCCGCTGTGGCCCCAGTTGCGCGTTGGCCGGGTTCTATCCAAGTGGTGGAGTCTCCCGATGTTTCGGAAATATATAAGAAAGTAGACAGTATGTGACAGCTTGTTGCATGCTAGAAGAGGGGAAGAGGCTCCACAGGGTAGAGGGGAGTGGAGATTGAAAGGAAAACTCATCGGCTTGTTTGTTCTGGCTTTCTCTTGGGCAACGTGCAATACGCATGTGTCTGCCTCTGAGGGATCGGACGTTGCGTCGCTGAAACCCGAGAGCGTTGAAGCCGCCTTTGGCGCGGTCGAACGAACCATCGAGGAAGGCGAATTCGAGCACGCTTCGCAAGGCCTGAAGGACTTGGTAGAAAGTGCTTCGTCGTTGTCTCCGATCGAAAGCGCTTCCGTCCACGTTCGAGCCGCAGCGTATGCGCTGAGGATCGGCGATTATTCCACGGCCGAGAAGTTCTTCCGCGACGCCGCAGAACACGCTCAAAAAGGCGGTTCGGAGCCGTTGTCGACCGCAGCGGCCGTCAACGCATTGCAGGCTCAAATCGATAATCTGGACTACAAGCAGCTCCCTCAACGCACGGATTTGCTGAGAAAGCGCATCGATTCGATCAGTTCTGATCAGCTCCGTGGGCAATACCTGGTTCGACTGGCACATCTTGTGCAGCGCAGCGTATTCGAATTGGAAGAAGACGAGTCCAACCTCGAATTGGCCGTCGTTCTGATACGCAACGCCCTGTCGCTCGAAATCGATCCGATGGACAGGGTAAAGGGCCTGGCGCTCCTCGGGCGACACTACGAGTTCAAGCGTCAGTTGGACGACGCGCTGAGTTACACGAACAAGGCCGCTTTCCTCGCCCAGTCAATGCAGGCGGATGAGTTCAGTTTCGAACTCGAATGGCAACTTGGCAGACTCCTGCGCGAACGCAAGGAGAGTGGCGCCATCGAAGCGTACCGCCGTGCGCTGATAGCCTTGCAGAACGTTCAGGCATCATTGATTGCACGCTCGCCGCGCTACTTTTCGCTGCGTGTTGCCCCGCTCTATCGGGACTACGCCGGCGTACTGATCTCGGAACTCGCGTCTCTCGATGACGCTGCCGAGCGGGACCAGGTGTTGCGTTCAGTGGTATCGCTTCTCGAAACGCTCAAACAGGGTGAGGTTGAAGACTACTACTCGCGCGAGTGCCTGGTGAAGCGCTCGCTCGGAGAGAATACCGGGGACCTCTATCAACACACGGCGATCCTGTACCCGGTCATCCTCGAGGATCGGCTGGAGATTCTGGTCGAGATCAATGGCGTCCTCGCCCGACATTCGGCAGATATCAATCGTGCCGATCTTGAAAGCCTGGTGGAACGACTCCGGGTCAGTCTCGAACGAAATCTCACCGGGGGAGCCTATCTGCCCCTGAGTCAGCGGTTGTACCAACTGATCGTTGCTCCTTTGCAACCGGAGCTGGACGCTCAGAAGATCGATACATTGGTGTTCATCCCCGACGGTGCCCTGAGAACGATTCCCCCAGCGGTTCTGCATGATGGCGTTTCGCATCTCATCGAAAAGTATGCGGTCGTCATTCAGCCTGCGATGACGTTGCTGCCTGCCGACATCCCGCAGTCGGAGCGCCGCTTGTTCGCCGGTGGAATCAGTGATGCCGTGGGCGGGTTTCCAGGGCTGCCGCACGTCACCATGGAGCTCGAACAGATCAGTGCCGTTGCGGCCAGTGACACGTTTGCCAACCGAGAGTTCAATCTGGTAGCGCTTCAGCAGAATCTGCCAAGCGGCTCGTTTTCCAGTGCGCATTTTGCGACGCATGGCGAGTTCAACAAGGATTTCCGCAAGTCGTTCGTCCTTGCCTATGACGGCAGACTATCCGTCACATCGCTGCAACGAATGCTGCTGGAACGCCCCAGTGATAGTCCTCTTGACCTGCTGGTGCTCAGCGCGTGTCAGACGGCTGTAGGCGATGACCGGGCCGCACTCGGACTGGCGGGCATCGCCGTTCAATCGGGTGCACGTTCCGCATTGGCCTCACTGTGGTCGATCAGCGATGCAGCAACGGCACAGATCATGGTCCAGTTCTATCGATCGCTCGGTGCCGGCGGCTCTACCAAAGCGGAGAGTCTGCGCCAGGCTCAGGTCAGTTTGTTGAAGACTGAAGAGTTTGGTCACCCCAGCTTCTGGGCTCCATACATTCTGACCGGGGACTGGCGCTAGCAGATATTTAAAGAAGGTTATGGACTGGCGTTGGTCGTTGTTCGATAGCACTGTCTGCAGGGAGCGAAAGTGAATGAACAAAGGTACAAACCTCTCGATTGATGGTGTGAGCGGAATTCCAGCGAAACTGCTTCAGTCGACGGATTCAGTGTGCAAGATGCGAATACCGTCCAGTTCGGCAGGCGTTCTGTTAGTCACGCTGACCCTGGCGTCGCTGCCCGGAGCCGCGTTTGGCGAGATCGTGCTGGATAACTTCACCCCGGCAAATCTTGCAGACGATACCGTGTTGCCCTCTCCTGGGGATGTGTTCGACATTAACGAAACGTCAGGGATGCGTCCGCTTGTTTCTGGCAATCCGGGGCCGAACCTCTTCCACAGCTTTTTGCGGTTCAATATTGACGCGGGAGAAACGGCGCGTTTCAGCCAGTTGATCAACGATGGCTCCGATCCGATTGCCAACGTGATTGCGCGTGTATCCGGTGGCCAATCCAGCCTGATTGACGGGTTCCTCGAGAGCACGATTACCGGGGCCAGTTTCTGGTTTGTTAATTCTGCTGGCGTCATGCTCGGTCCCAATGCACGGATCGACGTGGACGGTGCGTTCAACGCAGGTGCAGCGGATGGGATCCGATTCGAAGACGGCAGTCTGCTGCTGTCGGCAGGCGAGCAGGCAGCACTTTCAGTGGCCAGTCCCGAATCGTTTGGTTACCTGGATGTGGGATCAGGTGTTGGTCGTCTCGAAGTCAATGGTGCGACGATCGACAATACTCCCGGGTCGCTGGAAGCAGACGCATTTTCGGCGCTTTTGTTGTCCGGGCGGGAAGTGGAGATTGATGCAGGTTCATCGATCACTTCGGTTGGAACCGGCCGGATTGAAGTTGTCGCTGAAGAGTCGTTCCTGAACGCCGGTCTGATCCAGACCTCCGCGTCGGGTGCCGATGTCGGAGGGGACGTTCGCCTCGTCGGCAGAGTACTTCTGCTGGATGGTGCCAGCGTAACCACCAGCACGAGCGATGCGGGCCGGGCTGGAAACATCTCGATTTCGGGCGATCAGGTGACGCTTCGTGGGACGAACATCAGCGCATCGACCTCGGGACCGGGGAACGCAGGATCGATTGATATCTACGGGTCTGAATTTGTCCAGACCAACAGCGAACTCAGGGACGCTGACAATCGCCTGTTGCCGTTCCTGCAAAGGCCAGCGCTGGAACGTTCCAGCATCCTGTCCAACACGCCAACAGGATCAGGCAACATCGGCGGAAATTTTGGATCACCCGGAAGCATCAGCATACGTTCGGACGGTGATATCGAACTGGTGGGGACTCGCGTTCAAACGCAGAACTTTAGTGGATTGGCCGTGGATGCGGATCGTAACACCCGGATTGTAGCCGGTGGGGACCTGTTGATCGGTGGTTCACGGATTGAAAGTACCACCACTGGCGTGAACACCTCCGGTGATATCGCGGTGGAAGGCGATGACGTCTTCCTCGAAGCAGCTTTTTTGCTGGCGAATACGGAAGGTAGCGGCAATGCGGGTTCAGTGGACGTTTTTGGACGCGCATCGGTGGCTACGGCGGATATTCCTGACAAGACGGACGATCGGGAGTCAGATCAGACACTTCGAATCAGGAGTGATAGCCAGGCCAACAATAGTGGTCTGTTCGACGCTGACGAACTCGGCGCGGCGGGCGGCGTGAGCGTTCGATCAGGTGGAACCATCGATCTGAATGACACGGAGTTGCTGGCTTTCACGGAGTCTTCCCGGGTGGTGCTGGATCCTGATGGTGATGAGGTGGTTGGCAACATTCTGGTGGAAGCGGAGGAGACCGTACGGCTTGCACATTCGAGCGTGGCGGCCACGACGAGCAGTAATGCGGGAGCGGGCACGATAGCGATCCGAGGCGGCGATGTTCTGATCGAGGATTCGAAGCATATCGATGGCCAACTCGGACTCGACATCAACACAAGTCTCGGCCTGGACAATGACGTTGACGACGATCGCAAAGCGCTAAGAGGGATTTTCTCCGTGACCTCGAGTTCGGGGGCTGCTGGAAACATCACGATTGAAGGACGCTCCGTAACACTGATGCGGGCGAGCCTTACCGCAGCGACTCAAGGGCTTGGCAATGCTGGTGCGATTTCTGTTTATGGATCGGAGTTTGTCAGGACCAATGCTCCCTTTCGCGCTACCAACAGCGGGCGATTGTTCAACTTTGGAAACTACAGAGACGATAACGGAGATCTGCAACAGACCTTCATTGTGTCATCGACTGCATTTGGTGACGTAAGGCCGAATGGCCAGTTCGGTGCGCCCGGGAGGATCAGTATCCGTTCCGACCAGGAGATTGATCTGTTAGGTACCCTGGTTCAATCGCGTAGTTTCAGTGATTTTCCTAACCCACGTGTGCAGGGGATCACCATCGATGCCGGAGATGGGAACATCCGGGTCGGCGGCTCGAATATCAGCAGCACGACGTCCGGAATCAACGATGCAGGAGACATCGAAGTCACTGGATCGAACGTGTTTTTCGAATCCGCGTTCATCCTGGCCAATACCAATGGCGGCGGTAATGCAGGAGCCATCGATATATTCGGAACTCAATCGGTCAGGACGGCGGATACTCCGGACACTTTGGCCAACGGAGGTCCTTCCACCGTTCAGACCCTCCGTCTGCGTAGTGACAGTCAGATTTCCATTGCGCGACCGATAGATCTAGACGAACTCGGTGCACCGGGCAGCATCCGGATCCGGTCGGATGGGGTCGTTGATTTGAACGATTCGGAGTTGTTGGCGTTTACGACCTCGTCCCGAGTGGTACTTGATCCAGACGGCGAAGAAGTGGTTGGCAACATCCTGGTGGAAGGGGATGAGTCGGTGCGGGTGGCGCATTCGAGTGTAGTGGCCACGACGAGCAGTAGAGCCGCGGCAGGTAGCGTAGTTATCCGGGGCGGCGACGTTCTGATTGAAGGTGCGAAGGGCGTGGACGCTGAACTTGGGCAACAGCTCCAGGTCGCTGCCGGAATAGCCGTTGAGACCAAGGGTGAGGGCTCTGCAGGGAACGTGTCCATTCAGGGAAATGGGGTTGTGATCAGGGGGGCTGCACTCTCTGCATCCACGGACGGGTTGGGCGATGCGGGGTCGATTGACATCTATGGATCCGAGTTTGTCAGGACGAATGAAGAGCGGCGCTCTCCGGCAGGCCGGATGTTCAATTTCGGCCAACGGAATGCAAACGAGACCACCACGATCCGGTCGCAGACAGCGATCGGAGCGCAAGCCAAGAACGGGCAATTTGGTGCGCCGGGCAAGATCAGCATTCGTTCCGATGGTGAGATCCAGCTGATTGGTACGAGTGTGCAGGCGCAGGACTCCAGCGGAATCGTAAACCCCGGCGACCGCTCCATCCGGATCGAGGGCGGTGCGGGTACGGTAACGATCGGTGGGTCCCGGATTGAAAGTTCGACGTTTGGCGTGAACAACTCCGGGAACATCGATGTATTGGGCGACAAGATCTTTCTGGAGTCTGTCTTTTTGCTCGCCAATACGTCGGGACGGGGTAATGCGGGATCGGTGAGCCTGTTCGGTCGGGACGAGGTACGTTCCGCCGATCTGAGTGATTTCAGTGACGAGGGCGATAACCTCACCACCCAGACGGCACGAATTTCGAGCAGTAGTCAGATTGGCAATGATCCCAATACACCTCTTCCGACCCTGGACCCTGGGGCTCCTGGAAGCGTAATCGTTCGGTCGAACGGGATCATTAACCTGAACGATGTGGAGTTGCTGGCCTTTACCGACTCTCCGAGGGTTGTCCTTGGCGCGGATGGCAAGGAGATCGTCGGCAACGTCCTGGTGCAGGGGGATGAATCGGTGCGGCTAGCGCATTCGAGTGTGGTGGCCACGACGAGCAGCAATGCTGGAGCGGGTACGGTGACGATCAGGGGCGGTGACGTCCTGATCGACGGCGCAAAGCGGATCGACGCCGGGCTTGGTCGCGACATCAACACGAGCCATGGCTTGAGCAACGAGACTGACTCGCCGGATCGGGAAGTGATACGCGGAGTTGTCGCACTGAC
>JBGSHJ010000017.1:0-15640 GCA_041752315.1 Pseudomonadales bacterium
CCTTGAACTCCCCTCCAAACTGCTCCGCACACACCTTCGTCAACGCCGCCGTCAACGTCGTCTTGCCATGGTCAACATGACCAATCGTCCCCACGTTCACGTGCGGCTTCTTCCGCTGAAACTTCTCTTTTCCCATCTCTATCTCCGGGTAGTTTGTGCGTCAGTTTTTCTTGATGATGCCCTGGGCAATGCTGTCAGGGACTTCTGCGTACTTGTGCGGCTCCATGGTGTAAGTCGCGCGACCCTGTGTCGCAGACCGCAGGTCTGTTGAGTATCCAAACATCTCGGACAACGGCACATCAGCCCGGATGATCTTGCCTGCCGGATTTTCATCCATGCCCAGGATGATCCCGCGACGACGGTTGAGGTCACCGACAACATCGCCCATGTAATCATCGGGAGTCACCACCTCCACACTCATGATGGGCTCGAGAATGGCGGGACGAGCCTTTAGCGCGGCATCCCGCAGCGCCATCGAGCCTGCAATCTTGAACGCCATCTCCGACGAATCGACTTCGTGGAACGATCCGTCGAACAGGGTTGCCTTGACACCGATCAGCGGGTAGCCGGCCAGCACTCCGTTTTCCATCTGTTCCCGGATGCCCTTGTCGACAGCAGGAATGTACTCACGCGGCACAACCCCGCCTGCGATCGCGTCAACAAACTGATAGGCCGCATTGCCCTCTTCGTCCACATGCGGCTCGATCGTGATCCAGACATGCCCGTACTGGCCACGACCGCCAGTCTGCCGGACGAACTTGCCTTCCTGCTCAACCTTGGAACGAATCGTCTCCCGATACGCGACCTGCGGTTTGCCGATATTGGCTTCGACACTGAACTCCCGGCGCATCCGATCCACGATGATGTCCAGATGAAGTTCGCCCATGCCGGAGATGATTGTCTGACCTGACTCTGGATCTGTGCGTACCCGGAAAGAGGGGTCCTCCTGCGCCAGTTTGCCAAGGGCAACACCCATCTTCTCCTGATCGGCGGTCGACTTGGGTTCCACCGCAACAGAGATGACAGGCTCAGGGAACTCCATGCGCTCAAGCTGAATGATGCTGTTCATCGCGCAAAGGGTATCGCCGGTACTCGCATCCTTCAGACCGATGGCGGCGGCGATGTCCCCGCAGTAGACCTCCCGAATCTCGTCTCTTTGATTCGCGTGCATCTGGACCATTCGACCCACACGCTCGCGTTTACCGCGCGTGGAATTGAAAATCTGGTCGCCAGAATTGAGGGATCCGGAGTAGACGCGGAAAAAAGTCAGCGTACCGACGAAGGGGTCGGTTGCAATCTTGAACGCAAGTGCCGAGAACGGCGCGTCGTCCTTTGCTTCTCGAACCGCCTTGGTGCCGTCCTCGAGTTCACCTTCGATCGCCTTGACCTCGGTCGGCGCGGGCAGGTAGTCGATCACGGCGTCGAGCATGGCCTGCACGCCCTTGTTCTTGAATGCCGAACCACACAAGGCGGGAACGATTTCGCCACGGATAGTCCGTGCTCGCAGCCCTTTCTTGATCTCGACTTCCGTAAGCGCTTCGCCTTCCAGGTACTTTTCCATCAAGGTGTCATCGGCTTCAGCAGCCGCTTCAACCATTTTTTCGCGCCATTCTTCGGCTTGATCCTGGAACTCTTCAGGGATATCGCCCAGTTGGAAGGTCAATCCTTCGTCACCTTCATTCCAATGGATGGCCTTCATGCGAATGAGATCGATGATCCCTTTGAAATTCTCTTCCTCACCAAGCGCCAACTGGACCGGCACCGGATTGGATCCAAGACGCGTGCGGATCTGCTCGACAACCCTGAGAAAACCTGCCCCCTGGCGGTCCATCTTGTTGACAAACACCATACGCGGCACACCGTACTTGTTGGCTTGCCGCCATACCGTTTCGGATTGGGGTTCAACGCCCGAAGTCCCGCAGAAAACGACCACGGCACCATCCAGAACACGCAGACTTCGCTCGACTTCGATGGTGAAATCCACGTGTCCGGGGGTATCGATGATGTTGATCCGGTGCTCATCGAACTGCTGACTCATGCCTTTCCAGAAACACGTCGTGGCAGCAGAGGTGATCGTGATTCCTCGCTCCTGTTCCTGTTCCATCCAGTCCATCGTCGCGGCGCCATCATGGACCTCACCGATCTTGTGCAGACGGCCGGTATAAAACAGGACTCGCTCGGTGGTCGTCGTCTTGCCAGCGTCAACGTGCGCGACAATTCCTATATTGCGATATCGCGACAATGGGGTTTTGCGAGCCATGGTGCTCTCCTGGGACTAAGTAGGTAAATCGGGTACGGCTGATCGATGACTCGATCAGTAGCGATAGTGCGAGAACATCTTGTTGGCTTCCGCCATGCGATGTGTGTCTTCACGTTTGCGAACCGCTGTCCCGCGACCTTCTGCTGCGTCCTGTAACTCGCCGGCAAGTCGGGCGGCCATGGACTTTTCACCGCGCTTTCGCGCACTGTCGACGATCCAGCGCATCGCCAGTGCATGGCGGCGACTTGCACGAACCTCGACCGGTACCTGGTACGTTGCACCTCCGACACGTCTTGATTTTACTTCGACATACGGTGCGACGGACTCCAGGGCGCGTTCGAAGATCTCCACCGCATTGGTGCGATTGCCCCTCTCTTCAATTCGGGTGAGGGCACCATAGACAATTCGTTCCGCAACGGCTTTTTTGCCGCTGACCATCACATGGTTGATGAATTTTGCTACGGTTTGGTTGTGATACTTCGGATCGGGCAGGATTTCCCGTTTCGCGACGACGCGTCTTCTTGGCATTTCGGCTCCTTGTCTTCAGGTGGTTCCCGAACTTGTGTCGGGCCTTACTGGAGTATGTGTTTGGGGATCTGAACTACTTACTTGGGGCGTTTGGCACCATATTTGGATCGACTCTGGCGACGGGAGGTCACCCCGGAGGTGTCCAGCGTTCCACGCACCGTGTGGTATCTGACGCCGGGAAGATCCTTCACACGACCTCCACGGATCAGAACAACCGAGTGCTCCTGAAGGTTGTGGCCTTCACCGCCAATGTACGATGTCACCTCGTACCCGTTGGTCAACCGAACGCGGCAGACCTTTCGCAGAGCAGAGTTGGGCTTCTTTGGGGTAGTCGTATAAACGCGCGTACAGACACCCCGCTTCTGCGGACAGCCCTGCAGAGCCGGAACAATATTCTTCGTTACTTTCTGTTTGCGCGGCTTGCGAACAAGCTGGCTGATGGTCGCCATAGTGTCATTTTCTCTGTTTTACCCCGTTGGGGCTTTTTTATGCGCTTGATGCGCCCCCGCAAAGGGGCGCGAATTCTAATGTCTGATTGAAGTCATACGCAACCTCGGCTTGCCAAAAGACAGGCCGAGGCTCGCCTAAGGCGTTCCGATGGCACGCCAAGGGCTCGTCAGGAATACCTCTCATCCTGCCGATTTGAGTGCCTCGGACAACGCAGCTTCCATCTCATCAGCCGTCACTGTGTGTTCCTTCGCACCCCGACCAGCAATCTCGTCTTCACGACGGCGACGGCGATCGCTGTGGTAGGTCAAACCGGTTCCCGCTGGAATCAGTCGCCCAACCACGACGTTTTCCTTCAAACCACGGAGGAAATCCTGTTTTCCAGTTACCGCGGCCTCGGTCAATACACGGGTGGTTTCCTGGAAAGATGCGGCAGATATGAACGATTCGGTCGCAAGGGATGCCTTGGTGATTCCCAGCAAAATCCGCAGGAATTCCGACGGCAGCTTGCTTTCGCTGACGAGCTCCCTGTTGATTACGCGAACGTTTGCGTACTCGAGCTGCTCACCCCGGATCAGATTGCTTTCGCCCGACTCGACGATTTCAACCTTGCGAAGCATCTGCCGAACGATGACTTCAATGTGCTTGTCATTGATCTTCACGCCCTGCAGACGATAAACCTCCTGGATTTCGCCGATGATATAGCGGGCGAGGGCTTCGACTCCTTTCAGGCGCACGATATCGTGCGGATTGTCGGGACCATCGCAGACCTTTTCACCCTTGTCGACAAACTCACCCTCATAGACGCCAATGTTCCGCCATTTTGGAATCAGCGTTTCCACTGCATCACCTTCAAGCGGAGTGATGACCAGGCGGCGCTTGCCCTTGGTCTCTTTTCCGAAACTGACGTTTCCGCTGATTTCCGCCAGGATCGCCGGTTCCTTCGGCTTGCGAGCTTCGAAGAGGTCAGCAACGCGTGGCAGACCACCGGTGATGTCCCGATTTTTGGAACCCTGCTGCGGAATGCGCGCGATGATGTCGCCGACGCCGACGGAATCGCCATTCTGAAGCGACAGAATCGCATCGTTGGGCAGCAGATAATGCGCAGGAATATCGGTACTGGGCAACAGAACCGAGGCCCCTTTGGCATCGATCAGACGTACCGCCGGGCGCAGATCCTTGCCTGCACTGGGTCGATCCTTGGGGTCGAGTACGTTGATGTTTGTCAACCCTGTCAGTTCGTCGGTCTGACGTGTAACGGACAACCCCTCTTCCATGTCATCAAGAACAACCAGTCCAGCGACCTCCGTGACTATGGGGTGGGTGTGGGGGTCCCACTGCGCGATTACCTGACCTGCTTCCACTTTCTGGTGGTCGCCTACAGAAATGACCGCACCATAGGGTAACCGGTAGCGTTCGCGCTCGCGGCCAACTTCGTCCGCAACCGCGATTTCACCGGAACGGGAAACTGCCACCAGTTCGCCACTGATCCGCTGCACCGTTTTCAGATTGTGCAGACGAACGGTTCCGCCGTGCTTGACCTGGATGTTGTCGACGGCCGTGGCTCGCGATGCAGCTCCACCAATGTGGAATGTCCGCATGGTGAGCTGAGTTCCTGGCTCGCCAATGGACTGGGCAGCGATAACACCGACTGCTTCGCCGATGTTGACCAGATGCCCGCGCGCGAGATCACGTCCATAACACGTGCTGCAGATGCCATATTGCGTGTCACAGGTGATTGCCGAACGCACCATGATCTCGTCGATGCCCAGGCTGTCCAGCCGATCCACCCATGTCTCGTCCAGCATCGTCCCTTGTTCAATGATGATCGTCTTGCCATCAGCCGCGTAGACATTCTGTGCAGCAACACGTCCGAGTACCCGATCCTTCAACGGCTCTACGACATCCCCACCTTCGATGATGGCGCTGATCGTCAGTCCATTTTCGGTACCGCAATCATAATCGGTAATAACCACATCCTGAGCCACGTCTACCAGTCGGCGTGTCAGATAACCGGAGTTCGCGGTTTTCAGCGCCGTATCCGCGAGCCCTTTGCGCGCGCCGTGAGTGGAGATGAAGTACTCGTTGACGTTGAGACCTTCGCGGAAGTTCGCCGTGATCGCGTTTTCAATGATGCTGCCATCAGGGCGGGTCATGAGACCGCGCATGCCGGCCAACTGCCGGATCTGCGCCGGAGATCCACGCGCACCTGAATCTGCGTACATGTACACACTGTTGAACGAAGCCTGCTCGACCTGTTCACCGTGAATGTTCTTCACCATCTGTTTGGAGATGCCTTCCATCATCGAGCGCGCAACCAGATCGTTTGCGCGCGACCAGATGTCGACCACCTTGTTGTACTTCTCACCCTGGGTAACCAGGCCGGAGGCATATTGAGCCTCGATTTCAGCGACCTCTCTTTCCGCTTCACCGATGATCTCACCCTTGTCACGCGGAATGACAAAGTCGTCAACACCAATGGAAGACCCCGAGGTCGTCGAATATGCGAACCCGGTGTACATCAGCTGGTCGGCGAATATCACCGTTTCCTTGAGACCGACATTTCGGTAGCACTCGTTGATCAGTCGCGATATCGACTTTTTGTCCATGGCCTTGTTGACCAGTTCGAACGAGAGACGATTCGGTACGACTTCATAAAAGAGAGCTCGCCCAACCGTTGTATCGTAGACCTTGCGACGAGGACGGATCTGGCCCGCATCGTCTTCTACCTGTTCCGAGATCCTCACTTTCACCTTCGCGTGCAGATCCACTTCATCGCAGATATAGGCACGATGGGCTTCGTTGGTGTCCGCAAACATGCGTCCTTCACCCTTCGCCCCGATCCGGTCGCGTGTCATGTAGTACACGCCGAGAACCACGTCCTGCGAAGGAACGATGATCGGTTCACCACTGGCCGGTGAGAGGATGTTGTTGGTGGACATCATCAAGGCACGAGCTTCGAGCTGGGCTTCCAGCGTCAATGGCACATGCACTGCCATCTGGTCGCCATCGAAGTCAGCGTTGTAGGCGGTACAGACCAGGGGATGCAGCTGAATTGCCTTGCCTTCGATCAGTACTGGTTCAAATGCCTGGATACCCAGGCGGTGGAGCGTTGGTGCCCTGTTGAGCAGTACTGGATGCTCACGAATGACTTCCGCCAGGATGTCCCAGACTTCCGCCGTCTCGCGTTCGACCATTTTTTTGGCAGCCTTGATCGTGGTTGCCAGACCACGCGTCTCAAGTTTGCCGAAGATGAACGGTTTGAACAGTTCAAGTGCCATCTTCTTGGGCAGTCCGCACTGATGCAGTCGCAGGGTCGGGCCAACGACGATGACC
Source organism: Pseudomonadales bacterium (assembly GCA_041752315.1). Classification (GTDB taxonomy): domain Bacteria; phylum Pseudomonadota; class Gammaproteobacteria; order Pseudomonadales; family Azotimanducaceae; genus SYFY01. Next base: position 6,572 of record JBGSHJ010000017.1, read on the forward strand.
GAACGTCCAGAGTAATCCACCCGCTTTCCGAGCAGATTCTGACGGAACCGGCCCTGCTTGCCCTTGATCATGTCTGCCAGGGACTTCAAAGGACGCTTGTTGGAGCCGGTGATGGCTCTGCCGCGCCGGCCGTTGTCCAGCAGGGCATCCACTGCTTCCTGCAACATCCGCTTTTCATTGCGTACGATGATGTCAGGCGCAGAAAGATCGAGCAGGCGCTTCAATCTGTTGTTGCGATTGATCACTCGGCGATAGAGATCGTTGAGGTCTGACGTGGCAAAGCGGCCACCATCCAGTGGTACGAGCGGTCGCAGATCCGGTGGCAGTACCGGCAACACATTCATGATCATCCAGTCGGGCTTGTTGCCGGATCGCTGGAATGCTTCCATCAGCTTGAGACGCTTGGACAGCTTCTTGATCTTGGTTTCCGAATTGGTCGCCGGAATTTCCTCCCGCAAACGAAGGATTTCGCTATCCAGTTCGAGTGCCTTGAGCAGTTCCTGGACGGCTTCAGCACCCATGCGGGCATCAAATTCGTCACCGTATTCTTCGAGTTTGGTGTAGTACTCCTCGTCTGAGAGCAGCTGACCTACCTGCAGGTCTGTCAGACCAGGATCAATGACCGCGTAGTATTCAAAATAAAGTACACGTTCAATATCCCGCAGCGTCATGTCGAGCAACAGCCCTATACGACTCGGCAGTGACTTCAAGAACCAGATGTGGGCGACCGGACTTGCCAGTTCGATATGACCCATGCGTTCGCGACGCACCTTGGTGAGCGTGACTTCAACACCGCATTTCTCGCAGATCACACCTCGGTGCTTGAGTCGCTTGTACTTGCCGCACAGGCACTCGTAGTCCTTGATGGGTCCGAAAATCCGGGCACAGAACAACCCGTCGCGCTCCGGCTTGAAAGTCCGATAATTGATGGTCTCCGGCTTCTTGACCTCGCCATAGGACCACGATCGGATCATGTCCGGGGAGGCAAGTCCGATTTTGAGCGCATCGAAGTCGTCGACGCTGCCCTGAGCCTTCAACAAATTCAGAAGATCTTTCACTTACACGCTCCTATTCAGCTTCCAGCTCTATGTTGATCGCCAGCGATCGGATTTCCTTCACGAGTACGTTGAAGGACTCCGGCATGCCAGGTTCCATCCGGAAGTCGCCATCCACGATATTCTTGTACATCTTGGTTCGTCCGGTGACGTCGTCCGACTTGACGGTCAGCATCTCCTGCAACGTATACGCTGCACCGTATGCCTCCAGCGCCCACACTTCCATCTCGCCGAACCGTTGCCCCCCGAACTGCGCCTTTCCGCCCAGCGGCTGCTGGGTAACAAGGCTGTAGGAGCCCGTCGAGCGAGCATGCATCTTGTCATCCACAAGGTGGTTCAGCTTGAGCATGTACATGTAGCCAACCGTTACGGGACGATCGAACTTCTCACCCGTTCGACCATCGAACAGCGTGGTCTGACCACTTGCCGGTAACCCGGCAATTTCCAGCATCCGCTTGATCTCAGTTTCGGAAGCTCCATCAAATGCTGGCGTGGCAATCGGCAGACCACCTTTGAGGTTGGTCGCCAATTCGAGAATCTCGGCATCCGTCAGAGAGTCAAGATCAACCTTGCGTTGACCGACCCCATTGTAGACCTTGTCAAGGTAGGCCCGGACCTCCGCAACCTTGGCGTGCACCTCCAGCATTCTGGTGATCTGCTCACCAACACCTTTCACGGCCCAACCAAGGTGCGCTTCGAGTACCTGACCCACGTTCATGCGACTCGGCACGCCGAGTGGGTTCAGGACGATGTCCACGGGTTGACCGTTTTCGTCGTACGGCATGTCTTCCACAGGCATGATCACGGAGATGACACCTTTGTTTCCGTGTCGACCGGCCATCTTGTCGCCAGGCTGAATGCGACGCTTGATCGCCAGATAGACTTTCACGATCTTCAGCACTCCGGGAGCAAGATCGTCCCCGCTTTCGAGCTTGGTTTTCTGGTCCTTGAAGGTCGCTTCCTGCTGCTCTTTCTTATCCTTGAGATGTTGCTCTGCCGCATCCAGTTGGTTGTTCAGCGCATCATCGACCATGCGAATCTTGAACCACTCATCGTGCGCGAGACCCGAAAGGTACTCGCTGTCGATGACTCCGCCTTTGGCCAAGCCCGGAGCACTTGCCGCCTTGTTGCCGACCAGTGCACGATTCAGCCGCTCAAAGGCATCGATTTCAACAATCCGGAATTCATCGGCGAGGTCCTTGCGAACCTGGGCCAGTTGCTGCTGTCCGATATCCTTGGCACGCTGGTCCTTCTCGACCCCATCGCGCGTGAAAACCTGAACGTCGATGACAGTTCCCTTCACACTGGTCGGAACACGCAGGCTGGTGTCCTTCACGTCGGAGGCTTTTTCGCCAAAAATCGCCCTCAGGAGTTTTTCTTCCGGGGTAAGTTGGGTTTCGCCCTTTGGTGTGACCTTGCCAACAAGAATATCCCCGGCAAGTACCTCTGCTCCGATGTAGACGACACCCGACTCGTCCAGTTTCGACAGTGCACCTTCCCCGACGTTGGGGATATCGCAGGTGATCTCTTCTGGTCCCAACCGGCTATCACGCGCAACACAGGTAAGTTCCTGTATGTGAATGCTGGTGAAGCGATCTTCCTGAACAACCCGCTCTGATACCAGGATCGAGTCTTCGTAGTTGTAACCGTTCCAGGGCATGAAGGCGATGCGCATGTTCTGACCGAGTGCCAGTTCACCCTTGTCAACTGACGGGCCATCGGCCAGTACGTCTCCACGGGCAATGATATCGCCGGGTTTTACCAGCGGCCTCTGGTTGATACACGTACTCTGGTTTGAGCGCGTGAATTTGGTGAGGTTGTAGATGTCCACCCCGGCTTCGCCGGCAGACGTTTCCGCATCCGCGACACGAACCACGATACGGCCTGCATCAACGCTATCGACAACGCCGCCACGAGAAGCAATTGCACAGACTCCAGAGTCCCTGGCGACAGCCCGTTCCATCCCGGTGCCAATCAATGGCTTCTCTGCACGCAGAGTAGGGACCGCCTGACGCTGCATGTTGCTGCCCATCAGCGCGCGGTTGGCATCATCGTGTTCCAGGAACGGAATCAACGCGGCGGCGACTGACACGACCTGTTTTGGAGAAACGTCCATGTAGTCGACGTTCTCACGATTGGTCCGTGTGAACTCGTTCTGATGACGCACATCCACCATGTCCTGCGTGAACCGACTATCGCTGTCGAGGATCGCGCTTGCCTGGGCAATGATGAACTCGGCCTCGTCAATGGCAGACAGATAGTCAACCTGGTTGGAGACCTTGCCATCAATGACTTTTCTGTAGGGTGACTCGAGAAAGCCGTATTCATTGGTGCGAGCATACGTCGCCAGACTGTTGATCAATCCGATGTTCGGGCCTTCCGGAGTTTCGATCGGGCACACACGACCATAGTGTGTTGGATGCACGTCACGCACTTCGAACCCGGCGCGCTCTCGCGTCAGACCGCCTGGCCCGAGTGCAGAAACGCGACGTTTGTGCGTCACTTCCGAGAGGGGATTGTTCTGGTCCATGAACTGGGACAGTTGACTGGAACCAAAGAACTCCTTGATCGCAGCGGCTACCGGTTTGGCGTTGATCATGTCCTGCGGCATGAGACCTTCGCTCTCTGCCAGACTCAAACGCTCCTTTACGGCACGTTCAACCCGGATCAAGCCCACGCGAAATGCGTTTTCAGCCATCTCGCCAACACTGCGAACACGCCGGTTACCCAGGTGATCGATGTCGTCAACGGTACCTTTGCCGTTCCGGATGTCGATCAGTGTCCGCAGTACATCGATGATGTCTTCCCGCGCCAGCGTACCTTCACCAACAATCTCTTCGCGACCAAGGCGTCGGTTGAACTTCATTCGGCCGACGTTTGTAAGGTCATATCGCTCGGAGGAAAAGAACAGGTTGTTGAACAGGTTCTCTGCCGCGTCTTTGGTCGGTGGCTCTCCGGGACGCATCATTCGATAGATTTCGACCAACGCTTCCAGGCGATTGCTGGATGGATCAATTCGGAGTGTATCCGACATGAACGGACCACAATCAAGCTCGTTGGTGTAAATCGTCTCGATGTCGGTGACACCAGACTTCTGCAGCTTGTCGAGAATCTCGTTGGTGATGATCGTGTTGCACAACACGATGATCTCGCCAGTCGCTTTGTCAACGAGGTCACGTGCAACGGTCCGCTCGAGCAGATAATCGCGCGGTACGTCCAGCGTCTTCAGCCCACTCTGCTCGAGAAGCCGGACGTGTCTTGCGGTCACCCGCTTACCCTCCTCGACAATGACCCTTCCAGATTGATCGGCGATATCAAAAGTCGCTACATCACCCCTCAGACGTTCGGGAATGAGATCAATCGTGAATCCGTCCGCCTTCACGTGAAACACGTTTTTCGCGAAAAACAGATCAAGAATTTCTTCGGACTTGTATTCAAGGGCGCGCAACAGAATCGTCGCTGGCAGCTTGCGTCGACGGTCGATACGCACAAACACACAATCCTTCGGGTCAAACTCGAAGTCGAGCCAGGATCCACGATAAGGAATCACCCGCGCCGAGTAGAGCAGCTTGCCGGATGAGTGTGTCTTGCCACGGTCGTGATCGAAAAACACGCCCGGAGATCTATGGAGCTGGGACACAACGACACGCTCGGTACCATTCACGACAAACGTACCGTTTTCTGTCATGAGCGGAATTTCGCCCATGTAAACTTCCTGTTCCTTGACGTCCTTGATGGCCTTGTTACCAGATTCCTTGTCATAGATGATCAATCGCACCTTGACCCGCAGTGGTGCGGCGTAGGTCGAGCCACGGAGCATGCACTCCTTCACGTTGAACGGCGGAGTACCGAGTCGGTAGTCAACATATTCAAGTGCAGCACTTCCGGAATAACTGACAATCGGAAACACGGAGCGGAACGCCGTATGCAGGCCGACGTCTGATCGTTGCTCCGGCCCTTTTCCGATCTGCAGGAAGTGGCTGTAGGAGTCGACCTGGATAGCCAGCAGATAGGGCAACTCAACTGCCTCGGGAAGCTTGCCAAAGTCCTTCCGAATCCGCTTTTTCTCGGTAAAGCTATACGCCATACGTTTCTCCCAGAAGTGTTACGCCCGCTGATGTTGCGACCACCAGGCAACGACCAAAGGCCAGCACGCAGGATCTCCCGCGTGCCAGCCCGCTTTCAGAACAGCAGTAGCGCGTTATCAACGCGAACTACTTCAACTCCACCGTAGCACCAGCCTCTTCGAGCTGCTTCTTCACGTCTTCAGCTTCAGCTTTGCTGATGCCTTCTTTCACATTCGACGGTGCCTGATCAACCACATCCTTGGCTTCTTTCAGGCCCAGACCGGTCAGGGCGCGAACCACCTTGATTACGTTGACTTTCTTCTCACCAGCCGCCTTCAGAATCACCGTGAATTCAGTTTGCTCTTCGACCACCGCACCGCCGCCATCAGCGGCTGCTGCTGGCGCCGCTGCGACTGCTACCGCTGCAGTGACACCAAACTTCTCTTCCATCGCCGAGATCAACTCGACTACATCCATCACGCTCATCTGAGCGATCGCTTCAAGAATTTCGTCTCTGGACAATGCCATTATGTGTTCTCCTGATTTCTCTCAATTCGTGCTGTTCGTGCTGACAGTCAAACTGCCGCCTCTTTTTGGTCTCGAATGGCCGCAATCGTACGGACCAGCTTGCCGGGAACTTCGTTCATCGTGCGAGCCAGCTTGGCGATTGGCGCCTGCAGTACCGCCAACAACATCGCCAGTGCCTGCTCCTTGGTCGGGAGCTTGGCCAGACGATCGATGTCACTGGCCGCCAGCAACTTGCCGCCGATCGACAACGCTTTGACCTGGAGCTTGTCGTACTCCTTTGCGCAGTCCTTCAGCAGGCGAGCAGCAGCGCCGGGATCATCCTTCGAAAATGCCAGCAGTGTCGGACCTGTGAATGCCTCCTGAAGACATTCATACTCCGTTCCTTGCAACGCCCGACGAGCGAGCGTATTCCGGATGACACGAAGATAAACACCTGACTCACGCGCTCTCTTGCGCATGCTTGTCAGCTGCGTCACCGTCATGCCCCGGTAATCTGCCAACACTGCCGAAAGGGCTTTCACCGCTACTTCGTTGACCTCGGCAACAATGATCTGTTTTTGCTCGAGTCTCAGTGCCACTGTTTACTCCTTGGATATCGCCGATATCCGTTATGTTTATTCACGCACTTGCACTGCGGGAACCCTACGGCGACTCCAAGCCAGGAACACACTGCGTTCCACGGAATTGAGCCAGGCCGTCTGCGTAGGCATTGCATTAAGGCCTGTGTACCGAAGTACGGGCCGCCATACGGTTTTTGACGGTTATGCTGCCAACCCGAAACAACGGAGTGGCAACACCCCTTCAAACTTGTCAGATCAAGAACACTCCAAAAGCTCAGGCCTCCAATGAAGCCTGATCCACCAATACTCCCGGTCCCATCGTGGTCGAGAGCATGATCTTCTTCAGATAGATGCCTTTTGCAGAAGCTGGCTTCGCGCGACGCAAATCGCTCAACAACGCTTCAAGGTTTTCTTTCACCTGCAACGATCCAAAGCCTACTTTGCCGAGGCTGCCATGAATGATTCCAGCCTTGTCGGTACGAAACTGAACCTGGCCGGCTTTTGCATTCCTGACAGCAGTCGCGACGTCCGGGGTAACGGTCCCGGTCTTCGGGTTTGGCATCAGGCCACGAGGGCCGAGGATTTTCCCCAATTGACCGACAATGCGCATGGTGTCCGGAGATGCAATCACGACATCAAAATCCAGATTGCCAGCCTTCACTTGGTCGGCGAGATCTTCGAGGCCAACAATGTCGGCACCCGCGCTCTTGGCTGCTTCTGCCGCTGCACCTTGTGCGAAGACAGCAACTCGGGTTGTCTTGCCAGTACCGTGAGGCAGGGTCGTCGCGCCACGGACCACCTGATCTGACTTGCGCGGATCGACACCGAGATTGATGGAGACATCTATCGACTCGACAAATTTTGTCTTGGCAATTTCAGTGAGCAGATCGACAGCTTCATTGATCGGGTACGCCTTGGTTCGATCAACTTTGCTCTGGATCATCTGCATCCGTTTTGTAAGCTTGGGCATCTATACTCCCTCCACATCGATTCCGGCACTGCGCGCGCTGCCTGCGATGGTCCGCACCGCAGCATCAAGATTGGCAGCTGTCAGATCGGGCATCTTCAGTTTTGCCACTTCTTCAAGTTGTGCCCGGGTCGCCTTCCCTACCTTCACGGAATTCGGAGTCGCACTTCCCTTGGAGATACCGATCGCCTTGCGAAGCAATACAGACGCAGGCGGCGTCTTCATGATGAAAGTGTACGAACGGTCGGAATACACCGTGATTATCACGGGTATCGGCAATCCCAGCTCAAGATGCTGAGTCTGGGCATTGAAGGACTTGCAGAAGTCCATGATGTTCACCCCGTGCTGTCCCAGAGCCGGTCCAACCGGTGGACTGGGATTGGCCTGTCCGGCCTTCACTTGCAACTTGACGTATGCAGTGATCTTGCTTGCCATATATGCTCCTGTGTGGGTCCTAGCGTACTGCCGTCGAAGGCTCGTACTCCCCGCCTACGTTAACCTCAGGCCAATTCGACTTTGAGGCTCGTTTTGTTTGCGCCGCTGCACCGCATGCGCCCTTTCTACACGGTCCAACGAGTGGACCGTGTACATCGTCGTCAGGCCTTCTCGACCTGACTGAAATCAAGCTCGACAGGCGTCGAGCGACCAAAAATGGTCACCGCAACGTTCAGGCGGTTCTTTTCGTAATTCACCTCCTCGACGATGCCGTTGAAGTCGTTGAATGGACCATCTACTACCCGAACCACTTCGCCCGGCTCGAACACAGTCTTCGGTGTCGCCTTCTCGCTGCCGACCCGGATGCGATCCAGAATGGCCTGTGCTTCCTTGTCCGAGAGCGGTGCAGGCCTGTCGGCTTTCCCGCCAATGAACCCCATGACGCGGGGAGTTTCTTTCACCAGATGCCACGTTTCGTCGTTCAGTTCCATTTCCACCAGGACGTATCCAGGAAAGAACTTTCGTTCGCTGCGGCGCTTCTGACCGGCCCGCATCTCAACCACTTCTTCCGACGGCACAAGAATTTCGTTGAAAAATTCGCCCAGCGAAGAAAGTGCGACACGCTCTTTCAATGCTCGCGCCACACTCTTCTCGAAACCGGAATAGGCGTGCACGACGTACCATCTTTTTGCCATTTCGCATTTATCCTGTTTACGTCGTAAATCCGGTAACCCGAGACCCGAAACAACCAACTTCGTTTCCAATGCTATCCGATGACCGCTGTCACCAGGGCACTCAGCGCCCAATCCAGCAGCCATAGCAACAATGAAAAGATCGCTATCAGGACAAGCACTACAAGCGTTGTCTGCGTTGTTTCCTGATTGGTCGGCCACACGACACGTCTTATTTCACTACGCGCCCCGCGCATCAACTCAAGTGCATCCGCACCCTTGCCGGTCAGGGAGGCGACGTAGACGGCAGCACTCCCCACCAGAAGGACTCCCAATACACGTATCAGCAAGGACTGGTCCTGAAAGTACCAGTTCCCGACGATGGCAGAAGCGGCCAGAATGGCAACGACAAGCCATTTTGCCCAATCCAACGCTGTCGAAGCACCGACATCTGAACTAGTTGTCACGCGTATCAAATCCCAATCTTGCCAGTATTGGCAGGCCAGGAGGGAATCGAACCCCCAACCTGCGGTTTTGGAGACCGCCGCTCTGCCAATTGAGCTACTGGCCTAGTGCAATTCATACACATCAAAAACGAATGCCCTCTTCGAACCGTCCTTGCAGCGACTCGAAGCTGCCCCAGTCTACTTCACGATCTGGGTCACGACACCCGAGCCAACTGTTCGACCGCCCTCGCGGATCGCAAACCGCTGCTTCAACTCCATCGCAATCGGACTGATCAACTCCACATTCATCCGGATATTGTCGCCAGGCATCACCATCTCA
>JBGSHJ010000018.1:0-32838 GCA_041752315.1 Pseudomonadales bacterium
TCCGGCATGGCGGTCAGTCCGGATGTGCTGCATGTCGTGGCCGACCGATTGGCGGAAAGTCCGGCCACCTGGCGGAAATTCGACCGCAAACTGGGTATGCGCTGTCTGGTGTATCCAACGCCGACTTCCGCGCCCTGAAGCGGTCGCGATCCGGTACAGTAGGCACTGCCAAACTCCACCAGGCTGGTTCGTGCCGGAAATCAAGGGCGTCATGCACAAGCTGAAAAAATACCCGAATCGCCGGTTGTACGATATGACCGACAGCCGTTATGTGACCATGGAAGATGCTCGCGACCTCATCGTCAGAGGCGAGAGCATCGAAGTACTGGATGCAAAGGATGGCGCCAACATCACGCGCTCCGTTCTGCTGCAGATACTTGCGGAACAGGAAACCGAAGGTCATCAGGCGGTGCTCACCAACCGCGCGATCGAGCAGATCATACGGTTTTATGGTGATCGCATGGGTGGCGTAGTCTCTCGCTACATCGAGCAGAGCATTGTGTCATTCCTCGATCATCAGGAGCAGTTTCGCTCGAACCTGCGTCAACTCAACGAGATGAACCCGCTCAACCTCGTACGCCAGGCTTTTGAGGCGCCATTCCGCTCGAGGACCAGCAAGGGCAAGGATCAGGAGCCGCCCCCCGATCCGGTAGTTGGGGAAGAAGACCCGGATCACAATCCCCGGGACGAAAGAAGGTAACAGGGGCTGGGTTAGCGCAGGAAGGGGAGACGATGGATCAATGTGATCTGGTCGCAAGTGACGGCCAGACAGTAGCCGGGTATGCATGGGACATCGAGGCACCCAAAGCCATCGTGCAGATTGCCCACGGTATGGGTGAACACGCTCGCCGGTACGATGCCGTGGCCGAGGCACTCAACAAGGCAGGCTACGCGGTGTTTGCAGCAGATCACCGCGGCCATGGACGAACCGGTCGTGCCAGACTTGGCTACATGGGTGGAGATGGCTGGAACCGTGTGCTGGCGGATACCTTTGAATTCAATCGAATGCTGCGTGCCAGGCATGCAGATGTACCCCTCATCCTGCTGGGACACAGCATGGGCTCGATGCTGTGTCAGCAGTACATCACCCGATACGGATATTCGATCGATGCACTGGCGTTGTCCGGGTCACCCGGATTCAAGAACCGGTTCGGGAGGCTGGTACCCAGGATGGTCGCCCGGTTCGAAGCATGGCGCCATGGTCCGGATCAATCGAGCGAATTGTTGCAGAAGCTCCTGTTTGGCGGTTCCAACAAGGCATTCGACGCACCTGGAGCCACCGGATTTGAATGGCTCAGCCGTGACCCTGTCGAAGTGAAGAAGTACGTCGATGATCCCGAGTGCGGGTTTGTGCTGACAACGGGTTCGCTGGTAGACCTGTTTGCAGGCGCCGCCATGACGCAGACCCCTGCCTGCCTGGCGAAGATTCCTCTGACACTGCCAATCTATGTCTTTGCCGGGTCGGATGATCCGGTGCACGGCGGACAACAGGACATCAATCGCATGCTCCACGCTTATCGGGGCTGCAGACTGTCCCGATTGGAGCATCGCTGGTATCCCGGAGCACGACATGAGGTATTCAATGAAACCAATCGGGGCGAGGTCATTGGTGATCTTGTCCAGTGGCTCGACAAGGTGACCGCATGAGCACAATCGCCGTTCTCGGACTTGGCAACTTTGGTACAGCTCTGGCGCGCGTCTGGTTGCAGGCCGGGCACTCGGTCATCGGCTGGACAGTTGAGCAGGAAGTTCACGACAGTCTCAGGACAACATCGATCAATGCCAAGTATCTGCCTGATGTCGTGATGCAGGGCATGCAGGTCACCATGTCCATCGGCGAGGCTGTCCGAAGCGCCGAATACATCATTCTGGCATTGCCGTCAGGGGTGGTTCTCAGCGTCGTTGATGACCTGGTCCCGCTTCTGAACCCTGAGCAGGTTCTGGTCGACCTCGCCAAGGGCCTTGCGGAGGGTGACCGGCTGATTTCCGACGTCATCGAAGAAAAGCTCGAGGCAGCCGGCAAGAACAACATCCTCTGCGTGATGATGGGGCCGACGATTGCCCCGGAACTTGCACAAGGCGTGTACACAACAGCACTGGTGGCCAGCCGGCACCGTGATGCCGCAGTCCTTGTCGCCAGGCAGTTGACCACCCGCACCCTGAAGCTCGCTCCGGCAAGCGATCCGCTGGGCGCCGAATACTGGGGTGCATTCAAGAATGTCATTGCCCTGGCTTGCGGTGTGGCTGACGGCCTCAAGCCGAGCGGGCTGGGCGGCGATAACCTGAAGGCGGCAATTTTCACGGCGGGCTTTCGCGAGGCTGTCGGTTTGCTCCCGAAACTCGGCGCCGATCCGGCCACCGCACTCACGGCAGCAGGCATTGGTGATCTTTTTGTTACCGCCACGTCTCCCCATGGTCGAAACCGCGAAATGGGTGAACGTCTGGGTCTGGGTCAAACCCTGGCGCAGGCACAAGGCAAGATGGTCATGGTGAGCGAAGGGGTCAGGGCGGCAAGGATGTTTCGTGACGTCTGTCAGCGTTCCGGATTTCCGGCACCGTTTGTGGCCGCCGTGTGCGGCCTGCTTGATGGCCAATTGACCGTGGAGACGTTTCTCGAAGCGATCGCGGATGTAGGTTGACTGCCGTCATCGCAGGCCGCTGCAGGCCTGCTCAGACCCTTCGACCACCGCTGGCAATACAAGCCCCCAGATTTGGCTTGCCGATATAGATCTTGGTCTTCCAGTAGTCCGTGTGGCTGATTGTCAGGCAACGGCCGTCCAGCGTTTTTTTGATCAGGACGGCCGGTTTCCTGTCGGCAGCATGGGCAGACAGGGTGAGCATCCCGGCAATCAGCAGAACCGTCATCCAGATTTTCAGATAGCCCATCGCAGCCTCCCGAGCGTGCGCCTGAGTTGCCCAGATTGTGCACGCCTCCAGATGAAGCATCTGTGAACCAGTAGAATCTGGTGACAACCGGATGGCAGTGGCTCAACATTTGCTTTCAACAAGTGTCGAACCGATAGCTGGGTTAGCATAGTCGGCATCGAGTGGTCGAGCGAGCAGGAAAATCCCGGGGCGATGAGCACCAACTGGTCAGCCTATAAAGGCCATCAACATTACGACGAATTGGTAACGGCAGAAGGAACCCCCCGTCCGGTCGCGCTGGCTTTGATGAATTACCTGCAGGAACTTTCCGGTCGCGGCCTGAAATCTCGTCAGGCTGCAGCGGATCGCGCGATCATGGAGATGGGCATCACCTTCACGGTGTACGCCGATGGCGAGAACATTGATCGCGCCTGGCCGCTGGACATCATTCCCCGGGTCATCGCCCGCAGTGAGTGGGCTGGTATCGAGGCCGGATTGCAGCAGCGACTGCGGGCCCTGAACATGTTCATCGACGACGTCTATCACGATCAGAATTGTGTACGGGATGGCGTCGTGCCCGCGCAATTGATCCACAGTTCCAGGGACTTCCTGCCGCAGGCGGTCGGCGCCTCGCCCCGACATGGTGTTTGGGCGCACGTCTGTGGCACCGATCTGGTGCGTGATCGTGACGGCACCGTCTATGTCCTGGAAGACAACCTGCGGGTACCTTCCGGGGTGTCGTACATGCTGGAAAATCGCAGCGTAACCAAGCGGGTTTTCCCCGAAGTCTTTCGTACGATGAGAATCCGACCGGTTGACGCGTACCCGTCACAACTGTTCGACATGCTGGCATCTCTGTCGCCGCGTCCCGGGGACCGGCCGGAGATCGTGGTGTTGACACCCGGCATCTTCAATTCCGCGTATTTCGAGCATGCGTTTCTTGCCCAGCGCATGGGTGCCGAGCTGGTTGGCGGTAGTGATCTCATCGTTCTTGATGATGATTGTGTCTACATGCGCACCATCGAAGGGCTCGGGCGCGTGGATACCGTGTATCGACGAATCAACGATGCTTTCATGGATCCGGAGACGTTTGATCGCCAATCGGTACTGGGTACACCAGGACTGTTTCGAGCGTGGTTCAAAGGGAATGTGGCCATCGCCAATGCTCCGGGGGCGGGAGTTGCCGATGACAAGGTGGTCTACAGCTATGTTCCGGCGATGATCCGTTATTACCTTGCCGAAGAGCCGCTTCTGCCCAACGTGCCCACCTGGCGGTGCGCCGATGCCGATTCGATGCGGTATGTCGAAGAGCATCTGGCGGAACTGGTCGTCAAACCGGCCAACGAATCGGGAGGCTACGGGATGCTGGTTGGTCCGCATGCATCTCGGGCCGAGATAGAACAAATGCGGCTGCAGGTGCGGGCCAATCCGCGAAACTACATCGCACAACCCACGTTGTCCCTGTCGACGGTCCCGACTGTCTGTGATGGCTCCATTGAGCCCAGGCATGTTGATTTGCGACCTTTTGTCCTCCAGGGCTCGACGATGTCCGTGACTGCCGGTGGATTGACCCGCGTGGCGCTTCGCAAGGGCTCGCTGGTCGTCAATTCGTCGCAAGGTGGTGGCAGCAAAGACACCTGGATTGTCGAGGACGTCTGATGCTGTCATCACTTGCAGGTCGTTTGTACTGGGTGGGTCGCAATCTCGAGCGCGCCGAGAATACGGCCCGCCTCATCAACGTGTTTGCTGATTTGTTGCTCGACCTGCCCAAGGATGCGCCTGTCAGCTGGTATAACCTGATTCGCATCACAGGCAGTGGTGCAGGCTTCCAGATTTCGCCGCAGGCACAACTGGCCACTGTGGCGATGCGCTATCTGGCAGGCTCCGCCGAAAATCCCAATTCGATATTGACCGCGATCCGCATTGCGCGTGAAAACATGCGTACATTGCGTGACGTGGTACCACGTGAAGCGTTTGAGTCAGTCAACGACCTTCACCTTTTTGCAAGCAAGAAACTCGGCAGCACATCTTTCCGCAAGGCAAGCTGGCCCGTGGTCAACGAAATCATCGAGCGCAGTCAGCAGATCAGTGGCCTGTTTTCGGGAACGATGAGCAGGGGGCCGGAGTACGAGTTTCTGATGCTGGGTCGCTACCTTGAACGATCGGACATGACTACACGGATCATTGACGTCGCCGGAGACCTGCTGGTTACCCGGGATGAGATGATCAATGACCATGACACCATCCTTTGGGTGAGTGTTTTACAATCTGCTTCGGCTTACCAGATGTACCGGCGAAGTGTCCGCAGTCGTGTTACACCGGCAAGGGTTCTTCATTTTCTGTTGAACGACCTGAATTTTCCCCGTTCGGTGCGCTATTGCCTGTTTCAGATGCGCTACAGCAGCCGACGTCTGCCGAGACAGCAGTTGCCAATTCTGGCGGTCGAACAGCTGATTGCCCGGATGGACAGCATTCCGCTGAGGCAGCTCGTTCGATCGGAGTTGCACGCATCGCTGGATGATTTCCAGGGTGATCTGATCAGAATCCATCAAGCGATCGAGCAGACCTGGTTCGAGCCATACGATGTCAAGGTCAGGTAAGTGCAACCGGACTCCACGGTCAGTGTTCACCGTCTTGACCCGATGAACTGAACAGCCCACAGTCGCCGCCTGAAATGGGCTGCGGCGAGTCTCCTGTCAATCCACCTCTACGGAAGAGAACATGCAATACAAGGCTCTGGCCATCGATCTTGATGGTACGCTGCTGGTGGGTGAGCAGATTCCCGCCGAGAACATTCGGGCCGTCAGAGCCGCACGAGACCGCGGGCTCCACATCATCATTGCCACTGCCCGCTGGTCACACATGGCGCGTCGGGTTGCATCCCAACTCGAGATAACGGGTCCGATCATTGCTTGCTCGGGTGCACAGGTGATCGGGCCGGACGCAGGCAAGGACATCTTCGATCATCGGCTTCCGCTCGACTTTGTTGCCGAGCTTTATGCCATCTGCAATACCGAGCGATGCATTGCGACAATCACGGTCAACGATCGTGTCCTTCTGAAGATGGAAGGTCAGCCTGATCCAAGACTGCTGGATGCCGAGATGGAGCCTCTTCCTGTCCTGATTCCTGACGGCTCCAATCTGCCGCGAGTGGCGGCGATCCAGGGCACCCGATGCAATGAAAGGATCCGCGCCGAGCTTGGCGCGCGATTTGCCAGGTCCGTCAACATCTATGACTCCATTGGCCCAAGTGGAAAGCTGGTGCTGACCCTGACGGCAAAAGCGGCCAGCAAAGGCGCAGCCCTCGAAGCTGCCTGTGTGAGTCTGGGCATCAATCCGCGCGAGGTGGTCGCCTTCGGAGATGCGGAGAACGACCTGGAAATGTTTCGCATCGCCGGAGCCAGTGTCGCAATGGGCCAGGCCGATGAAAGGACGCGCACCGCGGCCTCCTTCGTCACGTTGAGGAATGATGAGTCTGGCGTAGCCCATGCGATTGACCGCCTGCTTGAACGGGGGGGAGTGTGATGCGTGCCATCAGCCTGTGGTTTGGCTTGTTGTGCCTGGCGGCGCTTCCGACCCTGGCCCTTCCCGCAGGCGAACCGGCATCGCGCGATCCGTTGTTCAACGATGCCGATGCGGCGCGCGTTCGCGCGGTCGATGCACAGGGTGAATTGCTGGTACCCAATACTTTTCGTCGCACCATGGACAGCTTTCGCAAGGCCGAAGAAATAGCCGAGGATGGTGGCAAGCGGGAACGGATTCGTGAATTGCTGGCGAATGCCAGTACGGGATTTGCACAAGTGGAGGAAGCAAGCCTGCGCGCCCGTGAGTTGTTGGCGGATGCCATCGCGGCGAGGCGGGATGCCGAGTCTGCCGGGGCGAAGTCTGCCGACAACGATCCCTGGATGGATGGGGAGGCGGAGCTTCGGGCTGCGGCAACGCGGCTGGAGCGAAATCGGGATGCTGACATCACAAAGTATCGTGAGAAGGCTGTTCAGTACTTTCGTCAGGCAGAACTGGGCGCTATCGAAACCACGCTGTTTGCTGAAGCCCAACGGCAGATCGCGATCGCACAGGACCTGAGAGCTTCGCGTGTTGCCCCCAGGGGATTCGCAGAAGCCGAATCGCTTCTGCAACAGGCGCGTTCGACACTTGCACAGGATCGCTACGACACCGATCAACCCCGTGACAACGCTACCCTTGCCACGCACAACGCTTTGCGGGCCCAGTACCTTGCTCAGTCTGCCAGGCAGCTCGATCGAGGCGACATGACGCTCGAGGACTTTGTCGCCACCTGGGAAAAGGAGCTTGCCAATCTCGGCGATCTCATCGACCGGACGGTGTATTTTGATCGCGGACCCGGGGAAGCTGGCAGTGTTCTGGCCAATGCCGTTGCCGATCTCCTGTTGTCCCGCTCGCGGCTCGAGGAGCAGGTGGCGGAACAGCAGCGTTACGCCATCGCTCTCCAGCAGGAGATCGAAACACTTCAGAATGACCTTGGCGGTCAGTCCAAGGCGCGTGCACGACTGCAGGCGGAGCTGGAAAGACAAGGCAAACTCAAGGAAAAAGTTCGTTTGGTGGAAAGCTTGTTCAAGCCGGCTGAAGCACAGGTTTTACGCGTCCAGGACCGCCTGGTGCTGCGCATGGTGGGAGTGACCTTTGGCAGTGGTCAATCCGTGCTGGAAAGGCGGCATCACGCGTTGCTCGGCAAGGTCCGCAAGGCCCTTGCAGAGTTTCCGGATGCTCCCATCATTGTCGAGGGACATACCGATTCGCACGGCGCTGACGCTGCCAACCTTGATCTTTCGAAATCGCGTGCCGACGCGGTCATGCGCTACCTGCTGAGTGGCGGAGGAATGGCAGAGGAACTGTTGACCGCGGTTGGCTACGGCGAGACCCAGCCGATCTCGAGCAATGAATCACCCGAGGGCCGCCAGAAGAATCGTCGAATCGATGTGGTGCTCTATCCGCAGTGGTAGCGGTCTGTCCCCGCACTATCTGAGTGTGAGAGTCGTGTATACCTTGGTCAGGGCATCAGGCAGATCCTCGATATCCTCGATCACCAGGTAACGAGCGTCCGGACACATTCGTTTCAGGTAGTCGTGCCCGGAGCGATCCACGGTGATGCAGAACGTCTCGATCCCCTTGGCGGTGGCTTCTGCCAGAGCCTTGGCGGTGTCCTCGACACCATACTCATGTTCACCCCGTCGAGGACCGTAGTCGCAGTCCTGTGGAAATCCGTCGGACAACACGATCAACAGCTTCAAGGACTGGCCGGCGGCCATGAGTTTGGCCACCGTATGTCGAATGGCTGGCCCCATGCGGGTACTGCGCTTGGGTTGCATGGCAGCAATCGCGCTGAGGGTGCGTCCGCTCAGCGATTCGTCCGGTTCCTTCGCGACAAAGAACTCCACACAGTCGTGTCCGTAGCCGGAAAATCCGTAGATGCCAAAACTGTCGCCCAGCGCGTCGAGGGCGGATGCCATCACCAGCATCGCTTCGCGCTGGACGTGGATGATCTTGCGCGGCTCTTCGACAGACGCCGGTTCCGGTGGTTCATGGTAGGGGTCGCGCAGGTTGGGGACTTCGTCGTCGTCCTCAAATGGCATCGGTTCCGGCGGTTCGATGGGATCGTCGGTGGATGCCGAGAGATCAACCAGAAAAGCTGCACAGATATCCCGTTGCACGCGCTCGCGTCGGCTGTACGTACGATCATCCGGTGAAATACCGGCGCGAATGTCCTGACGTGCCTCGAGCACTGCATTGAGATCAAGTTCGTCACCGTCTGCCACCCGCGAAACCCGTTGCAGACCGAGAGGTCGCAGTTGGGCGAGGCGGGACCTGACTTTGGCCCGCCACTGGCGAATCACTCGGCGCAGGTCGTCCACATCGGCACCGGCTTCCGGGACAATCCGCTCTTCGTACAGGCGGCACCAGCGCCGGATGTAGCGCCGCTCCAGGTAGTTCCATTCGTCGTAGCGGAAGCTGCGTGCCTGGCCGCGGGGTGAGCCCACCGCGTGACGTAACGCTGCACGTTCCATCTCGATGCGACGCGACAATGCGTCGCGTTCGCTTTTCAGACTGTTCAGTGTCTGATTGGTATCACGAGTGTCTCCAGCAAGCCCCACGTCTTCCCGGAGCAAAGCGTCTTCAGCCTGGAGTATTTCGACGTTCAGCATCTGACGCGCAAGATCCTCCTGATCATCCTTCCAGTCTTCAAGCCGCGCTTCGCGCTGCATCCACTCCGTTCCGGAAACTTCAGCGTTCAGTTCTTCGAGGAGCAGATCGTGTTCATGATGAAAAAATGGATAAAGCTGACACGTCATTTCTGCGGTTGTATAGACGCTGCCATGACTGATGGACAACGGGATCAGTGAATCTTCGAGGCTGGGCAATGCCTGCAGATCGCCCCAGACACGATGCTGGAGAAGATCGAAACGGGTCCGGTGCGCCGAAAATTGGGCGCGCAGTTTTGCATGGTGCTGCCGCAGATAGTGAGCGGCGCCGGGATAGGTGCGTTGGATGTGATGACTGATCCGCAAGGCTTCAAGCAGCAGAAACAGACGGCGTGCAATTGCAGGGTCTTCGAACCGGTTGAACAGTCGAGTGAAGTCGCTGTCGCGATCGGGCTGTGTGTGCGGTTTTGGTGTCGGTTGCGAGACTCCGGTCAGTTCGCAGAACCGTGCGTAGTCGAAGCCGAAGGTACCGCACTCGCGATAGCCGATCTGCTCGAGGACGAGCACCAGGTAATCGCTGCGCTCTCCATGGGGCAGACATCCGGGTAAATAGAGGTTGTCCATGCTCTGGTTGGTCAGGCGGGCATCGATGGAATCCGTGTTCTGCTCTGCCAGGGTCTTCAGGTGCAGATAACGTCCCGCCAGTCCCTCTGCAAACAGCGCAAGAGAGCCTTCTACATCGGCCAGTTCGATCACGGCAGCAAGA
The DNA here is from genome assembly GCA_041752315.1 of Pseudomonadales bacterium. GTDB lineage: Bacteria > Pseudomonadota > Gammaproteobacteria > Pseudomonadales > Azotimanducaceae > SYFY01. The sequence continues at coordinate 9,808 of JBGSHJ010000018.1, forward strand.
CGTCGATGATGTCGCGTACCGCATCCTGAACGGTTCGGTCGTCGCTTATGGCCGTGGTGATGGCAAGTTCTCCGGCGCGTCTTGGGGAGATGCCCTGGCCGATCAACTGTCCAGTGTAGATAAGCAGGCGCGTACTCACCCCTTCCTCGAAGCCATGATCGCGCAGATTGCGCACACGTTCGGCGATGGTGGCGAGGCGCTCGGCCATCTCGTGGTCGATGGCACTTTCATGCGCAATGATCTCCGCTTCCAGGGCAAATGCCGGATAGTCGAATTCGATACTCACGAAGCGCTGCCGCGTGCTCGGTTTCAGGTCCTTGAGAACGGATTGATAGCCCGGGTTGTAGGACATCACCAGCAGGAAATCGGGGTGCGCAGTGACCAGTTCGCCGGTCTTGTCGATTGGTAGCAGGCGCCTGTGATCGGACAGGGAGTGGATCAGGACCGTGGTGTCCTTGCGTGCTTCCACAACTTCGTCGAGATAGCAGATGGCTCCGCTGCGGACCGAACGGGTAAGAGGGCCGTCCTGCCAGACCGTTTCATCCCCCTTGAGCAGATATCGCCCGACCAGGTCGGTGGCAGTGAGGTCCTCGTGGCAGGAAATGGTCAGGAGCGCAGGGTCCGCGGTGAGTTTTCCGGATCGTTGCAGACGCCAGGCCATGTGTTCGACAAATCGTGTCTTGCCACATCCGGTCGGACCTTTCATCAGCACCGGCAATCGGGCGCAAAATGCCGCCTCGAAGACCTGGATTTCGTCGCCGACAGGCAGGTAATAGGGTTCCGGCAGCGGTTCCGGCAGCAATTCCATGGGAGACATTATCCAGCCTTGTCAGCAAAGGGTTCGAGCATACCAAAGCGGCGGGCGTGTATGCTCCCACCCGAAATCTCCGAGGAAACTCCGATGGATGCAGAACAGGAGCGCCTGTTTCAGGGTGTTGTCGGCTTGTTGTCACCATTGCTGACTGCACTGGATGTGCTCGCACGTGTCGGTCGGCACCTGCATCCGCCAGATCTCGGTGATCTCGTCGCGGCGGTGGCGCCCTACCGGGAGCCATTGAATGAAGCCTTTGCCCAGTTCGAGGCGCTGCGATTTCCCGAGTACCTGCGCGATTTTTCGGGCGCGTTGACTCAGACCGCAAACAATGTCCTGAAGGGGTTGGAAGGATTTGCCGATGCACCCTCGCACAGCAATCCTGTACTCGCGGCCTATGGTTCCTTGCGATACCAGAGTCGTGCGCTGGAGACACTGTATCCTCTGGCCGACGTGCTGCCGCCTGTCAGTGCGTTTTTCCTGAGCGAGGAGTGTCGTGAGGATCGGGATTTGCTGGAGCGCTTCAATGGCGAACGGCTGATCGGCTTTGACAGCGGCGTTCTGCACGCCGCCAACGGCGTTACCGAACGCGGTGGCTTTTCACTTTATGTGCCCGAGTACGCCACACCCGAGACACCGTTGCCGGTCATTGTTGCTCTGCATGGCGGCAGTGGCCATGGTCGAGCCTTCCTGTGGACATGGCTGCGCGAAGCGCGCACACATGGAGCGATCCTCATCTCGCCAACGTCGATCGATCGAACCTGGTCGCTGATGGGACCGGATGCCGATACGGAAAACCTGATGCGCATGCTTTCATTTGTGAGAGAACGATATGCAGTGCAGGAGGACCGCCTGTTGTTGACGGGCATGTCCGATGGTGGCACGTTCAGTTATGTCTCGGGGCTTCTCGATGACTCGCCGTTTACGCACCTGGCACCGGTTTCGGCTTCATTTCATCCGATGTTGCTGGAGATGACGAGCCATGCCCGCATCAACGGATTACCCGTGTTTGTAACCCACGGTGCGCTCGACTGGATGTTCGATGTCGGTATGGCGCAGATGGCTGCGCAGACACTGCAGGCAGCAGGTGCTCGTGTACGGTTTGAGCAGATCGAAGATCTCTCGCACACCTATCCAACCGAAATGAATCGGGAAATCATGCAGTGGTTTCGCGAAACCTGAACCATGTCGGGCGAACCGCAGCAAGCGGTTCGTTGTCTGGCCCGGTTCATGGAAGTACTTCGGGAAAATGACGCTCCGGTCAGAAGGCTTCATTCAAGAAGCCTTCCTGCATCGATCGGGTTTGTCGGTGTGGCTGTCCATGCAATGACCGCAGAAGTTGCCTCAGGATGGCATGGCGACTTCCTTTGCCTCATAAAAGTGGGCGACCACACCTTTTGGCGGATTGGCGGCCATGGCGGCGCGGAATGACGCCATGTGTGGTGTCTGAAAATGCGCCTGCAGTATGGCCATGCTCTCCCAGCGTTCGGTGATGCGCATGACGTTCGGGTTCTCGAGTTCCACGCTGAAGGTGTAGTCTTCACAACCTTTTTCCGCGCGGCTGGCTGTCTGCATGGCCAGAATGGCCGGTTTCATCGCGGCAATCGCGGCTGCAGTGGTTTCGAATATGGCGTTGACGACGATCATCAGCTTCTCCAGTCAGGGATTTGTTGACAGCCAAAGCGAAGATTGCAGCTCTGGTCTGCGGTTGGTGGCAAAGTGGTGCATCGAAAATTCTACCCGTTCCTCGACCGACCCCGGAAAGTCATCCAGGGTCTCGATGAGTCGAAGGCGCGGTAACAAGCCGACTCCGTTGGCAATCTGCACTGCGAGACCGGGGCGTGCGTTGAGTTCCAGGATCAGCGGGCCGCGCGCTTCATCGATCACGATGTCACAGCCCAGATAGCCCAGACGGGTAACCTCAAAACATCGTGCAGCCAGGTGCAGGAGTTGCTTCCAGTTGCCGATCTCGATTTCTTCGAGCAGGCGACCGGTATCCGGATGGTGTGTAACGCGCTTGTTATGCTGCACCGCCATCGTCGCTTTGCCAGTCGCCAGATCAAGACCGACACCCACTGCACCCTGGTGGAGGTTGGCCTTGCCATCGGATTGATGTGTGGCCAGCCGAAGCATGCCCATCACCGGATAACCCTTGAAGACGATGATGCGGATGTCCGGCACACCTTCGTAGGAGTAGTTGGCGAAATACTTACTGACCTGAACGAGTGTCTCGATGAAGGCCACATCCGGTTTGCCGCCCAGCGAGTGCAATCCGCTCAGGATATTGGTCATGTGACGTTCGATGCTGGCGAGCGTTATCCGAACACCGCTGCTTTTGACAAACAGATCACCGTCACGGGCCGTGATCACCAGGATCCCTTTCCCGCCGGACCCATTGGCAGGCTTGACGACAAACTGCTCGAGGTTTTCCACTCGTGGCGCGATGTGTTCGATCTCGTACTGTGCGCGCACCACGTCAATGAGTTTGGGCGCCGCGATTTTTGCTTTCTCGACCACTTCCTTGGTCAGCAGCTTGTTATCGACCAGCGGATAGCGGCTGCGACTGTTGTAGCGGGAAATATAGTCGCCATTGCGACGGTTCATGCCGAGGATGCCGTTGTCGCGCAGGTAAGAAGGCGGCGCCCAACCCGATAACCAGTCCTTCAATCCCATCAGGGCACACCCTCGGCGGTGGCCGACTTGAACGCTGCAAAACGACGCAGTTCCAGCAACCGGTAGCCGGTATAACGTCCGAGCAACAACACGATTGCCAGCAACACCAGGTGCAGTTCGGGGAAGTTGAAGGCGAGGTGGCTCACGACCGGTACGCTCATGGCGAGATAGGCGATGGTTGCCACCAGCAGGCTGCCGCCGCCCTGAACCACAACTTCCTTCGGACCACTTTCCTCCCAGGTAATGGACATGCGCTCGATGGTCCAGGCCAGGATGATCATCGGGAAGAAGGTCATGTTGAGCCCTTCGATCAACCCGAGCCGGTAGGACAGGACGCTGAACGTGGTAATGATTCCGATGACAATGAGCACCAGCACCGCGATGCGGGCAACCAGCAACAGGTTCAGATTCGACAGGTAGTACCGAATCATGAGACCTATGCCGACCACCAGCAGGAAGCTGGACAGACCGGGGAGCAGATCGGTCTGCAGGAATGCCAGTGCGATCAGCACCGGCATGAACGTTCCTGATGTCTTGAAGCCGACGATGATGCGCATGAACACCACAACCAGTGCGCCAATGGGCAGCAACATGATCAGCTTGAACACACCCTGTTCCGCGATGGGCAGGCTGTACAACGAAAAGCCGAAGTCGCCGTATTGCTCCTGGGACACCGCGAGTGCCGGGCGTACCGCGCTGATCATCGAAAAGGATACCCGGCTGTTGCGTCCACCGAGCACGTCGAGCACCGATGGGGCATCGGTCAGCCAGAGCAGCAGATCACTGCTGTCATGCACCCGACCAGCCCGGGCGTCCAGGAGGTGCCATGTATTGTCCTCGTAAACCTGGACAAAAGTGGCCAGATCCTGTCTTCTGCGGCCATCTTCGAGTTTCAGCGCCTGCACCGTGCGCGCCGGTACGTCTGCAGTCAGCAGCAGGTTCTGCAGAAGTTCAGGCGCACTGAACTCGCCGAGCAGCAGACTTGCATTCTGATCGCCGCGGGTCGGGCTCATGAGTTGGGAGAGTTGCTCCGCGAGCGAAACTCCGCCCGCCGACAGGGGCAGCGCGGTATCCAGCAACTGGCGGGCAGCAGTCCCATAGGGCTCTCGCCAGGATGGAATGGTGCGTATGGTTGGCGGTGCGTCCGGCGCGCTGTAGTTCGGGTCGGCAACGATCTCGAGCTTGTAAAAGAGACTCTGGTCACCGGTCACTTCCCGCTTGCTCCAGTGCGCCTGCAGTTGCCCACCTCGCACGCCGGGCGCATAGCCAAAACCGGAAGAAGCGCGTGATGCATCAACGATCCGGAAGCCTGACTGGTCGGGTGGCAGTGCCAGATAGACGTTGGTCGGTTCGCCGTTGCCGGTGAACTGCACCCTCGCCTCGACTTGCCAGACCAGTTGCTCTTCGTCGGGGGAAAAAGGGATGGCGTAGATGTTGTGCCGGTAAAAGGCTATGCCGATCCCGCCGATCACCAGAAGCACGATTAGAAACAGAAACGGACCTCGATGTGCCATGGTGTCGCGCTTTGGTTAATTTTTTGGCGCAGGCTGAATGAACTTGCGCGACACGTCAACGATGGCCAGGTCAGTCAGAAAACCTCGTCCGAGCAGGACTTCGGTTTCCAGATGGGAGCGATCGGCGAGTGTGAACTCGACTGACTCGTCGATTTCTCCCAGCTGTATCCGCAGTGATACCACCGGGCGTCGCGATCCTTGCGGGTCCGCCTGCTGCACCACTCTTGCATAACGAACGATAGGCGCTTCGACCTTTTCGATTCCCGCCTCTGCCTGCAATTCAAATCGCACCCAGTTTGCGCCGTCACGTTCAAACTGGACTATGTTCTGGGCATGCAGCGAGCTCGAAGTTGCGCCGGTATCCATGCGTGCCACGAAGACCTTGCCGGGCGGGTCGAGGAGGATATGTTCCTTCTCGCCGACCACGCTCTTGTTCAGGGTCATTTCAGCCTTCGGGGCGGGAGGCTCCTTGCACACCTGTTTGGCCTGGATGGGTGCTGGTGCGGGACACGTCACGTCGATCCGGGAAGGCAGCGATTCAAGTGTCGCTTGTACCGTATCGAGTCGAGCAGCCAGCATGCCGTCTTCCCGATCGGATTCAGCACTTCGTGTCTGCAGGGTTTCGCGCGTTCGCTCGAATTCGCTTTTCATGTCCGCAACTTCCATGCGCAACTGCTGGATGCGGGTTTCGATCTGGGTGCTCTGACCCTGACTCAGCATGGTGCAGCCCTGTAGCAACCAGAATTGCAACAGGATCACTGCCAGTGGAAGCATGTGTCGAATCAGGATCATGGTCGCCTGTTGGGTTGGCCAGAGCGGGCACGTCAAAGATGGCCAGTCTAACAGGCTGTTGAAAAAACAGCCTGCTGACTCTCCATCGGACAATCGGGCTGACCCCCAGTCAACCTTCAATGGCTCGAAGTTGGTGCTCCACCCGCTCGTTGTCGTCGGGGCTTCGGGTGATGCAGCGTCCAGAAGGCGAATCCACAACACTGCCTGACGGGTGCGAGTGAGCGATTGATACTGTATTTTTGTACAGTCTATACTCGTGCGGCTCTCAATCGCCGGAGTAGTGATCCCGATGACCAACCTGACCACCGGGCGCGGTGCCGTCTCCAATGGGGGAAGCCGATTCCTGACATGGCAGTCGACCACCATCGATGATGGCTGGGGAGTTGATCCTGAGACTGATTCTGCGGCTCCCCGCACGACTGTCCTGCCTGACCGGACAAAAACGCTGATCACCCGCAATGTCTCTCCCGATTTGCCGTTTGATCGTTCGATAAATCCCTACAAGGGCTGCGAGCATGGCTGCATCTACTGTTTTGCCCGTCCGACTCACGCCTACCTCGATCTTTCGCCGGGTCTTGATTTCGAGACCCGGCTTTTTTACAAGACGGATGTAAGGGCGCATCTCATCGAGGAATTGTGCAAGCGGAAATACCAGGTTGCGCCCATTGCGCTGGGCACCAACACGGATCCCTATCAGCCCATTGAACGTGAGCGACGGGTCACCCGAGAGATTCTCGAGGTATTGCTTGAGTGTCGGCATCCGGTCAGTCTGGTCACAAAGAGCCAGGGTGTGCTGAGGGATCTTGATCTGTGGTCAGCACTCGGGCAGCAAGGGCTTGCGCGGGTACATGTGTCCATCACCACCCTTCGACGCGAATTGAAGACAAAGCTTGAGCCGAGAACCGCTTCAGGCGAGGCAAGGTTGCGCGTGCTGAAAAGCCTGGCGGAAGCAGGCGTTCCCACTGGGGTCATGGTCGCGCCGGTGATTCCGTTTGTGAACGACAGCGAGATGGAGGATATCGTGGCGGCCGCAGCCCAGGCGGGTGCGCGCAGCGCCGGTTATATCCTGTTGCGGTTGCCTCTCGAAGTGAAGGCATTGTTCAGTGAGTGGCTCGAAGTGCACTACCCGGATCTGAAAGAACGTGTCCTGAATGCCATTCGCAGTACTCGCGGCGGTGAACTCTACAAGGCTGACTTTGGCAAGCGCATGCGGGGTGAAGGGCCGATTGCAGAACTGCTGCTCAAACGATTCGAGATCGTGGTGCGCAAGCATGGGCTGGACGGCAGCAGGTTGCCACCCATGCGGTCGGATCTGTTCCGACCACCCGCGCGTCAGGCTGAGTTGTTCTGATTGCCCGGGAGGAGTCAGTCGATATTCTCCGTCGCGGGACGCCGTCCGGGACGGACGATTCAGCGCTGGCGAAGGAAAAAGACCAGACCGACCGCCGACCAGGCAAGAATGACTCCCCATTCGTATGGCCATACCAGCGCGGATGGGCTGCCTGGAAGGAAGGCAGTCAGCAACAACATCGACATTACCACCGCACCCCAGCCGACCAGCCGAGGGTGGCTGACACGAAACGGACGTGGCATGTCTGGCTCCTTGCGACGCAACACCACAAAGGCGATCGCAACAAACAAGAATGCCAACATGACGCCAAAGCTGCTGGCATTGATCAGCCAGACCAGTACCTTGCGACCAAACAGCGGCGCCACCATGGACAGCACACCGATGAACACAACACCCACATACGGTGTTCGGTAGTGTGGATGCAGACGGGCAAACACGGCCGGGATCTGCCCTGCTTCGGCGAGCGCGAACAGGACCCGACTGCCACCAACGATGAAGGCATTCCAGCTGGTGATGATGCCACCTATACCGCCCAGGATCAGCAACGTGCCTGCCCACGGATGGCCCCAGACGGTGGTGGCTGCGTCTGCGGTGGCCATTTTTGTCTCTGCCAGCACCACGTCATTCAGTGCCATTGCCACGGCAAACGAGATCAGCACGTACCACAGCACGGCGGCCAGCACCGAAAACACCAGCAGTTTGCCGATGAGTGCAGGAGGCAGGTCGATTTCTTCAGCGGATTGCGGGATCACATCGAAGCCGACCAGCATCGCCGGGACCATGATGAGCACGGTCAGGATTCCTGTGGCGGGAACGGCAATCCAGGGTTCTGCGTTTTCAAGGTGTCCAAACGCAAAACTACCAGTCACCAGCACCAGCCCGGAGATGATGATCACAGCGGTTGCAAGGGTCTGAAACAAGGCTGCGGTGCGGATGCCACGAACATTGATCCAGGTCATGAGCGCGGCGGACAGTGCACCGATGATCACAAAGCCCAGGTCGACGTCAGCACCCAGCACGTTCCAGAGGGTGTGAATGCGGATCTGCGGGAACACGTATTCCAGGGCAGTGGGCAAGGCGACTGCTTCAAACAGGCACACGATCACGTAGGCGCCCAGAATGGCCCAGGTACAGACAAAGGACCACGACCGACCCAGAGCTCGCTCGGTGTACACATGTTCCCCGCCAGCCTTTGGCATCGCGGCTGCGAGCTCGCTGTATGTGAGGCCGACCAGCGCGATGGCGAGTCCGCCAATTGCAAATGCGATGAGCGTTCCTACCGAGCCTGCGTTTTGCACCCAGAAGGAGGTCATGAGGACCCAGCTCCAGCCGATCATCGCGCCAAACGAGAGAGTCAGTACCTCCCGACGTTTGAGTACCTTCGAGAAGCTGACGCTGCGTGCTGAATCCTGCATGGAATAGTAAAGTCCGGCTGGTTCTCCACCCTGGACGATATCAGTACAAGGATACAAGGCTCAAACCATGCCTCTTCACTCGAGGTTGCTGGGCGTGGAACTCCAGCATCGTCACAAGATGTTCCATCTTTTTGTCAGGCCATCCGGAGCATTCGAGCTGCACGTGGATCACTGTCTGCGCAAGCGGCGCGAACACAGCTCCCGCGAACCCCAGTATGTCTGGACCAACATCGAACTGGAGTGGGAGGAGCACCACTACATCGAAGCCAGGTACTGGACCAGCACAGGATCGCTCGTGGTTACCGTCAATGGCGACCCGCTCTACGAGGGCAAGGTTCCCGAATACGGCGCGGACTCCAGATGGCTGCGGGTCGATGAAGCGTTTGAATAGTCGCGTCTGAATTTGAGCATCTCGATGGATGCAGCTGCAGGGATGCAGATTCTGGCCGTCGACTGACGACAACCCTCACGCCCTGGTCCGTTTCCGGCAGGATCCGGTGTGCGATCTATGCTTACGTCGAAACAACACACAAGCACGGCAGCACACCTGCATGATCGCCAACTCAACGCTCCTCAGACAACTCATCCTGCCATTGCTTGCGCTTGGCACATTACTGGGTGCGGTCGTGTTCTGGGCATTGTCGTCGTTGCAGATGTCGGCGATGCAGCGCGAACTCGGTGCCAGGGCGGCCTTCATGGCCAGTGAACTGGAAGCCTATGCCAGGACCCATCCGGTCGCAGACGATCTGCTCTTGCACGTACGGGATCCTGATCGTCAGGTACTGGATGTCCAGCGGGTCCATCTGGTGGACATCGGCAGTCAGAAAATCCTTGCGACCTCGGGCTCGGCGCCGGACGGTTCGATGATCGCGAAACTGCTTGCTGCTGCGGCGAAGGGAGAATCATGGAAGACGAGCGAACTCAATGTATTCGCCTTTGTGGAGCGGATTGACTTCGACGAGCCTGGTCTGATCCGGCGCTTTGGGGACGAACTGCGGCTAATCGTAGAGCTGGATGGGAACTCCCTGGTCGATCAGTATCTGAACCAGCTTGGCGTGCTCATGGCCATTTCGGTAGCCGCCGCCACGATTCTGCTGGGGGGTGTTTTTGTCCTGTTCAGGCGAGTCGTGATCGTGCCGCTCGCCAGCATCCGTCGTGGGCTCAAGCTGACCAGGGCCGATGAAGACTGGCGTTTCACCCACCTGTCGAATGATGAGCTGGGCGAACTGGGCGCGGAACTTGAGTCCGCCCTCAAGCGGCTGTCGACACATGAGCGCTTCCTCACCTCGATCTTTGAAAGTCTGGCCGGATGTGCATACAGCGTGGATGCACAGACCGGAGACTTGAAAATGTTCAGCGGCAATATTGGCCGCCTGATGGATGACGATGCACTCTGGCATCCGCTGCGAGTGGCGCCACAGGCGCGCGAGGAACTGGAGGCCGCGGTACGGCAACGTGAGCCCTGGGATGTGGAATACCAGGTCGACCTGCCAGACGGCAGTGTCCGCTGGTTCAACAATCGGGGTCGACTGGTAAGAGACAAGCTGGATCGACCCAAAACGTACGATGGCCTGGTGCTGGATGTAACGGACCATCGCCAGAAAGATGATCAGTTGCGCTTGCTGAGCGAAGCCATCAGCAAGAGCAGCAACGAGTTTTACGTCGTGGACATGAAATCACTGACGTTCCAGGAGGCCAATGCAGCCGCTCTGGCCAACGTTGGCTACTCGCTGGATGAATTTGTCGGCTTGCCAGTCGTGGAAGTAGCCACTGACATGTTGCGCCCGGACATCGTCCAGGAGATGTCGAGACAGACTGAAGCCCGTGGCGAAATACACATGCAGTACACCCACACCCGCAAGAACGGGACAACGTATCCCTTCGAATTTACCGCCATCGCCGTGCAGCAGGCTGCCAGAACCAGGTTTGTGGTGATTGGCTCCGATATCTCCGAAAGGCTGGCAGGTGAAGCACTCATCAAGACCAGCGAAGAACGACTGCGACTGACGCTCGAGGGATCGACCTACGGTCTGTTCGATTTTGATGCACGCACTGGTCAGCGTTACGTTTCAGACAGCATGGGAGAGTGGGCGAGGCTGGACCCTGCGGCAGTTCGCGACCTGCAGGACCTGCTGTCCTGGATGACTGATGAATCGGCCGCAGAATTCGAGGCACTGCTGCAGTCGAGTCAGCTGACTGAACGCGAATTCGACGTGGAGGTGTGTACTCGTGGTGACGGCCGATGGCTGCATTTGCGAGGAAAGGCCTACTACGACGATGCAGGCTCATCGATGCAGCGGCTGATTGGATTTGCTGCAGACGTGACACGGCGCCGGATTGCCGAAGCGGAATTGCTCAGGGCGCTGGAAGATGCACAAGCCGCTACCCGTGCGAAGAGCGAGTTTCTCGCCACGATGAGTCACGAAATCCGCACACCGATGAACGGCGTGCTGGGGATGACCCAGCTGCTGCTCGACATGGATCTGGACGAATCCCAGCGGGAAACAGCGTCGCTCATCCTGCGGTCGGGCGAAGGCTTGCTCGCCATCATCAATGACGTGCTCGACTTTTCCAAGATCGAGGCCGGCAAACTGGATCTGGAGTCGATTCCATTTGATCTGGAACGATGCGTGCGCGAGGTGATGGATCTGATGTCGGGTAACGCGCGCCAGAAGGCTCTCGACCTCTATGTAGACTTCGATTCTTCTCTGGCGACCCGTTATCTGGGTGATGAAGGACGAATCCGACAAGTGCTGCTGAACCTGGTTGGCAACGCGGTGAAGTTCACGGAATCCGGGCATGTCGTGGTCAGCGTGATGCCAGCGTTCATGGGCGGCGTACGCGTGACGGTTCGCGACACGGGCGCGGGCCTTGCTCCCGATGTGCAAAGTCGACTGTTCGATTCTTTTACTCAGGGTGATGCGTCCACCACCCGAAAATTTGGTGGCACTGGACTCGGACTTGCCATCAGCAAGAAGCTCGTGCAGCTGATGGGTGGTTCGATTGGGGTGGAAAGCCGCCCAGGTCAGGGTGCCTGCTTCTGGTTCACTCTGCCGTTGAATGCCTTGCCGGACCTGGCCGGTGTGATGGAATGGACACATCTCGAACAGGCTCTGGCCGGCACGCGTGTACTGGTTGTGGATGACAACCCGGTCGGCCGGGACATCATGGTATCGATGCTGACCTCTCTCGGAGCGGATGCTGAAGTTGCAACCGGTGCCAGGGAAGCGCTGTCCATCCTGGCGGAGCGCTTGCCAGATCTGCTGATCCTCGACTATCACATGCCGGACATGGACGGGCTGACCATGCTGGGTCTCGTACGCGACGAACCGCGCACCTCTGCGCTGAAAGTGCTGATGCTGACCAGTTCGGATCTCACCAGAGAGGATCAGGCCCGGCATCGCTTTGATGGCTGTGGGACCAAACCGGTGATGAAACGCGGACTTCTGCGGCTGTGCAAGAGTGTGCTTGGATCACCGCAGAAATCTGAAAGTCCGGCTGGAGTTGCCACCGATGTGTCAGTCCACCCAAAGCCTGTGGAACCCGCACAGAATCAGCACCGCATCCTCCTGGCCGAGGACAATCTGGTCAATCAGAAAGTTGCCGTCCGCATGTTGCAAAAGCTGGGCTACGAGGTCGACATTGCGGCAAACGGACAGGAAGCCGTGGACATGTGGAAGCAGTACCCCTACGCGATGATATTCATGGACTGTCAGATGCCGCAAGTCGATGGTCTGACCGCCACTTCGATCATCCGTTCAGCAGAACGTGCAGGGCAGCGCATCCCGATTGTCGCCATGACTGCCAATGCAATGGAACAGGACCGGGCGGCGTGTCTGGCAGCCGGCATGGACGACTATGCGAGCAAGCCTGTCAAACTCGAGCTGCTGGGCCAGATGGTCGCGCGTTATGCAGGGACAACTGTGAGTTCTCCAGGCGATTGAGCTTCATTTCAGGTGTGAGTTGTCATTCAGTTGCATGACGTTGCGATTGAAGTAGACGTCATCCTCGTGCAGGTGAGTGATGCTGCCCGGCGATGAGCGAAAATTGACGAGCCCGGCACTTTCCAGCGGCATGCCGATCCAGCATGCAACCACAAACGTCATGGCGTAACCGTGTGTCACGATGACTTGCACGGGGTCAGGCCGCGATTCGATCAGCTGAAAGACGCGATAGATTCTCGTCAGGAACTCACGCTTGGTCTCCGCGTTCTCGATCCCGTCACGATGGTCCAGCCTCGGCGCCCCCCCGGGGCAGGTAGAGCACTCGCTGTCGCAGCCAGTCTTCGGGCTTGCCTTCTGCGGCGCCATAACTTCGTTCACGCAGATCGGACATCGTTTCCACGGATGTACGCAGCAGAAAGGCGATGTGTTCCGCAGTCTGCGACGCGCGCAGCAGATCTGACGAATAGATCCTGGCGTTTCGCCCATCAACGAGTTCCTGGATCCTGAGCGCCACTCGCTGCGCCTGCACACGACCATGTTCCGTCAGGGGCGTGTCATACCACCCGCCAACACGTTTCTGGACGTGATGCACCGACTCGGTATGGGTAACAACGTAGATGTCCTTCAAGTGGGCACGCCTGCGCGGGTTGTCGCCGGCTAGCGCCAGGCTTCAACCATGACCTTGGCGTGCCGATCCGGTGTTTTCAATGCCTCAAAAGTTGATGCAACGTCGTCCAGTCCGATCCGATGGGTGACCAGTCGTTCAACATCAAAACGTCCGTCGGCAATCCGATGCAGACTTTCGACAAACTCCTGCATGGAATAGCCAAGGACAAACTGCAGACTGAGCTCCTTGTTGATCGCAATCAGTGGCCTGAGCTGATCCTGTTGCAGGCAGACACCCGCAACAATGATGCGTGCGTTTTGCGGCGCATTCAGAAATATCCGGTCCAGCATGCCAGGAACTCCGACACATTCGAAGATCACCACGTGATCCGTTCGACGCAGAGCCGGATGTCGCCAGAGATCTTCGGAGGCAGGTTCCAGAACGATATCAGCGCCCTGCTGGAGAGCGAGTTGCCGCCTGGCCGGTGAAAAATCCGTGGCGATGATCGGTTGAATGCCTTCCGACCTAAGCGCGGTGATCACGGCCAGCCCCACGGGACCGCAGCCGATGACCAGGCAGGCATCGCCGGGTTCGAGTCTTGCCTTGCGTACTGCGTGATAGCCCACCGCCATCGGTTCGGTCAACGCGGCCGCCGTGGGTGGCGTTCCGGCAGGCACCGGCACCAGCAATGATTCCGACAACACCATGTATTCGCCGAATCCACCCGGGATCTCGTCGCTGTAGCCGATTGGCACCATCGGTGATCGAGTCAAGGCGGGAACCGAGCAGACGTGTGTCCCGATCGGATTTTTATGGTCAGTCGCGGGTCCGTACTCGACGATTTCGGCGCAGAACTCGTGGCCGAGCACCACGGGCTCAAAAGTGGTGAGTTTGAAAGCGCCGCCTGCTTCTCGACTGGTCTTTACGAAGGCCTCGGTATGCTGGGTGGCGTGCAGATCCGAGCCGCAGATACCGCATGCCAGCGACTTCACCAGAACTTCACCCGGTCCCGGTACGGGAGTCGCAATGTCATCGACCCATATTCTGCCCCGTTGCATCACTGCTGCACGCATGCCCACCTCCGGTATAGTGCGGAAGAGTGTACGCAAGGAGATCACCATGCACCAAGCCACAGACTCCTCCACAGATTGGGCCTGTCAGACCATGCTGGCCACCCTCGATCAGATGAAGCAGGCTTATCTGCGCGAAGGCGAGGTCACACAAGCCACCCGGCATGATCGACTGGAGCGGGCGGTTTCGCTGCTGCGCGACCACAAGGATCGTCTGGTAGATGCAATGTGTGAGGACTTTGGCCATCGCAGCAAGGCGCAGTCCCTGTTCACCGATGTCGCCGCCTCGGTCGGCCCGTTGCGGCACGCACAGAAACACCTGGCGGCGTGGATGAAACCCGAGAAGCGCAAGGTTGGTCCGTTTCCGCTCAACCTGCTTGGCGCCAAAGCGCGCATCGAATACCAGCCGCTGGGGGTGGTTGGCGTGATTTCGCCATGGAACTTCCCGGTCAATCTGACCTTCACCCCGTTGGCAGGAATTCTGGCTGCCGGTAATCGGGTGATGATCAAGCCCAGCGAATACACGCCGGTGACCTCTGCACTGATGGCTGAGATCTTCGCCAGCCGTTTTGATGCCATGGAAGTCACCGTCTGCCTGGGAGGTCCGCAGACCGGTGCCGACTTTGCATCGCTGCCGTTTGACCACCTGCTGTTTACCGGCGCAACGTCGGTTGCGCGGCACGTCATGCGTGCTGCAAGCGATCATCTGGTACCGCTGACCCTGGAGTTGGGTGGCAAGTCCCCAGTGGTGATTGGCCGCTCGACCGACATAGGCAAGACAGCGGACGCGATCGTCGCGGGCAAGATGTTGAACGCCGGACAGATTTGTCTGGCGCCGGACTATGTCTTTGTGCCCGACGAGCGAGTCGAGGAATTTGTTGATGCCACGCAGCGTTCGGTGTCGAAGATGTTTCCGACCTTGCTCGACAACGACGACTACACCTCGGTCATCAATGAAAGGCACTACCAGCGTCTGCTGGGCTATATCGATGAAGCGCGCGCCAGTGGCACACGAGTGGTTGAGATCAATCCGGCCAACGAGGACTTTCGCCAGCAGCCGCACCACAAGATTCCCCCGACACTGATTGTTGATCCTGCGGATGATCTGTCCGTGATGCAGGACGAGATCTTCGGCCCGGTGTTGCCGATCAAGCGTTATGGGGACGTGCAGGAGAGCATCGACTATATCAATGCCAGGCCCAGACCACTCGGACTCTATTACTTTGGCCAGGACACTGGGGAAGAACGGACCGTACTTACCCACACCACTTCAGGTGGGGTCACGGTGAACGATGTTGTCATGCATGTGGCGCAGGAAGATCTGCCTTTCGGCGGAGTTGGTCCGTCAGGCATGGGCTCGTATCATGGGGTGGACGGCTTCCGGCGCTTCAGTCATGCCAAATCAGTGTTCACACAAAGCCGTATCAATATCGCCGAAATGGCCGGGCTCAGGCCGCCGTATGGCGAAAAGCTGCTGAAGGCGATTGCGATGCAGATGAAATGAGAACAGATCCGACTGCGTGGTTGCAGGGACCCTCTGTCGGTTCGGAGGTTTCCTAGCCTTGTGTCACGGGTATGGGCTTGTGGTCACCACGTCCGAGTGCGCGGGAGATGTCATCGCCAATCACATAGAGGGTGGGCACCAGAATGAGTGTGATCACCGTGGAAAAAAGGATCCCGAAGGCGAGTGAAGTGGCCATCGGTTGCACGATCTGGGCTTGAACACTCGTCAATGCGAGTATTGGCACCAGACCGAAGAAGGTCGTCAGCGAAGTCAGCAGGATTGCACGAAATCGCTGTGCGCCGGAATCAATGGCTGCTTCTGACGCCGGTTTGCCCTCATCAACTGCGGAATTGACAAAATCGATCATCAGCAGGCTGTCGTTCACCACCACGCCTGACAAGGCGATGAACCCGAACAGCGAAATTGCGCTGATGGCCATGTCCATGGCCCAATGACCGACGATGGCACCGATGATGCCAAAGGGGATCACTCCCATGATGATCAGCGGCTGAACGTAGGACTTCAGGGGTATTGCGAGCAGCGCGTAAATGCCGAACATGGAGATTCCGAAGCCGATCAGGATGAGCTGGAACGCGATTTGCTCTTCGCGCCCTGAACCGGCGAGTGAAATCGCCACGTCGGGATAACGGCTTTTCAGTTGCGTGGCAAAGTCTTCGAGCACCTTGCGGGTCACCATGGCCGGGGCGGCGACCTGTGCATCGGATCGGGCGGTGATGCTGACGGCACGCTGATTGTCGATGCGCTGAATGGCCGTAAATCCGCGATCCATCGTGTAGGTGGCCACGTTGCCAAAAGGCAATTCACGGCCATCAGGCATGCGGATCCACATGGATTCCAGGCTGCCGATGCTGATGCGCTCCGAGCGCGGATAACGAACCATCACCTTGACCTCGTCGTCGCCACGCTGGATCCGCTGGGCTTCCGCCCCGTAAAATGCAGTGCGTACCTGACGGGCCAGATCCTGAAGCGTGACGCCCAGCGCCTCAGCCTCCGGGAGGATCTTCAGCTTGATCTCCTGTGGCCCTTGGTCAGCGGATGATTCCACCTCAAACACTCCGCTCGTGCGGCGCAGGTAGCCTGCAAGCTCTCTGGCAGCCGTGTCGATGTTTTTGTAGTCGGGTCCGGAAACCTTGAAGGCGATTGGCGGTCCGCCCCCTGTATGTCGTGACGATTCAAACCGTATGAACTTCGTGTCCGGCACAATGCCAACGGCATCCCGCCAGGCATTTTCGATGTCAGCCGGTGTCGCAACGCGGTTTTCGCTCCTCGTCAGCTCAACCTGAAAGCGGCCGCTGCGTCCTTCCTGGACAAAGGCGAACACGTGTTGAATGACGTCGTGGCCACCTTCGGCATCGCTCATCTGCAGGTTGACCACATCGAGGGACTCGGACATGTGATCAACAATCTCGAGTACCCGCGCTTCGGAGACACCTTCAGTCATTTCGACGGTGGCGTTGATGTAGTCGCTGCCCATTTCCGGAAAGAACACATAACGTACGAGGCCACCAGCGACTACACCGATCGTCAGGATCATCGCAGCCAGGAAAAACGCGACCGTGAGATAACGATGTCGGATGGCTTTGGCGAGTGCAGGACGATACACGTTCGCAATGAATCGCTTCAGCCAGTCATCCGTGCATGCGACGGACAGGCTGCTCCTGCGCGCGGGCAGGACCATCGCCAGATGTGCAGGCAACATCAGTTTGGATTCGACCAACGAAAAGACGAGGCAAAGGATGACCACCCAGCCGATCGAACCTGCCATTGCCTGTACCGGTCCAGTCACAAACAGCATCGGCAGGAAGGCCATGATGGTGGTCAGCACGCCGAAAGTCACCGGTGCTGCCACCCGTTTGGCGGCGATGATGATGTTGTCGAGCGTGTAGCCATTTTTTTCGGTTTCGGTATGAATGCTCTCCGCAACCACAATCGCATCGTCGACCACGATGCCAAGCACCAGGATGAAACCGAACAGGCTCAGTATGTTGATGCTGATTTCGATGCCAGGAAGCGGCAGCAGCATGAATGCACCGAGAAAGGAGATCGGCAAACCCAGAAGAACCCAACCGGCTATCTTCCAGTGCAGGAAAATCGCCAGCGTGATGAAGACCAGCACGGCACCTTGCGCGAGGTTGGACAGCAACATCGCCAACGATCCCTTGAGGTAGTGGGTGCTGTCTGCCCAGGTCGAGATTTCGATACCAGGTGGCAGGGAGGTCGAGCGTTCGCTGACAAGCTTGCGCACTGCTGCGGAAACTTCGATTTCATTGTCCCGGTCGGAACTGAATACCATGACACCGATGCTGGGCTTGCCGTTGAAAAAGGCGTGACTTTCCGTTTCGACAAACCCGTCGCGAATCGCTGCCACGTCGGCAAGCCGCAGACGGGTACCGTCCTGGCGCGTCAACAGGACTATGCGGGCAAAGTCGTCACCGTTGTAGGCCTGCCCCTTGGTTCGCAGGCGAATGTCACCACCTTCGGTGCGAATGTTGCCGCCTGGCAGATCCACCGACCAGGTACGAATGGCCTGTGCAACCTGTTCAAGAGTCAGGCCGTACTGCTTGAGGGTCTGCTCGTTGACCTCGATGGCGATCTCGAAGGCTCGCCCACCCCAGACTTCGGCGGTAGTCACTTCGGGCAGGGCGACGATTGCATCACGCAGATCATCGGCGACCGACTTCAGTGTCGCTTCGTCCACCCCGCCAAAAACCTGCACGGCGATGGTGGATTTCTGGAATTTCCACTTGCCGATGATCGGGCGTTCAGTCTCGGCGGGAAAGGTTGCAATACCATCGACTGCGATCTTGATTTCGTCCATGGCTGCAGCCAGGTCGTAACCGTCGGCGATTTCGACCGCCATGCGGCCGAAGCCTTCTGCTGCGGTGCTTGTGACCTGCTGCACACCCTCGACGTCCTTGACCGCTTCTTCAAGCTTGATCACCACGGCTTCCTCGACCTCTTCAGGCGCGGCGCCGAGATAGGGCACGGTCACGATGACCTGGTCGAACTGCACGTTCGGCATGGTCTCGACACGAGTGTTCGAGAGGCTCCAGGCGCCGAGGAGGATGATGCTGACCATGAGGAGGTTGGCCGCAACATGATTGCGGGCGAACCAGGCGACGATGCCGCCGTGAGGAGAAATGGGTGTGGCGGGTTCAGACATCCCGCACTCGAACCGGCATGCCTGCTGTTGCGGATGGCAGCGGCGTCAGGCAGATGCGATCCCCGTCATGCAGCCCGTCATCAATGTAGAGCTGATCATCCAGGCGCCGGACTATGCTGACCTGGGTTGATTGCAGACGGTCCTCCTTGTCGATCAGCCAGAGTCGATCTGTGCCGGATAACGCCGCACGCGGTACCACAAACAACAAGCCGCCGTCCCGGCCGGTGACCCGTGCGGATACAAACGTCCCGATCCTGAGTGGTTCGCGAGCCTTCGCCTGATCGAGTGCGTACGGGTCCACAACTCGCGCAACACCGTAGAGCACGCGTGTCGTGGAATCAAAAACACCTTCCGTGCGAACCAGTTCTGCGGACCAGGCCTGTCGGGACTGCCCGATGACTGCCGATAGCGTGACTTCGGAAGCGAGCGCTTCTCTTCCAGGTTCGGGCATGTCGATGAACTCGAGATCGTGCTGTGTCAGTGGCAGGCGGACCTCCGCATAGTCCACTGCGAAGATTTCTGCCAGTGGCGCCCCGACGCTCACAAACTGACCGACGTCCGCCCGTTTGTTGCGCACCATACCGGCATACGGCGCGCGAATCGTCGCACGCGAAAGATCGTCTTCGGCTTTTTTGAGGTCGGCTTCGGATGATTCCAGTTCCGCGACGGCCTGTGCCAGTTGTGGCCGGCGCAGGGTGAGTTCCGACGCAGTCCTGGTCGTGGCACGAAGTGCCCTGAGGCGTTCCCAATCTTCCACTGCGTAACCGGCGAGCGCGTTTTCCGTTGCAATCTGGGTACGCGCCCTGGCGACATTGGCCTGTGCCCGCTTGACCTGGGTTTCGTAGTTGCGCGGGTCGATGCTTACCAGCACGTCGCCCGCCTTGAAATAACCGCCTGCGACAAATGCCGGTGAGACCACCTGAATCTGGCCGCTCACCTCCGCCATCAGGGTGGTTTCCGTCCGCGGCTTCACCTCGCCCTGGGAATCGACCATATGGGTGACGGCTTCCCGTCTGGCGATCATGGAACTGACCAGCAGGGGTGTCGGAACCTCGGGGTCCTGGGCAGCTTCCGGTCGGTTGGCGATCAGTACACCGGTGATGGCAATAGCACCAGCAAGCAGCAGGAGCGGCAGGACTATCTTGCTGAACATCTATTGCAGCAGTTGACGTGAACCTGCGTAGTCTAGCAGTTCGGGATTCAGTCCCGATCAGGAAATCCCCTGGATGTGTTACCGCGCATTGCAGTGATGGCTATACTCGCGACGCATTCACGCAGTACCCCCGATGGAGTTCGCAATGAGTCAGGTTCTGGAACTCGACAGGCGACAGGACGATTTTGCCGCCGCAGGGTTCGTGGTCCAGAAGGGGTTCTGTCCACAGACGGTGTATTCGACTGTTCTGGCTGAAGTCCGGGCGCAACTGGACCCCGTGATGGCCCCGGCCGAGTTCGAGGCGGATATGGGCTACCCTGGCGCTCCTTTGTCACGATTTGTGGCAGGCGGTCGAACGCCGCGCCGCCTGTTGTCCGCCGCGTCCCGCTTTCCGACCCTGAAGGCCTTTGCGACCAGCCTCCAGGTGAGCAAGCAGATCCAGGTGCTGCTTGGTGTCCCGACGGTCTGCCTCTCGCAGGCCCATCACAACTGTGTGATGACCAAATCACCCGATCATTCCAGTGCCACACTCTGGCACCAGGACGTTCGTTACTGGAGCTTCGATCGACCGGAACTCGTTTCCATGTGGATTGCGCTGGGAGAAGAAAACGTCCGCAATGGCAGTCTCCGGGTCATTCCAGGCAGTCATCTTCTGGAGCTCGACCGGGGACGCTTCGATCACGCACTGTTTCTGCGCCCGGAGGTTGCGGAAAACAAACCACTGCTGCGAACGGCAAGACTGATCGAACTGGAACCCGGCGACGTGCTCTTCTTTCACGGCCGCCTGTTTCATGCCGCCGGGCCCAATCGCACGCAGCAGGTGAAACTCTCGGCCGTATTCACCTATCACAGCGACGACAACAAGCCGATTCCCGGTACCCGTTCGGCATTGTTCGAGAGCATCCCGCTGCCGTGATGGGAGACGAAGACCTGTTCCGGGAAGCCATGCAGGACGTCAAACCACTCTCGGTAGACAAACCCCTGCTCAACCAGACCGCGCAAGGCAAACCGACGGAAGCGCAATTGCGCGCCCGGATCGCAGCCCTTGGCATCAAGAAGGCGGAAGCACCGGACTACATGACCCTCGGCGAAGTACCCCCCGTCGAGCCGCGGGAATTTCTCACCTGGCGACGAGAAGGTGTGCAGGAACTGGTTGCCGACCGTTTGCGCAGGGGCAGCTACACCCCGAAGGACTCACTTGATCTGCATGGTGAACGGGTGAAAAAGTCGCGCGATATGGTGCATGAGTTTCTTGTTGAGTGTCATGGCAAGGGGCATCGCTGCGTTCGCATCGTGCACGGCAGGGGCGAAAAAGGTGAGATGAAGGCCCGACTGAAAAGTTATGTGAATGCCTGGCTGCAGGGACATCCCCTGGTGAATGCGTTTGTCAGTGCCA
Organism: Pseudomonadales bacterium; assembly: GCA_041752315.1. Taxonomy (GTDB): domain Bacteria; phylum Pseudomonadota; class Gammaproteobacteria; order Pseudomonadales; family Azotimanducaceae; genus SYFY01. The sequence goes on from JBGSHJ010000018.1 coordinate 31,222, forward strand.
CGCGGGAGCATGGTGGTACGGGCGCGGTGTTCGTTCTGCTCAAGAAGTCCAAGGAAGCGCGTGACCTCACGCGCGAGCAGCATGGCGGAAAAGCAGAGGAGTAGCTGCCTACAATCTGCCTTTGCCCAGTTCGAGATCGCCACGTACCAGATTCAATCGCAATACGTCACTCGCACCCTCGGCGAGTCGAAGGGAGCGGATCTGGCGATACAACGATTCAAGCGGGTGTCCAGTGACCAGCGCGTGCCCACCAACCAGTTGAATGGCGATGTCCACAACTTCGGCGACAGCCTCCGTCGCGAACACTTTGCATGCAATCGCCTCGTTGACGACGTTCTCGCCGCGTTCCGCGAGACGGGCCGTTCGATACAGCATGCTGCGTGTGGCAAAGGTCTTCAGTCGCATATCGGCGTACCGCATCCGCACGCCTTCTTTTGCGGATCGCTTTTCACCCGAGCGATCTTTCTCCTCGATATGAGCGCGCACCAGTTGGGTTGCGTAGATCATCCAGCCGGTGACATTGGCTGCGATCAGCAGCCGGGTATCGCCGATCTGCTGCATGGCCCTGGGCAGACCCTCACCCGGTTTGCCGATGACATGGCTGACAGGCACGCGCACGTCCGTAAAGGAGAATGCTGCATGATGGCTTCCGTCAAGAGATGAAAATCGGCGAGTCAACAACACGCCGGGCGCGTCGGTGTCGATCACCATCAACGCAGGACCCTTGCCCTGGATCGTCACCAGCGTATTGATGAAGTCGGCATCCCCACCGCCGGTGACGTAGGACTTCTGGCCGTTGACCACGTAGTGATCGCCGTCGGGTATTGCCGAAGTGGGGGTCGGTGCATCATCCGGCTCCGTGAAGCCAAATCCACCTCGCTTCAGACCAGCCAGCAACGGTTGCAGGTATTGGCTGCGCAGCGGCTCGCCAGCATTCGACAATACACCCGGACCGGGACCGAATACCGAACCCATGAAGGGCACGTTCCAGGACGCGAGCGTTTCCCGCACCACAGTCAGCGCCAGTGGTCCCGCCTCGGTACCACCATGACTGCGTGGCTGCGATAGGGTGTAGAGGCCGAGCCGTTTTGATTCAGCAACAACGTCCGCGTGCGTCAGGTGTTCCCTGCCGCACAGGTAATCCCGGGCCAGTGAGATCGTCCGATCCCGCAGCTCGACCAGTTCCCTCGAGAGTGATTCAGGCATATCTATCCGTCCCAGAGCTATCCCGCAACTGTCTATCCCAGAGCCGGACCGATCAGGACCAGCGCGATGATGAACAGCAGTAACAACATGACTCCACCCACATACAGCAACATGGATTCGCGACGGGCAAGGCCCTTCAGCATCGCTTCCACTTCCTCGGGGGAACGGCCAGCCAGTTGTGTCGTCAGCCGATAGCGGGTCAATCCGTCAGGCCGCCGGGGCAACCGGATGAAAACTTCAGGTGTATCTTCAAGTCGGCGGGATGCTTCAGCCAGCGACATGTTGGCCATGCGCGCAACTTCCATCGGATGCATGGCCGTTCCGCGCTTGTCCATGAAGCTGAGGTAGATGTCGAAGATCCGGCGCACCTTGCCGCGAAAGCGGAAGCGGAAGAAGGGCAGTGAGGTCATG
>JBGSHJ010000019.1:0-11646 GCA_041752315.1 Pseudomonadales bacterium
ACTGCGCGAGCCGCACCGCCTCCAGTTTGAATTCCAGGGTGTATTGTCGATTCGGAACTTCTTCCTTCTTGCCCATCATGTCCTCCGTTCACCAAAAAGTTACCAACATTCTGGTGTACGTCAAACTGAGGCAGGGTCAGCTTACGTCAGGCAGATCGCGAAACGCGCAGGGTTTGTGTTCGAAGCGCCCAGCGAGATCAATGCGAACCCCAGGGATGACACCGATCATCCGCGAGGGGTCTGGTCGTTACCGCCATTTCTACAATCCGGAGATGAACAGAAATACAGGGCCATCGGTGAGAGTGATCGGATGACGCTGAAATTTCGCAAGCCTGCCTAGATCTACGTTTGGAGTGAATCAGATGTCAGCGTCAGATTATGTACCCACCGCCTGCAATCTTTGTTACGCCAATTGCGGCATCCTGGCCCAGGTTGAAGGTGGACACATCCTCAAGGTACGCGGTGACAAGGATCATCCGGCATCACGTGGTTACCTGTGCAACAAGGCGTCACGACTGGACTATTACCAGAACGGTCGCGACCGGATTTCGTCCCCGCTCAGAAGGAAGGCTGATGGAACCTTCGAAGCGATTGACTGGGATACGGCGATTGCCGAGGTGGCAACGCGCTTCAAGCACATCCGGGATACCTTCGGTGGTGACAAGATCATGTACTACGGGGGGGGTGGCCAGGGCAATCACCTTGGTCCGTTTCATTGCAGTTCCACACAGCGTGCGCTGGGAGTGAAAGTCCGCTCGAACGCGCTGTCACAGGAAAAGACGGGCCTGGCCTGGACCAGTGAACGTGTCCTTGGCGGGTATTGGCACGGCGACTTCGAAGGCTGCGACGTGGCCTTGATGATGGGCAAGAATGCCTGGCAGACCAACGGCTTCCAGCGTGCCCGCATTGTCATTGGGCAGATCGCCAGGGATCCGGCCCGCACCCTGATCGTGTTTGATCCCAGGCGGACGCAGACGGCCGAACTTGCGGATATCCACCTGGCAGTCAATCCGGGAACCGACGCGTGGTGCATCACCGCGATTCTTGCGCACATGGTGCAGCATGACTTCGTGAACACCGGCTGGTTGAGTGTGCATGCCAACGGCTACCAGCAGGTCATCAGCTTCCTGAGGGAGGTTCCGGTCGAAACCTACGCACGGTTTTCCGGCATTGAAATGGACCAGATCATCGCGGTCGCCGTGAAGTTGGGTTCTACAGACAAGATTGCCGTGTACGAAGATGTTGGTATTGAAATGGCACCCAACTCAACGTTGTGCAGTTTTCTCAACATCCTTCTGTTCGCGCTGCGTGGGAGCTTTGCCAATGAGGGTGGCATGCACCTGGTGAACCCTCTGCTGTCCATTTTCAGCTTTGGCGCAGGCAGCGGAATGGTGGATGATCAGGGCTTTCAACAGAACTACCGGACCAGCGCGGTCACCGGAGCACGTATCGTCTGTGGATTGCTGCCATGCAATTCGATGGCCGAAGAAATCCTCGGCGATCACCCGGATCGCATTCGCGGCATGCTGGTGGAGAGTGGCAACCCAGCCCATTCTGTTGCCGATTCGCGCCGCTTCCGGCAAGCCTGCGAGACACTGGATACACTCGTTGTCATTGATGTGGCCATGACGGAAACCGCCAGGCTGGCCCACTACGTATTGCCCGCTTCTTCACAGTACGAAAAGGTCGAAGCCACGTTCTTCAACTTCGAGTATCCCGGCAACTTCTTTCACCTGCGGCATCCGCTGTTCGAGCCAAAGGCAGGCACGTTACCCGAAGCAGAAATCCATGCACGTCTCATCGAGGCGCTCCACATCTTCTCCCCGGGTGAACTGGACGAATTGAAACTCGCCGCAGCAAACGGCCTGCAACACTTTGCAGAGCAGTTTTTTGCGGCAATGAAACGCGACCCCAGAATGGGTACCTACTCTGCCTATGTTCTCTTTCGGACACTTGGGCCGGTGCTTCCCCAGGGCACCGCCTCGGCAGCGCCGTTGTGGTTGCTTTGTCAAGGGCATGCCCGCAACCACGCAGAGGAAGTGCGACGTGCAGGTCACAAGGGTGAAGGTTACTCGCTCGGGAATGCGCTGTTCGAGGCCATCCTCTCGCAGAAATCGGGTACGGTCGTAGGAATGGCTGACATTGCCAGCGACTCCAATCAGTGGCGTACACCATCTGGCAAGCTCGAACTGGCGATGGGCGAAATGCTGCAGGAGTGGGAAACCCTGAACAACTTCGCGCTGCCCGCGCGCAGTGATGAATTTCCACTGCTGCTGGTGGCCGGTGAGCGTCGTCTGTATACAGCCAACACTGCGATTCGTGATCCGGCGTGGATGACGGGTGACCGGCCGAATTCACTGATGATTCATCCGGCCGATGCCAGTGCCATCGGTGTGCAGGATGGAGGAACCGCTCGGCTCGTAACCAGACGCGGTTCCGCGCAGGTTCTGGTTCAGGTTGATGACTGCATGAAGGCAGGAACGGTGTCCCTGCCAAACGGACTGGGGCTGAGTTATCCGGATGCCTCAGGCAAACCGGCGACTTTCGGAGTCGCTCCCAACGAATTGACTGACATCGAAGATCGTGACCCGTGGTTGGGTACACCCTGGCACAAGCATGTGCGGGCGCGGCTGGAGCCAGTAGCCTGAGCCATCGACATCGGGGGTACTGAACGGTTTCAGACCCCGATTCCCGGGCCAGGTCTGGTAACCACTCTGTTCTGATCGAAGCGTTGTGCCAGGTATCTGTCAGTCTCAGCCGCTTGGGTGGAGTTCCGAGCCGACATGACAGAGCTCGATTGAGCCGGATTTGCCAAGTGTCGCAGTTGACCTACGCTTCACAGATCGCTGAGAACCCGCCGGTCGGCAACGCCTATCCGGGTTCGCAGGCTGCTCACGGGTGGGAGACTGCAGATGAGGGCACTGGTTGTTGATGACGAGGCAGCCGTACAACGGCTGATGGTTCGCGGTCTGACCGAGCTGGGTTTTGAGTGCGACACGGCGAATGATGGCAATGAAGCCTTGTTGCGAGCATCGAAGACCCACTACGATGCAGTAATCACCGACCTGCACATGCCAAACAAGCATGGACATGCCCTGGCAGTTCATCTGCTCACGTTGGAGCCTCGCCCCGTGATTGTTGTTCACACCGGCGTGGTCGAGCCCAGGATTGCCGCGGATCTGCTGGCGCGAGGCATAGACGACATTCTGTTCAAACCTTGTGATTTCCGACTCCTTGCCACCAAGGTGAAGGCCTTGGTCGATCGCAAGAGCACGCTGATCAACGAAGTACCGAATGCCCTGGAAACCGGACAATCCGCTCAAGGCACGCGACCAGCACAGGCAGATATGCGAGCCGAGTCACAGGACAGCGAGCGGGACGTCGGCAGGATCAGCCTCAAGGAGATCGAGAGCAGATTGTTGAGCCTCTCACGCATCCTGCCGATCTCGGCGGCTGGTCTGGACGTCTACAACATGACCAGTACGAATGAGTGCGAAATTCCGGAGATTGCCGAGGCGATCCAGCGGGATGCAACACTCGCCGCCGAGGTGTTGAGACTTGCAAACAGCCCCTATTACAACAGATCCGCTGAGCGGATCCTGGATCTGAAGCGGGCGGTCTTTCACATCGGACAAAAGCGGATTGGTGAAGTGGCGCTGGCAGCCAACGTCCTTACGGCGCTCACCGCCAATCTTGTACCGTGGATGAACATAGGGTTGACCTGGAAGCGGAGCACAGCGGCGGGGCTGGTTGTCGGGAAGTTGATCGACGAGGGCAGGTACCAACTCGCTGCGCAGGGCTCATTGCTGTGCGCGATCATGCACCCGCTGGGAAGGATCGCCTTGGGGACGCTCTTTCCCAGACAGTACGAGTCCATGGCTGAAAAGTGCGCGATCACCGAAGATCGCCTGCTTGAACACGAACGTGGGATGTTCGAGGTCAATCATGCCGAGGCGATGGCTCTCTTGACGGCATCATGGGGCATTCCGGAAGAAATCCATCTCCCGCTGAAGTTTTTGCTGGCTGACGATGCAGCTCTCAGCAAGGTTTCTGAACCCATCCGCCACAAGGTCGAACTCCTGAGACTGGCTATTTACCTGGGGAATGTGGCAGTTGCTGGCTGGGAAGATTGGGATACCGTGGACTACCCGGCACCTGCGCTGCTGAGAAAACTAGACGGGAATTTCATCGCTGAAGTTGTCACGCACGCCAGGGATGGGGTAGAAAAACTTGCGATGTTACGCCAGGCAGGACCGGGAGAATTTGATTCAGGTCGGCAGGCAACAACTCCGAGTGAACTGACCTATTGCGACCTAGCGCGCGGCACCTACGATTTTCTGGGCGAAATCATCTCCTCAACCGGGATCAAGCTTGTGAGTTGTTCCGCGGACGATCTCAAGGACTGCGAGGGGAATGTTCTGGTGAATTGCATTGGAACACCAGCACAGCGGCTTGCAGTCAAAGGCAAGCGTACACCCCTTCAATCCCTGACCATCGTGACTGACGTTGAACGAGTCGAAAAATATCTGGAGCATGGCAAGGCGATAGCCTTGCCGATCAGTTACCGTCGGCTGCATACGATCTGTCGGGAAGCCTCACGGGTACCCAGGCAGGCGCATGAAATTGTCGGTCCAGCTTTTTCGAAATCAGCATAGGTTCTTTTTCGTGATCCATGATTGACCAACAGAACAACGACCCTCGCTTTTTGAATCTCCTGCGTGATTTCGATAGGGATGCGCTGGAAATCGACGATGCAACCATCTTCGGCCTCTGGTCGGACCTGACGCTTGCGTATACCAACCCGGGTTGGAAACGGTTTTCCGCGATGAACGGTGGAGAGCCGACCATCACCTCTGAATGGGCTTTGGGGCGATGTGTTCTCGATGCCATTGCCGAACCACTCCGTCCGTTTTACGCCGCCAATTATCGAAAAAGCCTGATGGAAGGCCGACCCTGGGAGCATGTCTACGAATGTTCATCGGCCGATCAGTTTCGACTGATGCACATGATGGTGCTCCCGTTGGGAGCAGCAGAAGGGCTGCTGGTGATAAATTCGCTGCGGCAGGAGATCGCCCATTCAAGAACACCTCTCCCGCCTCTGGATGAACTCTATCGAAATGCGCATGGCATCGTGACCCAATGCAGTCACTGTCGCCGAGTGCGCCGTGATGGAACCGAACACGTGTGGGACTGGGTTCCAGCATGGGTGGTCGCTCAACCTGCCCGAACCAGTCATGGTCTGTGCGAGCCGTGTATTGGTTTTCACCATCCTCTTCAACCCAGAAACGTCAGAGGTCCCACGGACTCGTTCAAGACTGATTCCTGAAGCACTGGGGTCATGGACCCGGTTCAGCATCACTAGCGCTGATCGAGGACTGCTCGAACCTTTGCCAGCAGGTCAGCAGGCATGAAAGGCTTGTGAATGAAGTTGGTGTTTGCTTCGGAGACCCCATGCCGAATGATCATCTCGTCGGTGTAGCCCGAAGCAAACAGCACTTTCAGGTCGGGATACCTTTCCAGCAGATTTTCGGACAGCTGGCGTCCACCCATTACCGGCATGACGACATCCGACAGGAGAAGGTGGATCTTTCCCTCGTACTTCTCGAAACGCTCGATTGCTTCACCGCCATTTTGTGCTTCAAGCACCGTGTATCCGTTGGACCGCAAAGTACGACAAGCCAGTTTGCGAACGGTATCTTCGTCCTCGACGACCAATACCGTTTCTTCACCTCGATGCAGCGAGAGGGAAGGTTTGGAGGTTTGCCCTTCGCCTGGTCTTTCCAGGGCCTCGGGAAAATAGAGCTTGAACTTGGTACCCTGACTTGGGGTGCTCGAAACCGAAATGTGTCCGTCACTCTGTTTGACGATGCCAAAGACGGTTGCCAATCCCAGCCCGGTCCCCTGTCCCACCGGCTTGGTCGTAAAAAACGGTTCAAAAATTCGACTCATGGTCGCCTTGTCCATGCCGTAACCGGTATCTCGCACGGTCAACAGCACGTACGACCCTGGCTTCATTCCATGTGGGGCTGAAGCAAAATCCAGCACGACATTGGATGCCTCGACTGAAAGTGTGCCCCCCTGGGGCATCGCATCCCGCGAATTCACGGCGAGATTCACGATGACCTGTTCGATTTGTCCGAGATCAAGTTTTACGCGCCAGAGGTCCGGCGCGGCATGGATTTCCAGCGTGATATTTTCACCGATCAAACGGCTGAGCATTCTGCCGACATTGGCCAATACCTCGTTCAGGTCCAATACCTGCGGCTGAAGGATCTGTTTTCGACTGAATGCGAGGAGTTGTCTGGTCAGTTGGGCGGCACGATCTGCGGCTCTGTGAATGTCGATGGCCAGTTCCCGACTATCGGCAGTCAGTCCCTCGTCGCTCTCAAGAAACGAGCAGCCTCCAAGGATCACCGTCAGCAGATTGTTGAAGTCATGTGCCACACCACCCGCCAAATGCCCTACGATTTCCATTTTCTGGGCCTGCTGGATCTCCAGTTCCAGGGCTTTCCGTGTGGATACATCACGGACCAGGCCGGTGAAGTGACGGGACTGACCCAGTTGAAAGGCGCTGATCGACAATTCCATCGGGAAGATCGAGTCATCCTTCCGTCGACCGACAACCTCTCTACCGATCCCGATGATCTTTGCGTCGCCTGAGCGCAGGTAGTTGACGAGGTAGCCATCATGCTCAGTGTGGAAGGGTTCCGGCATAAGCATCTTGATATTGCGCCCCACGACCTCGGTAGCCGAATACCCAAAGATCGTTTCGGCCGCTGGATTACAGGACTCGATGGTACCTTGCTCGTCGATCGTGATGATTCCATCGACCATGTTGTCGACGATGGAGCGCATCCGCTCCTCGGCTTGCTGCAGCTTTTCCTCGGCTCTCTTGCGATGCGTGATCTCCTGCTCGCGCAGAGTGACTTCGGTGTGCAGTTTTTCGGCACGCAAGTGTTCTTCGTCGGTGAGCCGCATTTGTTCGACACCTCTCATTTCGAGGCGCACGAACTCGGTCACGTCTTCAACCCGGTGGATGATATAGGCAAGCTCGCCATCGTCATTCAAGACTGAAAAGTTGGCGGGACTCCAATAGCGTTCCTCAAACCCGCCACCTTCCGATTCGGGCCGGCGAATATCGTATTGCTGTACGGGCATGGCATCAGACATTCGACCCTTGACAACGCGCTCCAGCGAAGCGGTCAGATTACGCACCCCGGTAGCGTTTGATTCTTCCGGGTTGTCGGGAAAGACATCGAACAGGTGTCTATCGAGAATTTCTTCCCGCTTGGTCATCGTTGCCTTCAGGTAGGCGTCACTGACCGCAATGATCTTGAGTTGGGGGGTTAGCGCCAGGTACAGGCCTGGTGCTGACTCGAACAGAACTCGAAAATCAGGAAACCTGGTGGGCTCGTGGGAGGCAGGGGTCTTGTCGGTCGACTTTCTTTTGCTCATCTTCTGGCCGCTCTGTAAAAAGGTTGTATCAGCTGATGCTCAACGTCACCTTGGTCATTGCCTGAAGGGGGCGGATATGGTAACAGAAGTGAATCGTCAGGATATCCTTTCGTTTCATGGAGTGTTGGGGGATGCGGAGGCGAAGGCTTGCGTTGTCTGGCCTGCGCACAACTGAACTGGTTTGCAAAATTGCTCGCAAACGGTTCCACCGCGCCTCACGGTGACCGGGCAGGAAACGATTGAGGTAATGACTGCGTGGCGCGACCCGGGAGGATCGAAGTCAAGCTTCACGTTGGGGCGAGCACCTGGGTACTCGAGCTGTGTCTCGCGTGAACCAGGCCAGGAACTTGTGTTTCGGGACCGCCTTACAACGGCCAGACGATCAGAAGAAGGGGAATGCTGATCAGCACGACGCCGATCTCCAGTGGCAGTCCCATTTGCCAGTAGTCGCTGAAACGAAATCCACCCGGGCCCAGGATCAGCGTGTTGTTCTGGTGCCCGATGGGTGTCAGGAATGCGCACGACGCACCGATTGCCACGGCCATCAGGAAGGAATCTGCGCTGACTCCGAGCGCCGCCGCCGTGCCGATGGCGATCGGACACATCACGGCTGCCGTCGCAGCATTGTTCATGACGTCGGAGAGCGTCATCGTCACGACAAGAATCACCGTCAGGCCGACGACGGCATGCCCCTGTGCCACGTACTCCAGCAGCAGTCGCCCGATCAGGGCTGCGGAGCCCGTGGATTCGAGCGCGCCTGCCACCGGAATCAGCGCGCCCAGCAGCACGATCACCGGCCAGTCGATTGCCTCGTAGACGGAGCGGGGAGGAACCGTGCGCAGCAACATGGAAGCGAGCACACCGGCCGCAAATGAAATGGCTACCGGCAGAATGCCAAACGCCGCGGAAGCGACAGCGACTGCCATGATGATGCTGGCTTCCCATGCCTTGCGTCGGTCAGGAATGCGAAGTTCGCGCTCAGCGAGGGGTACGCAGCCATTGTCCGCAGCAAACGCTGCGATGACTGCGGGTGGTCCTTGAAGCAGGAGAAGATCACCCGACAGAAGGCTCACCGAACGCAGGCGCTTCATCGATCGCTGGCCCTGACGAGACAACGCCAGCAGGTTCAGGCCGTAGCGCGAACGAAGAAGAATATCACTGGCCGAACGCCCGGCCAGTGACGATCCGGGCAGTACGGCCAGTTCCATCAGAACGATATCGCTCACATTCGTGATCTTTTCTTCAGTCTTGCTCAGTGTCTCGGGCGACTCCGCCACGACGCTGCCGGTCTGTGCACCTGCCTCTGTGGGTAACTCCACCGCTGCGGTCCTGACTTCTGCCGTGGCCTCCGGCTTGACCTGGGGTTTCCTGGCTGCTTCCAGCGTCAGGCCCAGCTCGAACAGCATGTCAGACAACGCTTCCGCTTCGGCCTCGACCACCAGGATGTCACCTGCCCGCACCTTGCGCCACCCGTCAGGTGCGGTCATGCGGACATCGCTGTGCACCATGCCGATGATCTGGGCATCGGTTTCTTCGAGGAGTGTCTCGATCTCACGCAGGCTCATGCCGGCGGCCCGGCTGCCCTCCGGTACCCGTGCCTCCGTGATGTAGGCACCGGTTTCGAAGCCTTCGACACCCGTCTGTGAACGCGCCGGTACCAGACGCCAGCCCAGCAAGGCGATAAAGGCAACGCCACCCACGGCGACCGCAAGCCCGACCGGCGTAAAGTCGAACATGGTGAAGTCGCCTTCGCCGGTCTGCGCGCGAAACGCCGAGACGATCAGGTTCGGCGGTGTGCCGATCAGGGTGGTCATCCCTCCGAGGATGGTGCCGAAAGCCAGCGGCATCAGCACCTGGCCGGGAGCCAGGTTCAGGCGCCCGGCCAGTTTGATGGCTACGGGCATCAACAATGCCATCGCGCCGACATTGTTCATGAAACTTGACAACACCGCCCCCAGACCGACCAGTGCAGTCATGCTCAGCACAACCCCGGCATGCGCGGGCAGTACCGCGCGGGTAATCGCGTCCACCGCGCCGGAGGTCTGCATGCCACGACTGAGCACCAGGACACACGCAACGGTAATCACTGCAGGGTGGCCGAATCCGGCAAAAGCCTGCTGGGCGGGAACCAGTCCGACGACAGCGCAGGCCAGCAGTGAGCCGAGGGCCACCATGTCATGTCGCCAGTTGCTCCAGAGAAACATGGCAACGGTGGCCAGGAGGATGGCCAGGATCTGAATCTGTTCGATCGTCATGCGTGTTACTGCGTCTTGTGGTCGATGCGCTGGAAGGGTGGGCCAGGATTGAACCTGACTCGGGATCAGGCGTGCCCCAGGGGCGCTTGTTCGCCCGCTCGCGCGCATCAGGAACGCCAATCTACTACAGCGTGCTTCGCGACCACCACCTTACCCGTCAGGGGGCTCCATTGGACTGACCAGTGAGTCAGGAGTCTGCGCGGCACAGGACGGACAGGCTGCGGGCTGATGTGCGGAACAGCAGCGCAAACCTGCGGGATCGTCGGTTCAACGTTGCATACTGCAGTTTCTGAATATGGGTGGAGGTGAAAGCGATGATGGTGGACTGGCAAGTGGTCGGTGCGCTGGCTGAGTTGGTCGGCGGGATTGCGGTTGTCGGTTCGCTGATCCTTTTCGGTTCCCCGCTGCGACAGCAGGCGAACATCGAACGGGCGAAGGCTGAGCGTGAACTGCTCGCTGCAGCGAGAGAGTGGGTGTCGCTGCGAACGGTGTGCGCGGCAGATGCTGCTGGCAGCAGGAGTTCACTCCGAGAGTCGGTGACGACATGACGATATCGTTCGGCAAATCCGTGAACGAATGGCGACGGTTGCTGCGAGGATCCACTCGCACAGCCTGACAATCGTACGCACGGACTCGGTGACAGATCGATCAGGCACATGACCTCCACCGTTGGCATCGAGCCATTCCCCGTTCCTTGGCCGGGTCGATACACCGGAGAAGGCGGTAACGACCCTCCCACCCCTCGTGTCAAATTGCAAAGATCGGATTGCAACCATGAAATTGCAACGCGGTAACGAATTGAGGATGATCAAGTCCTCGCGTTGTCGTCCACCTGCAGGAGTCATTGACATGTTTTCGCCTCGGCCCCGGTCTCGGCGCAGCGCGATCCGTTTTGGTGCGTTGTTATGTTGCCTTCTGGCACCACTCGGCGCGGACGCGGCGCCAGCGTCCATTCGGCTTGACGGGCAGAACGGCGTGACTGTTCCGGGCGACGCAGCGCTGGACCTTGCCTTCGCGGGAACGATCGAGTTCTGGATCGCCCCGGCCTGGGCTTCGTCCATCGACCATGATCCCACGGTTCTCGCCAACGTCGGTGAAACCGGCGTTCGTTATTCCATCCATGTCACCGCGGATCGCAAGGCGATCGGTTTGTATGCCGGGGAAAACTGGCAGACGGTGCCTTTCGACTTTACCGACGGCCGTTTGCACCACGTCGCGATGACCACGCTCGACGGCGTCACCGATGTGATCGTCGATGGCACCTCGCGCGGCCTGCTGGGATTGGAGTACGACGGATCGGTCGCCGGCCAGACTTTTGTTGTCGGCAGCTTCGATGGCAAGGTCGCACCGTTCAAGGGCATGCTTGCCGGGTTGCGCATCTGGAATACGCCCCTCGTCGATGCGGAATTGAGCCGTTACAGCCAGTTCGATGTCGACGATACCGCCTTTGCCGGTCACCCGGCGATCCGCCACCTCGTCGCATCAACTGCAGTTGAAAATGGCCGCTTGACCTTGCGGATCACGCCTTTTGAACCATTCGACTTGCAGCCTCTTGAGAACACGGAGGTGGCAGCGGGTCCGGAGGCCGTCTATCCAGAACTTACCGAACCCAGCGCTCTCGATTCGGTTATCGTCGACACCATCGACGGAATGCCACCGCAGGATTGAACATCATGAATACTGATCGAATCCTCGACTTTCGTTGCCTTCTTGTCCCGCTGACGTGGCGAAATCGGCTGCTGCAGCACCGCTTCGGTCGCCTGGCCCATATGCTGTCTCTTCTGGCACTGCTGTTCATTGGCGCGTCTGCGCCGATGCTCCGTGCGGATACGTGGGGTGACCTCTTCGCACGGGACCTCTTCGCAGCGGAAACGACACAGCCACCAATTCTGCTTGCAGCTTCCAGTTCAGGCGCCCAACCCGCCGACCGTCGACG
>JBGSHJ010000020.1:0-189351 GCA_041752315.1 Pseudomonadales bacterium
AGGTTATTCTGATCAATTCGCTCCTGCGAATTGATCAGAACGGAACACTGCGTGTTCCTCTCATTTTCCTTGCGTTTCACGCAGGGAAAATGGTGGTGCATCCCTGCACCACGCAGGAAGGTCTGATAAATCAGACCTTCCCTAATACTACTGTGTCATTAAATAACCGGTTATGCTCATCCTTGCAAGGGTCAGTCGAGGAAACAGCATGTCCGAGTCTCTGGATGTCCGGTTTGAGCGTTACTGTAATGAGTTAACCGAAGCGCTGTTACACGCAGATCGTGTTGAACCGGCGCGCTGGTACTTGAAGGGGCTGCTTCTTGAAGGAGGCCGGAAGAGCATTGAACCGATGGCAGCGCGTGTTCATCCGGACAACGTCCGTGCCGTGCACCAGTCGATGCATCACTTTGTTTCGCAGGCTGCATGGAGCGACGAAGCGATGCTGGCGACTGTGGCGAGGTTGGTGATCCCGGCGTTGGTGGCCGAAGGGGATACGGTGCATTGGATCATTGACGATACAGGGTTCCCGAAGAAGGGATCGCACTCGGTCGGTGTTGCGCATCAGTACTGCGGGCAGAGTGGCAAACAGGACAACTGTCGCGTGGCGGTGTCGCTGTCGGTCGCCACAGCGAGGGGGAGCATCCCGGTTGGTTACAGACTCTACCTGCCGCACGAGTGGAGTGATGATGTAGAGCGTCGCGGCAAGACGGGCGTGCCGGCGGACGTGACGTTTGCGACGAAGCCGGCGCTGGCGCTGCAGCACATTGAAGCGGCGCTGCACTATGGTCATCCGGCAGGCATTGTGCTGGCTGATGCAGCGTATGGGTGTGAGACGGCGTGGCGTGAACGGATTGAAGCACTCGGTCTGACTTATGCGGTCGGCACCCGCGGTCCCACCCAGGTGTGGTGGGGCCGATATCAGCCTCGACCTTGGCCGACGCCAAAGACCGGCGTTTCGGGCAGGCCACGTCGACGAATGATTCGCGACGAGACGCACCAACCGATCGCGATAGCGCAACTCGCCAAGGAAATTCCTGCAAAGAAGTGGCGAATGGTGACGTGGCGTGAGGGCACTGCAGGGACATTGCGCTCTCGCTTTGCGCGGGTGCGCGTACAGGCGGCACACCACGATCAACCCCGGGCAGCACAATGGCTCCTCATTGAATGGCCGCTTGCAGCCGATGAACCTTCCCACTACTGGCTGAGCAACCTTCCAGAGGCCACCGGCTTGCGCGCCCTGGTTGGGACGGTGATGAGTCGATGGCAAATCGAACGGGACGACCAGGAGTTGAAACAGGAACTCGGGCTCGGTCACTTTGAGGGTCGTAACTGGCGAGGATTTCACCATCATGCGAGCTTGTGTATCGCTGCGTACGGATTCCTGATGCGAGAACGTTTGGTGCACGGCAAAAAAAACGGCGCACGATTCAAGGAACTTGCCATACCCGAAGGCTTCCAGGTACGTGGTGGTGCTGCCGATGCAACGACATCAACCGAACTCAATCGCAACTCGGCGCTTCCAGCTGGCACGAACCATCGCAGGAAAACTCAGCGTAGGTCCGTGCTGCGGAAACAGGCGAGTTGATACTTAGTGATACAGTAGTACTAACCTTCCGATCTGAATCCCCAGCACTCGCTGTCGTTGGCAAAAATCAGCGACTTGCTGAAGTGAGCGAGGATGGCTTCACGACTTTGCGACTCGCGACCCCGGGTACGATTGTTGCGGTGACCGAGAATCAGCGTATCCACATCGGCGCCGGCGGCTACCTCGGCAAGTTTTGAGGGCGGAGCATAGCGGTTCAGCCAGTCGCCACGCATGTTTTCAGTGATTGCGTGGGTCACCACCAGCGCGTCCGCACCCTTGGCAAAGTTCACCAGTTGATCCTTGTCGTGGCTGAATGCGCCTGTGAACACGATGGACACTGCACCCGCATCAACCCGCCAGGCGAGCGACGGGACATCGCCGTGATCGACTGCGATGGATGACAGGCGCAGGTTGTCTGAGCCGAAGCGTGCCCATCGCCTTTTTCCGGCAGTTGGCACTTCCGTAATGGTGAGTTTGTAACCTGCCTTGGTGCGTGTGCTGAGCAGGCTTGCATAGTGCGGATAGGCACCTTCCAGGCCGACCAGACGATCGATGAATTGTACGGTCCCTGGATGGGACGAATTGCCGTCCGGACCAAACACAGGCAGCAGCCGATCACGCGTGGAATCAAGCGAACCTGCAAAATAGGCAGGCAATGACGTGGTCAGGTGAGGTTCCAGATTGCTGAGAACGATGGCATCAAGGTCTTCGAACCGCGCCCCGGCCTTTGCGAACTGTGTTGTGCTCGAAGCACCGGCATCAACCAGGAGTCTCGCTTTGTCATCGATCCAGACGATGTAGGACGGTCCGGCCCAATCCTGGTTCAGTTCTCCGGCCCCGGCGCCGAGGATTTCGACCCAGACACCTTGCGCACCGCAGTGTTTGCTCTGCTGTTCTGCTGCCATGGCCTGGCTGGCCAGCATCAGGCACGCAATGGTGAGCCACCTTGTCATCATCATTTCTCCCGGTTCTGCATGGCGTCTGTGGTCAGAGCGAATCGATGATCTGCAACAGGCTGTCGACACTGGCCTCGTCAGGCATGCGCCAGTCTCCTCGCGGCGAAAGGCTTACCGTGCCAACCTTTGGTCCAGGCGGCAACGTTGTTCGCTTGAATTGCTGGGTATAAAAACGCTGAAAGAACAGACGCAGCCACTTTTTGATGATGTTGCGAGAGTGAACGCCAGTGAAGCCGACTTCTGCCAGAGCAAGGATACGGGCAGGGCCGGCACCGCTGCGCAGATAGTGATACAGGAAAAAATCGTGGAGCTCGTAGGGCCCGATGATTTCTTCCGTGCGTTGACTGATTTCGCCGTCTCTGGCCGGCAACAGTTCTGGTGAAATTGGCGTTGCAATGATGCGGTCCAGCACGGCTGCGAGTGGTTTGTCAGCGCGGTGCCTTGCATACCAGCGTACCAGATAGGCAATCATCGTCTTTGGTACGCTGACGTTCACATTATAGTTGGCCATGTGATCGGCATTGAATGTGCACCAGCCCAGGGCAAGCTCCGAGAGGTCGCCTGTGCCGACCACGATGCCAGCCTGCTGGTTGGCGTAGTTGAACAGTATCTGCGTGCGTTGCCTGGCCTGGATGTTCTCGAAGACCGTGTCCTGCGCAACGTGATCCAGTGACTCCATGTTGTGCGTCACTGCATCGTGAATCTGGATTTCGCGAATCACGACGCCGGTCGTCGCACCCAACTGGCTGACGCTGTTGTACGTATGGCGGGTGGTACCTGGTCCTGGTGAGGTGATCGCGTGCAAAGCTTTGTTATCAAGGCCGAGCTTCGCCAGAGTCTGCAGACAAACCAGAAAGGCCAGGGTCGAATCGAGTCCTCCGGACAAGCCGATGACCAGGGTTTTAGCCCGGCTGGCAATCATGCGGCGGGCCAGCGCCGTACTCTGGATGGCGAGAATTTCATCTGCACGTTCTTCGAACTCATGCGGATCATCTGGCACGAACGGGTGCGGATTGACGGACCGAAACAGCCGGTGAACCGCTTTTCCATGACGTACTACGCGAACCCGCATGTAATCGATGGGCCGATCGCTATGTGCAAACGTGGTGTTGCTGCGCCGTTCATGCCGCAGGCGATGAATGTCGATATCCTGCTGCAGTCGGGAGCCCTGCAGATTGAATCGGTCGCTCTGTGCGATCAATACTCCGTTTTCCGCCAGCAGAAGGTGGCCTCCGAAGACTATGTCCTTGGTTGATTCCATAGGGCCGCTGCCGGCATAAACGTAGGCACACAGCAGGCGGGCGCTGGTCATGCGGACGAGGTCCCGCCGATAGCTGGCCTTGCCAATCAGTTCGTTGGACGCTGATGGATTGAACACGATTTCCGCCCCTGCAAGGCAGAGACCGGTTGAAGGAGGTTCCGGTGACCAAAGGTCCTCACAGATTTCGATGCCAAACCGGTAGTCGTTGCAGTCAAAGAGTTGGCGCGGACTGATCAGGAAATGACCGAGTGCGCTGTCACTCACCTGTTCTTCAACATCCGCGCCTGAAGTGAACCATCGCAACTCGTAAAACTCGCTGAAGTTGGGATGTCGGGTCTTGGGAACCATACCCACCACGGTTCCTGACTGGATGACTGCCGCACAGTTGAGTACTCGTCCGTCGCCCAGTTGCCAGGGCAACCCGACGATGGCCGTGATGTTCTGGCATGCGTCCACAACTTCAACCAGCGCCGATCGGGCAGCATCCAGCAGGCTGCTGCCGAGAAACAGGTCTTCGCAGGAGTAGCCGGTCAACGCGAGTTCCGGAAACAGCACTACTTCGCAGCCTGCCTCGGTCTCCTGCGTGATCGAGGCGATGATTGCCCGGGCGTTCGCAGCTGGATCGCCGAGCACGAGCACGGGAGCAACTGCCGCTACCCGGACAAAGCCAAAGCTTCGAAAGTCTTGCTTCATGCGGCTGAAAACCTCTGCTGGTGGCGATGTCATAGGTTTGGTCGAGGCGAGGTTGGTACCAGGCCGCGGCGCTACTGTCCGGGGCAGTGTAGCGGGCTCGCCTTCCAGTCCCAAAGTGTAGAGAATCCCCAGTTACCAAAAAGCTGGGGAGAATCATGAACTTCGAGTTTTCCGAAGACCAGAATCTGCTGCGCGAACAGGCGCGCAGCTTTCTGGATGGGGAGTGTCCACCGTCGCTTGTGCGCGCGGTGTTGAATGGTCAGAAGACAGGCGATGGTGACCTGGCGAAAAAGATCGCCGATATGGGCTTCACGGCCACGGTGGTCCCGGAAGAACACGGCGGGCTGGGGTTGAGCTATTACGAACTGTGCGTGATTGCCGAAGAAATGGGACGATCGGTCGCACCGACGTCGTTTTCTTCTTCGGTCTACCTTGCTACTGAGGCCCTGATGCTGGCTGGCAGCCCTGCACAAAAAGCTGCATGGTTACCCAGGCTTGCCAGCGGCGAAGCAATCGGCACCTTTGCGATGGCAGAAGGACCGGGACGCGCGACACCGGCCAATCTCAAGACAACACTGGTCGGCGGCAAGCTCACCGGGACAAAAGTGCCCGTCGCCGATGCGGGTGTTGCCAACATCGCGGTGGTGGTCGTCAAGTCTGCCAAGGGCGATGGCGCAAGCCTCGCGCTGGTGGAGTTCAACGGGGCAGGGGTCAGTCAGTCACCCATCAAGATGATCGATCCCACCCGTGCCCATTCCACTGTCGTGTTCAATGGTGCGGCGGCAGAGTTGATGGGTGCGGACGGCCAGGGTTGGGCGTTGACACAGCGGCTGCTGGATCGCGCTGCCGTGTTGTTTGCGTGGGAACAGGTGGGGGGTGCCCAGGCAGCGCTCGAGCAGGCCAAGAACTACGCGATGGGCCGCTATGCATTCGGCCGGCCGATTGCGTCGTACCAGGCCATCAAACACAAACTTGCCAACATGTACGTGAAGAACACGATCGCACGTTCGAATTGTTACTACGGCGCCTGGGCGCTGGCAACCAACGCGGACGACTTGCCCCTTGCGGCTGCCACGGCTCGTGTCGGCGCGATACATGCGTATGAGTTCGCTTCCCGTGAGGATATTCAGACGCACGGTGGAATGGGTTTCACCTGGGAATTCGATTGCCAGTTCCACTACCGGCGTTCACGACTGCTGTCCGTCAATATCGGCAGCCTCGGTCAGTGGCAAGACAAGTTGATCAACGCGGCCGTTACCGGCGACGCAGCGTAAGGAGAGCAGAATGGATTTTGAAGATTCCCCGGAAGAGGCGCGTTTTCGCTCAGAAGCGGGTGCGTGGCTCAAAGCCAATGTTCCGGCAAAAAAAGAACTTGAAGGTCTCGACGAGATTGCAGCTTCCAAACTCTGGCAGAAGCGCAAGTATGACGCTGGCTGGGCCTGCATCAGGTGGCCCCGCGAATATGGTGGTCGTGGTGGTTCGGCGATCGAACAGGTCATCTGGAACCAGGAAGAAGCAAAGTATCAGGTACCTGGCGGTGTGTTCAGCATTGGCCAGGGTATGGCCGCGCCGACGCTCATGACGTGGGGCGCTGAAGAACACAAGCTGCGTTATCTGCCGAAGCTTGCCAGTGGCGAAGAAATCTGGTGTCAGCTCTTCTCCGAGCCCGCAGGTGGCTCTGACCTTGCGGCACTGCGAACCAAGGCCGAGAAGGTTGGCGATGAGTGGGTCATCAACGGTCAGAAAATCTGGACCTCTGGTGCTCACTACTCGGACTACGCGATCCTGGTCACACGTTCGGATCCGAACGTACCAAAACACCAGGGACTGACCTACTTTTTCCTGTCGATGAAAAGTCCGGGGATAGTCGTCAAGCCCATCAAGCAGATCTCGGGCGGTGCAAATTTCAATGAAGTGTACTTCACCGATGTCCGCATTCCGGACTCGCAGCGACTTGGCGCAGTCGGGCAGGGTTGGCAGGTGTCGCTCACCACACTGATGAACGAGCGTGCGTCGATCGGTGCTGGTGGTGGTGGTGTTGGCTTTCGTCAGGCGGTAAAACTGGCCCAGAAACTCACGATTGACGACAAGCCTGCGATCGAGGATCGATCGATCCGGGCCAGGCTCGCCGACTGGTTTGTTCAGGAGTCCGGACTCAAGTACACGGGATATCGCTCGCTGACAGCACTGTCGAAAGGCGCCATCCCCGGGCCCGAGAATTCCATTGGCAAGCTGGTGGGTGCGCCAAAAAATCAGGAAATGGCGGCGTTCTGCATCGATCTGCTGGAAGAGCACGGTGCCATCTGGGATGAGGAGTTGTCGGAAGCCAAGGGCATGTTCCAGTTGAGCTACATGTCCTCACCTGGGTTGCGCATCGCTGGCGGCACGGATGAGATCATGGCAAACATCATTGCCGAGCGAGTGCTCGGTCTGCCGCAGGATCCCCGCGCCGACAAAGGTATTCCGTTCAACAAGGTACCCACTGGAAGCAACTAGTCGGCTCTGAATGGCCGGTTCCATGCCGGTTCCATGAGAGGTGCGAGGAGAGGCAGGTATGTTCCTGCCTCTCCGATTCACACACTGCAAGTTCGCAGCCGGATCAGGGCTGGCCGATCTTTCAGTCAATGCACATCAAGTCGCAGCCCTTGATGTTCACAACCATTCAAGTGTATCCCCGACACGCACGTTGCCGGGTGTGATGACGCTCGCGTAGATGCCCGCATTGCCGCCATTTTTCTGGACCAGTGTCCGCATGATCTGAGGATCCTTTGGCAGGTCCGCGAAGGCGTGAGTGGTCATGACACAGCGTGGACAGGTGATTTGCAGGGCGATCGTTGCGTTGCCAAGACGTGCCCGCCGTCCTTCCCACAGGTTTTCGGGAAAACCCGGAGCATCCACCTCGAGTACAACATTCGGTCGAAAGCGGCGAACATCAAACCTGCTCTCGGGTCTCGAAGCTGCCAGGGTCGAGAGTGTTGCCGTGGTCATGATCAGCAGGGGAAAGGCGTCGAAATAGGTACCGGGTGGTGACTCGTAGGTGAAGAGTTCCTGCGGAAACCGGCTCAGGTCGGGCAACGCCTCGTCGGCGTTTCGGGCAAACACTTCCCGCATCGAGGCCTCCATGCTGACACCAGGTTCAGGTGCCCCTCGACGATAGTGATCAAGGCTGGATGCATCCAGCAGTGGCCAGAGTCTGACAGGGGCACCGACGGCCTGCGTGAGAAAGTCGTGAACCTCGGTGTCGTCACTGTTGATGGTCCGGCCGGACGGCGCCACGATCTGCACGGGAGGCGATCGCTCTGCCTGCGTGGGCTCACGAATGAATCTGGCCTGACACTGCATGAGTTGCGCAAAGCGCTTGGCGCCGCGAATGCCGCCTCGGGTCTGATCCTGCACAGCCCACGCACGATCACCGGGTATGCCGGATATCCCAAGCATGGCCTGGTCGAGACTTTCTCCGGCCATGCTTTTTACAGGGTATCGACACAGAGTCGTGATTTGCATGTCAGTGTGTCGGGCCATTCTGATAGGTGAAATCTGCGGAAAGCTCAGCCGTTTTCTCGAGAATCCTGCAGATCAGTACATCGGCATCCTGGGAAAACGAGAAACCGACTGCGGGGGTGGTGGAGAGAGCCTGGATCGGAACGATGAGTTCGAAGTCATCGTGCGCTCGATTCAGCGAACGCCGAATGCGATTGAAGTAGGCGCACTGCGTGGCGCTGCCTTCGTGTTCCAGTTGATGGATCAATTGATCGAGCAATGGACCAATGGCGTTTCTGGCAACCGTAGGCCTGAGCATGCACATCCCCTGCAACTCAACGATGGGGATTCTAGCCCGGATCATTCGGCAAATGTCGACGGCACAGGCCGATGTTCAGTGGAAACCCGAGATTTTTTGTCGTAGTTGTCCGGCGATCTGTCGCGACAGGAACCCCGCTGGGCACATCCCGGGTCGTTTTGCCCTTTGATTGTGCATCGCCCGTTTCCTGTGCATTCAAGGCCATGGCTTGCGAGTCGTGCATAGAGCAAGGCTCATGAAGTCTTTAGACTGGACATCAAACTGCTGTGGAGGACGGCAATGCCAACAATCACTATCTGGAATGAAGGGCTCCACGAACAGCGCAACGAAACTGTGCGCTCGATCTACCCGCACGGCATTCATGGCGCGATCGCCGAACTTTTAAAACCAGAGCCGGATATTGTGGTGCGTACCGCCACGCTGGCCGCTCCCGAGCACGGACTTTCGGAAGGCGTGCTGAACAGTACGGATGTACTGATCTGGTGGGGTCACCTCGCGCATCATCTGGTTGAAGATGCGATCGTTGCCCGGGTACATGCGAGAGTGCTGCAGGGCATGGGTCTGATCGTCCTGCACAGTGGACATCTGTCAAAGATATTTCGCATGCTGATGGGCACAACCTGCAACCTGCGATGGCGCGAGGCCGAGGATCGTGAGTTGATCTGGACGGTCGCACCTGCACACCCCATCGCGGTGGGTGTTCCTCAGCCGCTGGTGTTGCCACTGCATGAAATGTATGGCGAGTACTTCGACATTCCGGACCCGGATGAACTCGTTTTCATCAGCAACTTCTCCGGGGGCGAGGTTTTCAGAAGTGGCTGCTGCTTCCGGCGCGGCAAAGGGCGTGTCTTCTATTTCAGTCCGGGACATGAAACCTATCCGATCTATCACAGGGCAGATATTGGCAAGGTGCTCGCCAATGCGGTGCGATGGGCGCATAACCCGGATGTGCATCCTGTCGAAACACGTTCCAGTCCAAATTCGCCGGTGAACTGGTTTGTCACAAAATAGAACTGGAAGGAGGTTTTAGTGAGGAATGCACAGGAGACGATCGAAAATTTCTGGCGGGTGCAGGACCATGGTGACTACAGGCTGCTACCTGATCTGTTTGCAGAGGATGCAACCCTGGTGGATCCTTTTTTCGGTACGTTTCAAGGCATTGGGGCAATCCGGGGTTTCATGGAAAGAATGGTGGGAGAAATGGGCGAGCGGAAGACACACTTCCGCGTCCTCGAAGTGGCTGGCGCGGGCGAGGTGGCTTGGGCGCAGTGGATTGCCGTCACACCAGGCGGTGAAAAAAGCGGTTGTGGCATCTACAAGGTGCGGGACGGCAAGCTGACGTATTACCGTGATTACATGAATCCCGCCTGAGCACACGAAGCATCGGCTGAACCCGGGCCAAACAGGGTTGATCAGGACTGTCCCGCACTTCAGATCTCGAGTGCACTGGCATCGGGCAGGATACGGTGAGCACCGGCCTCCCGCAGTTGGTCACCGGAATTGCTGCCGCTCAGTACGCCAACACAATGCAGTCCCAACTGACGTCCGGTACGCATGTCCATTGCACCGTCACTGACGATGCAAGCAGTTTCGGGTGTTTGGTCCAGCCGATCGAGAGCAGTCGTAAAATGCCGGGGGTCCGGTTTGAGATGGATCACATTGTCCCGTGCCAGCAAGAGATCGACGTAGTCGTCAAGATCGGGAAAGGTCTGCCTGACGGCAGCTTCGCAATTGCGGGTGACTATGGCCGTGCGGATGCCGCGGAATCGTACGCTCGCAAGCACATCACGAGCCCAGGTGAAGACATTCGTCATCCGCGCTGCGCTCATTTCGATGTCGGTAATCAACTGGTGGCCACGCGTGAAATATCGGGCCGCCAGCTGGTCATCTGTCTTGCGCAGGTGTTCGTGCGCGGCATCAATGATCTCGACGATGTAGCGTCCTTGCCATACTTCATCGGGAACGGTGTACGCCCTGGTCAATTCGACAACCTGGCGTCGCATGTCAGGCAGATCCAGGTTGGGTGCCAGCGTGCCATCGAAGTCAAACAGAATGGCAGAGGGGAGACGGTTCAACTTGCTTCGTGCCTGGCAAAACGTTTCTTGCGCCGGTAAGGAAAGACATCAAGGACATGTCCATCATTGATGGAATCCTGCAAGCTTTTCCAGTATTCCGGTGTGAACAGATCACCATGCATCTGAATGAACAGTGCTTTCACGACCGGCTTGCCGAACAGGAATCTGCGGAATTCCTCCGGAAACACGTCGTTGGGGGCGGCCGAGTACCAGGCGTCCGATGACATGGCTTCATCTTCATTGCGCGGCTCTGGAATTCGGCGGAAATTCACTTCGGTGAGATAGCAGATTTCGTCGTAGTCATAAAAGACCACGCGACCGTGGCGTGTCACGCCGAAATTCTTGAGCAGCATGTCGCCAGGAAAGATGTTTGCACCTGCGAGTTGCTTGATGGCATTGCCGTACTCATCCAGAGCGCCTCGCAGTTCCACGTCGTTCGCCTGCTCCACGTAGATGTTCAGCGGTGTCATCTGTCTTTCGGTATACAGGTGCCTGATGATGACCATCGTATCCGTGAGTACCAGTGAGTTTGCTGCGACTGTCTGCAACTCGGTGAGCAGTGCTTCTGAAAAGCGGGCTCGTGGAAAGGAGATATTCTGGAACTCCTGGGTGTCTGCCATGCGGCCGACACGATCATGGGCCTTCACCATGGTGTACTTGACGCGGACCTCCGCTGCAGTTGTGTTCTTCTGTGCGGGGAAGCGGTCCTTTATTATCTTGAACACGGTCTGATAGGAAGGCAGCAGAAATACGCTCATCACCATCCCCTTTATTCCCGGAGCGATGACAAACTGATCGTTCGAATTCTGCAGATGTTCAAGGAAACCTCTGTAAAACTCGGTCTTGCCGTGTTTGTAGAGGCCGACAGCCGAGTACAGTTCGGAGATCTTCTTGTTGGGCAGCAGTTCATGCAGGAAGTCGATGAGGGCTCGGGGACGCGGAGTCGCCACCATGAAGTACGAGCGGGTGAATGAAAACATGATCGAAAACTCATCCTCGTCGCAGATGAGCGTATCGACATAAAGTTTTCCGTTGTCGTTCAGGAGGGGCAACGCCACGGGCCACGATCGATTTTCATAGATCAGTTTTCCGATCAGGTACGCGCCCTTGTTGCGAAAGAACACTGAAGTCAGGATTTCCACGGCCAGCGCACGCGACGATCTGATTTCCGGTCGTTCTTCGGCGAGTGAACGGAGTATGTTGGAAACGTCCTGATCGAGGTGTCGCCAGGGCAAGGAAAAGTCAAAGGCATGGAGGATGTCCTTCACCATGTCGAAGACGCTGTTCTCGGGCGTGAAACTGCGCACCACCGCATCCCGACCTACAGGACGAACAGGGGGCAGGGCCGTAGTCACGAACATCTGCGAGTCGTCCACAGCCTGATCGCTGGTCACTGCCCTGTGAATCGAGTTGTAGAAAGTCTCCGCGAGTTCTGCATCCCATTCATGGCGAGACATTTCATGGTAGGCGGCTCGGACTGCCTGCCACCGCACCCGATCGATCTCGATGTCTTTCAACTGGGCGACGACCGGCCGCAGGTGCTCTCGATACAGATCGAGCCGGGTCCGGTTGGCTGCCAGTGCCGCTTGCCAGTCGGCAGTTTCAAAACGGGTCCTGGCTGCAGCAGTGACTTCACCGAACTCGTTTCGATAAGCCCGGAATCCGGTCAGGATCAGACCAGCGATATCCTGCGGGTGTCTTTCGTTCACTCCTTGAGCTCACGACGTCTTGCTTCGCGCTCGGCCCGGGTTGTGACTACCCGATGATGGAAGCGCTGCGCGAGGATGATGGCAATCGTGAGACCGCCGAACAGAGCGAGCAGTGGGTAGGCCCTGGCAATGACCCAGTCACCAGCCGACAGGTTGGTGTGAATGGCGGTCAGGGCAGTAGTGGCAAGGGCGACCGCCAGCATGTTCTGCAAGGCGAGTATGGCGCCGATGGCCATGACCAGTGGCAGCCACAGGCTGTGCAATGGCGCGTCCGATGCCGTATCGAAGATCATGCTGCTGCCGAGAATGAGTAGCAGGCCCACGCCTCGCAACAGGGTGGACCGGCTTGTCTGGATGGGATCTTTCATGCTGACGTTCCCGCAGAGGGTCAGGAGACGATACTGACTGCACCACCGTCGATGCGGAAGTTCTGACCGTGGATTGCATCGGCCAACGGACTGGCCAGAAATGCGACCAGATCGGCAACTTCCTCACGCCGCACGATTCGGCCGATGGGAATGTCTGCCGCCACGTGTGGTTCGATTTCAGCCCACGTGTGCCCCCAGCCCTTGCGTCGACCGCGTTCGAGGTTCGCGGTTTCGACCTCAGGAGTGCGGATCAGGCCGGGGGACACCAGGTTCACCCGTATGCCCGTACCCGCCAGTTCTCTGGCCAGGCTGACGGTCATGGCTGCCAATGCGCCCTTGGCAGCGTAGTAGTGGGGCATGATCGCGTTGGGTCGAGTCGAACCGATCGTTCCCAGATTCAGGATCCGCCCCCAACCGCGGGCCTTCAGGGCCGGCAGGAGACCCCGGATCAACCGCTGGGCGCTGAGAACGTTTTTTTCAAAGGCATCGATCCAGGCTGAACTGTCGCTCTTCAGCCAGTCACCGGCGTCGGCGGTGCCGTAGTTGTTCACCAGGATATCCACCTGATTCGCAAGACAGGAGTCGATCACCGTCTGTGCGCCGGCATCGGTCCGGATGTCACCAAAAACTGCAATCCCGGCTCCCAGGTCACGAACTGCCGCGCGAGCCTGATCGTCCGTGAATCCGTGCACCAGAACGGTTGCACCTTCCCGCAGGAGATGGCGGGCAATGATGAGTCCAGTGCCCCTGTGACTACCGGTAACGATGGCCGTGTGGCCAACCAGTTCGAGATTCATACCGGTACTATATCACTGCAGCATCACCGCTTCCGGTTCCAGCGCTTTCACAAACGATTCGGGTGCGGCGCAGGGCTCTCTCTTATACTCCGTGCGCATGGATCTCCCCGCGTTGGCCCTGTTTCTGGTGTGCGCGCTTGTCGGCAGCTACGTGCAGGCCATAGCGGGATTTGCCATGGGGCTGCTGATGATCGCCATCTTGGGCGCAAGCGGACTGATCCGGATCTCCGAGGTCACGGCGTCCGTCAGCATCATTACCTTCGTCAACGTCGTTCTTTCATTGCGCGGACGTTCCGGACATCTCCATCGTGGTCTGTTCGGCTGGTTGATAGCCGGCCAGGTGATCGCCATTGGCGCGGGCTTGTGGCTGTTGACGGTTCTTGATCGAAATGCCGAACAGGTACTCGGCCTGCTGCTGGGGAGCTTCATCACTGCAGGCGCGCTGGCGATGTTGCTGCGCCCGAGACAGCGACCTTCCCTCTCCCGGCCACTGCCAACGTTTGTCGCGGGTTCTCTGGGCGGACTGCTGGCCGGTCTCTTTGCCGCGAGCGGTCCGGTGCTGGGCTGGTTCGTGTATCGTCAGCCGCTGCCACTTGATGCGGTTCGAACCACGTTGCTTGCCTGTTTCGCGATCACGACCAGCCTGCGAACTGTCATGGTCGGGCTCAGTGGTGGTCTGACCCATGCCGTATTGCTCCAGGCCCTGATTGCCTTGCCTGTGGTGTTCCTGGGAACCTGGATTGGTCGCAATCTTCCCCCGCCATGGTCCGACGCCGCAGTGCGCAGATTCGCCTTTTCGATCCTGTTGGCGGCTGGTGTGTGGATCCTGGCCAACGCGCTGGTCATTCAGCCCCGGTAACTCAGGTTTTTTTTCCGATGTGCTGATTCAGAAACCCGATTGTTGATCGATACCAGTTTTCGACGTTGTCAGCGTTTTTCGGCGAATGCCCCTCATTGGGAAGTTCGATGAGCCTCGGCGGTGTCCTCCCCGCCTTCACAAACGACTCGATCAGTTTTTTGCTGTGCTCGATCGGGACGCGCACATCCTCTTCGCCGTGGATGAGGAGAAGCGGCGTCCTGATCCTGTCCACGTAGGTGATGGGCGACGCTTCAATCCTGTCTTCCACCGTTGGGCCGATAACCTTGTCCATATATCGGCGACCCCAACGGGTCTGATCGGTAAAATCGGCGTTCCGGTACTGCTCTTCCTGGTCATAGACGCCAGCGCCGGCTATTGCACAGCGATAGAGTCCAGGTTCGCGCGCCAGACTCATGACGGCAGCATAACCACCGTAACTCCAACCAAAGATGCAGACGCGGTTGGCATCGGCGATACCTTCCTTGATGGCCCAGCCAACACCGTCGGACAGATCGTTCTGCATGTCCGTTGCCCACTTGCGAAAACCAGACTTTTCGAACGCCGAGCCATACCCCCCAGAACCTCGATAGTTGATCTGCAACATTGCAAAACCGGAAGCCGGAATGAAGCTCTCCCAGTTGAAGCCCCAGTAGTCGCGTGGACCGTGTGGTCCACCATGGGGAACGATGACCAGCGGCATGTTCTTGCCATCGCTGCCTGGCGGCAGCGAGAGATAACCATCAAGCAGTACCCTGTCGCGGGTTGTGAAGCTGATCGGCCGCGTGGTTGGTAGTGTCTGGTCGTCAATCCACGGATGGGAATCGAACATCAGTTGCAGCTGATTGGCACCGCTATTGTGCAGGTAGTATTCAGGTGTGTGGTTGTCGTCGATGACAGCGATGATCGATGAACCAAAATCGTGGGTGGTACTGGAGATGCCAACGTGTCGATCCGGGAAGGCCGCCTGCAGCGCGGTGATCAGCCGGCTGCCAGGATGTGATTCATCGACCGGGACAAATGACGGCCGCCCGGCGTCGACCCTGACTCCATAGAGCCGATTCCGAAAATCCAGCAGCGGCGAGCTGTCTACCCGAACATGCTGATAAACCTTCGTTTTTTGTTGGGTCTTCGGGTCGAGCAGATAGATGCCACTTGCCTTCCCACCGTCTCCGGCGGTGACAAAGATCCGACCGTCCGGGTGCGTCGCCACCGGATTGATGCCGCTTTCTCCGAAGGGCGTGCGCGAAAACTCTTCCCATGCGTTGGACTCCGGGTCGCGATAGTGAATGACCAGGTCCTGCTGGTCGCTGAGAGAAAAGGCGAAGCGAACCTCCCCCTGGTTGTCGGTGACCAGTTCGGCATCAGGTACCGGCGCAACCTGTCTGGCGGTTATGCGCCCTGTGTAGACGTCCAACTTTGCGAACTCCACGACCTGTCGGTAGCCGCCAGTCAGGTTCCATTTGGTGATCGAAATCAGAACGTGCTTCGGGTCATCCCACAGATGGTCGATGATTCGGGCGGAACCGTATTCGCTCGTCTTGCGTTGAGTAAACCCGCCAACCGCGTCCCGACTCGCGCGCAGTCCAAAAAGGTGTTCCCCTTTG
Organism: Pseudomonadales bacterium; assembly: GCA_041752315.1. Lineage (GTDB taxonomy): Bacteria > Pseudomonadota > Gammaproteobacteria > Pseudomonadales > Azotimanducaceae > SYFY01. The sequence goes on from JBGSHJ010000020.1 coordinate 15,707, forward strand.
GTGCCGTCGACGTTCATGCCGTAGAGTTCACCCCAGCCAAGCTCTTCTTCAAAACGATCGCGCTCGAACACCACGCTGGCAACAACACGCTCGTCATTTACCCACCAGAACTGTCCGACTTCGTTTCGCCCCGGGAATTCCATGACACTCAGCGGTTTCATGGAAGGAAAACTGAAAAACACCGCGGTCCGTTTGTCGTCGACTTCGCGCAGCACACCAAGGTAGGCGCCGGTCGGTGAGAGCTGGACGTCGAGGATTTCGGCGTTGCGCGCGAGATCCTTGAGAAGATCGGCTTGAGCAAACGCGGGAGCCAGCAGTAGCAGCACCAGGGCGAATCGAAGCACGGAGGAGACCTTTTTTTGCACCAGGCGGGATGATAGCTGACAACCTTCGTTCAGGCTGTCGGACATCAGCCATGTCAGCAGACGCTCTCCCAATACCCTGTCCGATAGAAGTGATCGAGATGATCCAACTCATCTTCGGGTTCAAGACCTTGGGCGCGCCGCCAGTCTGCGTCGTAGTAGGTGTCTGCGTAACGGAGCCCGTCGTCACAGATCAGGGACACGATGCTGCCTTCTGCGCCTGACCTGCGCATCGAACTTGCCAGTTCGATTGCGCCGATGAGATTGGTACCTGTAGATGCACCACAGCGACGGCCGAGTACTCCCTCCAGGAACAACATTGCGGCGATGCTCCATCGATCAGGGACCTTCAGCATCCGGTCCACGATGTCCGGCATGAAAGATCCCGGAACGGATGGTCGGCCGATGCCCTCGATTCGGGAGCCCCTGGCTGCCGCATCCGGCTTGCGATGCAGATAAAAATCGAAGAGGACCGAATCGTCAGGATCGACAACACACAGTCGCGTGGAATGTCGATGGTAGTGAATGAAGCGCCCGATGGTTGCCGATGTCCCTCCGGTGCCTGCACCGACCACCACCCAGGCGGGTTCCGGTTGTGACTCCAGGCGCATTTGCGTGAACAGGCTGTCAGCGATGTTGTTGTTGCCTCGCCAGTCCGTGGCGCGCTCAGCGTACGTGAACTGATTCATGAAATGTCCCGCGCACTCACGGGCGAGTCGCTCGCTTTCCGGAATCATTGTCCCCGCATCATCCACCAGTTTACATCGACCGCCATAGAACTCGATTTGTGCTTTCTTTTTCACAGATATGCTCGCCGGTACAACTGCGATGAAGGGGAGGCCGAGCAAACGGGAAAAGTAGGCTTCGGAAACTGCCGTACTGCCGGAAGATGCTTCAACGATGGTTGTACCTTCGCGGATCCATCCATTGCACAGTCCGTACAGGAACAGCGAACGGGCGAGCCGGTGTTTGAGGCTGCCGCTGGGGTGAGTAGATTCGTCCTTGAGATAAATCGGTGTGGACACACTGCCAGGGATATCGACACGGATCATGTGTGTGTCGGCGCTTCGCTGGAATTCGGCGTTGATGGCGTTGATGGCGTTGAATACCCAGTGGCGATGCACCTTGGAAGTCTCGGAGGGGGAGGGTCTCAGTTTCGCATGGATTCAGTGCCGTGGAGTCATCCAGCCTGAAGGTTGTGGTCGCCTGGATTGATGTGGACGGCCTTCAGTGATGCCTTTCGTTGGGCAACGGCCATGCGGCAAGACGTGACTCTTGGCATCGATTCATTGAATGGAATCCGGTTCTTCTGACGGTAACAGATTCTCGGGGCCTCTGCGTAATGCGCAGCGATACCCTTCCTCAGCCCTCGTAGAGGCCTTTGCACAATCCAGGACGAAGTCAGATTCCACCGCGGGTTCGGTACACCGTTGTCACTCGCAAGCACATTCGCATTTTTCGAGCTCGTCTCGGGATACAGAGTAATTTCGCCTTCGTGGACTGATTTTCAGCGATGAGAAAGTCGAACCTTGCGTAGTCCACGTCTTCTCCCGTCGTGCTCGTCCAGGCGATGACCTGACCAGGACAGGATGGGGCATAGAACGACAATGCCAACAATTCAATGCCCGGTTTCCGGTCGGTACGTTCAAGCTCCCGCCAGCGCGTTCCGCTCGGATGAAAGCAGCCATTCTCACTCTGCGGCGTCTTGATTCCGGTGTCGATTCCGTCAATCACCGCCTCACCCGGCGCTGCGTGGATTGAAACGTCAACCAAGCGACTGCTGCCTACAGATCGTTCGATGAATAGCCGCGGTGGCACGTGTAGATATCCCCACTCCGGGCGAAGTGCACCATGACGCGAGTCCATCCAGTAACAAGCCTTGTCCCTTGGCACTGGTTCGCCCGGAATGACTCAACAACGCTCCATCCTGCGATGGAACACTGGACCAATGGCGGCGGTGAAGTGTTCGACTCCACGGTCGGCGACAAACCTTTCAAGTCCAGGTTTGACTGCACACGCTCAGAACTGTTCGAGTTGTCCTTGTCGTGGTGGAATTGCAGATTATTTCTGGTGCCTGTAAATCTCCACAACTTCAGGATCCCCATCAACGTTGCCAGGCGCGCTCACTTGAGTGAGCTGTGTCAGGACCCGGGCCTTTCTGGCTACTCCTCCCCTGAAGATAGACGACAGCGAATCCCGCGACCGCTCATACTTCGGAAATGGAGAGGCCACCGAACCCGTTTTTCCGCTGGTTGAACCGCAGATGGGCCGGGCGCTGGCCCTGGCTGCTGCCAACGATCAGTTTCGTGGCGGGTTGGCTGGGATTCCTGCTGATCCAGCGAAGCGAATCGATGGCTCGTGTCATTGCCGTGATGGCGCTGGTTGGATGGCCCTGGTTGTTGGCCGAAAACCTGCTCGGCCGATGGCTCGAACGTGCGACGCACAATCGATTGCCCCCGAAACTGCTGGGTTTCGTGACACAGAACCTCCAACAGGAAATCCTCTTTTTCTCGTTACCGTTTCTGATCGGCGCGACACAACGTGATGTCGGCCAGATCGCATTCACGGCGAGCGTAGCGCTGGTTGCCATCGTCAGCACGATCGACCCCTTCTATCAGAAACACATTGCGTCAAGGCCTGACACCAGCGCTGCCTTCCATGGATTATGTACCTTCATCGCAAGCCTGGTAGTGTTGCCGATCGCTCTGGCCATGCCGCTCGAACAGGCTCTGCCGTTTGCTCTTGCCATCACTGGTCTCTGGTTGCTGCTGAGTCTGCCGCGCATGCTGGCCGGAATTCAGGATCATCGATTGCGTCTTGTGAGCATCGCGGCGATTGGTGTTGCGCTGGTGTGTCTCTGGCAGTTTCGAGCACACGTACCCGCCGCGGGACTGTCTCTCAAGGACTCGCGCATCACGCAGACCATCGATGAACTCCAACCGGGGCCGGTGCTCAGACGCATCGATGCAGACGCGCTGATTGCAGATGGCGTCATTGCATTCGTGGCAATAAGGGCGCCCATGGGTCTGTCACAATCCGTGATGTTCGAATGGTGGCATCGCGGCATACGGCTGGATCAGATTACAGAGCGCATCCAGGGTGTCGATCACGGCTGGCGCACGTACAGCCGCAAGCGCAACTTTCCCCCGGACCCTGGTGGCGCCTGGCGGGTGGATGTGCTGACGCCCCAGGGTCAGTTGATCTGTCGACTCCGCTTTGTTGTGGAGTAGACCCCTGTGGGAAGCACGACAGCATGACAGCCTCCGGAGGAGCTTCGGGTTGTCCAGTTCAGACGAACGATGGCGGTTTCCAGATGGCTCGCAATGGGGGTTCTGGTGTGCGCGAGCGTACAGACTGAAGGGAACCGAAAGCCAAACGATGCGTTCTCCATCCCGGGGCACGTCCCAGGCTCTCAGTCATACTCACCTTGCAAGGAAATCCCATGAACTTGATCGTCGGTGGTTTGATCGGTTGGCTTGCCAGCATCCTCATGAAGACCAATGGCCAGCAAGGCATCATTCTGAACGTTGTCGTTGGCGTCGTCGGCGCCCTGTTGGCGGGCTGGTTCATCTCACCCCTCGTGGGTGTCGAGACGATCAACCAGGATAACTTCAGCTTTTCGGCGCTACTCGTCTCCTTTGTCGGTGCCGCCATTTTGCTGGGCGTCGTGAACCTGTTTCGGCGAGGCAGTACACGCTGAACACTGCTGACCATCCAGGTGCTGTCCGAAGCGATCGACCCGACGCGTGAGGAGTCGAACTCGCGGTAAATGGGTGGAATGGCTGACTCCGGTCAAGACGCCAACGCTCCCGACGGCGTGAGAAAGGGGAGGACAGAACGGGTAGACCAATGGAGTGTTCTCGGGGAATCGTTTCCAGAGCGGCGGTCGTACCGCCGAGGGCCATGCTCCCCAACCGGAGCAGGCGCGATCCTGGAGAATTCTTCGCGCTGAAGATGATGCAACGCCCGTCGGTTTGTGCACGTTTGCTGTTGTAACCGGTTCGCGTCTTTCCAGAAGAGTCGCGTTTCAGCTCAATGCCCGGTACCGGATCTGGTGACTCGCCACACCACACTGCCAACATCATCGGCGACCAGCAGCGTCCCGGTTGCGTCAATAGCCAGCACAACCGGACCACAGCGGGCACCGCCTCTGGCTGACGTGACGGGAAACCGCTGAGTATTGTTTGTGTTGGGCCACTCGGATTGTCTGACGGGAATGGGACAAAAGGGACCTGGTAACCGCTCGCCGGTTGCCATCCGCGCTGGCGACGAGGCTCCTGGTCCAGTGGTGGTTGAGCGGCCCCGGCCCATGCGGCAGGTCAGCGAGTTGGTGGCCCGGTGCATCGATGCGAAGGGCATCGTTGTGATAGGGGAATTGCAGCAGCGAATCCGCATTTGCGACATAGAAGCTGTCCTCCACCAGAACCATTCCGAATGGAGATTTCAAACCCGTCAGGAATACGCTTCTGATCTCGGCCACGCCGTCGCCGTCGCCATCACCCAGCGGCGAAATGCGGTTGGTACTGGGTACGGCAGCACCGGCCGTGTCCATCACCTTGCCCATCGCGGCGCCCTTGATTCCCTTGAGCGCACTTGCGCCCGTTGGTCCGTTGGTTTCCGCTACCAGCACACCGCCATTGGGAAGCACATACAACCCGCGTGGATGATCGAGCCCGGTGACGAACGCAGACACTTCAAGCCCCGCGGCCGCAGCAGGCCGTGTGCCTGGAGCTCAACCAATAGCTGGTGCAATATCTACCACGGGTATGAGTTGGCGCTGTGGAGACGGCAGAGTTGGCGTCGGTCCCGCGCTGCCTGCATCGGTTTGCAACGACGGGGATGTGCAACCCATCACCACAGTCAACAGGCACGTTCCCATGACTCGAGGGTTTCGGGATCTGAGTCCGGGCAGACCAGTTTCGCCGGAACGACGTGATCAACCATCCGTGCAGTGGTCCCGATCTAGCGTCCGCAGCCACAGGACAGAGCCACACGACAGGCAGATGACATATCGCAAGCGTGGCCAATCTCGAGGCTTTCGACATCAACCAGTAGCGGGTTCACCCAGAGCGGTATTGATGTATCGCTCCATCCACAGCACATCCCAGAAGCGCCCGAACTTGTTGCCGACCTCACGATAGATACCAGCATCGTGAAAGCCGAACTCCCGATGCAACGCAACCGAAGCGTCATTCGGCAGCGTTACACCAGCGTAAGCGCGATGCACTCCGGTGCCGGCCAGAGAATCGAAGAGGGTCGCATAAAGGCTTCTGGCAATGCCGCGCCGGTGGACAGTGCCGGCAACGTAGATGCTGACCTCAACGGACGTTCGATAGGCGGCCTTCGGTTTGAATTCTCCAGAGCAGCCATAACCCAGCACAACGCCGTCTTCTTCCGCGACGAGGCACTGCCAGCGCGCACCGTCAAACTTTTCAAACCACGGCGCGCGCGTTTCGACTGTATATGGCTCGATATCAAACGTGCATGGACTTGTGAGGATGTAATGGTTGTACAGCGCCGTCAGGGCTGGCAGGTCCTGCCATGAAGATGAGCGGATGTTCACTGGTCTATGCTCCTTCGGAACCGATCGCTCATGCGCCCGGTTCCACCGATGGATCGGTAGTCAGGGGAAGCTGAATCGGGAGTTGCAACTGGAGGCGCGATGATAACGCAAGCCTTTCGGCAGGGAGGTCTAGTTGTTAACCTGCGTCACCATGTCCGAACTTGATGCCATCCGGCCTTACTGCGATGAAGAGATTCCGGCGGTCGTTGCACGGCTGCAGGAAGATCCTGCGCTGCTGCGCGCACTGGCGGCAGTCCGTCTGCCATGGCTGGCGAAACGCAGCCCGCGGCTTGCAGCGCTGGTTGCAGGCATCGGCATCCGTCGCCGATTGGCGCATGTGCGTTCCATCGCGGATATCCAGACACAGGTCGCCCGTCTGCTGAGCCGTCTCGAACGTGAAACGATGAGTGGCTTTTCCGTGTCGGGTATTGGTGGGCTGGAACCCGGGGTTCCCTATCTCTTCATTGCCAATCATCGGGACATTGTGCTCGATTCGGCACTGCTCAACTGGGCGCTGCACAAGGCAGGTCACGCGACCAGCTTCACCGCTGTGGGCGATAACCTGGTGGCGACTCCCTGGGTGGGAGATGTCATGCGGCTCAACAAGTCGTTTGTGGTTGCCCGTTCGATCACATCACCCAAGGCGGCCTTCAAAGCCTACTCGGTCACTTCCGCCTTCATTCGTCAGTCCCTGGAAAGCGGTAACTCCGTCTGGATCGCCCAGCGACAGGGCCGAGCCAAGGACGGGAATGACCATACCGACCCCGCCATCCTGAAGATGCTCACCATTGCCTATCGCAGGGAGAATGAGAGTCTCAGGAACTGGCTGACACAGGTGCGGCTGTTGCCAGTCACCGTCACCTATGAGCTGGATCCGTGTGATCTGATGAAGGCCCACGAGCTTTACATCAGGTCGTGCACCGGAACTTACACCAAGAGCAGGGATGAAGACCTGCAGAGCATTGCGATGGGTTTGACGGGATACAAGGGACGTGTCCATCTGCACTTCGGCGAACGAATTGTCGGTGTGCATGATGACGTCGAGTGTCTGGCGAAGGCCGTCGACACGGCTCTGGCCCGGGGTGCCCGGCTGTTCCCTGTACATCGGCAGGCAGCGGCCGAACTGGGCGATTCAGTCGACATGTCGATCCTGCTGCCGGAACCCATCCCTCAGGTTGATGCAGCGCTGGCAGTGCGGTTGCAGTCCTGCCCTCCTCAGGAGCGGACCTGGCTCTGGCTGCAGTACGCCAACATCTGGCGCAACACCGTGGGGGCACAACACGACAGTGTGTGTGAGCAACACAGCAGCGTGGCCGCACTAAAGGTCGAAGAGCATCAGACAATAAGCGGAGGCTCTTCCAGCGCTGCGAGTTGCTCTCTCAGTTCCAGCACGTGAGATGACCAGTACCTGACAGAGTTGAAATCGGGAAAGGCCATGGGAAAGGCTGGATCATCCCATCGTCTGGCGATCCAGGCCGAGTGGTGCATGATGCGCAGCGTGCGAAGGGTCTCGATCAGTCCGAGTGAGTCTGCGGGAAATTCCGCAAACATCTCGTAGGCGTCGGCGATCGTACCAAGTTGATGCAGGCGATCTTCGCGCTCTCCGGACAACAGCATCCACAAATCCTGGATGGGTGGCCCCGTGACGCAGTCGTCAAAGTCGACCATATGTGCCGTCTCGCCACGCCAGAGCAGATTGCCGAGATGACAATCCCCGTGAATTCGTTGTTGCGCAGTGCCAGTCGAGGGCTCATGCATCCGCTCGATCAACTGTTCACAAAGGGTGGAGTAGGCGCGCTCCAGTTCCAGGGGCAGAAAGGAGTTGTTCAGCAGGAAATCCCGACTGTCCGAGCCAAGGCGTTTGATGCTGATCCTCTCCCGATGCTCGAATGGTGCCGCGCGACCGACTACGTGCAATCGCGCAATCGTTCGAGCCAGTACACCAAGATCATCTTCCTTCTCGATATCCGGTGTATGCCCGCCCTGCCGGGGAAAAACGGTAAACAGGAACCCGGCATGGTTGAACAGCGTGTCACCGCCGAGTGATAGCGATGCGACTACGGGGATTTCGGCGTCAACAAGCTCACGCACAAAGTTGTGCTCTTCGCGAATCTGCGCCTCGTTCCAGCGGTTGGGCCGATAGAATTTGACGATGCAAAACCGGCCGTCGTTCATCTCGGCCTGGTAAACACGGTTTTCGTAGCTGTTCAGGCCCGTCAATCCACCGGTGGGTTCCAGCCCCACGGACTCCAGGGCGTCGAGGATCAGATCGGGCGTCAGGCCGGCATAGGGAGTAGTGCTGTTCACCTGGCCAGTGTACCAGTGTCCACTGGATCACGGTGTTCGTGCAGCGACCCACCATTCAACCGCAGAGGCACCGTTGGCCAGCAGGACCCGGGTTGCGGATTGCAGGGTTGCACCGGTCGTGAGCACATCGTCGACGAGCGCGATGTGCAGGCCGGTCACATCACGCGTACCAAACGCACGCATGACATTGGCACGACGTGCAGACCGGGGAAGTCCGGCCTGCCTGAGTGTCGTTCTGGTTCGCTTCAGCAGGTGGTGTTGCACAGGAACCTCAACGCGGCGGCTGACGATGCGCGCGATGATGGCGGCCTGATTGTGACCACGCCATAACAGGCGTCGTGTGGAGAGTGGCATGGCAACGATGCAATCCGGAGGATGGTGATCGATGAGTGCTCGCTCGACCGCTGTGGCGAGCAGTTCCCCGAGAACCCGTCCTTCCCGGAAGCCGCTGCGAAACTTCAGCGCCTGTACCCAGTCCGCGACGGCGTCTGCGTAGAGCAGGGGGGCCACGGTTCGCTCGCAGGCGACTGGCAATCGTCGACAGGAGACGCAGCCTGTCCCGGTCAGCGGTTGGCCGCATCGAGGGCAGGCACTATCGTTCCAGGGCAACGCCGCTTCGCAGTGTGCGCACAGGTCCTTGAGCCCGTCGAAACGAACTTCGCAAAGCAGGCAGTAACGGGGAAAGATGGGCATGATCCAGTGTGCAGGAAAGGCAATACTGCGTATCGCCGTGGGTGTGCACAGCCGCACAGAACCGGAGTTTCGGTCAGACATTGACTCGCAATGCCGGGCGAAGCTGCCTACATTGGCGGATGTCGACCATGGATAGTACGGCGGTCGTGATGCTGCGGCTGCTTCGACAAGTGCAGTGGATGCCAGAGCCTCAAATCTGGAATGCATGCCTGTTCAAGGCAAGGCGAGGTTGGAGATGGCAGTAAATCCGATGCTGGGCACCGGAGTGATCGGGATGTCGCGAGGGCTGCAGGGAGTGAGTCAGTCCGCAGAAGACATCGCGCATCTGAGTGGCAGACGTCACGTTGATCAACCCGAAAGCCGACCAGCGCCTGCAGACGAGATCACGGATACTGCTGAAGCGCTGGTCTCCATGCGGGTCTATGAGCGGCAGGTACAAGCCTCCGCCAAAGTTGTGCAGACGGCAGATGCAGTGATCGGGATGCTTCTCGATACACGAATCTGACCTGCCCCTGCGGGGCTGGTCGACGCAATGCCGGCTGCAGATCGGCCTGCAACGCTGTTTTGGCTCCACCATCATCCCTGAACACGTCCCATGTCCTGACTGGAGTTCGGGAGGCCGCTCGGCAATTGAGCAGTTGATCACCAATTTCTCTCCTGCGCGGTCCGGCGTGGCTGTTTTCCCTGCGTATCTGTGATGATCCCGATTTCACAGCGCGCCAGGACCCCCGACAATCCACCGGGATGAAACAGGATCCAGAAGTCCGCTAGGCTAAAAACGGCGCAGTCTGTCGATCTTCCGCCGCGAAGACTCCTGTATCTGCGCACCAACGCAACTTCGCCACGGAGACTCAGTGATGGCTTCACTCAAGGACATGCAGTTTGTCATCCACGACCTGTTCGACGCAGCCGGTCTTTTCCACCGGCTCACCGGGGACGATTCGATGGATCGGGCGTTCATCAACAGCCTGCTTGACGAAGCCCATCGGTACACCGAAGGGGCCATACGTCCGTGCAATCGTGCAGGTGATGAGGTGGGTTGTCGGTTGAAGGATGGTGTGGTGACCACTCCCCCAGGATTTCGCGAAGCGTATCGCGGTTTCATCGACGGCGGCTGGGCGGGTCTGCTCGGGCCGGTGGAGTATGGCGGTCAGGATCTGCCGGCGACGTTTGGTCTCCTGCTTGAAGAGCTGATGTGTACGGCCAACATGGCGTTTTCCATGTATCCGGGTTTATCGCGGGGTTGTGTGCATGCCCTGATGAAACATGGATCCGAGGAACACAAACGCATGTTCCTGCCGAGACTTCTGACCGGCGAGTGGACCGGCACAATGTGCCTCACGGAACCCCAGGCGGGGTCCGATGTCGGTCTGGCGAGAACGAGGGCTGTCGTGCGCGCCGACGGCACCTGGTCGATCACCGGAACGAAGATCTTCATCTCTGCCGGCGAACATGATCTGTCGGACAACATCATTCATCTGGTATTGGCCCGCACTGAAGGCTCGCCAGCCGGAACCCGTGGCATATCAATGTTCGTGGTGCCGAAATTTGACGTGGATGGGTCTCGCAACAAGGTCACCTGCAGTGCGATTGAAAACAAGATGGGCATCCATGGCAATGCCACCTGCGTGCTCAACTTTGAAGAAGCGCGTGGCTATCTGGTCGGCGCAGAACAGCACGGCATGAAGTACATGTTCACGATGATGAACAGTGCGCGGATTGGAGTGGGTCTACAGGGCGTGAGTCTTGCCCAGGCAGGCTTTGAACTGTCCAGTGCCTATGCCCATGAGCGATTGCAGATGCGTTCGCTATCCGGCCCCAAGGCGCCGGACAAACCTGCCGATCCGATCGTGGTACATCCGGATGTGCGCCGCATGCTGCTCTCGCAGCGGGCCTTCATTGAGGGCGGTCGGGCGCTGGCCTATTTTGCCAGCCAGTGTGTGGATACGCTGTTGCTGTCGAGTGATGTGCAGGAGATCCAGCGATCCCAGGACCTGCTGGATTTTCTGACCCCGGTGGTCAAGGGATTCCTCACCGAGGGTGGATTTGCCTCGGTCAACGACGCACTGCAGATTTTCGGCGGGCACGGATACATACGCGAGTCCGGCATTGAACAACTGGTGAGGGACAGCCGTATCACACTGATCTACGAGGGCACCACGCAGATTCAGGGCCTGGATCTCCTCGCACGAAAGGTACTGCTGACCCAGGGCAAGGGATTGAACCGGCTGCTGCCCGAGTTGAGTCAGGTGGCGGCCAGTTGTGATGCGCAATTTCCCGAAATGGCCCAAAGGCTGCGAGCCATTGCCGAAGAATGGCCCGCGATCAGCCTGCAGATTGGTGGCAAGGCGATGCAGAACCCTGATGAAGTTGGCTCGGCCGCCGTCGATTATCTCTTTTACAGTGGCTACGCACTCCTGGCCTGGCTGTGGGCCCGCATGGCCGTGTGTGCCGGTGATCGAATTCTCGATGGTGGTGAAGTGGATTATTTGGCTGGAAAAATTGATCTTGCACGCTTTTACTACGCACGAATCCTGCCCCGGTTGAATGCGCACAGGGACTCGATGCTGGCTGGAGGTGATAGCCTCATGAACGTGCATGCGTCAGTGCTCATGGCCAACCGGTAGGAGGGGCAACGGGGAACTCGGGGAGATCTATGGACTATCAACCGCCAGAACGCGATATCGAGTTTCTTCTGAATCGCGTGTTTTGCCTTGCCGAGGAATGGAGCGGTACACCGTCACTCGAGGATTTTACTGCCGATGTGCTGAGTGCAGTGGTTGCTGAAGGCGGGCGTGTCGCTCGCGAAGTGCTGGCGCCATTGAACCGGATTGCCGACACGGAAGGATGTCGTTGGGTGGATGGTGCAGTAACCACGCCGCCGGGCTTCAAGTCTGCTTTCAGTGAATTTGCTGCCGGTGGCTGGTTGGGCCTGTCCGGCAATCCCGATTTTGCCGGCCAGGGTATGCCCAAGACGCTGGGCTGCGTGGTTGAAGAAATGTTCTGGGCTGCAAACCCCAGCCTTTACCTGTATGGCACGCTCAGCGTTGGTGCGGCGCTGTGCATAGACTCCCATGGAACGCCTTCGCAGAAGCAGGTTTATCTGCCACGGCTCTACGCTGGCACCTGGACTGGCACCATGTGCCTTACCGAAGCACATGCCGGTACGGATCTTGGCATCATACGGACACGCGCAGAGCCGCGACCGGACGGAACCTGGTCGATAACCGGGACCAAGATCTTCATCACCAGTGGTGAACACGATCTGGCAGCCAACATCATCCATCTGGTGCTCGCCAGACTGCCGGATGCGCCTGGAGGGACACGAGGCATTTCACTCTTCATCGTTCCGAAGTATCTGCATGATGATTCGGGCCAAGTGGGCAAGCGGAACCCTGCTTCCAGTGGTTCGATCGAACACAAGATGGGCATCCACGGCAGCGCAACCAACGTGATGAACTTCGACGGTGCAACCGGTTACCTGATCGGTGAAGCCAATGCGGGACTGGCCTGCATGTTCACGATGATGAACTACGAGCGGCTGTCGGTAGGATTGCAGGGTTTGGGTGCGTCAGAAGCCGCGTGGCAGTTTGCATCCCGCTATGCTCGCGAGCGTTTGCAGAGTCGTTCCCCTTCGGGCATCCAGAATCCGGCGGCGGCAGCTGATCCACTGCTGGTCCACCCGGATGTACGACGGATGTTGCTGACGATTCGCGCGTGGACGGAAGGTGGTCGCGCCTTTGCGATGCTGGTTGGTCGCGAACTCGACCGTTCGAAGTTCCAGGGTAACCGCCAGGCGCAGGTCTTCTCGGAATTGCTGACACCGATTGCCAAGGCATTCCTGACGGACAAGGGCTTTGAATCTGCAGTCCTTGCACAACAGATCTACGGTGGTCACGGCTATATCAGTGAGTGGGGCGTTGAGCAACTGGTCAGGGATTCGCGCATCGCACAGATCTACGAAGGTACCAACGGCGTGCAGGCAATGGACCTCATCGGCCGCAAGGTGCTCAGAGACGGTGGTACGACGTTGCGAGCATTTCTGGCCACGCTGTCGCCACACGATCTGACCGAAGAATTTCGTGCTGCATTCAACGACGGCATCAACCGCCTGCTCCGGACTACCGAGGCGCTGGCGAAACGCAGTGCACAGGATGTAAATCTTCCAGGTGCAGTGGCGACGGACTATCTCGAACTGTCGGCACTGGTGATATTCGCCTGGCTCTGGGGGCGAATGGCTGAAACTGCCATTGGTACGCCGCTTGCCGAATCAAAACTTCAAACGGCCAGATTTTATTACGCTCGCCTGTTGCCGCGGATTCTCTCGCTGGAAGCAGCCATAGCGGCTTCCTCCGATGTGGTCATGGGGCCGGATCCGGCCTCTTTCGAATAAGCTGGCGAGTCAGTTCGATGTTGGGATCACCGGGCAGGGATGTTCCTTCCGGGTTGGATCGCAGACCGTGATGGCCTTCAGATAGACGCTGAAGCCACCGATGGTCTCCTTTTCCACAGGTGGTTCGATGGGCATGCCATCCTTGTCCGGTGGAAAGGGCGGGGTGCGAATCGAGCGGGTGATCGTGTAAAACGCGGCGTTGCCCTGAATGACCTTGATCATCGTCAGTTGACCCAGGTTGGACACCGCCTGTCTGGGGCAGACGATCAGTGCGACGGCACTGGGATAGCCGTTTTCGAACCCGGAGGCAATGGGGTGAAATGCACCACCACTGCATGCAGCCAGCGTGTCCTTCCTGAGTTCATCGAGAAATTCCAGTGGATCGGCAACCGGGGTTCCCAACAGTCGTTCGAAGGTGATCTTTTCCGACCAGCCGCCCTCGGCTTCCAGCGCTTCGCTGCTTTGGGTTGCGGCACCCTGGCCAGCAGTGGCCGGCTCCCGAGCCCGGACTGGAACAAACTCGGCCATCTTCAATGTGCGGGTGACTGTCCCGCCAATCTGCACCCAGCCAACTGGCGGGGCGCCCAGCAACTGTTCCTCCTGAAGCGATGTGACCATTTCAGAAGAGGGTCCGGACGTGGGGCCAGCGGCAGGGTTTATCGGTGTCGTCACCGGAGTGCTGGCGCAAGCGCTCAATGACAGTGCCGCGCAGCAAAACAAACGGCCCAACGCAAAGTGGCTCTGTTGTTTGATGCTGGCAGCGTCAGTGCGGTTGATTCGTCTGCCGGTGAGTGATGGCATCAGTTCTCTCGCATGGTCTGAAAAGTGCGTAGTGGATCAGCAGCTTTGGTCAATAAACGCTGTCGACCACATCCTTGATGAATGCGGATGCACCACCTTCGGTGAAGCCTGTGCAATAGTCGATACGCTGGCCAGCAAAGTTCGCGTCACACTCGAGCCAGGAACTGCCACGAGATCTTGGAGTGATGCGCCATCCACGAGCCTGCGTGACAAAGTATTCCGGATGTTTGAGCAATGCTATCGCGGCAGAATCCCAGGGGTGAAAACCGCTATCCGACGGAAATGTAGTTGTCCAGTAACGGCACCAGGCCAGAGAGCGTTCGTGGAAATAGTTCGCGATGTCTGTCCCTCGACGAGCGATGGTCTCGAGATCCTGCTCGGTGACACAAACCTGGCTGGTGAGTTCGAATCCGGCGAGCACGACATGTGTGCGTGGTGCTGCAGCGGAAAGCATCAACCGGGCGGCGGCCACATCGTTCTCGAAGTTGAAGTCCTGGACTGGACCGGCAGTACCGATATGGAAACGGGCACCCTCCGAGCGTCCAGCGACGATGATGAGCTTCGTGATCCGGGCAAATGCATCCGGATGATGCTGTGCCAGGAGTCCCATGTTGGTCAGCGGGCCAATGGCGGCAATCGCGCAGGGTTCCTGCATGAGCAGGCTGGCCATGCCCTCGACTGCTTCGTTGGTTGATTCATCCTTGGACATCGGAACTGTTGCGCCACGAAGAACCGGGACTGCCGCCGACTTCAACGCAACGATTTGTCTGGCCACTTGAAACACGGCCTCTTGCGGCGCGTTGCCAAACACGGTGCTGATGAGACGCAGGTCCAGAAGCGGTGAATTCAGGGCTTCGGCGATCGCGAAGCCATCGTCGATATCACGTGGACGCCCCTCGTGATGTACCCCCAGGGCGACATCGGTGTCGATGATGAGAGGCGTGGCAGAGGTCATGAATTGATCATCATGCGTGCAGTTTCGAGCCAGGTGCGTTTTTGATCGCTGGTGGCCTGAAGTGGCAATTGGGCCACCCCCAGCAGGCGGCGAATGATCTCCATGGCGGCAAAACGAATGGTGAGGCCGTACTCGAAACCCGGTGGGGTGACATAGGAGCGCAAGGTGCCCATGATGTCCTGTTGTGAAAAGCCCGCAAACGTCAGGTGCGCGACAAACACGCCCACGTCAAATTCAGGAGGGCCGAAAAAGGCGAACTCGGGATCGATGATCATGACGCCAAGACGATCATTGCGCAGCCAGCTGCCCGGATAGAAGTCGCCATGCAGCAGACGAGGTTGCGAGGCGTGGTTGGTCCTGCCGAGATAGATTTCACCTAGGGTGGCCGCAAGATCGTTCAGCTGTGAGTCCATCTGGAGCCGCGCTGCGATATCAGCAAGTGACGGATCGATGGCTGCGCCGTTGTCAGCCTGGAGAGGAATCACAAAGATGTGCGCGTGATTCAAGGTGCGCATCGCATCGTTGGTGAAACAGGTGGCATCGACGTTGTGAAGGCTGTGCAGTCGCCAAAGCCAGTAGACCAGTGCGGTGTACACCCCCCGATCGCTGGCGGCCATGCCGTTGTTTGCGTAGACATCGAGCATATCCGCGCCGCGACCGACGTCTTCAAGCATCATCAGCCGGAGTTCCTGTGCAAATCCCAGGCAGCGCGGCATGCGCATGCGCAGCGGTCCATCGGCCTCGATGGCCCGATAGAACTGATTTTCGACAACGATCCGCTGCTGGGGAGCCGCAATCTGAGGGTATTTTTCCACGTACGGTACGGATTGTTTGAGGATGAACGTGCGGGAGCCTGTTTCTGCCCGCAACGTCCGGTTCATGTTGCCTTCGCCGGCCGGAGTGAGCCGGTGAATGACCTCGCCAGGCAACAGCCACCCGAGCTGCTGACAATGGGCATTGATGGCCCGCAGGTTTTCCGGCGCCAACTCCACCATCAGCGGATGGCCACTGGATTGATCACGGCCTGAACTGCGCCGACAAAACGGGGGACCCCAAGGACAAAGAGGAATTCGCTGACTGCGTCTGCAGCAAGTTCCCGGGTGTCCATGTTTTCGAGAATGTAGACCCCATTTTTGGCCAGCAGCTCCGGATGTACCGGGAATGCCTGTGCGGCATCTTCGGAAGGAAGCACTTCAAGCGCCCATGTGTCCGAGCCTACGGCAACAACACCGAGCCCGGCGAGATACCTTGCACCACCAACACCAAGGCCCGGCTCGCCGGACATGAATCTGGCAGGGTCGGCGTCCATCACATTCAGCCAACCGGTGTGAAACAGCACCACGTCACCTTTGCTGATGGTCACTCCCTGTGCCTTGGCGATGGCCTCGATTTCCGCCTGGTTGATCGCTGTTCCGGCGGGGACGATGTCGACTCCCAGATGCCGCGCAACATCCAGCAATACACCACGAGTCGCAATCGGTGGCAGGTTGTGGATGGCAAGCTTTTTCAGGCCAGTGCTGGCAACAAAGTCCCTGGCGTGATTCCCGTTGTAGTAGGTGTGGTTGATACCCATGTGACCGAGGCCGTCGAGCTGGCTGCCGATCCCCATCCAGAAGTTCAGCAGATCATCGTTCCCGGTAGCCTTGTTGCTCCCAAGCGGAGTGCCGGTGCCATCAGACAGCTGCAGGACGGTCAATGAAAAGGAGCGTGGTGGATACGCCGGGGACTGCGGCCCGGTCTCCACTCCAAGCCGGTATGTCTTGCCTCGTGTGACGAGCCTGGCGGCTTCGATCAGTTTTTCCGCTGACTGGTTGTTCAATGCCCCGAGGGTGTCGTCGGCGCCGTAACGAGAGGGGTACCAGTCTTCCGCGGCAAGAACGGAGTGACAAAACAGTGCACAGGCTACCAAAATGCCGGACATGATCATTCGCTTCATATGCTCTCCCTGTTCAATCACTGGCAGTGTTTCATTGGCTGTTCTGCCGAGTCCGCAATCGCTCCGGCAGGCGTCGATAGATGTCCCCGAATGCACCGTTGGACATGATGACGATATGTCGACGCGCCTTTGCCGGTTTGGCCAGGTGGTCCATCAACTCGTCGAGATCATCAAAGAGGCGAGATGGCACTACACATTCGTCGACGAGCGAGGCCAGATCCCATTTGATGTTCTCGCCTCGATACCAGATGGCCGAGTCCGCAGGTGAACAGCAGGTGATCAGGTCATGACGGAGCGTACCGAGTGACATGGTATGTGTCCGGGGTTCGATGACTGCGATGATCTCATCACTGCCAACGGCGCGTCGCAGACCCTGCAACGTGGTACGAATGGCTGTCGGGTGATGTGCGAAGTCGTCATAGACCCGCGTGCGCTCATCTTCATGGATGAGCTCCATCCGGCGCTTCACACCCTTGAACTGGCCGAGAGCCTCGATGCTGACGTTAGGCGCGACACCGGCATGGCGTGCTGCTGCAATGGCCGCCAGTGCGTTGTTGACGTTGTGAACACCAAGCAGGGACCAGCGGACAGTACCCAGCGGAACATCGTTGATGCAGACCGTGAAAGTGCTGCAATCGGACGCGGCATCATGTGCGTGCAAGCGTTCGCCATTGTCGCGTTCGTGCGGATGTTTGATCCGGCCACTGCCAAATCGGAGCACCTGGGTCCAGCAGCCTCGTTTGAGTACATCATCGACGTTCGTGTCGGCGGTCGGGGCGATCACCAGACCGGAGGCTGGCACTGTCCGCAGCAACAGATGGAATTGCGCCTGGATCGCTTCGAGATCCGGAAAGATATCGGCGTGGTCATGTTCGAGGTTGTTGATGATCAGCGTGCGGGGACGATAGTGCAGGAACTTGGAGCGGCGGTCGAAGTAGGATGTGTCGTACTCGTCAGCCTCCACCACAAAAAACGGCGTGGTGCCAAGTGCAGCCGAGTGACCGAAGTTCACCGGCACCCCGCCAATCAGGTAGCCCGGATCAAGACCTGCATAGTGCAGTATCCACGCCAGCATGGCGGTGGTGGTGCTTTTGCCGTGTGTGCCAGCAACAGCGAGCACAAACCGGTCACGCATCAGCGTCTCGCCGAGCCAGGCTGCCCCAGACGTATAAGGCAGGCCGGACTCGAGAACGAACTCGACACCCGGATGACCACGGGGCAGACCTGCGTTGCCAACGATGACCAGATCCGGTCTGGGTTCGAGCTGAGCCACGTCGAACCCTTCGAAGACCGCGATTTGTGCCTCTCGCAGTTGATCGCTCATGGGGGGATAGAGCTTTTTGTCGCTACCACTGACCTGAAATCCTGCAGCCTTGGCCAGCAGGGCGATGCTACCCATCAGCGTGCCGCCGATACCGAGAATGTAGATGCGACCGAGACTCATTCGATCACCGCATTGCCGATGGCGGAACTGAACAGGGTCATACCGAACGCAATGGCAATGCCAGCCAGAAAACGAACCTCCAGTGCCCGATGGAGGATGTGTCCGATGATCGTCATCGACCAGATGAAAAACATGAAGAGGAATGTTTGCCTGATTCCCGAGGTGACGTCGAGCACGACTGGCGACATGGTGCCGAGCAGTCCGGTCAGGAACAGGTCGCAGCCGAAAATTGCGGTCACGGTGGCTGCAAAACGCTGGTCCATGCTGCGCAGGTACAGGCTGATCCAGATCAGACAGGCGAGGGCAGCCTGCTGGGAGACGATGGACGTTGCCAGCTGCATGGGTTCCGAGTCCGGTGACCACTGTATTGACAGCAATACACTCACGCTGACATTGGCAACAGCGATCATGGTCATGAACCATGCGGCAGTGGGCACCTGACCCGGATGGGCGCGCAGGGTGCACAGGCGCCAGAATAGTGTGATGACGGGCAGCATGTATTCCGTTATCCGGGAAGGACACCGTAAAAAAACGTCGAAATTCTCGCACAGATCGGGACCTTCACGGAGAATGTTCGAGTTATTCGCGAGGCAATACTGCCTCGCTGGACGAGCCAATCAGCACAGGGACAGATACGCACATGGCCAACAAGCGAAACGCCTTTTACGCGCAATCCGGCGGCGTCACCGCCGTCATCAACGCATCGGCCTGCGGGGTCATCGAAACCGCTCGCAGGCACCGTGACCAGATTGGCAAGCTCCTCGCGGGGCGCAACGGAATTCTTGGCGCGCTGCGCGAGGAGTTGATCGATACCAGCAAGGAGACCGCCGCAGCCATTGCCGGTCTGCGCAAGACACCGAGCGGCGCTTTTGGATCCTGCCGTTACAAGCTGAAGTCATTCGAACAGAACCAGCGCGAATACGAGCGCCTCATCGAAGTGTTCAAGGCACACGATATTGGCTACTTTTTCTACAACGGGGGCGGCGACTCGCAGGACACAGCCAACAAGGTATCCCAGTTGGGCAAGCGGCTCGGTTATCCCGTGACTTGCATCGGCGTACCCAAAACCGTGGATAACGACCTGCCGTTTACGGACACCTGCCCGGGATTCGGGTCGGTTGCGAAGTATGTAGCGGTCTCGACCCGTGAAGCCGCGCTGGATGTCGCATCGATGTGTGAGACCTCGACGAAGGTTTTTGTGCTCGAAGTGATGGGCCGACACGCGGGCTGGATTGCGGCCGCAGCCGGGCTTGCGCAGGAAGAGCCGGATGATGCCCCACACGTGATCGTGTTGCCGGAAGTGGCGTTCGATGAATCCGCCTTCCTCGCCAAGGTGAAGTCGACGGTTGATCGGATTGGCTACTGTGTGATTGTCGTCAGCGAAGGAGCCCATTATGCAGATGGGCGGTTTCTCGCCGATGCAGGTAGCACGGATGCGTTTGGACACACTCAGCTTGGTGGTGTTGCACCGACCCTGGCTGCCTTGATCAAGGAGCATCTTGGTTACAAGTATCACTGGGCGGTGGCGGACTATCTGCAGCGGGCGGCTCGCCATATCGCGTCAAAAACAGACGTGGACCAGGCTTATGCCGTCGGTGCGGCTGCAGTGGAATTTGCCCTGGCGGGTAAAAATGCCGTAATGCCGACCATCGTCCGGAAGAGCGATTCGCCGTACAAGTGGACGATCGGGGAGGCGAAGCTTGACAAGGTGGCAAACGTCGAACGCAAGATGCCAAAAAACTTCATCACCAGGGATGGTTTCGGGATCACTGCCGCCGCGAGACGGTATCTTGCGCCGCTGATTGCAGGTGAGGACTACCCTGCCTACAAAAACGGATTACCCCAGTACGTGCGGCTCAAGAACATCCTGGTGCCCAAAAAACTGCCGGAATTTGTATGAATGGAGCACTGTTGGCATCGCTTGAACAGGCGGCAGAAATAGCCGGTGACATTGCGCCTGCCATCTACAGCCGGTATTTCGAGCGATGCCCGGAGTCACAATCCATCATGGTGCATACGGACGAGCACATGCGCGGCCGAATGATCGAGGAAGTCTATCGACTGCTGATGGCAGAGAGCGTCGACCACGAGCGTGAGTATCTGGTGTTCGAAACCAGCAATCATCGTGCCTACGGTGCGCAGTCGCACATGTACGAAAACCTGCTGCTGGCAACTCGGGACGTCGTGCAGAAGGCGCTGGGGACCGGCTATACCGGAGAAATGAAGGCGGCCTGGGAGCGCAGGCTCGAAGACCTGCTGGGAATCATCCGGCCCCTGACAGAGCAAACCTGAAGGAAGTGATCGCGGACCGAAGTCCGCGATCCTCCGCTTGCGATCCCGATCAGAGAATCGGGATGATCATCAGTGCGACGATGTTGATGATCTTGATCAGCGGGTTCACGGCTGGACCCGCGGTGTCCTTGTAGGGATCACCTACCGTGTCACCCGTGACGGCAGCCTTGTGAGCTTCGGATCCCTTGCCACCATGATGGCCATCTTCGATGTACTTCTTGGCGTTGTCCCATGCACCACCACCGGTGGTCATGGAGATGGCCACAAAGAGCCCCGTCACGATCGTACCGATGAGAACACCACCCAGTGCGATCGGGCCGAGGATGAGGCCGACCAACACGGGCACTGCAACCGGCAGCAGGGACGGCACAATCATTTCCTTGATCGCGGCGCGGGTCAGCATATCGACCGCCCTGGAATAGTCCGGCTTTGCAGTGCCTTCCATGATGCCGGGGATTTCCTTGAACTGGCGTCGAACTTCGACAACCACCGAGCCTGCTGCGCGACCTACCGCTTCCATCGCCATGGCGCCGAAGAGGTAAGGAATGAGGCCACCAATCAGCAGGCCGATGATGACCAGGTGGTTGGACAGGTCAAATGCAAAGGTCTGGTCTGGGAACTGCACCTGCAGGTTGTGGGTGTAGTCCGCAAACAGGACCAGTGCTGCCAGGCCAGCTGAAGCAATGGCATAACCCTTGGTGACCGCCTTGGTGGTGTTGCCAACGGCGTCCAGGGGATCGGTGATGTTGCGGATTTCCGGTGGCAGATGTGCCATTTCGGCGATTCCACCTGCGTTGTCCGTGATCGGGCCGTACGCATCGAGGGCAACGACCATGCCGGTCATCGACAACATGGCGGTAGCGGCGATGGCAATGCCGTACAGACCGGCCAGTTCATGGCAGCCCCAGATTGCCGCACATACCGACAGGACGGGCAGGGCAGTGGCTTTCATGGAGATGCCTAGTCCGGCGATGATGTTGGTGCCGTGGCCGGTGGTGGACGCCTGAGCCACGTGCTGCACCGGAGCGTAGTCGGTACCCGTGTAGTACTCGGTGATCCAAACGGTCAGGCCGGTGAGGATCAGGCCGACCAGCGCGCAAAGGTAGAGATTCATCGCACCCAGCGAGGAGTCAGCCATCATGTCCATGGTGATCGGGTAGAAGGCGATCGCTGCCAGGACGCCGGAGACGATCACGCCCTTGTACAGTGCTCCCATGATCGAACCGCCTTCCTTGGTGCTGACGAAGAAGGTGCCGATGATCGAAGCAATGATCGAGACGCCGCCCAGCACGAGGGGGTAAATGACGCCACTGGCACCGACAACCTCGACCATGAGCCCGCCGAGCAACATCGTCGCAATGACGGTCACGGCGTAGGTTTCAAAGAGGTCTGCTGCCATTCCGGCACAGTCACCGACGTTGTCGCCGACGTTGTCTGCGATCACGGCCGGGTTGCGCGGATCATCTTCCGGGATACCTGCCTCGACCTTGCCGACCAGGTCGGCGCCGACATCAGCACCCTTGGTGAAGATGCCGCCACCGAGGCGGGCAAAGATGGAAATCAGCGAGCTGCCGAAGGCGAGGCCGACCAGTGCGTGCAGGGCGTCACTCTGGCTGACTCCCATCGCGGTCAGCGCCATGAAGTATCCGGCAACGCCGAGCAGACCCAATCCCACCACCAGCA
Organism: Pseudomonadales bacterium; assembly: GCA_041752315.1. Lineage (GTDB taxonomy): Bacteria > Pseudomonadota > Gammaproteobacteria > Pseudomonadales > Azotimanducaceae > SYFY01. Next base: position 38,136 of record JBGSHJ010000020.1, read on the forward strand.
TGCCGGTGATGGCACCCCCACGGAACGCAACCTGCAGTGCGGCATTGATGCCCTTGCGTGCCGCTTCGGCGGTCCGCAGATTGGACCGCACGGAGATATTCATGCCGATGTAGCCGGTGGCGCCCGACAGCACTGCGCCAATGAGGAAGCCGATCGCGGTCTCCATGCCCAGGAATATCCCGATCAGGACCAGCAGAACTGCTCCTGCAATGGCAATGGTGGTGTATTGGCGATTCAGATACGCCGACGCACCCTGCTGTACGGCCAGTGCGATTTCGCGCATTCGGTCGTTGCCCTGGGGTTGCGCGAGGATCCAGCGAACCTGCCAGGCACCGTAAATGATCGCGGTAACCCCGCAGAGCAGCGCGAAAGGCAAAGCCGACATGATGTTTCCCCTCAAATTGTGGAAGTACGGATTATTCGTGGTGACCGACCGTTGAGACTGCGGGAACCCACCCACGCTGCTCGCGGCGTGGCGCTCCGGGTCGGGGCGGCGGATTCTACTGAACAATGCGTGGATTTCAAAGCCAGGCGCCATCTCCCCGAAAACACGAGGACCCAAAACCTGTTGGCCGGAAGACGCATGGTCAACGAGGCTGTCCAGTAACCACTGCCTGGGGGTATGCAGGTGTTGTCAGTCGCGGTCGGTCAGGCTGCGACGGCCTGTCAACCGCTGGCCAGAAGGCTGCGCAGGTCGGTGATGGCCGCATTGGCCCGGGACACAAACGACGCCATGACCAGCGAATGGTTTGCCAGCAGGCCAATGCCGTCGCCGTTGAGGATCATCGGTGACCACACGGTTTGCTGCGTCGGTTCAAGTTCGCGAATGATCTGTTGGAGGCTCACTCGCGCATTCTTGCCATCCAGCACATCCTGGAAGTCATGCTCCATGGCCTGCATCAGATGGAGAAGTGCCCACGTGTATCCGCGCGCTTCGTAGAAGACGTCGTCGAGTTCAAGCCAGGGCGTTTTGTAGTCACCATCCGCCGGGGCTATGGTGGACTGTGTAGCCGCCCGGTCGCCCGCGAGGTCGATGTTGAGTTGGCGCTTGCCAACGCTGGCCGACAGGCGCTGGGACAGGCTCCCAAGGCGGGTTTCGACGGATTCCAGCCAATGGGCGAGGTTGTCGGCGCGCGAATAAAACTGCGCTCTGGGCTGCTCAGGGTCTGCCAGACGATTGAGATAGCTGTGGAACTCCCGGATACCCTGGCCGTATTCATCTTCGGATTGCGGAAACATCCAGCTCGAGTTGTCGAATGAGAATCGCGGTTCGGCTTCGGCCAGGTCCTTGTCCTCGATGGACTGGCTCTGGGATCGTGAAAAGTCGATGCGAAACGCACGCGAGGTATCCCGCAACTGGGTCAGTACCCCAAACTCCCAGGCGGGCATGTTGTCCATGATCACGCCTGGCGGGAAGACGTCATTGGACAGGTATCCGCCACGTTTGTTCAGCAGCGTCTCGGCGACCTGGATCAGCGTGTGCGTGGCCACGTAACCGGTGACCAGCTGGTGGCCCTTTTTGGTTGCATGGTCCTGGGCCGCGCTCAGCACGGCCTTCGGCTCAGGCTCCTTGTCCCACCACCAGCCAACTGCAGTCCAGCCAACCAGCAGCAATCCGATACTGGCAACCAGCAGTCCTGACCGCCATGCGCCTCCTGTGGAACTGGCACCCAGGGTGGTCATGCTGGGATAGCCGCGCTGCCAGAATTTCCAGTTCATGTGTTACTGCTCCCCGGCGCTGGCCGGTTCTTTGGTGATCAGGGTCGATCAGGAAAGCACACCAGCTCAACGCCAGGTGGCGAGCCGATTTGTACGTTGGCACGAACCCTGCCTTCTCCCTGTGCTTCGTTCATCTTCTGGAACATCCAGCGACCCTCGACATCTCCAGGTGCCGTGATGGTGGTCCGACAGCTGCCACCCTTTGCTTCTGTCCCGAGCGCGATCAATTCGCCGACGGTATCAGTATGTTCGTCTTTCAGCCCGTCGCGAGGGAATTTCGCTGATTTGCGATTGGCCCGGGCCAACAGGTCGAGCTGCGTCTGGGTGGGGCTGATGGACGGATGATCCGGCATGATTTCCTTCGCCCTCGAGAGGAGGCTGCGCGCCTGCACGAGCTGCCATCGATTGGCAGCTTCCAGGGCCAGTGCCACAAAACGTTCGGTGATTTTTTCCGGACCGCGCAACGCATCCTCATTCTGCGGGTCCAACACCAGAACCTGCTGAAAAAGATCGTAGGCATTGCCCGGCTGCGGGCCGGTCAGGTGGTCGTATCCTATCGCGCGATTGGCCTGCTCCAGCAGCGTCCGGATCTGCTGTTGGTTATTTGCTCCAGCCGGAATCGGTGCCGCTACTCCAACGGGTTCTGGCGTCGCGGTCTGAACGGGCGGTGGCGCCGGTGTCTGACAGCCCAGCATCGCACCGAGGTTCACGGCGATTAACAGGCAGGAGAGCTGAAGTGTACGAAGCATGGGCAACAGTGTCCGGAGTGAGACAACGGCACGACTCTGAGGGAAGGAGTGTGTTAAAACGAGCCAAGTTTAGGACGCCCTCAGATTTATTTCGAATGAGTGTTCGTGCGTTGCAGTCAGGCGGCGGTTCCAGGCCGGTAAGTCACCTCGTGTGTGTGGGCTGGATGCTGCTGATTGCGCTCCTGCCAACATCGGGAGCCACAGCGGAATTCGAGAGTACGGACCCGCTTGCGGCAGACGATGAATTTCTGCCTGTCGACCAGGCTTTTGTGCTCAGCCACGAAGTGGTTGATGGGGACACGCTCCAGGTACGCTGGGTCATGCCCGACGGTTATTACCTGTATCGGCATCGACTCGGGTTCGAGACCCGGGAGGACAGCCGGGTGCTGCTGGGCGAGGCGCGAATACCGGCGGGCAAACACAAGTTCGACGAGTTCGAAGGCGACGTTGAAGTCTACTATCACGAACTGGCCGTAACCGTTCCCCTGATGGGCGACATTTCCGGGCAGGAAGTTGGCATCCGTTACCAGGGCTGTGCCGACGCCGGTCTCTGTTATCCGCCGGAAACCCGCTGGGTTGCGTTGACTGATCTTCCTGCCGACTCGGCTGTTTCAGATACCGTGGATGCACCGGCAGCAGTTGCAGCCACGGAAGATCAGGAGTTTGTCAGGCTGCTCCGTGAGTCGGGCATCTGGACGATGCTGCTCCTGTTCGTGCTTGCAGGGGTCGGACTGGCATTCACGCCGTGTGTACTGCCGATGGTACCCATCCTGTCCAGCATCATTGTGGGTGAAGGCGCGAGCCTGAGTCGGAGCCGGGCCTTTACCCTGTCACTCGCCTACGTTCTTGGCATGGCGGTCACGTACGCGCTCATTGGCATGCTGGTTGGCATGTTCGGCGCGGAACTCAACCTGCAGGCAAAACTCCAGTCGCCGCCTGTCCTGCTTTTTTTCGCGCTGGTTTTTGTGCTGCTGTCCATGTCGATGTTCGGTTTTTATGAGCTTGCCCTGCCAGCCGGTCTGCAGGATCGATTGCAAAGACTGTCTCCGGGCAAGGCAGGTGGCAAGCACATGTCCGTGGTGATCATGGGTGCGGTATCCAGTCTGGTGGTTTCGCCCTGTGTGTCTGCCCCGCTGGCGGGTGCGCTGGTCTTCATCAGCCAGACCGGTGACGCTCTCTTTGGCGGTGCGGCGCTCCTGGCCCTTGGTATCGGAATGGGCCTGCCCCTTCTGCTGGTTGGCGCCGGTGGTGGGCAGTTCCTGCCTCGGGCCGGGGAGTGGATGAACGCGGTGAAAGCAGTTTTTGGCGTGTTGCTTCTGGCGGTCGCCGTCTGGCTGGTCGAGCGACTCGTACCGGCACCAGTGACGCTTGCGTTGTGGGCGACGCTCCTGATCGGGTCCGGGGTTTACCTCGGTGGCCTCGACATGAATGCACGACAAGGCTGGGGTCAGACCTGGAAAGCACTGGGCTTCATCGCCGTTGTCTACGGTGTCCTCCTGCTCATCGGGTCGGCCAGTGGAGCGGCGGACCCACTGCGACCGCTGGCGACACTTGCGAGTGACAATACTGGTGAACGCGCTGCGCCAGCCGATCTGGAAACCTGGCGGCCGATCGACAATCTGGAGGACCTTGATCGGGAAATCCAGGCCGCGGAAGGCCGGCTTGTGGTCCTCGATCTGTATGCGGATTGGTGCATCTCCTGCAAGGTGATGGAAAGAAGGGTCTTTCCGGCACCGGAGGTGGCACCGCTGCTTGCGCAGTTCACCCAGACGCGTGTCGACCTGACTGCAAACACCGACGATCACCAGGCGCTGCTGGCGCGTTTTGGTCTGTTTGGACCTCCAAGCCTGGTGTTTTTTGATGCATCGGGCACCGAGCTTGCGGCTGTGCGAATTCAGGGTGAGGTGGATTCGGCGGGCCTCGCGAAGCACCTGAGGGCTGTCCTTGATCGGTTTGGGACAGTCTCGCCAGCCCGGGCTGCCATCTGACCCGTCAAGTGGGTACCTCAAGTCGGTACCTCAAGTCGGTACCTTGGATCCGTCGGACTCCGGTAAGATGTCCAGCCCCAACCGCACGCGGTATACGCGATGGCAAGGATCCTGGTCCTCCACGGTCCGAATCTGAATCTTCTGGGCACCCGTGAACCGGAGGTCTACGGCCACGACCGGTTGTCGGATATCGATGCGCGGCTGGTGACAGCGGCGGCACGGCGCGGGCATGAACTGACGGCCCTGCAAAGCAACGCCGAGCATGAGCTCATTGATGCTGTGCATGCCGCCAGGGTCAACGGCACGGCGTTTATCATCATCAACCCGGGCGCATTCACACACACCAGCATCGCGCTGCGAGATGCTTTCCTGTCGGTCAGTGTGCCATTCATCGAAGTGCATCTGTCCAATGTTTATGCGCGTGAAGCCTTTCGCCACGAGTCTTACCTGCGTGACATCGCCCGTGGAGTGATCGTCGGGCTGGGTGCCACGGGTTATGAACTTGCGCTGGATGCCGCGTTGCGAACACTCGAGGTCTGAATGAATCGTCACCAGGAGCGCTGGTCTCATCTTTTTGAAAAAAGTGGTTTTGAAGAGAGTGGTTCTGAAAGGAGTGGCTTCGGGACGAGCCGGCCCGTTTGCTGCCAAATCCGTTCGGTCGGCAGTCGTTAGACGCAAGCGCAAGAACCCATGCCAGCCTGGACCCGTTTCTGTGTGACCGTGCCGATTCAGGCAACCGAACCCGTCGAGCATCTGCTGCTTGAATTTGGTGCTGCAAGTGTGACCTTGCAGGCAGCGGACGATGAGGAACTCTTTGCCCAGCACGGTGCGCACGCGCCGCTCTGGCAGATGTGTCGTGTCGAAGGACTGTTCGATATACCAGTGGACTGGCAGATGCTTGCCGACGCGGTGACCGATCTCGAAGCATCGGCGTCGGTAGACGCGCCGGCAACCCTTGCCGAGACCGACTGGGAGCAGGCATTCAGGCAATATGCAATTGATCGGGTATTCAATGATCGATTGCGCCTCGCCCCGCGTGGCTCGTCTCTGGAGGGAACCTTTCGCGAAGGGACACCTCTGGAAGAGGGGTCCGTTGGCGGTACATTGCCGACGGTCCACCTGGATCCTGGCCTGGCCTTTGGCAGCGGCTCTCACCCGACCACCCGCATGTGCCTGGAATGGATTGCCGCCCAGCAGTTTGATGGTCGCAAGACGCTGGATTTTGGATGTGGCTCCGGAGTGCTGGGTATCGCCATGGCAAAACTGGGCGCCGCGCATGTGACGTGTGTGGATGTGGATGCCCAGGCGCTGATGGCGACGAGGGAAAATGCAGTTCACAACGGTGTCTGCGCGGATCTCCTTGCAACTTTGCCAACTGCCGGGTTCAAAGTACCGTCTGACCGTTATGACATCGTGATCGCCAATATCCTCCTCCAGCCGTTGATTGACCTCGCGCCGGTGCTCACCGCCGCAGTCTCGGACGATGGAACCATCGTGTTGTCCGGGCTTCTGGCGATGCAGCGTGAAGTGTTGCTGGCGAGTTATCCGGAAATCGACTTCCAGACCATTGTCGAGGTAGAGGGCTGGATGTTGTTGGTCGGACATCGAGCGTGACGGAATCCATGGAAGATCTCGAACCGCTGGTTACCCGATGCCCACATTGCAGTACCCGGTTTCGGGTTTCGGAATCCCAGCTTCAGGTAGCCAAGGGTCGGGTTCGATGCGGTGCATGCCTGACTGTGTTTGTGGGAATCGACCATCTGCAGTGGGATCTCGAACAGGATGTTGTGTCGGTCAATCCCGACCAGTCCATCGATCAACTGCTGGTTGAAATAGACGAATTCGAGAAGGTTGCCGAAATCGATGCGACCAGCGGCGAAAACTCCGCCAGTGCAGCAGGGCCTGACCTTCCTCGGACAGATCCATCAGCGACAGGGATCGAACTGCATGAGGTTACCAATCAGGCGCGCGCTGAACCCGAGGTCCCGATCGAGACGGAATCAACCGAAGAGCAGGTTGAGCAAAGTGGTGTTGACACAGTCGCCTCGGTCTCGCCGTTGGTTGATTTCACAGGGCACACTGCCGAAGTGGACGAGCCGGCACCGGAACCCGGTGCGGATCATCCGGCTCAAGTCACGGTTGATGGCGTGGTCGCGCAAGATCCGGACTGGCCGGAGCACGAAACCATCGAAGTCGAGTTGCCGGCGGATATGCCGGTGGATCCATTCGATCGTGTCTGGCGGGAAACCGTGCAGGAAGAAAGCGGCGAGGACTCGTTTGAATCAAACCGGTTTGCCCCCGTTTCTCAAACCGCCGCCCCCGATTCCGCCGGGGGCGCACCGGACCGGAGTGCGGTGGACGAACGAATAACCCATCCGCTCGGTGACCATCCCGACCAGGAGTCCGGTTCAGTACCACGACGCAACGTCTCTGCTGCAGGTTTGACGGATCGGTCAGCGTCAAACACCGGCGGTCTATCGACGCCTGCAGCTTCCGGTGTTATCGAAAGGACAGCGCGAGTGCCTCTCGAAGCGCCTCGACGATCGCGTTTGCGCAGGTGGCGCGGTGTTCTGATCGCTGCGGCACTGACACTCATGGCCGCGCAGGTCATCTGGTATCTCCTGCCTTCGTGGATCTCGGATCCCGAAAAGCGATGGCTCCCCGAACAGGTCTGTGCTATCGCCGGCTGCAAGCTGGAACCGCTTCGCGACCTGACGCAGCTGCTGCTGACCAACGTGGTGGTACGCGCTCATCCCGAACGTCCGGAAGTCCGCCAGATCGATCTTCTGCTGGTCAATTCCGGCACTTTCGATCAGGCGTTTCCGGATATCGAGATAACGTTCAGTACGCCGGCCGGGGACCGGGTTGCCTGGAAGCGGTTCACGCCCGGCCAGTACCTCTCCGGGGAAATGAAGGATGCGACCGCTATTCCAAGGAAGACGCCGGTCCGAATTTCGCTGGAAGTGACCGATCCCGGCACGTTGGCCTATGCCTACGAGATCACTCTGAAATAAAGGACAAACGGAAGGATGCCGATGCCGTTGAAGCGCAATGGCAAAAGTACACCCGGGCACTACAATGCGCGCCTCGTTCTTGCGACCAGAAGACTGTGAACATCGGTGCTGTCCCGCTTCGTAACCCTGTACTGCTCGCGCCGATGGCGGGTTATACCGACTATCCCATGCGGCGCATGGTCTGGATGCTGGGCGGCGGGCTGACCACAGGGGAAATGACGGCGGCTGCACAAAATCTCTGGCATACCCCCAAATCCACCCAGCGTCGACGGCATGGCCTTGACGCCGGGCCTTGTGTCATTCAGCTGGCCGGCAGCGAGCCGGAAGTGCTGGCCAAGGCCGCACAGAGACAGGTGGACGAGGGCGCCCAGATCATCGATCTCAATTTTGGCTGTCCGGCGAAAAAAGTCTGCAACCGTGCGGCAGGGTCCGCATTGCTCGGTGATCCGGAACTGGTGGGTCGAATCATCGAAGCAGTGGTGGCTGCAGTTGCCGTGCCCGTTACAGCCAAGATTCGCACAGGCTTGCGCCCCGACGATCGTAACGGCCTGGTGATAGCGAGGATTGCCGAGCAGGCTGGTGCACAGAGTCTGGTTGTCCACGGGCGCACCCGTGCCTGCCGATTCCTTGGTGAGGCAGAATACGAAACCATCCGTTGCATTCGCGCAGCAGTTGGCATCCCGGTCATCGCCAATGGTGACATCGGCACAGCTGACAAGATGCGTCAGGTACTCGGTGCAACCGGCGCCAGTGGTGTCATGATCGGTCGAAGTGCCGTTGGCGCTCCCTGGTTACCTGGAGTGCTGGCCGGGCAGCCCGCGCCTTCCCGGCGTCGTCAGGGAGAGATCATGCTTGAGCATCTGCGGACCATGCATGAATTTTATCCAGAACCGGATCGTTATCGGCTGGTTCGCAAACATGTGATTGCCTACCTGCGCAATCTCGAACTGGCCAGCTACATCCCGGGCTTCAACAGGATCGAAGATGCGCAGTCCCAACACCTCTTTCTGCAACGGATGATTGAACGGGAGATCGAAGAGTGAAGCCACGCCGTGCGCTGCTGAGTGTTTCTGACAAATCCGGCATCGTTGACCTGGCACGCGGACTGGTTGCCGCAGGCGTCGAACTGCTCAGTACAGGTGGCACGCATCGCGCGCTCGTGGGAGCGAATCTGCCGGTTCGCGAAGTAGCCGACTACACCGGGTTTCCGGAGATGATGGACGGCCGGGTGAAGACCCTGCACCCAAAAATCCATGGCGGCATCCTCGGTCGACGACATCTCGATGGCCAGGTCATGCAGGCAAACGGCATCGCTCCGATTGATCTGGTGGTGGTGAACCTTTATCCGTTCGCCCAGACCATTGCGCGTGCAGATGTTACTGACGAACTTGCCATAGAAAACATCGACATCGGTGGCCCCGCGATGTTGCGCTCGGCTGCCAAGAACCACGACGATGTACTGGTCGTTGTGGACCCCGCCGATTACGCGCAAGTGCTGTCCTTGATGGATGGCACGGGGTTTGACCACGACGTCCGGCGGCGTTTTGCAGCAAAGGCATTTCGTCATACGGCTCAGTACGATGCCGTGGTATCAAACTACCTGAGCAGTGAGGAACTGTTTCCGGAATCGATTACGTTGACGTTCAACAAGCTGCAAGACATGCGATATGGAGAAAATCCGCATCAGGCGGGCGCATTTTATCGCGAGGTCAATGCTCCCGCCGGAACGGTGGCAACGCTTGCACAGCTGCAAGGCAAGGAGTTGTCCTACAACAATGTTGCAGACGCTGATGCAGCGCTGGAATGCGTAAAGGTCTTCAGCGATTGCGCCTGTGTGATCGTCAAGCATGCCAATCCCTGTGGAGTTGCCATCGGTCATTCACCGCTTGATGCGTACGAGCGGGCGTATGCGACGGATCCGACGTCCGCGTTTGGCGGGATCATTGCGTTCAACCAATCGCTGGATGCCGCGACGCTGTCGGTCATTCTGGAGCGCCAGTTTGTCGAGGTGGTGATTGCGCCCAATGTCCAGGAAGATGCGATTGCCGTTGCGCGAGCCAGGAAAAACGTCCGGTTGCTGTCGTGTGGCAACTGGGTTGGCTCCCGTCGGGGTCTCGAATACAAGCGGGTCGGTGGTGGACTGCTGGTGCAGGAAGCCGACGAACTCTGTTTCAGTGCGGACGGTCTGAAAGTGGTCAGCCAACGTGCCCCTTCCTTGGCTGAACTTGCGGATCTGGAGTTTGCGTGGCGCGTGGGCTGGTTTGTCAAATCGAACGCCATCGTTTATGCCCGTGACAGGCAGACGATCGGGGTTGGTGCCGGCCAGATGAGTCGGGTGGTCAGTGCGAAGATTGCTGCTCTGAAAGCCAGGGAAGAAGGTCTTGAAGTTCGTGGTTCAGTGATGGCTTCGGACGCGTTCTTTCCGTTTCGGGATGGCATCGATGCCGCGGCGGCTGCCGGGATAACCGCAGTGATCCAGCCGGGTGGTTCGATGCGGGATGCCGAGGTCATTGCAGCCGCAGATGAGCACGACATCGCCATGGTATTCACTGGCGTGCGTCACTTTCGGCACTGAGTCGATGCGTCAACGTTGAGGACAAGGTCAGCCCCATGAAAATTCTGGTGATCGGATCCGGTGGTCGTGAGCACGCCCTTGCCTGGAAGGCAGCGCAGAGTCCGCAGGTGGATGTGGTGCTGGTTGCACCGGGCAATGCAGGAACGGAAGCGGAACCGAAAGTCCGCAATGTTCCGGTGGCCGTCGATGCGATCGATGAACTGGTTGCACTGGCCCGGACCGAAGGCATCGACCTCACCATAGTCGGTCCGGAGAATCCGTTGGCCGCAGGGGTAGTGGATCGTTTTGTCCTTGCAGGCTTGCGTTGTTTTGGCCCGACGCAGCGAGCCGCCCGACTGGAGAGTTCGAAGTCGTTTGCCAAGTCCTTTCTGACGCGTCATTCGATTCCGACAGCCGATTGGCAGGCTTTTGCCGAGCCCGTATCCGCGCATGCCTTCGTTGCGGAAAGAGGAGCGCCCATCGTCATCAAGGCGGATGGACTGGCGGCAGGCAAAGGTGTGGTCGTTGCGCAAACGCTGCTGGATGCGCATGCAGCCATCGATGAAGTCTTTGCCGGCAGTCGGCTGGACGGTTCCGTACGCATGATCATCGAAGAGTTCATGGTGGGGGAAGAAGCCAGCTTCATCTGTATATGTGACGGGTTGACAGCGCTGCCCTTTGCCAGTTCCCAGGACCACAAGACAGTCGATGATGGTGATCGGGGACCGAACACCGGTGGCATGGGGGCCTATAGCCCGGCCCCCGTCGTGGACGACCTCGTCCATCAGCGCGCCATGGAAAGGATCATCTTGCCAACCCTGCGGGGTATGGCTGCAGAAGGGTCACCGTTTACCGGATTCCTCTATGCCGGGCTGATGATCGACGCGGCAGGCAACCCGCGGGTAGTGGAATTCAATTGCCGATTTGGCGATCCAGAAGCACAACCCGTACTGACAAGACTGCGCACCGACATCGTCAAGCTGTGCAGTGCGGCCGTTGATCAGAAGCTGACGGGAGTGGACCTGGATTTTGATCCGCGCGCGGCGGTAGGCGTCGTCATCACCGCTGGCGGTTATCCAGGAACCTATCGCTCTGGCGACGCAATCGAGGGGCTCGAAAGAGTCAGTGAGACTGGCGCCAAGGTCTTCCACGCAGGTACACGCACCACCGATGGACAGGTGGTGACCAATGGTGGCCGTGTCCTGTGTGTTGTCGGGATGGGGCATTCGGTGCGTGCTGCGCAGGCCCAGGCGTATGCCGGAGTCGCGCGCATCAGTTTCGCCAACGCTCACTACAGGCGCGATATCGGCTACCGGGCAATCGCACGCGAACAGAGGTAATCGGCTTACATCGCCAATCTGGCCAGTCGCTCACGCCCGGGTGCCGATCAAGGCAGGATGGCGACATGAATGCGGAAGAACTTCGTCGTTTCAGTGATTTTCGTCTTGCCGACCGAGACGTGCTGGCAACCGTGCTCAAACACTCCCGGGAGGTAGTGGTTGCTGCGGATCGGTGTGTACTTGCACAGGGACGGCAACTGCCTGGCCGGTTCTACCTGCTCGCCGGCTGTGTCCGGACGACCCGGCCGCAAGCGGATATCGACCATCGCAGCAATCGGGCGACACAATGTCTGTATCCAGGTGTGGGCTCGATTCGCACCTGTGCGGTCACCCGACTTCTTCAGGTCGACTGGGATCGGATTGCCTTTCTGTTTACGTTGAACGACGGACCAGGCATCACGGATGCACGCGAGTCCTGGGAGACCCGATTTCTTGGTTCGCCCATGATGCAGTCGCTGACCACGCAGGAGTGGCGTTCCCTGCTCACCGGCCTGTTGCCGCTGGAGTACCAGAAAGGAGCGGTTGTCGTGCGCCAGGGTGAAACCGCCGAGAGCTGTTACGTGCTGGCCAGTGGGCATGCAGTGGTGCATCGTGGCCGACGAACGCTTGCCTATCTGGGGCCGGGAGATTTTTTTGGTGAAGATGCGCTCGTGACCGGTCTCGGCCGCAATGCAACGGTGACGATGCTGGAGTCCGGCAATGTCCTGGCTCTGCCCCGTCAGTTGTTCAACGACTTGTTGCTGAACAGTCTCGTCGAGTTCACCAATCGTCCCGGCCGCGGGCTCGTGGTAAACATCGGTCTTCAACCTGTAGCAGACGCCATCAATGTGTCGACCCAGACAATGCGCCAGCAATTGCATCGATTTGGACGGGCACAACAGCACTTTGTGGTTGGTGGTAACGAAGCCGAACGGGCGCTCACCGCGTTGATGCTGTGTCAGGCCGGATTCCGGGCAGTCGCGGTGGCCGACTGAACGGCGTTCTCAGGCGAGTACGGCACGCCCTTTGGCCCAGGCACGAAGCGAATTGACCGATTCCGCATGCAACACCGATAGTGGATATGTCTTGTCGACCGACTGCAGCAGGTCTGCATCGCTCAATTCCTGATCGCGGGACGCGGCCAGGTATCGTGCCGAGACCACGGCCTGTTCGATTTCTGCCCCGGTAAACCCGACGGTAGCTGCGGCCAGCGCAGTCAGGTCAAACCGGGTCGCATCCAGCTGTCGTTTGTCGAGATGGATCCTGAATATCTCTGCCCTGACTCCGGCATCCGGGAGATCCACAAAAAAGATCTCGTCGAAGCGGCCCTTGCGAACCAGTTCAGGAGGCAGCCCTCCGATGTCATTGGACGTTGCCACAATGAAAACTGGCCTGTCGCACTCCGCCATCCACGTTAGTAGTGTGCCAAGGATCCGGTGTGACGTGGCATTGTCGGAATCTCCGGTTGCCAGTCCTTTTTCGATCTCGTCCATCCACAGCACACAAGGTGCCATCATTTCAGCCTGGCGCAGCGAATTGCGCAGATTGCGCTCGGACTCGCCGAAGTACTTGTTGTAGAGCGTTCCAAAGTCGAGGCGCAACAACGGCAATCCCCAGAAGCCCGAGATCGCTTTGGCGGCCAGGCTCTTCCCACCTCCCTGCACTCCCAGCAACAGCACACCCTTGGGTCGATCCTGCTGGTTCTCGATGAAACTCGATTCGCGCAGTTTCAGCCAGCGCTTCAGGTTGTCCAGTCCTGCAACATTGCCAAAGCGTTCATTGTTGTACTCGAAATGAAGCACGCCTTCCGCGTCAAGCAGGTCGAATTTCAGTCGGTTGATCTCCGGGATGTCCGACTCGGTTATGGCCCCATCGTTGTGGACCGCCTGGCCAATCAGGATCTGGGCCTCCGCATGGGAGATGCCACGCAGATTGGCGATCAGCTTCCTGAGTGTCGTGGTATCGGTTCGCACCTTCAGACCCTGGTTCTTCTCCGACCATAACTGGGCCTGTTTGCGGACCATGCCCATGAGTTCATCCTCCGTAGGCATCTGCAGCGCGAAACTGGCTGTGAATCGGCCCAGTTCTGGAGGGATCCTGAAAGCATGGCTGACCAGGATCACGACGTTCCCCAACCTTTCATGAGCCAGGGCAACGTCCTTGAGATATCGAACGTGGAGCGGTTCCTTGTCGAGAAAGGAATGAAAGTCACATAACGCATAGATCGCCGGGCCAGGTGTCTGGGCGATGTGCTTGAGGACTTCCAGAGGTTCGCAGAGCTGGGTCTGCTCGCCCAGGTGATGTCCGAAGCCACCCAGGCGCAGTCCGCGGGTGGCCGACCATTCGTAGAAGGACATGCGTCGCTGGATCGCCGAATTGAGCAGCAGCGACAGCACACGTGGCTCGTCAGTCGACTCTATGACAATCAGCGGAATGCGTGCGTCGAGTATGAGATCGAAGTCCTTGGTGTCCGCCATAGATTCCTGCGATTGTGTCCTTGCATCGTCCCTCGCACCGTCTGTTGCTCCGACAATGGGGGCGCGGCCGATGTTAACATCGCTTCCTGTCCTCTTGCGGGAACTCCGGCACACAATATGAGCGGCCATGGTCGATCGAATCCATTGCAGAACCTGACAGCGGGTGATCGTGTCATCCTCGGTTTTGATCGTGGGCTGCGAACACTGGCCGGCCGCGTAACCGCGGTTCGACCAAATCCCGCTGCAAACCTTCCGGCTGCGGCGCTGAGTGCGGAAGAAAAACGTCATGCAGCGGGATTGATGCGTATCAATCACACGGGAGAAGTGTGTGCGCAGGCTTTGTACGAGGGACAGGCACTGATTGCGCACAAGCCAGAAGTGCGGGAGCTGCTGCTCGATGCCGCCAGGGAGGAAACCGATCACCTGGCGTGGTGTCAGACCCGCCTCCACGAACTCGAGGCAAGGCCAAGTGTGTTGAACCCCTTGTTTTACGCCGCCTCGTGGATGCTTGGCGTGGTAACCGCTACGCTGGGTGATCGCACCAGCCTGGGCTTTGTTGAAGCAACCGAAGAGCAGGTATCCGCCCACCTGTCAGATCATCTGGCTTCCTTGCCCGAGTCCGATCAGCGCAGCCGTGCCATCGTCAGTGCCATGCGTACTGATGAAACAGCCCATGGCGAAAAAGCCCTGCGTGCTGGTGGAGTTTCCTTTCCGAAGTTCACCAGATCCATCATGCGACTGGTCTCGCGAGTCATGACTGCGACCACCTATCGAATCTGATGGCCTTGCGGTCCAGTCAGGTTCCGGAGATTGGAGGATGGTGAATGAACTGCACCACCGTGCCATCCGGATCTGCGCAGTAGAACGACCGTGCTCCGTCCCGGTGGGTTTTTGGTGGGGCTACGATGTGGATGTTGTGGAGTACGCAGTGTTGATGCCAGAGATCAACCTGGGCCGCTTCTCGCAGTAGTATGCCGATGTGATCGAGACGACCACCTCCTGTCGTGGATTCGACGCCAGCCCGATGCAGCGCCAGGTTGTCAGATCCACTGGAGAGGTAGATGTTGTCGGCATCCGGATGCCACTCAACCCCGTAGCCGAGCACCTCGCAGTAGAATCGTGTGCAGGCTTCGAGATCCCTGACAAACAGGGCCACGTGTCGGATACCAGCATGTGGTTTGAGGCTGTCCATGGCTTATCCCTTTTCGATACTGAAGCTGTGCGAGATTTCGACACCGCCCCGTTCCAGCATGATCGATGCACTACAGTACTTCCTGGCAGACAGCTCGACCGCCCGCGCGACTTTGTGCTCGTCCAGATTTTCCCCGGTGACAGTGAACCGGATGTGTATCCTGGTAAAAACCTGAGGTGTGGATTCGGCGCGATCTGCCGACAGTTCGGTGACACACGATCGCACGTCCTGACGTGATTTCGTCAGAATCTTGACGACGTCGTAGGAAGTGCACCCGCCCAACCCCATCAGAACCAGCTCCATAGGCCGTGCGCCGGCGTTTACACCACCAGCGTCAGGTGGACCGTCCAACGATATGGTGTGGCCACTGCCACTTTCCGCCTTGAACTGTACTTTGCCTTGCCATTCGATTCGTGCGTGCATGACGTAGTGCCCAAAATGTGTGTGTAACTATGTTTTGAGGTTGTCCATCCGTGATGGGCGACCGTCCAGACTGTGAAATGGCGCTGTTTGTCGACTGGGTCTCGAAACCGGTAATTCGAAACTGCGACTATGCTTTACACGCAAGGTGTTACGAAGGAGCGGAACAAGGTGCTTGCAGCAAAAAACAGTCAGATCAGTCAGACAGGACAAAACGGATTCGTTTCCAAGCGTCCAATGGTGGCACGCGGCTTTCAGGTGAATCAACCCGAGAACGCCCATCTGGATGCATTTCTCACGGCGTCGCATCGACGTAAGTATCCAGCGAAGAGCACGCTGATTTACGCAGGCGACAAAAGCGACTCGATTTACTACGTACTGAAGGGTTCGGTCACGGTACTGGTGGAAGATGAGTCCGGCCGCGAGATTATCGTGGCCTACCTGAACAAAGGTGATTTCTTCGGTGAAATGCCCTTGTTCGTGGAAGATACGCCGCGGTCGGCATGGGTCAAGGCAAAGACCGAATGCGAGGTGGCAGAATTGTCCTACGGGAAATTCCGCGAACTGGCGGACAAACATACGGAATTGCTGTACGCCGTCGGCAAGCAGATGGCGGAACGCATGGCAAAAACCACCCAGAAGGTGAGTGACCTTGCTTTCCTCGACGTCACGGGTCGAGTCGCGAGAACGCTGCTTGAACTGACACGCCTGCCGGATGCGATGACGCATCCGGACGGCATGCAGGTGAAGATCACACGTCAGGAGATCGGCCGTATCGTCGGCTGCTCGCGCGAGATGGTTGGTCGGGTTCTGAAAACCCTGGTTGAACAGGGACTGGTTTCGGTCAAGGGAAAGACCATGGTGGTGTACGGAACGCGTTAAGGACACCCAAAGAGGGCGTCAAGCCCTGTAATCACAAGGATTGTGGTTGGACGGGTCCCGAATGGGGCCCGTTTTTTTATTGCCAGGCACCACGGGGCTTGTCGACGATGTCAGGCTCAGGCTACGGTTCGATCCTGTCAATCTGGAAACGCGGCGATGAACATGTCCAAAACGAAGGCCAGCTTGAACCAGGCCGGAATGCAGATCGCGGGTCCTGACAACCAGCTGGTCACCAATGAACTTGTTGTCCTTGGCGAGATGCTGAAGTTTGACGGGGCCAGGGTGCTGGAATTGGGGTGCGGCGCTGCGGAGAAGACCCGGCTGATCGCGGAACGAACCGGTGTACAGGCGATAGTTGCTGCAGAAGTGGATCGGATCCAGCACGCCAGGAATCTCGAGGTCCCGGACCTGCCCAAGGTCACGTTCGCCGCTTTTGGTGCAGAGTCGATCGATGCACCGGATGCCTCATTCGACATCGTGATTCTTTTCAAATCGCTTCATCACGTTCCGGTGGCGCTGATGGATCAGTCGTTCGGCGAAATTCATCGTGTACTGAAGCCCGGTGGGCATGCGTACATTTCCGAACCGGTATTCGAGGGTGATTTCAATGAAGTGATCAGGCTCTTCAACGACGAAGAAATCGTCCGCAAGGAGGCTTTTGAGGCCATCCGACGAGCCGTGGAGACGGGTCAGTTCCAGCTGGTGGAAGAGCGTTTCTTTCGCAACGTCGTGAAACTCGCTTCATTTGCACAGTTCGAACAGGGATTGATCAACGTCACCCACTCCGAGCGCAATGTATCGCCCGAACTGCTGCTCCGTATTCGGGAGCGGTTCGAGAGTTTCCAGAAGCCTGAAGGGTTTGTTTTTGAAGTGTCGAACCGGGTCGATCTGCTGTTGAAACGCTGATCCAGCGCGAATCGGAACGTTTCAGTAAAAAAGTTCGCGCAACTTGCTCCCGGGATCATCGGCGCGCATGAATGCTTCGCCCACCAGAAAGCAGTTGATTCCTGCCTGACGCAGGATCGCAACATCTTCCCGTGAGTTTATTCCACTTTCGGAGACAAGTGTGACCCCCTCGGGCAGCATGCGGCTCAGCGCCAGACTGGTTTCCAGGTTGACCTCGAATGTGCGCAGATTACGATTGTTCACACCGATCAACGGCGGTGAGAGCGCAAGGGCACGTTCCATCTCTTCCCCGTCATGGACTTCAATGAGTGTGTCGAGCCCCAACTCACGGGCCTCGTGATGAAGTTCCGACAGTTGCATCGACGGGAGCGCGGAAACGATGAGCAGTACACAATCGGCACCCAGCACCCGCGATTCGGCGAGCTGATATCGATCAACCACAAAATCCTTGCGCAGGACCGGCAGACTTACCGCAGCGCGAGCAGATTGCATATAACTGTCCGCTCCCTGGAAAAACTGCATGTCGGTCAACACCGACAGGCAGGTTGCTCCGCCGTGTTCATAACTTTGCGCGAGCGCAGGAGGGTCGAAATCAGCTCGTATGAGCCCTTTGCTGGGCGATGCGCGCTTGATTTCGGCGATGATCGCAGGCACACCGCTGCCTGCGTTTGTCACCAGGGACCGGGTGAACCCGCGTGTTGCTGGCAGACCTTTGCAATCGCTGAGCAAACCTGCAAGTGAGCGATTCTTGCGTCGCGCCACGACCTCGAGGCGCTTGTGCTCGAGTATCCGATCCAGAATCGTGGTCACGCAAGGTCTCCCATAAGACTCGTGATGCGCACGAGTTCAGCCAGCTTTTCCCTTGCCAGGCCTGCTGCCAGCGCATCCCTGGCCATGGTGACACCGTTCTTGAAGCTGGTGGCGACGCCACTGATGTAGATGGCCGCGCCGGCATTGAGTGCGACGATGTCTGCAGCGGGACCGTCCGCACTGGCCAGACTCTGCTGAACCAGTTTCAGGCTCGATGCAACGGAGTCTGCCTGCAAACCATCAATGGGCTGGCGCCGTATGCCAACCGATTCTGGTTCGAGCAGGTACTCGCGAATCGAACCGTCGCGCAGTTCACATACGTGAGTCGGCTGGTGCAGACCAAGTTCATCGAGCCCATCACAGTTGACCAGCATCACCGCCTCTGCGCCCAGCAAATGCAGCACGTCTGTCAGCTTGCGCAGCCACTCCCTCGAGAACACTCCCATCACCTGTCGTTTGGCCTGTGCCGGATTGGTAAGTGGGCCAAGGACGTTCATGATCGTCCGGATCTTCAGTTCGCTGCGCACGGGAGCGACATGCTTCATGGCGCTGTGGTGGGCTGGCGCAAACATGAAACCAACTCCCACTTCGGCAATGCAGCGGGCAATCTGTGCGGGTGCCAGCATGATGCGAACCCCGGCGGCTTCGAGGACGTCCGCTGCACCGCTCTGGCTGGATGCCCGCCGATTGCCGTGTTTGGCAACCCTTGCGCCGGCCGCGGCGGCGACGATGGCTGCAGCGGTGGAGATATTGAACAGCTTTCTGCCGCTGCCACCCGTGCCGCAGGTATCAACAAGATAGGGGACGTTGACGTCAACCTTGGTCGACAACGCACGCATGGTCGTCACCGCGCCGGCAATTTCTTCGATCGTTTCACCCTTCAGACGCAGCCCCATCAACAGGGCACCGATCTGCGCCGGAGAGGCTGATCCGGACATCACCTGCCGAAACACCGACTCCATTTCCTGCCTGGAGAGGCTTCTGCCGGCCGCGAGTTCTGCCAGTGCCGTGAACATATCCACTTCGGTCAGAATCCTCCGGGGACGAGAAAATTGCGCAGGAGATCGTGCCCACACTCGGTGAGGATCGACTCCGGGTGAAACTGCACGCCTTGCAGCGGCAACGTCCGATGGCGCAATCCCATGATTTCGTCTGGCTTGCCGTCGGTTTCGGTCCACGCTGTCACTTCCAGTTCATCAGGCAGACCATTCCACTCGACGATCAGTGAGTGATAGCGTGTTGCCTGAAAAGGGTTCGGCAACTGGCGGAATACCCCGTTACCCTGGTGATGGATCGCAGAAGTCTTGCCATGCATGACATCGTGTGCGCGGGTCACGATGCCCCCGTAAACCTGGCCAATGCATTGATGACCCAGGCAGATGCCCAGAATCGGTATGTCGGTGGCAAAGCGTTTGATGACCTCCATGGAGATGCCGGCTTCGTTGGGTGTACACGGGCCCGGACTGATGACGATTCCCTCTGGCTTCAGAGCTGCGATTTCGGCCAGGGAAATTTCGTCGTTTCGATGTACGACAACGTCTGCGCCCAGCTCGCCCAGATACTGAACCACGTTGTAGGTGAACGAATCGTAGTTGTCGATCATCAGGATCATGGTCGGGCAATACTCCGGGTGTTGGTCTGCTTCCACGTTGAATCAGACTCTGTTCGAAACGGACTCTTTTCAAATGGGTCTCTTTTCAAATTGGTCTGGGCACGTCGTCGACAGGGTCGCGAAGTATAACTGCCCGATTCACCCGGAATCATGCCGAAACTGCAGCGAGACGGGCCGGTCAAAACCGGTTGTCGAACCCTCGACGCGGTTGCTTGCCCATCAGCACGCCGCAACGCACGACAGAAGGACTCGATTATTGGGTACACTCCGGTGTCGCCCAAAGAAGTACAGGATCAATCGGATGCCCGCACCACATGATCAAGCCAACTCGGGCCCCGTTGCGGATGCCTTTTACTTTTTGGGACGATTCCTGCGCAATCCGCGACGCGTCGCGTCCGTGGTCCCCAGCTCCAGGTTCCTTACACATGCCATGTTTGAAGGGCTGGCGCTGAAAAGTGGTGACGTCGTGGTGGAGTTTGGACCGGGGACCGGAGCTTTCACACAGGAGATTCGCCGCCTGCGGAACACCGGTGTCGATATCATCTACCTTGGCATCGAGCGTGATGCAGGTCTGTATCGTCGGCTTTGTTCGCGTTTTCCGGAACTGGACTTCCAGCTCGGCGACGTCCAGGACGCGGCAACTTTTGTGGCAGCCCGCGGGCTGCCGCCAGTTCGCATCGTCCTTTCGGGGTTGCCGCTGCTGTGGATGCCTGATGAACAGGTCGAATCAATATTTGCAGGCTTGCGGGTTTTCATGCGCAAGGACGGAGTATTCCGCACGTTCAGCTATGTCCACAACTATCCGACACCTGGTGCCATCAAGCTGCGAGCCCGGCTGTGCAGGGTGTTCGAGAGCTATGACCTCAGTCGTCCGGTGCTGCGCAATGTTCCACCCGCGTTTGTCATGTCCTGCACCAAACCAGCCAGGCTGGATTCCTAGACCACATCGGCAAATGTACGTTCCATCTTCTTGAAGTAGAACGTACCGATGATCAGCAGGACCAGGGAGACAGCCGCCGACAGCAGGAGCGGCTGAACCGGCGCCACGCCCACACCCAGAATTGCCCAGCGGAAACCCTCCACAACACCGACCATTGGATTCAGGGAATAGAGCGACGCGAGCATCGGGTCTTCGATCAGCCGCAGCGGATAAACCACGGGTGTGCAGTACATCCAGACCTGGATCATGAAGGGCATCGCGTGTTTGACGTCGCGGAACTGGACATTCATCGCGCTCAGGAACAACGAAACGCCCAAAGACGAAACAATCACCAGCAGAACCATCAGCGGGAGAAGCAGGACAGCGGCGGTTGGCACGTGGCCAAAGTAGAACATCAGCGCAACCATGACCAGGAAGGCGAGCGCAAAGTCGACTGAACAGGATGCAATGCTGGCCAGCGGCATCACCAATCGCGGAAAATAGACCTGTTTGAGTATGGACCCTCCTCCAACCAGGCTGTCTGAGCCGGAGCTGATGCTTGCAGCAAAAAACTGCCACGGCAACAAGGCGGCAAACACGAATAGCGGATAAGGAATTCCGTCGGTGGGGACCTTGGCAATACGGCCGAAAATGATGGTGAAGATGACCATGGTGACGATAGGCTGGATGATCGCCCAGGCCGCACCGAAGATGGTCTGCTTGTATCGCACCTTTATGGTCCGCCAGGCGAGGAAGAAGACGACTTCCCGATAGGCCCACAACTCTCCGAATCCAAGTTGGGCGAGCCCCTTGGTGGATTGAATGACAATGGTTGATTCGGAAGAAAGTGCCATCGAACTATTCACCTGCAGTTGTTTTGGTTTTCATTTCCTGCTACTCGCCATCGTAAGACTTTTGCAGGTACGCCGGCAGCAATGGCCATGGCCGGTATGTCGCTGACGACTACCGCCCCGGCGGCGATGACTGCACCGTCCCCGATATGGACGCCATCGAGAACGATCACGCCGTAGCCTAACCAGGTATCGTCGCCAATCGTGATCCCGCCGCGACTGGTCAGGGGTTGATCGCGAACCGGCAGATCTGCAGAGAGTCCGTGGTTGTACGGATAAAATGCGCAGGCCGGGGCGATTTCCGCTCGTTTGCCAATCCTGATCGATCCCTTGGCCGCCGAGAACTGGCATCTCGGTTGAATGTGCGAGCCGTCGCCGATCGTGATGCTGCCGCCTTGAATGGTCAGCAGTGTCGAGTGTTCAAGAATCAGTACGCGATCACCCAGCGTTATCGGTCCGCCGCCAGGCTCATTCATGAGCAGCGCATGATCGCCGATGTAACAATGTTTGCCGGTTTCCAGTTGGTCTGCGTGAACTCGCGCCAATGGAGACCGATAACCCTCGGGGAAGTGACGTGCGAGTCTCGTGTCCCCTGTGTAGGGCCGATATCCCAGTCGGGCGAGGCGTCGACCGAGTACGCCGAACAGCGGTAGCCTGGCCAGTCGAAGTGACCAGCGCTCCCAACTGTTGCGAAAGTCGATCATGTACAAAAGTTCTCCAAGCGGTCCTGTTTGAAGTCTGTCGGTCCAGAGCAGTGTTATCTTCGATTCCGACGCCAACCACCAACCATGTTCGTCGAATACCCTTTCACATTCATTGCGATCCTGCACAATTCGGGTGTCAGTGGGCGCGGAAGAGTCATCGGGCATGCAGGACTCGCAGTCTGAATTACCGTGGTCACTATCGGTGCCTGATGTTGTCATGGATCTGTAAGCGGTTGCCATTGCGTGACCATCAGTGTTTGCATTCAAAGGTCTGACGGGATCAAGGAGATGTGACGGTGTTCACGAATGTGTTCACGAACGCAATTGCAGGCGGAGTTCTGATTGGTCTTGCGGCAACGTGGCTGTTTCTCAGTCTGGGAAGGGTTGCCGGGATCAGCGGTATTGTCAGCCAGGCGATGAAAAATCCGGGGATGCTCTGGCCGGTGCTGTTTCTGGTTGGTCTTGGCGCCGGTGGCTGGATTGCGACGGCTTTTACCGGGCCGGCCGCGAATCGACTGGCCATCGACCCGGTGTGGTTGATCGTTGGTGGTCTGATCGTTGGTTTTGGAACACGTCTGGGATCTGGTTGTACCAGCGGGCACGGTGTTTGCGGAATTGCCAGGTTGTCACCTCGGTCGGTCGTGGCCACCATGATCTTTGTCGGGCTGGGGATGCTGACGGCGACCCTGCTGCGTGGTACGGGAGTTCTCGACTCATGAAACCACTGTCAGGCCTCTTGGCAGGCATCATCTTCGGCATGGGTCTGGTTGTGTCGGGAATGACCGAGCCGGCCAATGTGATTGCCTTTCTCAACCTGTCGGCGGGCTGGAGCCCAGCGCTGCTCCTGGTGATGGGCAGTGCGCTGGTGGTGACCGGTATCGGCTATCGATTGGCTGGTCGACGCGCGGCACCCCTGTTTGATTCCACTTTCCACAGACCAACAGCCAATCGCATCGATCGAAGGTTGATGACCGGTTCGGCTTTGTTCGGGATTGGTTGGGGTGTTGCCGGTTACTGCCCGGGACCTGCGATTGTTGGTGCGTTCACACTGGATTCGCGCGCGATTCTGTTTGTCGCGGCCTAT
The DNA here is from genome assembly GCA_041752315.1 of Pseudomonadales bacterium. GTDB lineage: Bacteria > Pseudomonadota > Gammaproteobacteria > Pseudomonadales > Azotimanducaceae > SYFY01. The sequence goes on from JBGSHJ010000020.1 coordinate 61,336, forward strand.
GCTGCCGGAACACTCGCCTTTGAGCTTTGGGAGCGACGTGTGCAGGCGCGGTCTGCCCTGGCAGACGGCTGAACCCGACGGCAGATCTCAGTCGTCGAATTTTTCCAGCCGGTTCTCCGCCATCTTGACTGCCCGGAAGATGGCGCGAGCCTTGTTCAGGCTCTCCTTCCACTCGAGTCGCCCCTGGCTGTCGGCGACGATGCCACCACCCGCCTGAATATGAAGCGTGCCGTCCTTGATGATGGCCGTGCGGATGGCAATCGCCATATCCATGTTGCCGTTCCAGGCGAGGTAGCCAACGGCACCACCATAGATGCCGCGTTTGACTGGCTCCAGTTCATCGATGACTTCCATGGCGCGAATCTTCGGCGCTCCGGAAAGTGTTCCGACAGGCAGTGTGGCGCGTAACACGTCCATTGCGCGGGCTCCTGCCTTCAGCCTGCCGATGACATTGCTCGACAGGTGCATGACATTGGCATAACGCTCGATCGAAAATTTCTCGGTTACTTCAACCGAGCCAGTGGTTGCCACACGTCCGACATCGTTTCGGCCGAGATCGATCAGCATCAGGTGTTCGGCGATTTCTTTCGGGTCGTTGCGCAATTCTTCTTCAAAAGCTGCGTCTTCCTCAGGCGTATGACCACGGCGGCGCGTACCGGCCAGTGGTCTATTGGTGATCACGCCGTCTTCGAGACGCGCCAGAATTTCAGGTGATGAGCTGACGATCTCGAAGTTCTCGAGATCCATGAAGTACATGTACGGGGAAGGATTGAGGCTTCGCAGTGCGCGATAAAGGTCGATCGGGTGGGCGCCAAAGGGAATGCTCATCCGCTGCGACAGCACGACCTGCATGACGTCGCCCGCGCGTATGTACTCTCGAATGCGTTCGACCGCTTGTTTGAATGGTGCTTCACCAAAGCCCGAGGTGAAATCACTTTCTTCGGTCGGTCTGTTGGCCGTTGCACGCGGAATTGATGGGGTAGCAGCGGCCAGCTGCTGCACACGTTCGTGCAGACGGTCTGTAGTCTTCGTCAATCCATCCACCGCATCGGCGTCGACCAGACTGACCAGTTGCATGCGCCCCTTGACGTTGTCGAAGACCACAACCTCTTCGGACAGCATCAGCAGAATGTCCGGTGTTTTCAGTGTCTCCGGCGGAGCGGAGTTTCGCAGTCGTTGTTCGACATACCGGAGTGTGTCGTAACCGAAGTAGCCGACCAGGCCTCCGTAGAACCGCGGCAAACCCGGTACCGGAGCCACCCGGAAACGGGCCTGGAAAGCTTCGATGAAAGCCAGCGGATCGGAGGTTTCCAGACTCTCGACAACCTTGCCATCGGTACGGACTTCGACAGTGTTGCCGCTTACCGTGATGATGGTTCGCGCAGGCAGGCCAATCATCGAATAGCGGCTCCACTTTTCCTCTCCCGGGTAGGACTCCAGCAGGTAGGAGTAGGGGCCGCGTGCCAGTTTCAGATAGGTCGACAGCGGTGTGTCGAGATCTGCCAGGGTCTCGACAATGACGGGTATGCGATTGTAGCCCTGGGCTTTCCAGAGTTCGAAATCCGCAGGCTGCATGATGGGTAGTGGGTCTCGACCGAAGTGGATTGAATCCGGGGACGCGGAACCTTAGCGATGTGGTCAGGGGAGGTCAAGAAAGCTCTGGATGGTGCCATCCGCGCCCAGCTGATCCGCGGCCATGCCGTGGCTGTAACCATAGGTCACACAGACTACACAGACGCCTGCTGCCCGGGCTGCGCCCACATCGGTGTCCGAATCGCCGACAAACAACGCATCCGCCCGCGCGAGCCGCATCCGCTGCAGTGCCAGATCAACCGGATCCGCAGCCGGTTTGGGTCGTGCGGCGGAGTCTCCCGCGACAACAGTGAGGAAATACTGATCAAAACGCAGCTTGGCGAGCAGTTGCCGAGTGAGCGCTGCGTTCTTGTTCGTCACCACCCCGAGACGGGAGCCTCGGCTGCGCAGTTTGTGCAGGGTTGATTCGACATGCGGATACGGTCGACTGGCCACTGCAATGTGGCTCGCATAGTAGTCGAGGAATTGCTGGTGTATTTCTTCAATGCGGTCTGTCGGATGGCCGGTCTGCTGCAGTGCCGAGGTGATCATGGCGCGTCCGCCGTGACCAATGCAGTCGCGGGTCAGCGATTCATCGACCCCTGGGTATCCACAGGCATGCAGTCCATGATTGAGCGCGCGATGCAAATCAGGCGCCGTGTCGATCAGCGTTCCGTCCAGATCAAACAGATACCCATCATACTCACGTCGCCATGACAATGGACTTGCTCCTGGGCAGGATGTTGACAATCAGCCGAGTACCTTTGATTCGCTCCAGGGACAGCCTGCAGGGTTCAGATTGTCGCCAGAGCCTCGCGCATCGCCGCGATGGCAGCACCATGGTCGGGCGCGCCAAACACCGCGCTCCCTGCCACGAAGGTATCAACACCGGCGCGAGCTACCTCCGCAATGTTGGATGCCTTGATGCCACCATCAATTTCCAGCCTGATTGTTCGGCCACTGCCGTCGATGATGGCTCGTGCCTGACGCGCCTTGCGCAAGCTGTCAGGAATGAAGCTCTGTCCGCCAAAACCAGGATTCACGGACATGATCAGGACAAGATCCACCAGTTCGATGACTTCTTCGAGAATCGAGATCGGTGTCGCAGGGTTGAAAGCCAGTCCGGCACGAACACCGTGATCCCTGATCGTGGACAACGTGCGGTGCAGATGTTCCGTCGATTCCGGGTGCACGGAAATGATGCTGGCGCCAGCCGCAAGAAAATCAATGATCAGTCTGTCGACCGGTTTCACCATGAGATGCACGTCCATGTCGCAGGTGATTCCAGCCTTGCGCAGGCTCTCCAGCACCAGTGGTCCTATGGTGAGATTGGGTACGTAGTGATTGTCCATGACGTCGAAGTGAATCATGTCTGCGCCGCCCTGGAGCACGGACTCGATTTCGGCACCGAGTCGGGCGAAGTTGGCGGAAAGTATGGATGGTGCGATCAGGAAGCGAGGTGTATTCATGCGTTGATTCTACTGAGCTGATCGTCCTCCTGTCGCCTGGAGCAGCAAATCGTAGGCAGCACGAATCTCTACGCTGCGTGACACCGCGTGTTCCTGTTCCTCAGCGGATGCTTCAGGCCCGAGCTTGTCGGGATGATGACGACTCGCAAGTTGTCGGTACGCGAGACGGAGCTGCTGGATGGTTGCACCTTCATGGATGCCAAGGATCTGCCGCGCCTGGTGGAGAGCGGTCTGTTGGAGGTGGACTTCATTGCGTCTTGTGGTAACCCGTGCCGCTTCGAAGCCGAGGAGACTGCCCAGGAAATGGAGGGAGCGATTGGCGGCAGGTGTCGGTTTGATCTCGAACATGTGAACCATGCAGTCCAGAACGAGTGAATGCAGGCGTGACGCAGGCCTGGTGTTGCAATTGACCGCGAGCTGATGGAAGTCTGCCTCCTCGCTCTTGCCTTCGTTGAACCACGCTATGGCGCGGTCCCTGTCACGGCCGTTGCAGCCCAGCCTTTCCAGCACCGCCTCGGCGTAGAGAATGTGTTCCGGAATCACCTGTCCTGAAGATTTCGCGATACGACCCAGACTGCTGAACAGGAAGTGCAGGTGGGGTTGGAGTGCGCGCCGCGCCCAGGCAAAAGCCATGCGTTCGCCGAAATGGACAAACAGACGGAGCCAAAAGTCGCGGATCCGGTTGAATCGACTCATCCCTGAAGATTAGCGCACGCCCGCGTATTGCTCCGGTGTGCTGACATCGAGCCACTCTCCGCTGTGGAGCTGTCCGGATACCTGTTGGCTCTCGACTGCCTTGAACATCAGTTCATTCCAGGAAAACGGCGCCGGCGGGGCGTTGGCAAACAGTTCCGGCCGAACGACGGCGATTCCGCAGTACACATGGGTGTCGCCCCTTGCGACCACTCGTCCTTCCCGATACTCGAAATCACCCTTGGCTCGCCAGTCGGGACGGAGCGCGAGTACAAGATGGACAAGATCGGTGCCGAGTTCCGTCGGCACCCGGCTGAAATCAAAATCGGTAAGATTGTCCCCATTGACGATCAGAAAGGGCGCATCGCCGATCGATGGCAAGGCCTGGACTATTCCCCCACCGGTCTCGAGTTCCCCGGTTTCCCGGCTGTACGTGATGCTGACGCCGAGTCGAGCGCCGTCACCGAGGTAACCTTCGATCTGCTCGCCGAGGTGGAACAGGTTGACGATGAAATCGGTGAAACCAGCCGAACGCAGTTGCGTCATGAGTCGTTCGATCAAGGGTATGCCACGAACCGGCAACAGCGGTTTTGGCGTCGTTGCGGTGAGCGGCAGAAGTCGCCTGCCTACCCCTGCGGCCAGAATCAGTACCTTCACAAACAGCTACCCCGTTGAGTTTTTCAGCTTTGTTTGCGCCGCAATCCGCACATTGTCGAGCCAGGTGGGGAAGTCCGCATGGTGAGTCGATTCACGGGCAAGAAAGGCTGCGTGTTCGAGCACGGGTATGATGTACCTCAGATGCGAGGATTTGCCATCGCGCAGGTGCAGTCGGGCAAAGATTCCGACAGCCTTCAGCTGCCGCTGCAGCGCGGTACGATTGAACTGGTTCCAGGGGTCGTCAAAGTGCCAGGGGCTGACCTCGATGTAGCGGGTCAGCCAGCGACGGATGAGCTGATCGTCAAAGCGCCAGTAGCAGTCCCTGAGCAATGAGGCGAGGTCGTACAGTGCCGGTCCTGCCAGGGCATCCTGGAAGTCCACGATCCCCAGGCCACCTGATTCGGTGATCAGCAGATTCCTGCAATGGTAATCCCGGTGCACGACGGTTATGGGTTGGGAGGCAAGTTCTTCCACCAATTGCCCGGTGACCGTCGGCCAGCAGGCCGGAACATCCATTTGCAGCAGGGCTTCGACCAGCCAGACCCTGAAGATCTCGAGTTCATCACTCAGCCGCGTGGCGGAATAAGGTGGTACCAGAGCGGGGTTCATTCGCTGCATCACGTGCAGCATCGAGACACCACGAGCGAGCGCCAGGTCGGTGTCACCGCTCTGGTAGAGATCCAGGAAATGGCGAGGCCCAAAATCTTCCATCAACACGTAACCGAGGCTGATGTCGCTGGCATGGACAGCTGGTACGGGGACACCAGCATCGACAAACAGGCGAGCCAGTCGCACAAATCGCGCCGGATCCTCTTTTTCGGGAGGCGCGAACATCGCGACCAGGCAGCGGCTTCCCAGACGAACACGGTAGAACTCGCGAAAACTCGCCTCTGGTCGCAGTGTTTCGACCAGATCGGGGACGCCGCCAAGCGTTGTTTCGAGCCATTGCTTCATGTGAGGGATCACCTGGCCATTCTGCACGTGTGGAAATATTGCGGCTACAGGTGAGTTGGCGGCCCGGACTCTTTATCATCGCGCGCCATGTCGCCCCGCCTGATCAACATGCTTGCCGTCCTGCTGCTCACCGCAGGACCATGGCTGCAGGCAACGGCCGAGCAGAGGTTGCAGTGGAATCGACTGGAAGCGGGTGAAGCCCCCAAACCGGTGCCCGAGTACCGGTGTGCACCGGATAAGTCGGGGGAGGGTTGGGATTGCAGTGGTGAGGCGCAAAAGCCGCTGGCGCCATTTTCTGCCGACACGTTGCCCGATCGCGTGACGGTGGACCCGCTGGCACCGGATCTGGCAGCGAGCCTTTTTGTCCTGCGCTCTGATCTGCCCTCAGAACAATCTGCAGCCATGCCTCCGTTCTGTTATGGCAGTTACGTACTACCACCATTTCCCCTGCCTCTCGACGCCGACAGCACCCAATACCCGCTGGTGAGCGAGGCGGATCAGATCGAGTCGCAGCTGGGTGAATCCGTGATACTCGAAGGTGATGTCCGGTTTACCCAGGGCAATCGATCGGTGTCCGCAGCACGAGCCCACTATGACAGTGTGGCGCGGCGTGCTGAACTGACCGGTGGCGTTCGCATCACGGAACCTACCGTGGTTCTGCAGGGAGAACAGGCCCAAGTGCAGATCGATTCCAAGGCTGCCGAACTCGACACGGCACAATTCCTTCTGACCGACAGCGACTATCGGGGGCATTCGCAAAAAGTAGTGCGAAACGATGCAGGCGATCTGGTGATGCACAACAATCGCTTTACACGCTGTGAGCCTGGCAACGACAGCTGGCGGCTCGATGCCAAGACTCTGACCATTCGCAGTGGCGAGATTTTTGGCACGGCTCGAAATGCAGTACTGCGCGTCAAGGGTGTGCCGGTGTTCTACACCCCCTACATCCAGTTTCCCGTCAGCGGAGACAGGCAGTCAGGTTTCCTGTTCCCCGGAATGGGCTATTCAAGTGAAGACGGGACGGATCTGGCATTGCCCTACTACCTCAATCTTGCGCCCAACTACGATGCCACCCTGGTGCCTCGTTACATGAGTGAGCGTGGAGTGGGCATGGATGGTGAGTTCAGGTATCTGAGCCGCTCACAGAACCTGGTAGTGGGTGGTGGCATTTTGCCCAAAGACGATATTTATGACGGCACGTTGTCGAAGAACAATTTTACCGAAGCGTTTCCGGATGATGAATTCAAGCCAGCTGACCGTTGGCTGCTGTCGGTGGACCAGACCGGGCGCCTTGGCCCGGTTCGGACCAAAGTCGACTACACCTCGGTGAGTGACCGTGACTACTTCAGAGATCTGGATACGGACTTCGGGATGTCCAGTCAGATTCAGCTGGAACAGCGTGGCGAGCTGTACTATTCGTTCGGTGATATTCGCGCGCGTCTATGGGCGCAGAATTTTCAGCGTCTCGATGAAATCCAGGTCGATCCTTATGCGCGGTTGCCAGAGCTGACGATAGACTACGATCGCCCCTTTGGACCCCTGCAATTCAATCTGAAAACACAGGCGGCGTCGTTCGACCGGGATACCGACAATGTCCGTGGCATCAACGCGCTCACCGGGGAACGGTTTCACGTCAGACCAGGTCTGAGACTCCCCTTCACGTGGCCGTTTGGACATCTCACGCTGGCCAGCAATTACAGCTTTACGCAGTACAAGCTGGATCAGGATAGAAGCCTTGGCGGGTTGGTGGTTGAGGATCTGTCACCCAACAGGAGTCTGGGAACCGGCTCGGTCGATGGTGGACTGGTGTTCGAACGCGACTTGACGTTTCGCGGCAGCGAGTTGACCCAAACGCTGGAACCGAGGGTTTTCTATCTTTATCGGGGCTATGAAAACCAGGATCAGTTTCCTTTGTTCGACACAGGCGAGTTGACGTTTACCTACAGCCAGCTGTTCAGGCAGGAGCGATTTTCCGGCATCGATCGTCTCGACGATGCCAATCAGGTCTCGGCAGGTGTGACATCGCGCTTTTACGACAGGAACACAGGAGCTGAACATCTGCGGATGAGCATCGGTCAGATCAAATACCTGAGTAATCGTCGTGTGAGTCTGAATGGCCTGCCGTCCCCGGACCTGAAACAAACCACGTCTGCAGTGGCGAGCGAGCTGGAAGCACGCTTTGCCCGGCATTGGTGGGTTGGTGGTGGCGTAGTGTGGGATCCCAACGACAACCAGATCGATGAAAGCTCGGCTTTCCTTCAATATCGTCAGGACAACTCGCGCATTCTCAATGTTGGCTACCGCCAGCGCGTGCTTGAGAACATCAGGCAGACGGATGTGTCGATGTACTGGCCGCTGACTCGCCACTATTCGTTGATGGGTCGGTGGAACTACGATCTTGAGAGTGATCGTACCATTGAGGCCTTTGCTGGAATCGAGTACAACGATTGTTGCTGGCAGGTGCGTATCATGGCGCGTCGATATCTCGATAGCCCCAGCGGACTGGATTTTGCCGATGTGGAGCCCGACAAGGGCATCTTCCTGCAATTTGTGTTCAAGGGGCTTGCTGGCATCGGTGGCAAGACCGAATCGGTACTGACAAAGGGCATTCGTGGCTATTACACGGAAGAGCAGCCCGGATATGCAAACTGGTAATTTGGTGAATCAAGATGTTGGCGTTTCTTCGATTGTGCGTGTCCCTGGTAGCGATGGTGTCGTTGCTGACGGCTGCGCCAGGTCAGGCAGAGTACAAGGAAATCGACGCCATTGTTGCAATCGTCGACGACGATGTGGTGCTTGCCTCGGAACTGATCGAACGGGTTGACAACATCCGCAAGCAATTGGCGGCCAACCAGACCGCGGCGCCCGCGGATAGTGTGTTGGTCAACCAGGTCCTGGAACGTCTCATCATCGAGAACCTGCAACTTCAGCAGGCGACCAGGCGAGGCGTCGAAATCGATGACGAAACACTGACGCGTGCTGTAGCCCAGTTTGCCGAAGGCAACAAGATGTCCATCGAGGAGTTTCAGGCTGCTCTGATACGCGATGGCATGAGTTACCCCGCGTTTCGCGAAGATATCCGCAAGGAAATGCTCATCAGCCGTCTGCAGCGTGGCATCGTCAATCGACGCATTTCCGTCTCCGATCAGGAAATCAAGGATCTGCTCAGCTCACCCTTCTTCAAGGAAATGCTGTCTGATGAGTTCCGCGTAGGCCATATCCTCCTGACCATCAAACAGGACGCCAAGGACGACGTGCTGCAGGCAGCGTTGAGGAAAGCCGATGAACTGGTAAAGTCCCTGCGTGAAGGAGCGGATTTTGGACAAATCGCCATTGCGAATTCATCGTCGTCGACGGCTCTGGAAGGTGGTGATCTGGGGTGGCGTCGGGCAGGCGAACTTCCGAGCCTCTTCGCTGAACAGGTTCTGTCCCTCAAGGCCGGCGAGATTGCTGACCCGATCGTTGTTCCCGGGGCAATCCACATCGTCAAGCTGCTCGAGCAGAGAGGCGCTGGAACGCAGCAGATTGATCAGGCCAGACTGCGCCACATTCTGCTCAGACCATCCGAAATTCGGTCTGACGAGCAGACTGAGGCACTCGTCTGGAAGATCTACGAAGAACTGCTGAATGGTGGGGACTTTGATGCCCTGGCGGCAAAACACTCGCAGGATCCGGGGACCGCGCTGATCGGTGGTGATCTCGGGTGGACGGATGGTGAGGAATTTGTGCCAGAGTTCCGCGAGATCGTGGCAGCAACCCCTACGGGAGAATTCAGCAAACCCTTCAAGACACAATATGGTTGGCACGTCCTTCAGGTTCAGGAACGCCGACGCCAGGACCAGAGCGAGGAAGCTCGCGAGGACATGGCCATGCGGGTGCTTCATGAGCGCCGATACAACGAGGAGCTTGAAGCATGGCTGAAAGAAATCCGTGACGAAGCCTTCGTCGAAATCCGGCTCTGAGCCAGCGCCACTGGCCATTACCGTTGGGGAACCTGCCGGGATCGGCCCTGACCTGGTCCTCCAGTTGGCCATGGGACCTCGGGCACAACCCTGGATTGCCATCGGCGACGCGCAGATGCTCGTGGAACGAGCCCGCAGATTGGGATTGGGCGTCACCGTCGATGCCGAACCGGGGTCGGTGTCAACGACCCCCGGTGTCCTGTCAGTCATTCATGTGCCTCTCGCTGTTGCCGTGCAACCCGGGCGCCTGGAAACATCCAATGCGCAAGGCATTCTGCAATCGCTGGACACGGCCATTGAAGGGTGCCTGAGTGGAAGGTTTGGCGGGATGGTCACCGCTCCACTGCAGAAATCGGTGATCAACGATGCTGGTATCACTTTCAGCGGACACACAGAGTACCTCCAGGAAAAGAGCGGAGCGCATGATGTGGTCATGCTGTTGGTGGCAGGTACCCTGCGTGTTGCGCTCGCAACAACCCATTTGCCACTGAGGGAGGTTGCTGACGCAATCGAACCTTCGATGCTGGCGCGGCGCATACGTATCCTCTGGGAATCCCTGCAGGGACAATTTGGCATCCGGAACCCGAGGATACTGGTGGCGGGGCTGAATCCCCACGCTGGTGAAGGCGGGTACCTTGGACGTGAGGAAATCGAAGTGATCTCGCCGGTTGTCAATCGCCTGCGCGCCGAAGGAATGGATCTGAAAGGCCCTCTGCCGGCCGACACACTGTTTGTTCCGCGTTTCCTTGGGCAGTGTGACGCGGTGATGGCGATGTACCATGATCAAGGTCTCCCGGTGCTCAAGCACGCAGGGTTTGGGGAGGCAGTCAACGTTACCCTGGGTCTCCCCTTCGTGCGCACGTCAGTGGATCACGGGACAGCGCTCGATCTGGCGGGCCTGGGAACAGCTGACCCGGGCAGTCTGGTTGCAGCCATTGAACTGGCGGTGGTGCTTTCCCGTCAGCAGCACGATCGTCGGCAGCTCGTTCATTGAGGGCACGAAAGCGCTTTGGTCAGCACTTCCTGATTGATGAGCATGTCATTGCGGATATTGTTGCCGCCATTGTTCCCCGTCCGGCAGACCACGTGCTCGAAATTGGTGCTGGAACAGGAGCGTTGACCTCCGCGCTATATGGGCTTTCTGATCACCTCACGCTGATCGAGATTGATCGCGACCTGGCTCCCCTGCTTCGGCAGAGATTTGCGGCGGCGCGAGTCATCAATGCCGATATCCTTGATACTCCACTGGCCTCTGTGGCGTCTGCCCCCATGCGCATAGTCGGCAACCTGCCCTACAACATATCCACACCGTTGCTCGTCAAACTGCTCGGTGAAACAGGGTTGATCGTTGACATGCACTTCATGTTGCAGAAAGAAGTCGCCGAGCGGCTATCGGCGAGTCCCGGCAAAAAAGACTGGGGACGGCTCAGCGTGTTGATGCAGTACATGTGTGATGTGGAGCTGTTGTTTCATGTCGGTCCGGACAGCTTTGATCCTCCACCCGAAGTTTGGTCGTCGGTCGTACGGTTGCGACCTCGATCGGACAGTGAGCGGCCCGGAGTTGACAAAAAAGTGCTCGACAGAGTCCTGCGGGCAGTGTTTTCTCAGCGCCGCAAGCAGCTTGGGAACAATCTCAAACCGCTGGCGCCAGTCGGGGTGTGGGAATCCGTGCGACCGGGGATCGACCTCAAGGATCGTGCGGAGTCCGTCACCCTGGAGCAATTCATCGCCATGGCCAATACTCTTGCCCGTCATGAGGAGGAAATGAAGTGACTGGAATCGCAGTCTCGGTGGTTACCCAGTTTGTGGACTCGGAGTCCGACTTCGTGAAGGGTCGCTTTTTCTTTGCGTACACCATCACCATCTCCAATCGAGGAGATCGTGCGGCACAGCTTCTGAATCGTCACTGGATCATCACCAACGGTGAAGGAGAGGTGCGGGAGGTGAAAGGGCCTGGCGTGGTGGGTGAGCAACCCCGGATCACGCCGACACGTGACTACAGTTACTCCAGTGCCTGCGTGCTGGAAACACCCGTTGGCAGCATGCAGGGCGCCTACGAATTCCAGACGGATGAGGGACAGCGATTTTTGGTATCGATCCCGATGTTCACGCTGAGCGTGCCGAACGCGGTGCATTGAGTTGAACACTTGGGCGATCGGCGACGTTCAGGGTTGTCATGACGAACTGGTGGCGCTGCTGGACGATCTGGCGCTGGGAGCAGGCGATCGATTGTGGTTTGTGGGCGATCTGGTCAACCGGGGACCTGCCTCCCTCGCCACGCTGCGACTCGTGAAATCGCTCGGCAAACGGGCAGTAGTAGTGCTTGGCAACCATGATCTGCACTGGCTGGCGATCTACTTTGGCGGTCACAAGGCCAAACGAGCCGACACATTTGATGAACTGGCCAATGCGCCAGACGTGGAGGCGCTGTCCCATTGGCTGCGCGTGCAACCGCTGGTGTATCGTGATGAAGATATTGGATTTACGCTTGTTCATGCGGGAATTTATCCCCGCTGGAGCAGCCTGGAATTGAGTCGCTACGCAACTGAAGTCGAATTGGTGCTTGAGGGAAACGACTACGTCCAATTTCTTCGTGAACTGTATGGCAATGAACCCGAGCGTTGGGAAGAATCGCTGACCGGCATGTCCCGACTTCGTTTCATCACCAACTGCTGCACACGAATGCGATTCCTGGACAGCACGGATGGGCTGGATTTCCTGCACAAGGAAGAGCTTGTCGAAGCGCCCGCCCATCTGAGCCCCTGGTTTGACATCTATGCCCGGCGTCACCCTGATGAGCGGGTGGTTTTTGGGCATTGGGCCTCGATACAAGGAGTTACCGGACACCCCAATCTGCTGGCGACGGATACGGGTTGTGTCTGGGGGCGCACTCTGACCGCCGTACACCTTGGGACGGGAGAGCGGCGGACGGTCCTGTCCAGACAAGGCAGACAGTCTGCGTAGACTGAGTCGTCCTTTCGATGGTTCAGTTCACAGCGCGCGTTACGAGAACCTCACCCAGCGAGCGGAACAGACGCGGCAAGCCCATAGCCTGCACTGAACTGATGGGTACCCCGGCGTACAATTCCTGTCCATGAAGATCTATCTCGTCGGCGGTGCCGTTCGCGACCAATTGCTGGGCAGACCCGTGCAGGATCGTGACTGGGTGGTGGTTGGGGGTTCAGCCGCTGAACTAGTGGCTGCCGGCTACCAGAAGGTCGGTGCCGATTTTCCGGTTTTCCTGCATCCGCAGACGCAGGAGGAGTTTGCCCTGGCCAGAACGGAGCGGCGTACCGGCGCCGGGCACAAGGGCTTTGTCACGGATTCATCTGCCAACGTGACGCTGGAAGAGGATCTGCGCAGGCGTGATCTGACCATCAATGCGATGGCAATGGATGAAGCAGGCAATCTCATAGATCCCTGGGGAGGACAGGCCGATCTCGACGCGCGGTTGTTGCGGGCCGTTTCACCGGCCTTTGAAGAAGATCCGCTCCGTGTGCTGCGGGTTGCCCGATTTGCAGCGCAATTGGACGGATTTCAGGTCAGCAGCGGGACGATGCAGTTGATGCAGGCGATGGCGCGGGAGCATCGTCTGGATGAACTTCCGGCAGAGCGGGTCTGGCAGGAACTCGACAAGGTCCTGCATGCTCCTTTGCCCTGGCGATTTCTGGAAGTTCTTCATCAGGCTGAGGCGCTGGCACCGTTTTTTATCGAGTGGCAGCAATTTCCACCGATCAACCCCGGGCTCGTCTTCCAGGGTGATGAGTTGTTTTCCGTATGGTGTGAAGGCCTGTCGCAGATCGATATCAGAAAACTGTGTTCGAGAGTCAGGGTGCCCAATCGAACCTGCGACTTCGTGATGCGGGTGGCATTTTCGCGAGACGTACTGACAACCTGGCAAACCGCCGAAGCAAGTCAGACGCTGCACGTACTTGAACGAATCCGTGCGTTTCACGAGCCCGGCGTTGCGGAAGGGGTGCTGACCTTTGTCGAGCGTCGCCATGGAATAAACCTGGCCCCATTGCGCGATCTCATTGCCGTGCTGCGAACGATCAGGGCTGACCGGTTCGAAGATCTGTCGGGAACCGCGCTTGGATTGGCGATACGTGAGGCAAGGACCGAACGTGTGGTGCAGGCTCAGCGGCTGCGATAGATGGATATCCCGGCGGCGTCTGCGTTGGGAATTGCCAGTGGTTTCAGTACCACCAGTCTGACCGAGTGAACCTTCCATCGGTCAAGAATCATCTGTGCAGTCTCCTCGGCCAGCGTTTCCAGCAACATGAACTGCCTGGTCTTGACAAGCGTTTCCACACTGCTTGCTATGACGCCATAGTCGACGGTTGATCGAATGTCCTCGTTGGATGCCGCGATGCTGATATCGAAGCCGATTTCCACGTCCAGCAGCAACGGCTGAGGATTTGTCCTCTCCAGCGGATTGATCCCGACGATGCAGTCGAAACGAAGCCCCTTGATGAGGATCAGATCGGACATCACGTTGGCCGTGTAAGGTCGGTGATCGGCCAGCGAGCTTTGGTGTCAATGGTCAGAGTCGCGTGTTCTCCGCGGATATGTCGCAGGTAGCCTGCGTAGGCAATCATGCCTCCGTTGTCGGTGCACAGGTTGGGCGCGGGATAACAAACCCGGACGGGATCGAGTTCCTGCATTCGCCGGCGCAGCTTTTGATTGGCAGCTACTCCACCCGCCATGACAAGGTCACGGACACCAGTTGCTGCCACGGCTCGTCGACACTTGATCAACAGGGTGTCGACTACGGCATCCTCGAAAGCACACGCGATGTCGGCGCAGTCCTGATTGGTGAGCGGCGCAAGTCGTCGAATCGTGGTCAACGCGTGTGTCTTCAGACCGCTGAAGCTGAAATCCAGTCCTGGTCGATCGGTCATGGGTCGAGGGAAAAAAAACCGTGCGGAGTGACCCTGCAGAGCGCACGCAGCCAGTTGCGGTCCTCCGGGATAACCGAGTCCCAACAGTTTGGCCGTCTTGTCGAATGCCTCCCCTGCTGCGTCATCAACGGACTCGCCGAGCAAGGAGTAGTTGCCTACCTCGCGAACGAGCACGAGTTGCGTGTGCCCGCCGGACACGAGGAGGGCAACAAACGGAAAGTCAGGACGATGATGGTCGCCGAGCAGCGGGGCCAGCAGATGGGCCTCCATGTGATGGACGGCAATCGCCGGTATCTGCAATCCCCACGCAAGCGTGCGTCCAAACGTGGCACCCACCAGCAATGCGCCCAGGAGACCAGGTCCTGCGGTGTACGCCACGGCGGTGAGGTCATCGAGCGATATGCCAGCTTCGTCCACTGCTTCGCGAACCAGCGGCAACAGACGGCTGACATGGTCTCGGCTGGCCAGTTCCGGGACTACGCCGCCGTACGCGGCGTGCAAAACCACCTGACTATGCAGTTTTTCAGCGACCAGACCCCGCTCCGGGTGGTAGATTGCCACTCCGGTTTCGTCGCATGAAGTTTCGATACCGAGGATGTACATCTGGAAATTCGCAGAAATTCGTATGTGGAACTCTCGTAGTTCTTGCACGGGAAGGCGCCGAATCGGCGCCACTATTGCGCCAGTTTTGCAACCTGACGGAGCAGTGGATAGAATCCACCGCCTTTTTTAACAAGCTTAAGGGTTTTATGCCCCACGTTCGAGTCAAGGAAAACGAGCCGTTCGATGTCGCGCTGCGACGATTCAAGCGGTCCTGCGAAAAAGCCGGTGTGCTCTCGGAAGTACGTCGCCGTGAGTTTTACGAAAAGCCGACCACCGTGCGAAAGCGCAAGGCAGCGGCTGCCGTCAAGCGTCACCAGAAAAAGCTGCAGCGGGAAACCCGTCGCTTTGAGCGCATGTACTGATCCCGGGCGGCTTTCGGGAGGGTTCCATTGATACCGATGTCCGTCGGTGAATCGGGTGACCGTCTCCCCTGCCACCCAAGCTTGCAGTAGCCTCCAGACGCCTGAATGGACTGAACATGCCGACACTCTTCGAGCAGATTGGTGAAGCCACCAAGCTTTCGATGAAAGCACGGGAACGTGATCGGGTAGCGGCATTGCGCCTGATCACCGCCGAGGTTCGCAGGGTGGAGATCGACAAACGGATTACACTGGACGATGCGGCAGTGGTGGCTGTGCTCGCCCGGATGCTCAAGCAGCGCAATGATTCGATCAGCCAGTATCGACAGGCCGGGCGGGAAGATCTGGCTGCCGTCGAACAATACGAGATCGATGTGATCTCGTCCTTCATGCCGCAACCGCTTTCCGATGCAGAACTTGAAGCTGAAGTGGCCAGAGCTGTGGCCGGAGTCGACGGCGGGATGCAGAGCATGGGCAAGGTCATGGCCGTGCTGAAGCCGCTTGTTGAGGGCAGGGCCGATATGGGCCGTGTCAGCGCCCTCGTAAAAAAGGCCCTCACGGGTTGAGAGCGACCGCAGTCTCGAATTAGGGCACCTTTGCACGTTTTCCCCTGGCTCGACCCGATACAATTTGCGTTCGAGATTCCCGGGAGTTCCAGATGTCCAGACTATTTCCGCTGATCCTGGCGGGAGGCGCAGGCACACGTCTGTGGCCGCTGTCACGTGAGCTGTTTCCAAAACAGTTTCATGCGCTATTCGGCGATAAGTCATTGTTGCAAAACACTCTATTAAGGGCAAAAGCAGTAACGGCAGAACTTCCGATCGTGGTATGCAATGAAGATCACCGTTTCCTCGTTGCCGAACAGTGCCGCGGTGCAGGCGTGACTTGTTTGTCGTTGATGCTTGAGCAGGCAGGGCGCAACACGGCACCTGCAATTGCGCTGGCAGCTCACCGGGCGATACAGGAGGATGCACAGGCGCTGCTTCTTTTCCTGCCTTCGGATCATCTGGTGGCCGGTGACGACGCGTTTGCCGAGTCGGTGCAACTCGCCGTGGCTGCGGCGTCGCAAGGCCGGTTCGTGACCTTTGGCGTCCGGCCTGATCGTGCGGAGACTGGCTACGGGTATATTCAGTACGCACCTGACCTGGACGGCGTGCAGGCCGTCCGCTCCTTCAAGGAAAAACCGCACGGGGAACTGGCCGAATCCTACCTCGCATCAGGAGACTACCTGTGGAACAGCGGCATGTTTGTTCTCCATGCGCAGAGTTACCTCGATGAACTGGAACGACTGCGCCCCGCAATTGCGGCAGCGGTGAACGAAGCCTTTGTAACGGGTCAGCCGGATATGGATTTTTTCCGGCCCGGCAAGGCTTTCCTGGACTCGCCGAGCGAGTCCATTGACTACGCAGTCATGGAAGAGACCAGCAAGGCGCAGGTCGTGCCGGTGTCATTTCGCTGGAACGACGTCGGGTCGTGGTCGGCGATCTGGGATGAGTCACCTCGCGATGCTGACGGCAACTGTCTGCAAGGCGATGTGGTCGCACTGGATACAGTGAACTCCTACGTCCTTTCCCAGGATCGACTGGTGACCACGATCGGGGTGGCCGATCTGGTGGTGGTCGACACTCCGGATGCATTGCTGATTTCGGCGAAGGACCGTGTCCAGGACGTCAAGTCGATTGTCACTGAACTCAAGAGAAGAAACCGCAAGGAACACATACTCCACAGTGAGGTGTTTCGGCCCTGGGGCAGTTATGAGACGGTGGAAGATGGCCAGCGTTATCAGGTCAAGCGCATCCGGGTCAAACCGGGGGCCAGCCTGTCACTGCAGAAACATCACCATCGGGCGGAACACTGGATCGTCGTGCGCGGAACGGCCGAAGTGGTCTGCGAGGAACGAACGTTCATGCTGGTCGAGAACGAAAGTACCTACATACCCATCGGCGCCAGACATCGGCTCACCAATCCAGGCAAACTCGATCTGGAGATGATCGAGGTGCAGGTAGGTTCGTATCTCGGCGAAGATGACATCGTCCGGTTCGATGACGTGTACGGTCGTGTAAAACCCGGATGACTCGATCCGGCACCCATGTCCCACTGCTGCAGGCACGACTGTGGTGTACGCTTGGGTCATGGCCGGACGGATTCCCCAATCGTTTATCAATGATCTGATTGCTCGGGTCGACATTGTCGATCTCATCGATCGGCGTGTTCGACTCAAAAAAGCGGGGAAGGACTTCAAGGCTTGCTGCCCTTTTCATGAGGAAAAGACCCCCTCATTTACCGTCAGCCAGCAAAAACAGATGTTTCACTGTTTTGGATGCGGAATCAGCGGATCAGCGCTGTCCTTTCTGATGGAGTATGACCGTCTGGAGTTTGTCCAGGCGGTGGAGGCTCTGGCTGCAGTCGTTGGTGTTGATGTGCCGAGGGAAAGTGGCGGTTCGGTCCCCGAGAGAAGCGATGGACACCTTTACGCCGTGATGGACCAGGCTGACCGGTTTTTCAGGGGCTGTCTGAAAGCGCACGGGATGGCGATCGACTACCTCAAGGCGCGTGGTGTTGCGGGAATCACGGCCAGGGACTTCTGTATCGGATTTGCGCCTCCAGGCTGGAATTCGATCGCGGCAGCTCTCGATGATGTTCCGGAAAAACTGTTGCTTGAACTCGGTTTGCTGACTCGCAACGACAATGGTCGGGTGTATGACAAGTTCAGGGAACGGATCATGTTCCCCATACGCGACACACGCGGACGAGTGGTCGGATTTGGCGGCCGGGTGATTGGCGCGGCCGATGGCCCGAAGTATCTGAATTCACCGGAAACACCGATATTCCACAAAAGCCAGGAACTCTATGGTCTCTACGAGGCACGCAAGAGCGTACGCAAACTGGAGCGGCTGATCGTCGTTGAGGGTTACCTCGATGTGGTGTCAATGGCGCAGGCGGGTATCCCTTACTGCGTCGCGGCTCTTGGCACGGCAATTTCCACCGAGCAGATGCGCAAGCTGTTCCGGCACGTTGACGAAGTGGTGTGCTGCTTTGATGGCGATCGCGCCGGGCGTCAGGCAGCCTGGCGAGCGCTGGAGGCTTCACTGCCGGTCATCTCGGACGGCAAGCGGTTGCAGTTTGTGTTTCTTCCTGACGCCGAAGACCCCGACAGCTTTGTGCGCAAATTCGGAAAGGAAGCGTTTCTTCAGCAGGTCAGCGGCGCTACTCCAGTCGTGGAGTACCTCTTTGCGACCCTCTCTCAGGGCCTTAATCTGACCAGTATCGATGATCGGGCGAGGCTCGCCGGATTGGCCATGCCGCACATCGAAAAGGTCCAGGAAGGGATACTCAGGCAAATGATGCTTGAACATCTGGCACGCGTGACGGGTACGCACGCTACGGCTCACTCGCCTTCATCGCGCCCTCCACCGGAGCGGGTGAGTGCCCGACGTCATTCGCAGTCGCGGCTGGAGGATCGCCTGCTGGGCATTCTCTTGCGTTATCCGCAAGTGGCGTTGACGCTCCCGGCGGAGGAAGTGCCAGGCGAAGTCGGTGGTGCAGGTCTGTTGGCCTTGCTCAGATATGGACGTGCCAATCCGGAGGCGATGACCGATGAATTGCTGGCGACTAGGGCCGGGGAGGCTGACTACGAACACCTGGTTCGTCTGGCATCGCAGCCGCTGGTAGTTGAAAATGACGAGCAACTCATCGCGACGGAATTTCGGGAGGGGCTGAAACGACTGGCCGAGATCAGCCAGCGCGGTGAGAGACGCGCCATTCTGGTGTCCATGCAAGCCGATCCAAACCGCGAGCATCTCAGTGAGTTGGCCAGGTCACGCCTCAGTTCCGGGTCGATATCCGGACTCCCTGAAGAATCGGCTTGATGATCCGTCCGGGATCGAACGTGACCGCCAGCCAAGTGACGCGGTAGCTGAACGATTTATGCGTCTTCCTTGCTTCTGGAAGGGTGGCTTGGCTACAATGGCCTGCTGCGCCGGGCCATGGCACCAGTACCTTCAGGCAGAGCCTTCCATTGAGAAGAGCATTCACATAAGCCAGGTAAAAACTCCAGCCGCGCCCGCCTTCAAGGTATGTCCCAAGGATATGTCTCGAGGGCGGCTGTTCATATTGTTCTCCAGGAAATTATTTTTTCGACCCAACTGAGGTGCCATGAGTAATCCAGCAGTCAGTTCACAGCAGTCGCGTTTGAAGGAGTTGATTGCCAAAGGCAAGGAGCAGGGCTTTCTGACCTATGCAGAGGTCAATGACCATCTGCCTGATGACATTTCTGATCCGGAGCAGATCGAAGACATCATCCGCATGATCAACGACATGGGGATCACGGTCTATGAAACCGCCCCCGATGCCGATGAGTTGCTCACTTCGGAAGAAAACACTGCAGATGAGTTGGCCGCGGAAGAAGCAGCGGCAGCGCTGGCAGCCGTGGAAACAGAGGCTGGCCGAACCACCGATCCCGTACGCATGTACATGCGTGAAATGGGCACGGTGGAACTGCTCACGAGGCAGGGTGAAATCACCATCGCGAAGCGCATCGAAGAGGGTATTCGCGATGTTCTTTCTGCGGTTTCCTACTATCCGGGGACCGTGGATCTTCTGCTCAACACGTATGCCGAAGTCAGCGAAGAAAACAAGCTGGGCGACTTGCTGATCGGATATCTCGACCCCACCGACGATGTGCCGGAAGCGGCCCAGGTGATTCCTGCCGAGGTACTTCCGGAAGCTGCGGTTCCGGGAGAAGAAGAAGAGGAAGTCGAAAAGGGACCGGACCCGATTGAAGCCAAGCGACGCTTCACCATCCTCAAGAAACAGTGGGCCAAGACGCAGAAGGTCATCAAGGAACAAGGCGCAGAAAGCAAGGCCGCGCGCGAGCAGATGAAGCAGCTGGCGCTGGATTTTTCACCCTTCAAGCTGGTGCCACGTCACTTCGACGAGATTGTCGACATGCCCCGTCAAGGGCTGGCGGTGGTACGCAAGTACGAACGCGCCATCATGACGCTGTGTGTCCGGCAGGCTGGAGTACCCAGGGAGGTTTTCCGCCGCGCCTACATCGGCAATGAGACGAGCTCTGCCTGGATCAACAAGCTGGCCAAAGCCAAGAAGGACTATTCATCGCGCGTTGAGTTGTATCGCGAAGAAATCCTGCGTGCCCAGAAAAGACTGAAGATGGTCACCAAGGACACAGGACTTTCGATCTCCCAGATCAAGGACATCAACCGCGACATGTCCATGGGCGAGGCCAAGGCGCGCCGCGCCAAGAAGGACATGGTCGAAGCCAATTTGCGGCTGGTGATCTCCATCGCCAAGAAGTACACCAATCGCGGACTGCAGTTCCTTGACCTGATCCAGGAAGGCAACATCGGGCTCATGAAGGCGGTCGACAAGTTCGAATATCGGCGTGGATACAAGTTCTCGACCTACGCGACGTGGTGGATTCGGCAGGCGATCACCCGGTCAATCGCAGACCAGGCGCGGACGATTCGCATCCCTGTGCACATGATCGAAACCATCAACAAACTCAATCGGGTCAGCCGGCAGATGTTGCAGGAGATGGGTCGGGAACCGACCCCCGAAGAACTTGGCCAGCGCATGGAAATGCCTGAAGACAAGGTTCGGCGCGTTCTCAAGATCGCCAAGGAGCCAATCTCCATGGAGACACCGATTGGCGACGATGAAGATTCCCATCTTGGTGACTTCATTGAGGACAGCACGATCGGTTCACCGATTGAACTGGCTACCGGGGAAGGGTTGCGGGAAGCGACACGCGAAGTCCTCGCTGGTCTTACCGCACGGGAAGCCAAGGTGCTGCGTATGCGGTTTGGCATCGACATGAATACCGACCACACGCTCGAAGAAGTTGGCAAGCAGTTCGATGTGACGCGTGAACGCATACGCCAGATCGAAGCCAAGGCACTGCGCAAATTGCGGCACCCGAGTCGCTCGGAGCACCTGCGCAGCTTCCTCGACGAATGGACGGAATCCGGTCGACGACGCTGATGAAAGAAACCCGCCAGCCGACAAAATCCTCAGGTTTTTGTTAGGCTGGGCGGGCAAATTACCGACGCCGATCCTTTGGCGATGGTGATTGGAGTATCGGGCCTATAGCTCAGTTGGTTAGAGCAGTGGACTCATCAAAAATGGTGCGCTCACGTTCGAAAGGCGTGAGATGAACGGGATGAATTCAGGGAAACCGTCGTGATCCTTGCGGATCGCACGGCAATCCTGAGCCAAGCCGACGGTACACCGTCGGAAGGTGCAGAGACTACCTGAGGGTTGTTGGCCGAGAATTCCGGACAACAAGTACCCTTGATAACAGGCAAGAGCGTCCCGCACCCACAGCGATTTTTCGCCGGGTGGTGAGATAGTCCGCTCCTGATGGAAACATCAGGGTCAAGTGAATCCATTGGTCCCAGGTTCGAGTCCTGGTGGGCCCACCAATATCGAATAGCCCTTCTTGCAGCTGGCGGGATTGGAGATGCGGGAACTTTGACGATGATGATGCAGGTCAGATCGCATGCCTGAATTCAGCCTTCGTCCTCGTGACCGCATCGAACTCATCGGTTGGCTGCTGCTGATGTGTTTTGCAGCTGTGCTGTTGCTCTCCTCGCAGAGTGGCGCGAGCGTAGTGACCTATCTGCTGGCGCTCGTCGTACTCGCCAGCTACCGGATGTGGATTGATCTGGCGCAGATTGACCTCTTCATGTTCGTCTTTGCCCTGCTGTTGTATCTGGCGCTGTCTGTGTTCTGGTCAGATCCCTGGAGTTGGCGGGACTTTGGCTCGATGATGGTTCGGGTGGTGCTGGTCTCTTCTTTTGTGATTGGCATGGCGCTGGTCCAGCTGAGAGGACAGGTACAGCTGTGGCTCCGTCGTGTGATGGTCATGGTTGGTGGTGGCGCTGCGCTGGTTACAGTAGGAAATCATCTGCTCTGGCCGCCGGAAGGCGGCCGTCTGAATGGTCTGGGCCAACTGGACGCACATGTCATCGCTGCTCTGGTGTATGGCTTTGTGGCGATCATGGCGTTGCAGGTCTGCCTGCGCGAGACGGGTCTGTTATGGCGCGTTCCCGCCTTGATGACCATCCTCATTGCCGGTTACGCGATTTATGCGTCGGATTCCCGCAACGCCTGGGTGAGTGTTGCGCTGGGAATGTGCGTTTTGTTGCTTGCAGAAAGAATCCGCGAGCGGGATCGCTTTCGCAGCGGCGTGATCATGGTCGGTATGCTCGCCGGAATTGCATTGGTGTTCCTGTTCGTGAATGAAACGACTCAGGCGATGCTGCTTCCTCGCGGAACCAGTTTTCGCCCCGAGATCTGGGATCAGGCTCTTTCACGCATATTTGATGGACATGCCTGGTTTGGTCTGGGCATCAATACCGACAACAATTTTCTGGTCCCGGACCTGGTCATCCTGCATCCCCACAACCTCTACCTGTCGGTGCTCTATCAGGGTGGATTTGTCGCGCTTGGAATGTTCCTGCTGGTGCTCTGGAAAACGCTGCAAGAGCTCCAGCTCGCCTATGACGAAGCGGATGCCAAGCTGGCGCTCGGCTTGCTCGGGATGGCGCTACCAGCCTATATGCTTGACGGTCACGAACTTCTCGACAAGATTGGCTCGACCTGGTTTCTGATATGGCTGCCGGTCGCGATGGCGGTCGGGTTTCGCTGGTCCCGGTCCCTGCAAAAACACTGATCCGTGTTCAGAATCTGAGCAGTGAAGCAGACAGATTCTCAAGATCGACAATGCCGACTGCATTAAAACCGGCCAGGTGCCCGGCACATTCCCCCGGATTGAAGATCAGACGATGGCCCTGTCGTTCATGTCGATAGAGATGAGTATGCCCGTGCAGGACCAGCTCATGTTGGTCATCAAGGGCGGCATGCATTTCCAGCGGGTCGTGCACCACAAGTATGGAACGTTGATGCCAGACCAGTTCCAGCGGTGGTTTGCTGAATGCAAAGCCTAGCTGCCGGGCACGTCTGTCAAGTTCTTCGTGCTCGCCGATGTCGTTGTTGCCCCAGACACCGAACACCGGCATTGACAGGGCAGAAAGGACGTCGAGTGTTTTCGGTTGGGAGATGTCGCCCGTGTGAATGACTCTCTCGACGCCGGACTCATTGAACAGCGCTACAATCCTCGCAACGTTCCTGAGATTGTTGTGCGTGTCGCCAACAATTCCGATTTTCAAGCTGACTCACCCGGCGCTGTAAACAGGGCTCGGGTGAGCGATGCTCGCCTCGGCAGATCGACCCGTTGCGGCACCACCTGGACCCGTTGCGCCGTTTGTCTGACGCGATCAGACCTTTTCGAGTATGTGGATGCCGCAGGCACTTCCAAGACCGATTACGTGGGTCATGCCGATGCGGGCACCTTCAACCTGGCGTTTACCTGCCTCACCTCGCAGATGAGTGGTGACTTCGTAGATGTTGGCAATGCCTGTGGCACCGAGCGGGTGGCCTTTCGATAGCAAACCGCCCGACACGTTCACGGGGATACGGCCGCCGAGGGCAACCTGGCCTTCGTCGATCATCCTGCCAGCTTCGCCGGGGCCACACAGGCCAAGATTCTCGTAGTGCAGGATTTCCGCAGTCGCAAAACAATCATGCAATTCAACGAGATCAACATCATCAGCACCCAGCCCGGCCATTTCATAGGCTTTCCTGGCTGCCAGTCGGGTGCAGGAATTGACATCCGGCATGACCAGATCTCGTTCCTGCCACGGATCCGACGTCAAGACCGATGCACGGACCTTCACAGCGCGCTTCATCAATCCCAGTTCGCGAGCTTTCTTTTCGGAACAGATGACCGCCGCGGCGGAACCATCCACATTGACCGAACACATCAGCTTTGTGTTCGGATAGGAAATCATCTCGGCGTTCATCACCACTTCCAGCGGTGTTTCGATCTGGTACATCGCCTTTGGGTTCAGTGTGCTGTGGTGATGATTCTTGACGGAAACCTTCGCAAACTGCGCAAAGGTGGTGCCGTACTTGCGGGTATGTTCAAGACCGGCTTCGGCAAACACGGACGGCATGGTGCCGGAGCCGAGCAATCCTTCGCGGGATATTCCACTGCCACCACCAGCCCCACCAAGCAGCCCCTTGCCCATCTGTTCGACTCCAACAGCGAGTACGAGGTCGTACAGTCCAGCCTTCACGGCAGCCCAGCCTTCGCGAAACGCAGTAGCGCCCGTAGCACAGGCATTGGAGACATTGACCACCGGAATTCCGGTCTGGCCGATTTCCTGAAGGATTCTCTGACCAACCATGCCGGCGGCCTGGCCGAGGTTGCCGCAATACAACGCTTCCATGTCATGGATTGTCAGTCCGCAATCGTCCAGCGCCAGCAGTGCGGCCTGTGCGCCGATCTGCGGCACCGTCTTGTCGGGGAAACGCCCGAACTTGATCATGTCCACGCCAACGACATATGCATCACTCATGATCTTGTCTCCTCATGCGCTCTTGGGTTGGAAGAAATAGGACAGGTAGGAATTGCCTTCGCGATCCTTGCGACCCAGGGCATCTGCGTAGACAACCTCTATGGGCATGTCGAAAGTTATGCTCTGCGGGTCCGGCTCGACGTTGATCAGGTTGCCTTTCAGCGCAGTACCGTCGTCCAGATCGACGATTGCACTGATGTAAGGGACTGCGATGCCAGGGAATGACCTGTGGACGATCGAGTAGGAATAAAGTTTGCCGGAGTTTGGCAGCCGTTTCGGAGCCATCTGGTCGCGAGCGCCACACTTTGAACAAACCTGGCGGACGCCAAGAAAAGTGGTCTTGCAGGCACCGCACTGGAAACCCTCGAGGTAGGGATCTCCGTCATCCGGGATCTTGAGATAGCTGACTGCTGGTAGTGGCTTGTTGCTCACTGGGCCCCCTTTGTTTTTGACGTTCGTCTGGTGACGGCTCCCCTTGAAGCAGAAACTATACTCCCGCCACGGCGCAGCGTTAAGGCGCACTTTTGGCGTCCCAATGCTAAGGTTCACCGACGGTGAACGGGAGAGCGCATATGCGATCAGTCAAGGTCAAGGACTACATGGCCAGACGGCTGGTGATGCTGAAGCCAGAAACCAGCGCGGTCGAAGCCATGCGAACGTTCCTCCAGCACGGGATTTCCGGGGCGCCCGTGGTAGGAGAGAAAGGTGATCTGATGGGGGTGTTGTCCGAAGTCGATCTCATGCAGGTAGTGATGCAGGACAGCTACTACGATGAAAACGCGGGCATCGTGAGCGACTTCATGAAGTTTCCCGTCGAGACGGTCGATGCCAATGAAGACATCTACAGTCTCGCGGAGCGGTTCATTCGTGAAGGACGCCGACGTTATCCAGTGCTGGAGAATGGTCAGCTGGTCGGCCAGATCAGCCGGCGTGACATACTGCGTGCCGTGGACGATTTTTTACTGAAACACTGACGTTTCAGGTGTCGCCCAGCAGGCTCGCCAGCAGTTCGTTGACAGTCCTGGGATTGGCGGTACCTTTGGTTCTTTGCATCACCTGACCGACAAAAAATCCCAGCATCCTGGTTTTGCCTGCCTTGAACTGGGCAGCCTGATCGGGGTTGCTGTCGATGACCGCCTGCACGATGCTCGCCAGGGCAGCCCGATCATCCATCTGCCGCAGACCTGAGCTTTCGATGATCTCATCGACTTCCTGTGGCGCGTTTTCACCTGACTGACGCCAGAGTTTTTCAAAGACGGTCTTCGCAGTTTTTGATGACAGCGTGCTGTCACTGATCCGCATGATGAGTTGGGCAAGCTGGCCTGCGGGTACCGGACACCGGGTGATATCGAGTTCCTTTTCGTTGAGTGCGGCGGACACTTCATTGATAAGCCAGTTGGCGAGGAGTCTGGCATCGGCTCCTGTTTGCACAGCCGCTTCAAAGTAACGCGCCACATCCGGATCTTCAGCGATGGTTGCCGCCAGAGGTTCGGAGAGGGCAAGGCTTTCCATGTAACGCAGCCGACGGCCTGCGGGCAGTTCAGGCATGGACCGTCGAACGCTTTCGAGAAACGCGGCATCAACCACCACGGGCAGGAGGTCCGGGTCCGGAAAGTAGCGGTAGTCTTCCGAACTTTCCTTCACGCGCATCACTCTGGTTTCGTTGCGCTCGGCGTCGTACAGCCTGGTCTCCTGGCGAATCTTGCCACCACTCTCGAGAACATCGATCTGTCGTTCGATCTCGTGATTGATGGCCCGTTCGACAAAGCGAAAGGAGTTTATGTTCTTGGTTTCGGTCCGGACACCGAATGGCGCGGAACCCAGAGGGCGAACGGAGACGTTGGCATCGCAGCGCATGCTGCCTTCCTGCAATTGCCCATCGCAGATACCCAGACTGCGCACCAGGAGCCATAACGCACGAAAGTAGGCCGCGGAGTCGGCCGCGCTGCGCAGGTCCGGTTCGGAAACGACTTCCAGCAGGGGCGTACCTGCGCGATTCAGATCAATGCCGCTTTGCCCGGGTATGGCATCATGGACGGACTTGCCAGCGTCTTCTTCCAGATGAGCGCGTGTAATGCGAATGCTCTTCGATTCACCCTTCGCATTCTTGAACGACAGTTTGCCCATGCCGACGATCGGGTGAGCAAACTGGCTGATCTGGTAGCCCTTCGGCAGATCGGGATAGAAGTAATTCTTCCGTTCGAAGATGCTGGTCTCATGAATTTCTGCATCGATGGCGAGGCCAAACATCACCGCCATGCGGACGGCTTCGGCGTTCAGCACCGGTAGTGTTCCGGGAAAGCCCAGGTCAACGGGGCAGGCCTGAACATTCGGTGCTGCACCGAATGCGGTTGGTGCGGCAGAAAAAATCTTGCTGCGCGTTGCCAGTTGCACATGCACTTCCAGGCCAATGACTGCTTCCCACTGAGTCACTGGAACGCCTCCGGGTGGTGCTGGTGCCATGGTGTCACCTGCTGGTAGGCCATGCCTGCGGCAAGCAGCAGATCCTCGCGAAAATGTGGTGCGATCAACTGCAAACCAAATGGCAGCCCCGAGAGTTCGCCACAGGGAATCGTCAACGCTGGCAGTCCGGCAAGACTGATGGGTACGGTGTAGATGTCCTGTTGATACATCGCCACCGGGTCCTGTGTCAGTTCATTGCGCTTGAACGCAGGTCCCGGAGTGGTCGGTGCCAGCAGGATATCCACATCATTGAAAGCGGCAAGAAAGTCCTGCTGGATGAGCCGTCTGATCCGCTGGGCTTTCTGGTAGTAGGCTTCATAGTAACCGACCGACAACGCATAGGTACCCGTCAGGATTCTGCGTTTGACTTCCGCTCCAAACCCTTCCGAACGGGATTTTACGTACACTTCCCGCAGGTTCGTTGCCGAGGTGGCACGATGACCGAACCTCAATCCATCAAAACGTGAAAGGTTGGCAGAAGCTTCCGCTCCGGAGAGCACGTAATAGGCGGGGATCGCGGCATCCGTGTGGGGCAAAGTCACCTCTCGGACCCCAAAGCCCAGGCGTTCGAATTCAACCCGGGCCGCATCCAGCAATGCTGCACCTTCGCCAAGGTGTTCAAAGTACTCTCGTGGCAGACCGATGGTCATGGAATTCTGCGGAAGTGTGGGAAGAACCCCATGTTTGAGCGCTGCGAACCACGGTTCGTTGACATCGACACTCGTCGAGTCGGCAGGATCGAATCCACCCATGAAGCCGAGCAGAACCGCCAAGTCTTCAACCGAGCGAGCCATCGGACCACCCTGATCCAGGCTGGAAGCAAACGCAATCATGCCGTAACGCGACACGCGTCCGTAGGTCGGCTTCAACCCGGCAATACCACAGAAAGAAGCGGGCTGGCGTATTGATCCGCCGGTGTCGGTGCCGAGCGCCCAGGGCGAAAGATCTGCAGCCACCGCCGCTGCACTGCCACCGGAAGAGCCACCAGGCACGTGTCGTGTTTCCCATGGATTGGAGACAGCCCCGTAACTCGACGATTCGTTGCTCGACCCCATGGCAAACTCGTCCATGTTGGTCTTGCCGAGAATGACTGCACCTGCGTCGGCCAGTCGCGCGGTGACCGTGGATTCGTAGGGAGCGATGAAGTTGCCCAGCATTCGCGAACCGCAGGTCGTGAGTATTCCCTGAGTACAGAAAATGTCCTTGCAGGCGTAGGGAAGTCCTGTAATCGGTCCTGCTTCACCGCGTCGACGACTTGCATCGGCAGCATGCGCCGCCCTCAAAGCTTCGTCTTTGGTTACCGTGATGAATGCATTCAAGGAAGGATTGTGGGCCTCGATTCGTCGCAGATAGTGTTGTGTCAGTTCAACACTCGACAAGTTTCCTGCCGCCAGCTGGCGGCTGAGTTCCGTTGCCGATGGGAAAGAGAGATCGGTCATTGATGGCGGGCTCAATTCAATTGACACGTTTTCAGGATTGGATCGACCGGTCCGTAGTTGATCAAGCGAGCGCAAGCGATCTGGCAAGCGCAAGCGATCAAGCAAGCGCAAGCGATCAAGCAAGCGAACGCGATCTGGCAAGCGTACGCGATCACGCAAGCACACGCGGAACGACGTAATAACCGTCATGGACACTGGAAGTCGTGCTCTGCATGAGGTCGCGGTCGATCGTTGGATCAGCAGTGTCCTCGCGCAATCGCTGTCGCGCATCCAGCGGATTGGCCATTGGCAGCACACCTTCCGTGTTGATCGCCTGCATCTGGTCGATCATTTTGATGATGCGTTCCAGATCGTGTGCAGCGAGCGCGCGCTCGGTCGCTGGCAGTTCCAGGGCGGCCAGGGAAAGCAGATGATCGAGATCGATGGCAGGCATGCGCGAGGGACTGTAAAAAACGGGCCGGAAAGCCTAATTGATTGAAACTGGTTTGGCCATTAGAGTTGCGCACGCCAACCGGCTTTGCACCCCCTTCGCTGCAGTAGTTCACTCCGGACTCGAAAGCGGCAAACGAGCGACAGCACAATCATGTTCAAGTTCATTCGCGGGTTGTTCTCGCGTGATATCGCCATCGACCTTGGTACTGCCAATACGCTCATCTACGTGCGCAACCAGGGCATCGTACTGAACGAACCCTCGGTGGTTGCGATTCGTACGCAGGGCAATCAGAAGACGGTTGCAGCAGTAGGCCTGGATGCCAAGCGGATGCTCGGCCGAACGCCCGGCAACATCACTGCCATCCGACCCCTCCGGGATGGCGTCATCGCCGACTTCCTGGTGACGGAAAAAATGCTGAAGTACTTCATCGCCAAGGTGCACGAAAACTCGTTCATCCGGCCGAGTCCGCGCGTTCTGGTAGGTGTGCCCTGCAAGTCGACTGAGGTGGAGCGACGTGCCATTCGTGAGAGTGCACTGTCTGCCGGCGCTCGGGATGTCCGGCTGATCGAGGAGCCCATGGCCGCAGCGATTGGTGCAGGTCTGCCTGTGCACGAGGCGATTGGTACGATGGTTGTCGACATCGGTGGCGGTACCACGGAAATCGCCATCATCTCGCTGAACGGCGTTGTTTATTCCGACACCATACGGGTGGGTGGCGATCGTTTTGATGAGGCGATTGTTGCCTATGTGCGACGCAGCCAGGGCAGTCTGATCGGTGAAGCAACTGCAGAGCGGATCAAACAGGAGATCGGCGCAGCCTACCCACAGAAGGATGTTCTCGAGATCGATGTGCGGGGCCGTAACCTGGCCGAAGGTGTCCCGCGCTCGTTCACGCTCAACAGCAATGAAATCCTGGAAGCGCTCCAGGAGCCATTGTCGATGATCGTCCAGGGTGTCAAATCCGCACTCGAACAATGTCCACCGGAGCTCGCCTCAGATATCGCGGAGACCGGTTTTGTGCTGACCGGTGGCGGGGCATTGCTGCGCGATCTTGATACCCTGCTTTCCGAAGAGACCGGGTTGCCGGTCATCGTTGCAGAAGATCCGCTGACCTGTGTTGCCCGTGGTGGCGGCAAAGCGCTGGAAATGATGGAACAGCTGGGTAACTCAAACCTGTTCTCCGGCGAGTAACGTCCAGGCGATGGTGATCGCTGCATCGAACCGCTGCGGAGGTCAACATTAAGGCACTTTTTGTCCGTGAGTCCGGAGCAGGGTATCTGCTGCTGGCTCTGGTCATTGTCTCGATGCTGATGATTGGCCTTGCCCAGGCGACCCGTTTGCTTGATCCCGTCCGAGGTTGGCTGTTGACACTGCTGACGCCGGTGACCGTGATTGCCGAATCCCCCTGGCTGCTTGGTCGCAGACTGTCGCAGACCATGGCCACGCGCGATCAGATCGTCGAACGGAACGGAGTTCTCGAGCGCGAGAACCTTGAACTTTCACATCTGGCTCAACAATACCGTGTGTTGAGGGCAGAGAATGACCGATTGCTTGCGCTGGTAGGAAGTCGTGCACGGTTACCGGCCGAGGTGCTGGCTGCGGAAATCATCGGCGTCGTTCCGACAGTCAATACCCTGCAGGTCATCCTTGACAAGGGTGTGGACGCCGGAGTCGTTGAAGGCAGCGCGGTCATCGACTCGGAAGGTCTGTTCGGACAGGTCATTGAGCTCGGTCAGTATACGAGCCGGGTTCTGCTGGTCGCGGACAAGGACCATGCGGTTCCGGTCGAGATCAATCGAAATGCAGTGCGCAGTGTCGCCGGTGGCAGTGGTCGTATCGACAGGCTCGAACTCGAGTTTGTTCCAGTGACCACTGATATCAAGCCGGGCGATCTGCTGGTGACCTCGGGGCTGGGTGGGCGTTTCCCTCGCGGCTATCCGGTTGGCACCGTGCAAGACGTGATCATCGATCCGAATGCCAGCTTTGCAGTCGTCAACGTGTTGCCTGCAGCCCAGCTGGATCGCTCGCGCCATGTGCTGGTGGTTGTAGGTGAACCGACACCCGACTCGCAGGCCTCGCTGCGTTCGGGTGAGATAGGGATTGCCGGGACAAAACCTTCCCCCCAACCGGCTGCGGCAGCGAACAGTGGGCCGGTTTCAACTGAAGCCCCGGGGAGCCTGGAATGAACCCGTTCCGAGGTGGCTGGTTCATTGCGCTGACCCTTTTTGTTGCGCTGGTATTGACCGTGCTGCATCTGCCGGAGTGGCTTCCACAATGGCTGGGCTGGTTCCGCCCCCACTGGACGGTCGTGTTTGTCTTCTTCTGGGTACTGCATCTCCCACACCGACTCGGGTTGATCTGGGCCTGGGTATTGGGGCTGCTGGTTGATGGTTTGCTTGCCGATCCCCTGGGAGTCAATGCGATGATTCTTGCAGGGGTGACCTATGTCACCTGGAACCTCTACGAACGGCTGCGCATGTACTCCCTTCTCCAGCAGTGTGTTGTCGTGTTCGGGCTGGCGGGGCTTGCCGAACTGGTTCGCGCCATCATCCACCTTGTCCTGACCGGTCGGGAGCTGTCGGTCGGGATCCTGGCCTGTGCTGTCGTCAGTGCCCTGGTCTGGCCCTTTGCCAACGCGGTATTGCAACGGTTGCAACAGCAGTTCCGTGTAGAGTAGGACGTACCACGGCGTATGAAAGAACCCTGTGCGGTCGCGACCTGGATTTGACCAACCCATGATCAACCTCGTACTGGCATCGAGCTCACCGCGACGTGCGCAGCTGCTGCGACAACTGAAGGTTGAATTTTCCGTGCAGGTTGCAGAGGTCGATGAAACACCGTTACCGGAGGAACGTGCTGAACCCTACGTGGCTCGACTGGCCAAAGCCAAAGCACTTGCCGTGCTGCCACGGGTGGCGGGTGACACGCTGGTACTCGGTGCCGATACGGTTGTGAAATGCATGGGGCAGTTGCTGACAAAGCCGGTAGATGCCGACGACAATCGCCGGTTGCTGGAACAACTGTCGGGCCGTTCTCACGAAGTGTTTACCGGCCTCTGTGTCGCGAGCAACTCCCGCAGTCTGACTGAAGTCGTTCGCACCGAGGTCGAGTTTTTCGAGATTGACGAAACTTCGGTGCGCGGCTATGTAGAGTGCGGGGAAGGTCGTGACAAGGCTGGCGGGTACGCGATCCAGGGAATTGGTGGAATATTCGTCAAACGGCTGGTCGGGAGTTACAGTGCTGTGGTCGGGTTGCCACTAGCGGAGACAGAGTCGTTGTTGCGCAGGTTCGGGATGGACACTTGGCGGTATCGTCTGCATGAAGTCTGAACTGCTGATCAACGTCACGCCGTTCGAAACTCGCGTTGCGCTGGTGCTCGACGGACTCCTTCACGATCTCCAGATTGCCCGGGCAAGTGGGGGCAGTCTGACCGGGAATATCTATCTTGGTCGGGTTGAACGGATACTGCCCGGTATGCAGGCGGCGTTTGTGAACGTGGGGCTGGAGCGCCCAGGTTTTCTGCATGCACGCGATATCGCCAGGCGCCCGGAAGATGACCGGACCAGGGAGCCCGACATCCGCGAGTGCCTGCATGAAGGCCAGAAATTGCTGGTGCAGATCAGCAAGGATTCGATATCCACCAAGGGAGCGAGGCTCACTACCGATATTGCCATTGCTTCCCGGTTTGCAGTGCTGATGCCCTTCGATACTCATGTCGGGATCTCCCAGAGAATTGAAGATGCCGTGGAGCGGGATCGTCTGCGTTCGCTGATCGATGGCATTCGCGCCCAGCATGCGATCGGCATGGGTGTTATTGCCAGAACCGTCGCCGAAGGGGTTGATGCGCAGCATCTGGAAACAGATCTGGTCTATCTCGCTCGGGTCTGGGAGCGACTGCAGCTACTCAGTTCGGAATCATCCTGTCCATCGCGGGTCTACGAGGAACTACCGATCCAGATTCGCGCGATGCGCGATATCGTTCCTCCGGATATTGAAGGCATCACCATTGATGATCAGGACACCTATGATCGGGTTCGCCGGTTTGTTGATGAATTTTCGCCGGAATTTTCCGATCGGGTACTGCGATACGCGGAAGCGCGACCGCTTTATGAGCGGTTTGGCATTGAGGATGAAATCAGACGGGCAATGGACGCCAAGGTGCCGTTGCGTTGTGGTGGTTCACTGATCATCGAACAGACCGAGGCGATGATCACGATTGATGTCAACACCGGCGCCAACCTGGGTTCGAAATCTCTTGAAGACACCGTCTTTCGCACCAACCTCGAGGCTGCACAGTCCATACCCCGCCACCTGCGGCTCCGCAATCTGGGCGGAATTGTCATCATCGATTTCATTGACATGCTGGACGAAGAACATCGGCGACAGGTGCTGCGCACCCTGGAAAAAGCCTGTGAAGGGGATTCGGCTCGAACTCGCATCGGTGGATATTCCGCATTCGGATTGGTCCAGATGAGTCGGAAGCGAACACGTGAGTCGCTGGCGCAACAGCTTTGCGAACCGTGCCGGTCATGTGGTGGGACAGGCAAGGTCAAGTCTTCCGAGTCTACATGTGTGGAAATTCTGCGCAGTATCATGGACCACGCGCGCCATATCGGTCCTGCAAAGGACTGCGTCGATTACATCGTCCGTGCCAATCAGCTCGTCGTCGACCGGCTTCTGGAAGAAGATGCGCAACTCCTGTCAACCTTGTCCTGCGAAATCGAGCGGGTGGTCCGGTTGCAGGTGGAGCCGTGTTATGCGGCTGGTCAGTTTGACCTGGTGTGTATTCCGGTAAGCCACTCACTTCGGTGAGGGATGCGATGTATCCGCTAGCTCGCTGGATACTCTTTCTTGTGAATTTCCTGCTTGTGCTGCTGGCATTGGTACAGGTGACAGGTCGATTGTTCATGCCCTGGGTCACCAGTCTGGAAGGCAAGATAAACCTGCTGCTTGCGGAGCAGAAGATCGAGATCACTGGACTGGAGGGTGACTGGTCTGCGCTCAATCCGATCTTTCGCCTGGCGTCCGTGCGTCTCCCGGCGGGTGAAATGAGCGGCCTGGTCCTGCAACCGGACCTGCTTGAATCCGCACTGCGGGGTACGTGGGTCATGCGACGAGTTCGTATGGACAACGGACATCTCGCGCTGGCCAGAACGGAAAATGGCTGGTGGCTGGCGGGTATGCAACGCCAGGATCAAGCCTCGCCAATCGATCTGAAAACGCTGTTGCTGGAAAGCGATGAGTTGTCTGGAGCGCTGCGATTGACGTTTCTCGAGTCGGCCCCACGATCGATCGAAGCGCAGTTTGCGGCCGTCAATCGTGGCGGCCGACACGCGGTCGATCTACGGGTGCGCAACAGTGAATGTGCAAAGTGCACGCTGGAACTTCGACTGGATAGAACCGACCGTGTCCCGTTGCTGCGTCCGATCATTCATGACGGTTATCTGGCCGTGCATGACTTTGTCATTCCCGCGCCACTGGTTCGTGGTGCATCCATTGACCTTGGCACCATCAAAGGCAACTGGCAGCATCGGGAACAACAGGGGCGCGGCGTCATCAGGCTTCGCGGTCTGCGGTTTGCTTCAGAAGGGCTCAATACCGTGACCGCCAATGCCGACTTTGGTATCTGGTCATCGGATGACACAGGCGGCATCGGTGGTGATGTATCGATGCAATCCGGAGGCGACGGAATCAGCATCGGAAAGGTCAGTCTTCAATATGCTGACCAGCAGGTGCAGTTGCGGATCGATGAGCTGGATGCCAGCACCGTGAGCCAGTTCGTTGGCAAGGTGACAGCCCCGACGGAGCGGATCAATCGCTGGTTTCAGGGGCTCGCGGTTGCAGGGCAGGCAACCGATGTATGGGCGTATGTCGGCCGAAGTGAGCGTGATCGAACTGAGCATGATGAGGCTCCATCCTGGAAATTCGGCTATGGAGCCAGGCTGGCTCATGTGCACACCAGGGCGTTTGGCGGGGTGCCGGAAATACACGATGCGGACGTGGAGATCGTGGGCCACCTCAGGGGTTTTGCCGCGACTGTCACAAAACCGGAGTTGCGGGTTGCCTTCCCTGAACACTTTGCAAACGGGTGGGATCTGACCCAGACGTCGGGGACCATACAATTCTGGGTCCGGCCTGGCTACTCTGCGGTTCTTGGACGGGACTTGAGAACATCCGCTCTGGGGGTCAACACTCGAATTTCTTTTGCAGTCGCCAATCCGATATCGCTGCCACGCAAGCAGATGACATTGCTGGCGACTGCTGAAGAGGCGGACGTTCTCGCGGCGAAGACCTTTGTACCCCGTACGGTGGATGCGGGAGTGTTGCGCTGGCTGGATGAGGGACCGTCGGCTGGGGGGCTCACCGACCTGAAAATCGCCTTTCAGGGACAATTGAAGTCAACAGGAATTGATCATGCTCGCCGGGTTGAAATACGGGCGGGTCTGGCGCGGGGGGAAGTTCGGTTTCATTCGGACTGGCCCGTCATCGAGGAGTTGTCCGGTCAAGTGGCACTCCGGGGGAACGATGTCTCGTTCCTTGCAACAGCGGGCAAGTCCCTGGGTGTCGAAATCACGGGCAGCAACGTCGAGTTGTTGAACAGGGCTGCAGAAGCCACGATCGAACTCGAAGCCTCGGGTACCGGCGCCAGCATGCTCGGCTACGTCCGGAATTCACCGCTCAGGGAGCAGACGCAGTTCATCAAGCCGGAGTGGACGCTGGATGGTTCGATTCGCTT
This sequence comes from Pseudomonadales bacterium, assembly GCA_041752315.1. Lineage (GTDB taxonomy): Bacteria > Pseudomonadota > Gammaproteobacteria > Pseudomonadales > Azotimanducaceae > SYFY01. Next base: position 97,017 of record JBGSHJ010000020.1, read on the forward strand.
GCGAGGGCGGGTCGATGTACCGCTCAAGAACACGACTGGTCTGGACAGGAAAGCCCAGGCCAGTCTGGATGGGCAACTCGACTCGGTTTCAGTCCATCTGCCTGATCTGCGACTGTCGTTTGCCGATCTGACGGGTGACTTTCGTTTTGTTTCACCATTTGGACTCTCGGCGGAATCACTGACGGGAACTCTCTGGGGCGAAGAGGTGATGCTCGACATTCAACCCGGAAACGATCATCTGTGGTTCAAGGCGGCAGGTCACCTTGGTTATGACAGGGCATTGTTGATCGCCGGCCTGGACGATCCGGGGTTCGCTTCCGGAAGTACGAACTACCACGCCGATATTGGAATTGCCCTGCGAAAGGATGTGACCACCGAAATCAGCGTTACTTCCGAGCTCGAGGGCGTGTTGCTCGATTTACCCCGGGGTTTTTCGAAAAGTGCTGATGAGCTGACTCCTTCCACAGTTGGCGTGCAATTGCTCGGCGACTATTCAGCCATTTCCTTTCAGTATCGGGATGTGCAGGGCTGGATGCATGTCAAGGACAGCCCGCTGCGGGGAGCGATAGGTATTGGCGCGCCACCACCGATGATCGATCTGGAAGAAGACGTTGTCAGCATCGGTGGTCGATTGCACCGGTTTGCGCTGTCGGAATGGATCCGATTGTTTGCAGGACAGCAGGGCGGTGAGTCCGCATCGACTGCAAGTGACTTCAAGCGATGGCAGGTCGACGACCTGCGCATTGATCAGGCTCGTGTAGGCGATCTGGTGTTCGACGATGTGATGGTCAGTGGCCGACCTGCAAACGAGCGCATTTCCTTCGAGATACTGGCGGAGATGATCGAAGGTCAGGTCACCTTTGGCGGCCCGTTGCCTGTTGATATCGATCTTGGCCTGTTGCGTTTCCCCGCCGCCGAGCCACCGGCGCCGGTGGATCGGAACGTACGCGTTTATGGGCCACATCCGGACAAGGACCCGTTGTCCGAGACTCTGATTGCGGATCTGCAGGAAGCCAACATCCGAATCCGGCAGATCCATCGTGGCAATGAAGATTTTGGTACCTGGCAGTTCGAACTGCGCAAGCCGACGTCGGACGTGGTGCAGATCGAGAATCTGGTCGCGTCGGTCAAAGGTCTCGACATACGCAGCAGCGCTCCAGGACGCTGGACGGCAGTGGACGACATGAGCTCCTTTACAGGCAGCGTGAGCATGAAGGACCTCGCAGAAGTTCTCCCACAGTGGCGCTATGCACCCAGCGTCGCCAGTGAATCGGCGCAACTCTCGGCCGATGTTCGCTGGTCGGGCTCGCCGTTGAACATCTCAATCAGCGGAATGGCAGGCGCGATCGACTTCTCCGCAAAAAATGGCCGGTTTCTGGAGGTCGAATCCGGAAGTGGTGCCATGCGGATCATGAGCCTGTTCAGCTTTACCGCAATCATCAGGCGATTGAACTTCAACTTTTCGGATGTGATCGGCAAAGGGGTAGGATTCGAAACCCTGGAGGCAGGCATCGGCTTGAGTGACGGCTTCCTGACCTTTGTCAGGCCCATGGAAGTCAGGTCGACCTCTTCGGATTTCCGTCTCGGCGGCAAGGTGAACATGGCGACCGGTGCGCTTGACAACGAACTCGTCATTACGCTGCCTGTGAGCAAGAACCTGCCGTGGTATGGTGTCTACATCGCCTTGGCCAATCCGCTTGCGGGTCTGGGAGTGCTGGTCGGTGAGCGCATGTTGCGCAAACCACTTGAGCAGTTTTCGAGCGCCAAGTACGCCGTTCACGGTACTCTGGCTGACCCGGATGTGCGGTTCGTGGAACTCTTCGATGCGAAGTTGACCGAACCTGTTGCGGTGATCACCTCACCCGAGGTCGGACCGTCGCCTGCGACTATCGAGGCTGATCCGCTGGTTGATGACGATCCGCACGGCAGACCAGGGGCCGAAACAGGGTCCGGAAAACAAGACATCGCACCGAACCAGCAGAATTGAAGAGCGCGACCGCAGGCCTGACGACAGAAAACTACAGACCTAACCATAGGGGTAGCCTTGAGCACGCTGATTGAATTGATTGCAGCCGAACTGCTGGATGGGGCTGGCCTCTCCATGACCGCCGTTGAATCGATGCTGGGTGAACTTGCTTCGCATCGGATTGATCTCGGCGAGTTGTACTTTCAGCAGCATCGAATGGAATCGTGGTCGCTCGAAGACAGGATCGTCAAGGAAGGTACTTTTTCGGTGGATCGTGGTGTCGGTGTGCGAGCGGTGAGCGGTGAAAAGACCGGCTACGCCTATGCAGAGGATTTCGGGGGCGATGAAGTTCTCACCGCGGTACGAGCAGCGCGTGGAATAGCCCGCTCTGGTGGTGATGGCAAGGTCAGGGTGATTGTTCCGAAGCTCGCCAAGCCGATGTACGAAGCCGTTGATCCGATACCTGGCCTCGACGAACAGCAGAAGGTGGCCCTGCTCAGGGAGCTGGATGTACAGGCCAGAGCCATGGATCGCCGGGTGAGCGAAGTCAACGTTCGCCTGGGTGCCAGCTACGACAGTGTGCTGGTCATCGCAACCGATGGCACTCTCGCAGCAGATCGCCGCCCTCTGGTGCGGCTCGATGTATCCGTGATTGTCGATAACAATGGTCGTCGAGAACGTGGATCGTCCGGTGGTGGCGGTCGTTTTGCCGTGAATCAATTGGTGGAACAGGGCAGCTACCACGTTGGAGAAGCGGTTCGCATGGCGTTGATCAACCTGGACGCGCTACCTGCGCCTGCCGGTCCCATGCCTGTTGTGCTCGGCCCGGGCTGGCCGGCCGTGCTGCTGCACGAAGCGGTTGGCCATGGTCTGGAAGGCGACTTCAACCGGAAGGGAACGTCCACGTTCAGTGGCCGGGTGGGTGAACTCGTTGCGTCCGAGCAATGCACGATTGTTGATGACGGCGCGATGTTTGGTCGGCGTGGCTCGTTGTCGATCGATGATGAAGGCACGCCGACACAGGAAACGGTCCTCATCGAAAACGGCATCCTTCGTGGTTACCTGCAGGACAAGATGAATGCGCGCCTGATGGGCGTAGCGCCAACTGGAAACGGGCGGCGTCAGTCATATGCGCACATGCCGATGCCGAGGATGACGAACACGTTCATGCGATCCGGCAGCTACGATCCGGCAGAGATCATTGCTTCTGTGGAAAATGGTGTTTATGCAGTGAACTTTGGTGGTGGTCAGGTCGACATCACTTCAGGGCAGTTCGTGTTTTCGGCAACTGAAGCGTATCTGATACGCGGTGGCAAGGTCGGCGACGCCATTCGTGGTGCGACGCTGATCGGCAACGGTCCCGAGGTGATGCGGCGGATATCGATGGTCGGCAACGATCTGGCGCTGGATCGTGGTGTCGGCGTCTGTGGCAAGGATGGTCAGTCGGTGCCCGTTGGAGTCGGACAACCGACCCTCCGGATCGACGAGGTCAATGTGGGCGGCACCCAGGCTTGAGCGTGTTCATTCATGCAGTCGCAGCAGTCGAAAGAGTGCCCGACGATGTGAGCGGGCTTGCGTTTCCTCTCGTGCGCCCGATATGCGTTGCAGAAGGTCCCTCAACACTACGGCGTCGGCTTCAGGGTGCGACTGGAGGTAGGTGTCGAGAGACTGTGCGTCAGCGATCAGTCGGTCTCGCCAGATTTCTGCCTGATGATGTCGATAGATTGATTCGGCATCTTCCTGCAACACTGCAGCCAGTCTCGCCTGGATGGATGTTTCATCGGAATCTCGCAACAGTTTGCCGATCAGGAGCAACTGTCGGCGTTTTGCTCCGTGACTGGGAAAACGCTGGTAGTCCGTAATGGCCTCATGCAACTCGGGAGACAGATTCAGGGCAGTCAGTTGCGCCGGGTTCAACTGCGCAAGCTTCCGCCCGAAGTCCGTGATCTCCTGTGCATTGCGTTTGCGAGCTGTTCTCGACGGAACATCGTCGTCGACGTCGTCGTCCGGCAGGTCTGGGGTAATCATGGTTGGGCAACATCTGGAAGGTCATGGATATTAGCGAAAAGAGAGGTGAGCTCGAAGGGCTGGTGGTGCGTATTCTCGCGGCAGCCAGCGCTCAGGGTGCAAGTGCCGCCGAAGTGAGTGCCAGCTTTGACACTGGTCTGTCCGTGAGCGTGCGTAATCAGGATGTCGAAAACGTCGAGTTCAACCAGGATCGGGGTTTCGGGATCACGGTCTATTTCGACCAGCGCAAGGGCAGTGCCAGTACCTCCGACAGCAGCGCTGGTGCGATCGCCTCAACCGTTCGCGCCGCTTGCGATATTGCGAGATTTACCGAGGCAGACGAATACGCCGGCCTGGCTGGACCTGAGTTGATGGCCAACGATTTCCCCGAGCTTGGCCTGTATCACCCGAGTGATGTGGATACGGGAATGGCGGAAACGTCCGCGCTTGCCTGTGAAGCGGCTGCGCTGGCGATCGATCCCGCCAGGACACGATCGGATGGCGCATCGTTGAGCAGTCATCAGATGCTGCGTGTGTATGGGAACTCGAATGGTTTTGTGGGCACCCACTGTGGCACACGGTATGGACTGTCCTGCGTGATGATCGGGAACGCGGCAGACGGTTCGATGCAGCGCGATTACTGGTATTCGGTATCTCGACGATTGCCCGATCTGGAAGCGGCCGATGTTGTCGGACGCAAGGCTGCTGATCGGGTGCTGGCACGCATGTCACCGCGGAAGGCGCCAACGGGAAAATTTCCGGTCGTCTATTCGCCAGATGTGTCGGGTGGTTTGTTATCCGGCCTGCTGGGAGCGATATCCGGTGGTTCGCTGTACCGCAAGGCCAGTTTTCTGCTGGACTCGCTTGGCAAGCAGGTCATGCCCAAGGTGTATAGCCTGGCTGAATTCCCGCGGCTGCCGGGCGCCCTGGGATCTGCAGCGTGGGATGGTGATGGAGTGGCGACACGGGACAAGCGGTTTGTCGATGCGGGATTTGTCGCCAGCTATGTGCTTTCTGCGTACTCGGCACGTCGACTTGGCATGACCACGACCGGCAACGCCGGTGGCGTACACAATGTGGAAATTCTCGGGCCTTCGGTCCCTCCAGCGCAGTTGTACCGGCAGATGCAGCGTGGCTTCCTGGTTACCGAGTGCATGGGCCAGGGAGTCAATATGGTGACTGGCGACTATTCGCGTGGTGCATCAGGCTTCTGGATCGAAAACGGGGAGATCGCGTATCCGGTTGATGAAGTCACCATTGCCTCGAACCTGAAGGACATGCTGATGGCAATTGTTGGAGTAGGTGATGATGTCGACCTGCGCGGCAATGTTCGCAGTCCCAGTATTCTTGTTGAATCGATGATGGTGGCCGGCGCAGGGCAATAGTGATCAGTGGCTCACCCGTATACCCAGGTTGCCAGTCCGAGAAAGGTGAAAAAACCGGTGACGTCGGTGAAGGTGGTCAGGACCACGCCACCAGCGATGGCCGGATCTATGCCGAATCGCCGCAACAAGCCAGGTAACAGTGTGCCAGCAAAGGCCGCAGTCACGATATTCACGATCATGGCGATGCCAAGTACCGCGCCCAGACGATAGTCCTGAAAGACCAGCGTTGTTGCAATGCCGACCAGCAATGCCCAGAACAGGCCGTTGAGTGTTGCGACCTTGAATTCGCGGTTGAGCAACCAGCGCAGATTGGCTCGATCCACGTGACCAAGGGCCATGCCCCTGATCACCAGAGTGAGGGTTTGTGTACCCGCGATTCCCCCCATGCTGGCAACGATGGGCATCAGCACAGCCAGGGCAACAACTTTTTCGATCGTACCCTCAAAGACATTGATTACGGCCGACGCAAAAAACGCCGTCGCCAGGTTGATTCCCAGCCAGATGGCCCGTCTTGGGAAAGTCCGTCGTGCCGTTGCAAACGTGTCGTCTTCGGCATCCAGCCCCGCCGGTGCCAGAACGGCTTCGTCAGCCTCCTCGATGATGACGTCAACGACATCATCGATTGTAATGCGGCCAATCAGTACACCGGAGTGATCGACCACCGCAGCCGACACCAGATCCTGCTCCGAAAACATGCGTGCCACCTCGGAACGTGGCATGTCGACGATGATGGCCTCCGCTTCGGCATTCATGATTTCGCGGACGTTCACTGACGGATCGGACGTCAGGAGCTTGGTCAGCGGGAGCATGCCAACGTATTCGTCGCTGTCGTTGACGACGATCAGCGCATCGGTGGGCTCGGGCAACTGCTTGCGCAAGCGCAGATAGCGCAGGACAACATCGGCTGAGTGTCGCGGGCGTACCGTAATGGTATCGGTATTCATCATGCCGCCGGCGGTGTCCTCCGGGTACGACAGTACGGTCTCCAGGCGTTGTCGATCACCCTGATCCAGTGCGCCGAGTACCTGTTGGATCATTGCCTGTGGCAGTTGCTGAAGGAGGTCCGCGAAGTCGTCAATCTCGAGTTCATCAGCGACAGCGACGAGTTCTGCGGCGTTCATGGTTTCGAGCAGTTCTGCCGAGACATCGTCATGCAGATACTGCAGTACCTGTCCGGAGACGTCGTCGTCGACCAGGTCCCAGATCAGTCGGCGCAGCTTCGGTGGCGTCGATTCAAGCAGGGTCGCTATTTCAACCGGACGCATCGACTCCAGCAGCAGACGAGTCTCGCCAGCAGTTTGCGGAATGCGGCCGTACAGGGCATGACAGAGTTGTACTTTCTGTTCCAGTGACAGTTCCGTTGATGGATCCGGCAATCAGTCCACTTCCAAGGTCAGTTGAATTTCACGCACTGCACGCAGTGCCCCATTTTTGAGAGCGGCGCGATTGTGCACCATCAAGGCCATGTTGTCGGTGACAGGCAGATGTTGATTGCGCAACCCGACAGCCGCCTATGGATGGGTATGAGTGCGCCATGGGCCAAACAAGCCGGCAACGGTGGACAGGTGATCCGACCTTGCAGCGTGGCAACCTGTCGATTACCTGTCTCGCGACTCCTGATGCACGAACACGAGATTCAGCGAGTCAGTCAGGTTCCCCAAACCGATTTGCGATCAGCGTGGTAATGGCCTCCAGAGCTGCGCTCTCGTCAGCACCACAGGTGCGCAGCAGCAGCTCACTGCCGATCGGTGCCTCCAGCGCCAGGACTGTCATGATGCGTTTTCCATTGGCTTTCTGGCTGCCTTTTTCCAGCGTGATGTCGCTGGCAAAACCCTTGGCGACGTCGACCAGTTTGGCGGCAGCCCGGGCATGGATCCCGAGTCGGTTTACGATCTGTACTTGACGTTCTGCCATGGTGTTCGCGGGCCTGGACTGCTTTGGGGATGATAGCCTGGCCGAAGGCTAAGCCAATTCGCGATGGCGTACCAGTATGTCCAGTTCACGCGAACCGAAGTGGCTGCCAAGTCGCTCGGCAAGGTAAACACTGCGATGCTGACCGCCCGTACAGCCAATACAGACCGTCATGTAAGTACGGTTGTTGTCACCGAAGCAGGGCAACCATCGCTCCAGGAAGCCGGAAATGTCGTCGAACATCCGGTTGACTTCATCCTCCGCAGCCAGATAACCGATGACCTGTTCGTCGCGACCGGTGAACGGGCGAAGTTCCGGAACCCAGTGCGGATTTGGCAGACAGCGAACATCGAACACAAAATCCGCGTCGACAGGCACTCCGTGTTTGAAACCAAACGAGCGAAACAGCAATGACATGCGATTCTGGGTTCGTCCGAGCACGCGCAACCGAATCATTTCCCCCAACTCCTGAGCCGACAGTCGAGTGGTGTCGACGGTGAGATCGGCGAGATCCGAGAGTGATTCCAGAATCTCCGCTTCCGCGTCTATGGCCTGTCGAAGATCGGTGAACTGATCGGTCAGGGGGTGCCGTCGACGTGTCTCGCTGAATCGTTTTACCAGTGTCGGGCCAAGCGCATCCAGAAAGATCACCTGGCAGTCCACATCCATGCGGTCCAGTGAGAGCAGAATCTCCGGGAACCGTTCGAGGTCGCGACTGCGGGCATCGATGCAGACGGCTATCGAACTGTCCTTCTGTCTTGGGTCCCGGAGTGCGTTGTGCACCAGGGACTGCAGAAGGTTGACGGGAAAATTGTCGATGCAATCAAAGCCGGCGTCCTCGAGCACCTTGAGGACCGTGCTCTTGCCTGACCCGGACCGGCCACTGACGACAATCAGTTGCATGATTAGGTGCCTGCGCTTTGCGAGCCTTCCAGAAGTATCGCACGCAGTTCGATTGCATTGGCTGCCTTGCGCATGTGTGCCGTGACTGCTTCATCTGCGAATGCACGGGACAGGCTCGCAAGTACCTTCAAGTGTTCGTTTGCTTCGGATTCCGGCACGATGAGGGCAAACAGGAGATCGACGGATTTGCCATCCGGCGCATCGAACTCGATGGGGGATTTCAGCCGCACAAAAACACCCGCAATACGGTTGAATGAGGTTCTGCAGTGGGGAATCGCGATGCCTTCTCCCAGGCCTGTACTGCCGAGTCTCTCGCGCGCCTGCAGTGCGCTGAACACTTCCCTGGCGTCAAGTTCGGGATGTTCATCGCAGAGCCGTTCACTGAGCCACTCAAGGGCCCTTTTCCGACTGTGGACCTCGACATCAACGGCCGTGCCTGCCGACGTCAGGATTTTGGCTAGATCAAACACAGTACCGAATTACCCCCGGTTATGATGCCGATTGACTGTCTTTTCCTTGTGTTTGATGAGCTGCCGGTCGAGTTTGTCCGCCAGCATGTCGATGGCGGCGTACAGATCTTCCATCTGCGCATCGGCAAACAACTCGCCACCGCTGACGTGCACGGTGGCCTCGGCCTTCTGAATCATTTTCTCGACAGTCAGTACGACATGCACGTTGGTAATGTGGTCTGAATGGCGTACCAATCGGTCCATTTTCTCCGTGACGTAGTCACGCAGTGAATCGGTAACGTCGATGTGGTGGCCAGAAATGCTCAGCTGCATTGATCACTCCCTGGTAGAGGTTTGTCAGGCATCATCATGAAAGCCGTTTGCGTTCGTTGGAAGGTGGAATGCGGAGGGACTCCCGATACTTGGCGACGGTCCTGCGAGCCACTGTGATGTTCTGCCGGGCGAGCAGCGTTACCAACTGGCTGTCGCTCAGTGGTTTGCGCGGACTTTCTTCGGCCGTCAGCTTTCTTATCAGCGCCCGGATTGCCGTGCTCGACACCTCGCCCCCGGTGCTGCTGGCGACGTGGCTCGAAAAAAAGTACTTGAGTTCGAACACACCACGTGGAGTGTGCATGTACTTGCGGCTGGTTACCCGCGAGATCGTCGACTCATGCATATCGACCACCGCGGCAATGTCAGCCAGTACCAGTGGTTTCATGGCCTCCTCGCCGTAGTCAAAGAAGCCGCGCTGCATCTCGACGATCTTGCTGGCAACCTTGAGGAGTGTATCGTGACGACTTTGCAGACTCTTGAGAAACCATCGTGCTTCCGTGAGGTGTTCGCGCAGGTAGGTCGCATCGGCGGCATTGACAGCACTTTTTGCGAGTTCGGCATACTGTTCGTTGAGCCGGATTTTTGGTAAGGCGTCGGAATTCAGTTCGACCACCCATCGGCTTCCGCGCTTGCTGGTTGCCTTGCGAACGACAACGTCCGGAATGACATATTCTTCGGGTTCGGTGGCGATCGTGGAGCCCGGTCGCGGATTCAGAGACTGAATCAGCGCAATCACGTCAGCAAGCTCTTTCTCAGGCAATTTCAGTTTTGAACACAACGCTGAAAAGTCGTGTGCGGCAAGCAGGTCCAGGTAATTGGCGACCAGTTCGAGTGCCGGGCCACGATGGGGGGTTTCTGCCGCCATGGCCAGCAGCTGAATCGTCAGGCACTCGCGCAAATCGCGTGCGCCAACACCAATCGGATCGAAGTGCTGGATGAGTTTCAGCACCGCAACCACTTCTTCGACGCCGACGTCCGGATTTTCATCGCGTACGGATTCAACGAGGTCATCAACACTGATGGTAAGCATGCCGTCGTTGTCGATGGCGTCGATCAGCATGATGGCGATGCCGTGGTCGGTCGGCGAGAACGGCGTAAGATTCAGTTGCCACAGAAGGTAGTCGTTCAACGTCTCCCGGTACGTGTTGCGATCTTCCATATCCCAGTTTTCGCTGGATCCTGCCGGGGATCCACTGCTGTCGAAAACATCTTCCCAGCGACTGTCGACGGGCAGGTCTTCGGGAATATCGGCTCGATCGCCGTCCAGCTGCATATCGTTGTCGATGTCAGCGGATTCAATCTGCTGTGCAGATTCTTCATGCTGCGCAGGTTCAGCTGCGGTACTTTCTGATTCTTCGTACTCGAGCAAAGGGTTTTCGGTCACCATGGACTGGATTTCCTGCTCCAGATCGATGGTGGACAGTTGCAGAAGTTTGATGGCCTGCTGCAACTGCGGGGTCATCGCAAGTTGCTGACCCATGCGAAGAGCGAGGGTCTGTTTCACTGAAACTCAATCCTTCCGGGAGGTTGAGCTGGGAATATATCGATCACTAAATGCTGAATCCTTCACCCAGGTAAACACTGCGTACGGTGGCGTTGTTCAGTATGGACTCAGGCGAGCCATCTGCAATGATGTGGCCCTCATTGACGATGTAGGCACGGTCACAGATGTCGAGAGTGTCTCGCACGTTATGATCTGTGATGAGTACGCCGAGCCCACGTTCCGCCAGCCGCTTTATTTCCTTCTTGATCTCTGCCACGGAGATGGGATCAACCCCCGCAAATGGCTCGTCAAGCAGCATGAAGGCAGGTTGGGTGGCGAGTGCACGGGCGATCTCAAGCCGACGACGCTCACCTCCGGAAAGTTGTTCACCGCGCGATTTTCGTACGCCTTCCAGGTGGAACTCCTGAATCAGCTGTTCGCGCATCGCGATGCGTTGCTGCCGATTCAGATCACACCTCAGCTCCAGTACCGCGTGGATGTTGTTTTCGGTACTGAGCGTTCGGAAGACACTTGCCTCCTGCGGCAGGTAACCAATGCCGGCGCGAGCCCGTTTATGGACCGGTGCGCGGGTCAGGTCCTTGTCGTTGACAGTGATGCTTCCGGCATCCGGCCGAATCAGCCCGACGATCATGTAGAAGCATGTGGTCTTGCCGGCACCATTCGGTCCGAGCAAACCAACGATTTCGCCGGTCTGCACCTGCAGGCTCACATCTTCCACGACGAGCCGTCGCCCGTAGCTCTTCTTGAGATTCGCAGCCTTCAGCACATTCACTGGGCTGGCCTGACGGGTTGCAGAATCATGCGTACCGGTCTGGCATCGTCTGCGTGGGCATCCACTTTGCCGGCGACGATGTCATAACGAATGACATCGCCCTTGAGTTCACTGCCGCGCTGGAGGAGTTGTGCCTTTCCGCGCAGGTCGAGGGCTTCAGTCTGGGTGTGGTACACAATCTGCGAGGCATTGGCGTGCACGTGACCCTGGTCACCCTCGAGTTGTTGTTGGTAACGTGCGGGGGAGCCGGTTGCAATGATGCGAACCACCTGCTCCTTTTCGTATTCGACAACCATCGTGTCCGCAACCACACGCAGCGTGCCCTGGTCGATCCGGACATTGCCGTGATAGACCAGCGTCTGCGCGTTGCGATCCATCTCTGCGGATCGTCCGGTGATATGGATGGGCTTGTTGGCATCCTCCGACAATGAGAGCGCCGTGGGTGGGATCGACAACAAACCTGCCAGCAAGACCAGAAGACCACCTGCACGACGGAAGGATGTCAACTTCGGCAATCGGAGGTCAGTACAAATCCTCCGCTGGCTCGACCTGGCGTGGGCTGGCTGATGCATGGTTACTTGCTTGATTTGAATTGTGTCGGCAGCACGATGCTGTGAACCGGTTGCTGGGCGTCCGAAGACAAGTGCAACTGTCCGGTCTTGAGGTCACCCTGCATGCTGGCGGCCTGGGTCCTGCCGACGTCGCTGTCGATCATAACACTGACCGGGGACTTCGCGAATTGACGGGCCGGAAACAGGTCGATGGCAGCGGAGCGAATGACCAGTATCGGGCGGCCCGAAACCTTGTCCAGTTGGCGAAGTACAACGTCGTCACGCAGTAGAACGACGTTTTCCAGTTCACCGGCAGGATCGACAACGTCGCGAATCATCCCGGTTCTTGATTCGACGTTCCATGGCGCACCGCTGTCCGAGTGAACCAGCAACCTCGGTTCGGTCAACGCAGTTTCAGTGGTGGCTTCAAAACGGGACATCTGTTCTGCATGCAGGCGGTATTTCAACCTGCCGGACGGATCGAATTCCGTAATGGTTGCCCCGCCCAGCCGAAGATCAGGTTCATCTGAATTGTCCTGCTTGTCGTTCGTAGACTGTGGTTGCGGTGCAAGCGGATCGGATTGATCGGCCGGCAGGAAAAAAAAATAGCCAAGCGCCAGCAAGAGTCCAAAGGCCGCGGCGGCGATCAGGGCGCGAATCAGGGCCTGTGTCATGGGTTAGGTCATCGGTAGGGCCAAAGCCCCTTTGCCCTCAGAACCAGCTCACAGAGTTCCCGTGCCACGCCACCTCCACCCCGTGTTGCCGTGACAAAATCGGCGCCCGCCCGGACCACCGGGTGGCCGTTTGGTACGCTGATGCCAATGGCACAATCAATGAAGACTGCGAGATCCGGGAGATCGTCACCAACATGGGCAGCCCGGTGCGCCGGTACACGCACCGCTGCAAGGAATTCTGCAAAGACCTCCGACTTCTTCATGACACCCTGATAAAGATGGTGGATACCGAGCTCTTGCGCGCGGCGAAGGACGATCGGCGACGATCGGCCGGTGATCCAGCCGACGGCAATTCCGGCCCCCAATAACATCTTGAAGGCCGTGCCATCCTGCACATTGAACGTCTTGAGCTCACGCCCATCGTCCAGATAGGAGATGCCACCATCGGTAAGCACTCCGTCCACATCGAAGGTGATGGCGTCGAGGCTGCCAAAATCAGGTTGTTTGCGGTCTGTGGTCACCGTTGCACTCTAGACCGAAGCCTTCTGCAAGGAAATGGCAAGAAGATGTGATGAATCAGCACCGGAAGACAAAGGCGATGACAAATGAAGTCGTCATTTGCTTGTGAAACCGGTCGCCTGCCTTGAAGATTGGCCGCATTCAAAAAGCCCGACGGCAGACGCTCAGGCGGCAGACTCCATAACGGGCGTTTGCCGAGCGTTTGCCGAGTGTTTGCAAGGACCGTTCATGCAGCAGGACTACATCATCGAGGTCGAAGACCTGTGTTTCACCCGTGGTGAAAAAGTGATCTTCGATCATCTCAACCTGAAGGTGCCGCGAGGCGCGATTTCGGCCGTGATGGGGCCCAGCGGTACCGGGAAGACCACCCTGTTGCGGGTTATTGGCGGCCAACTGCGACCGGACTCCGGCAAGGTGCTGCTCAATGGCAAGGATGTCTGCACCATGGGACGCGAAGAACTGTTCCGTGCGCGCAGGGATATCGGCATGTTGTTCCAGACCTCGGCACTGTTCACGGACATGAACGTCTTCGAAAACGTGGCGTTCCCGCTGCGGGTGCACACGAATCTTCCTGAAGACACCATTCGCGACCTGGTATTGATGAAACTCAACGCGGTGGGTTTGCGTGGCGCCAGGGACCTCAGACCCAGTCAGTTGTCCGGAGGCATGTCCAGACGTGTGGCATTGGCACGGGCGACTGCGCTGGACCCTGATCTGATCATGTATGACGAACCATTCACGGGCCAGGACCCGATCTCGATGGGCGTGATTCTGACACTGATCCACGATCTCAACGAAGCCCTCGGCACGTCTACCCTGTTGGTCTCGCACGACATTCACGAGACCCTGAGCATTGCCGACTACCTGTTCGTGATCGCGGATGGCAAGGTCATTGGCGAAGGTACTCCGGACCAGCTGAAGGCGAATGAATCCAGGCGAATCCACCAGTTCATGCACGGTGATCCGGATGGCCCGGTGCCATTCCATTATCCAGCCGATGATCTGCGGTTCGATCTGTTGAGCGAGGTCGAGTAATGATTTCGTTCCTGCGCCGTATCGGCAACCGCGTCCTGTTTCGTCTGGAAGGACTGGGACGCGCTACGATCATGTGGGGTTTGGCGATGGCCACACTGCCCAGGAAGGGTGACATGACCCTTCTGTTCAGGCAGATCTACTCGATCGGAGTGATGTCCATTGCCATCATCGTGTTGTCGGCTTTTGCCATCGGTGCGGTGATTTCGCTGCAGTTTTACACCCAGCTATCACGTTTTGGTGCCGAAGACGCGGTGGGCGCAGGTCTGGCCCTGGTCTTGCTTCGGGAGTTGGGTCCGGTGGTCACTGGCCTCTTGTTCGCAGGTCGCGCCGGGTCGGCAATCACGGCAGAAATCGGCCTGATGAAGACCACCGAGCAGTTGTCCATCATGGAAATGATGGGGGTTGATCCCTTGCGAAGGATTGTCGCGCCAAGGCTCTGGGGCGGCATCATCAGCATGCCCCTGCTGACGGCGATCTTCAACGTGGTGGGTATCTACGGTGGTGTGGTCGTTGGCGTGTACTGGCTGGGCGCGGATGCTGGCGGGTTCTGGAGCGGGATGCAGGATGCCGTCGATGTTCGGGAAGACATCGTCAAGGGGATGCTGAAAGCGGCGATCTTTGCGGTCGTGGTGACCTGGATCGCCGTTTTTCAAGGCTATGATTGCGAGCCAACGGCAGAGGGCATGGGTCGGGCGACGACCAGGACCGTCGTGACCTCGTCCGTGCTGATTCTCGCGCTGGACTTTTTCCTCACCCTTTCAATGTATGGAGATTTCTGATCATGCGCATGCGCACCCTGGAAATCAGCGTCGGGGCCTTCGTTCTGGCTGGCATGCTGGCCGTTCTTTTTCTGGTTATCCAGGTATCCGGCGTGAACATGAATACTTCGGAGACCTCGTACGTGGTTTCTGCACGATTTGATGACGTTGCCGGATTGCGACCACGCGCCAAGGTGAGCATGGCTGGCGTGACCCTTGGCAGGGTGAAATCGATTGAAGTGGATACTGACTACGGCGAAGCCATTGTCAGGATCGAAATCGATGGTGAGCCTGGTTCGTTGACCACCGATACCAGTGCCAAGGTCCTCACCGAGGGAATCCTGGGGGCCCGTTACATTGGCTTGCTCCCGGGATCGGACGACACAAAACTCAAGGACGGTGGCGAAATCACAGAAACCCAGGGTGCGATCGTGCTGGAGAACCTGATTGGTCAGTTCCTCACCACTCTGGGCAAGGATTGAGGTCCCCCGGGATGGCGGCGGTTTGATAGGTCATCGGAGAGGAATGGCTGGCAGTTACCGAAAGTGACTGTAGAAAGTGTCGGAAAAACGTCGGAAAAACGTCGGAAAAGTGTCGGAAAAGAAGAAGTCTGTAGAGGCGTTGCTGAAAAAGTGCTGAACGAACTTTTTCAGCATCCTGTTACGATGGCCATGGCGTTCATTTCGGCAGCAGTCTGCCTGTGGACGCTCTTCGTCAGGAGTGGAGTAAAAAACGTGCACAAGATCTTGATCAAATGTCTCATGCTGACCGGCCTCGTGTGGTCCGGCGTCGTGTTCGGCGCGGAAGCGGCGCCGGAGGCCGTTGTCCGCGAAACGTCTGACCGGGTGCTGGCACTCATTGAAGATGGCAAGGTCTACATCAAGGAGGATCCGGACCGATTTTACCGCGCCGTCCACGATGTACTCGAACCGGTTGTCGCATTCGACGCTTTTGCCCGCGGTGTGATGGGACCTTTCTGGAAAGAAGCTACCGATGCCCAGAAAACGCGTTTTATCGAGACCTTCAAGTGGGGCCTGCTGCGCACGTATTCTGCAGCGTTGACCGAGTTCAGCGACGGTGAGGTCGTGGTCATCGAACCGGACAAGCCACCAAGAACTCCTGATCGCCGGGATGTGAAGATGGAAATCCGGACCGACAAGGGTGACGTTTATCCGGTTGTCTACGCGATGGCGCTGGATCCGCAGTCGCGCTGGCGGGTGCGTAACCTTGTAGTCGGTGGTGTGAATATCGGGCTGACCTATCAGAACCAGTTCCGAAGCGCGATGCGGGATTCGAAGTACGCCGGCAGCATGGACAAGGTCATAGACAGCTGGGCGACCGTTGTCGAAACCGAAAAAGCCAAGGCGACCGATGCCGTCAAGCCTGCCAGTGACGGGACCGGGGCTGTCTGAGCGGGAACATCCATGTTGACCGGAAGTATCAATTTCGAGAACTATCCACAAATGCGCCTGGTGGGTGACGAACTGGTCGATGGTGGCACCAGTCCTCTGCGCATCGATCTTGCCGGGCTCACGCACGCCAACAGTCTGACTGTTGGTGCGATGATCGCCTGGTATCGACGGGCGGCAAAACAGGACAAGACCATCCAGTTCGACAACGTCTCCGAACCATTGCACAGGATCATCCAGGTCTCCGGCCTGGAGACCATCTTGCTGGGGGCGAATTGATGGAACTGCGTACCGCCATTGAAGTTTGCCTGCGCGATGGCCTGCCCGATGCCGAGGTGACGCTCGACCTGCAAGGCAACAAGGCCGTCGTGGAAGTTGTCAGTCCGGTGTTCAGCGGCAAATCCAGGGTCGAACGAAGCAAACTTGTGTACCAGTGTCTGGACAGCCTGATCAAGAGTGGCGCCTTGCACGCCGTGACGATCCGCGCGGCTGCCCCCGGAGAACGCGGACCCGAAGTACGTGGATAAGCTGCAGATCCGGGGTGGCAAGCCATTGCACGGTCGATTGCGTATTTCAGGCGCGAAAAATTCTGCTCTGAAGATTCTTGCCGCATCGCTGTTGTCGGCGTCACCGCTGTCGATCCGCAACATGCCTCACCTGCACGATGTCACCACCATGATCGAGCTGCTGGGATGTCTGGGTGTGGACGTCACGGTGGACGATCAGATGACCGTTGAAATCTCCGCTGCAAACGTGCACTGCATGCGTGCGCCTTATGAACTCGTGAAGACCATGCGTGCTTCATTCCTGGTTCTTGGGCCGATGCTCGCCCGCTTTGGCGAGGCAGAAGTTTCGCTTCCTGGCGGTTGTGCCATTGGTGCACGTCCGGTGGATCAACATCTGAAAGGGCTCGCGGCGATGGGTGCCGAGATCGAACTTGATGGCGGCTATGTGCGGGCACGCAGCAAGGGGCGATTGCGCGGGGTGCCCATTCACATGGACATCGTGACGGTAGGTGGCACGGAAAACCTGTTGATGGCAGCGACGCTCGCTGATGGTGTGACAACCATCGACAATGCTGCAAAGGAACCCGAGATCGTTGATCTGGCGCAGTGCCTGATTGCCATGGGCGCAAGAATTGAAGGCCATGGCACCTCGCGAATCGTCATTGAAGGTCGGGAGTCCCTGACGGGTTGTGATTACTCCGTGATGCCTGACCGTATCGAGGCTGGAACCTATCTGGTTGCCACGGCTGCGACCGGAGGCAGCATCAGACTTACCCATGTCGCCCCCAACACACTGGATTCGGTGATTGAACGTCTCGAAGCCGCAGGTGCAAGCATTGAGTGCGGTGAAGACTGGATCGCACTTGATATGGGCGGCCGTCGACCGCGTGCTGTCGACATAGAAACACGCCCCTACCCTGGTTTTCCGACAGATCTTCAAGCGCAGTTCATGGCCATGGACGCGATTGCCGAAGGCACCAGCAAGATTCGCGAGACAATCTTCGAGAATCGTTTCATGCATGTTCAGGAACTGAACCGTCTTGGCGCAAACATCGAACAGGTCAGTGCCTCGATGGCCCTGGTGCATGGCGTGCCGGGACTGTCGGCAGCGCCGGTCATGGCGACGGATCTTCGCGCCTCATCCAGTCTGGTGGTAGCGGCGCTGGTCGCGCAGGGCACGACGCTGATTGACCGCATCTACCACATCGATCGCGGCTACGAGACGATCGAGGAAAAACTCGGCAGCCTTGGCGCTGATATCACTCGAGTGCGTTGAACAGCGTATATGGAATCATGAGCCTTACCATTGCACTGAACCGTGGCCGGATTCTCAAGGAATGTCTGCCTTTGCTGGCCCGGGCGGGCATCGAACCGCTGGATGATATCCACAACAGTCGCAAGCTGATTTTCGAAGCGACCGGTGGCCACAGGCTCATCGTCATGCGTGGGTCCGACGTACCTACCTACGTTGAGCATGGTGTTGCCGACGTCGGGATCACGGGCAAGGATACGATTCTGGAGTACGGTGAAGGCGCCAGTTTTTATGAGCGTCTCGACCTGGGTATCGGGCGTTGCCGATTGATGGTGGCGACGCCTGTGGGTGCGGATTTGTCACAGGGACCACTTCGTGTCGCTACCAAGTTCGTGAACGTGAGTCGCAGTTATTATGATTCCCTCGGCAGGCAGGCCACCATCATTCCTCTGGCTGGTGCGATCGAGATTGCTCCGCTCATCGGGCTGGCTGATCTCATCGTCGACATAGTGGATACCGGCAATACGCTGAAGGCAAACGGGCTTGAAGCCCGGGACACCATCGCCATGATCAGCACCCGGTTGATTGTCAATCGTGCCTCGCAGAAGACACGGTTCGATGCAGTGCAGCAACTGGTTGCCAGGCTGCGCGAAGTGACCGCAGCCTGATGGTTTTGATACGACGGCTTGATTCCAGCGCAGCGGACTTCCAGCTCGACCTGCAGAAACTGTCCAGGCTGCCTGAAGCCGATGATGGCGCTGTTGATCGACGCGTGGCACAGATCATTGGCGACATACGACTGCGAGGCGATCATGCGCTAATTGAGCTGACCACACGCCTTGATCGTCATACGGTGACAGACGCCACTGACCTCGAGATCTCCCGTGGCGAACTGGAATCGGCCTTCAATACTCTTGATTCGCATTCCCGGCAGGCACTCGAGATTGCTTCGACCCGCATCCGGGATTACCACCTGCAACAGACAACCCAGGACATCGACTACACCGATGCGCTGGGTAATCGGCTGGGACAGCGGTGGACACCACTGGATCGTGTCGGTGTCTATGTACCCGGTGGGCGAGCAGCCTACCCATCTTCGGTCCTGATGACCGTCATTCCCGCTCGTTGTGCCGGGGTCACCGAGATCATTCTTGTGGTACCCACTCCGGACGGAGTTCGCAATCCCCTCGTTCTTGCGGCGGCGCACATGGCGGGTGTTGACCGGCTGTTCACGATCGGCGGTGCCCAGGCGGTCGCAGCGCTTGCCTTTGGAACGAAAGTCGTGCCACGGGTGGACAAGATTGTTGGACCGGGCAATGCCTATGTTGCGGCGGCCAAGCGCCAGGTCTTTGGTCAGGTCGGTATCGATTCGATTGCAGGCCCATCGGAGATCCTGATCATAGCGGACGAAACGGCGGATCCCGAGTGGATTGCCATGGATCTCTTTTCACAGGCCGAACACGATGCCGCGGCGCAAAGTCTGCTGATTTCAGCGAGCGAAACACTGCTCGACCAAGTGGCAACGGCCATTGACCGTTTGCTTCCAGGGCGGCTGCGCCAGACAGTCATTGCCGAGTCTCTGGCCAGTCGCGGCGCCCTGATCAAGGTCGGGGATCTCGAAGAAGCCTCTCTTCTTGCAAACACCATCGCTGCAGAACATGTCCAGCTGATGGTGCGGGATCCGCGTGCGCTGTTGTCCGGTATCCGGCATGCCGGTGCAATTTTCATCGGCGCCAACGCGGGCGAGGTCCTGGGTGACTACGTGGCAGGACCATCGCACGTACTGCCGACCTACGGCACGGCGAGATTTTCCTCACCGCTCTCGGTGTACGACTTCAAGAAGCGGAGTTCCCTGATTGAACTGTCCACCGCGGGTCTCGCCGCGCTGGTGCCGGTGGCTGTCAGTCTGGCTGAAGCGGAAGGGCTGGAGGCGCATGCGGCAGCAGCAGCCATCAGGCGAGGCCCCCTGTCTCGCCGTTAGAAGCATTGGAAGCGCTGCCCAATCCGAACCTGCCTACTCCCTTGCGGCAGGGTCCGGACGCTCCGCAACGACGAGAGCCAGATCGACCATCTCCCCGTTCCGATCGACGGTGACATGCAGTGTTGCGCCTGGTTTCAGCATGCTCACCTGTCGGCTGATGCCGGTCCGGTCGCGAGGCATCTGGCCATCCAGCGCGATCAGCGTGTCACCGATCTGCAAACCGCCGAGTTCTCCCGGGCCACCTGTTTCCACACTGGTTATGCGAAAACCAAACTCGGCGCTACTGGCACGCTGTTCATCCAGTTCGATGCCGATCCAGCCGCGACGAACTCGACCGTGGGCGAGAATTTCCTCCAGTACGTACGCAACGACATCGGCTGGAATAGCAAAGCCGATGCCTTGCGAGCCTGCAGCGCGGGAAAAGATCATGGTATTGATGCCAATCAATTCGCCCCTGGTGTTCACCAGTGCCCCGCCTGAGTTTCCGGGATTGATGGCGGCATCGGTTTGCATGAAGTTGTCGTATGTGCTTTCTCCGATGACCACGCGACTCACGGCACCAATGATGCCCTGGGACACGGTCTGCCCGATCCCGAACGGGTTGCCGATGGCAAGCGCAATGTCGCCGACGTGTACGTTTGCGGAACTGCTGATCTGGATTGTCGGGGTATCGTTTGCATCAACGCGTATGATTGCCAGATCAAAATCGCGATCCCGGCCAATGACGGTTGCCGGCAGAACCGTTCCGGAATTGAGGCCTACCAGCACTTCGTCGGCAGCCTCGATGACATGGTTGTTGGTGACGATGTGTCCGTCCGCCCGGACGATTACACCGGAACCGAGGGAACTGTCGACTCTGGCAGCGCCGCTGTTCTCCAGCTTTTCACACCAGTCCCGATAGCGGGGCAACTTGCAGAGCGCAGGCTGCATGGTCCGGCTGGAATAAATGCTGACGACGGAAGGAGCTGCAAGAATGACCGCCTCGGCGTAACCGTCGTGCGAATTCTCGTCTACCGGCTTTGTGACAAGCAGCAGCACGCCGCCAACCAATGCACCCAGCAGCGCTGGAAGCAGCAGGGAACCAGGCCATCCATCCATCGTCAGTAATCCCGGGTTTGGCGTTGGGCCCGCGACCAATTCAGGTTAAAGTCGCGCGTCGACACAACGCTAACACAATTCGATAACCATGCGACCGATGGAACGATATCGCCAGGCTGTAGCGAGCGGGTCGATTGCCGCCGACCCGGCGCAGGCAGCAGTCATGGAAAAACTGGACCGGATCCAGCGCTGGCTGGACGCACAACCAGGCACAGGGGGATGGTGGCAGCGTCTGGTGACCCGCTGGCAGCCACAACAACCTGCTGCACGCGGACTGTACATCTGGGGAGGGGTAGGTCGGGGGAAGACGATGCTGATGGACTGGTTTTTTGCCAGTCTCCCACCGGGAGTGGCATTGCGGATGCACTTCCACCGATTCATGCAAAGGGTCCATCGTGACCTGGGAACATTCAAGGGAAACGCCAATCCGCTCCACAAGGTAGCGGATGGATTGGCGGCGGAAGGACGGATCCTTTGTTTCGATGAGTTTTTTGTCTCCGATATCGGGGACGCGATGCTGCTGGGCGAGTTGCTGAAGGCGTTGTTCGAGCGAGGCGTCCTCCTGGTTGCCACCTCGAACGTGGAGCCTGCGCGGCTGTACGAAAATGGCCTGCAGCGGAGCCGATTCCTGCCAGCCATCGATCTGTTGCAGACGAACACCGAGGTGCATTGGCTGGATGGACCGGTTGACTACAGGTTGCGGGTGCTGGAGAAGGCGGAGTTGTACCACTCGCCTCTCGATGCCGCAGCCGATGAGTCGCTGCAGCGAAGTTTCCTTGCGCTGGCGACGGGTGCGCCCAGGGATGACGTCGAACTGATGGTGGAAAGCCGGTTGATCGTGGCGAGGAAGATTGCGGACGATGTAGCGTGGTTCAGTTTTTCTGCGCTTTGCGAAGGGCCGCGCAGTCAGAACGACTACATCGAACTGGCGCGAGAGTTCCACACCGTCCTCTTGAGTGATGTACCGGTATTCACGACCAGGAAAGAAGACGCGGCGCGCAGGTTCATCAGTCTGGTTGATGAGTTTTATGATCGATCGGTCAAGCTCATCATTTCGGCTGCAGCGCCGATTGCCGACCTCTACCAGGGCAGCCGGTTGCGCTTTGAATTCGACAGGACACAGTCCCGGTTGCTGGAGATGCAGTCGCAGGATTATCTCGGCCGACTTCACAAAGCCTGAAGGCACAGCGCCCTGGAAGCGCGAACCAGGATCGCCGACGGCTCGCCGACGGCTCACAGATGCTGCGCTCAAGACGGTAGCGGACCAAAGCAGAACGACTTGGAACGGGGTTGGCAAGACGTTTCAGGTTGCTTTTGAAGGGTCAGCTCCGCTAACATCCGCGCTCCAAAAAATCAGGGGCGCGACCGCCTTGAAAACTGTCAGCATGAAACCCCAGGATGTCCAGCGGGACTGGCTGGTTGTCGACGCGGAAAATCTGGTGATTGGCCGTCTGGCCACTGAAGTCGCACTGCGTCTGCGCGGCAAGCACAAGACGTCCTACACACAACATGTGGACACAGGCGACTTCGTGATTGTTGTCAATGCGGCCAAGGTCCGATCAACCGGCAACAAGGAAAAAGACAAGCAATACTGGCGACACACCGGCTATCCAGGCGGCATCAAGTCGGTATCGTTGGGTCGCATGCGTGAGACCCATCCCGAGCGGATCATAGAAGCCGCAGTAAGGGGCATGTTGCCGAAGAACCCCTTGGGTCGCGCCATGTTCCGCAAACTCAAGGTCTATGCTGGTGCGGAACACCCGCACGCTGCTCAGCAGCCGCAAGTACTGGCACTTTAGCTGGCCCTCTGGTCAGGCACATCAATCAGACGAAAACCGGCCTTGATCGCAAGGTTTGCAAGAGAATACAAGCATGGCAGAAGTGGACTACGGTACGGGGCGCAGAAAGACAGCTGCAGCACGTGTTTTTTTGCGCGGCGGCACCGGCCGCATCGTTGTCAATGATGTACCGCTCGACAGCTATTTTGGTCGCGAGACATCACGCATGATCGTTCGGCAGCCGCTGGAAGTCGCCCAGGTTGTGAATTCGGTGGATATCATGATTACCGTTTGCGGAGGCGGTGCTTCCGGTCAGGCGGGCGCGATCCGGCACGGCATCGCCCGCGCGCTGGTCGAGCGGGACGAAACACTGCGTTCGCCGATGCGTCAGGCTGGTTTCCTGACTCGCGATGCCCGGCAGGTTGAACGCAAGAAGGTCGGCCTTCGCAAAGCCCGCAAGCGTCCACAGTACTCGAAGCGATAAAGCTCCGTTTACAGATACTCCGTTGGCGACAGGAATTGTTCTCTTGTCGTCACGCGATCATCGAAGCAGGTATATAATTCCTGGCGTGGATACGCAGACTTAACCTCAGTGGGAGCTGAACGTTGACAAGCGCAGAAGGTTCGGCTGATCACACCGCACAGGGTGCTGGTCCAGTCGACAAGGAACGCCGTTATTTTCTGATTGGTGCTACTTCCGCCGTCGCCGCTGTCGGCGTCGCCGGAGCAGCCATTCCCTTTCTTGCTTCCTGGGCACCCAGTGCGCGGGCACGGGCGCTCGGAGCTCCGGTCAAGATAGACGTATCACGGATGCAACCTGGCCAGATGCTGGGGCCAATTCCTGCCTGGCGTGGCAAACCGGTGTTTGTTCTTTCGCGATCGGCAGAGGTGGTGGAGAGGCTCAAGGTACAAACCGAAATGCTCGAGGATCCGAATTCCGATCGGCTCACTCAGCAGCCAGAAAGTGCTCGCAATCCCTGGCGGTCCACCAAACCCGAGATCGGCGTTTATCTTGGTCTGTGTACCCATCTTGGTTGTTCACCGAAGTACTATCCAGTGGTCGAAGCCACCAGCTTTGATGCTGCGTGGATCGGCGGCTTTTTTTGTCCATGCCACGGTTCGAAGTTCGACATGGCCGGACGGGTGCATGCCAATCTGCCGGCGCCTTCGAACCTTGAGGTACCGCCGTATCGATACGAGTCGAATACGGTGATTGTGATTGGTGAAGAAGAGGGGGCTGCGTGATGCAGAAGGATACGCCCGCGCAGAGCAAGTCCGTGCGCATGTGGTTCGATTTTGTTGAATGGCTGGATGTCCGATTCCCGGCGACAGAAACCTTCGAATACCACATGTCGAAGTATTACGCGCCGAAGAACTTCAATTTCTGGTACTACTTCGGTGTGCTCGGCATTGTCATGCTGATCCTGCAGATCGTAACCGGCGTCTGGTTGACGATGAACTATGTGCCGAGCGGTGCAGGTGCGTTTGCCTCCGTCGAGTACATCATGCGCGATGTCGAATACGGATGGCTGTTACGGTATCTGCACTCCACCGGTGCCTCGTTCTTTTTCATCGTTGTCTATCTGCACATGTTTCGTGGACTCATGTACGGCTCATACCGAAAGCCGCGTGAACTGCTGTGGCTGATCGGCATGGCGATCTTTGCAGCTTTGATTGTCGAAGGCTTCTTCGGTTACCTGTTGCCGTGGGGCAACATGAGTTACTGGGGCGCGCAGGTGATCGTTTCGCTGGTCGGTGCCATACCGTTTGTCGGGCCTGATCTGATGGAATGGGTGCGTGGCGACTTCCTGATGTCGGAGATCACGCTGAACCGGTTTTTTGCCCTGCACGTGATCGCATTGCCGCTGGTGCTGGTCATCCTGGTTTTTGTCCATCTCGTCGCACTCCACCACGTCGGGTCGAACAACCCGGACGGGATCGAGATCAAGAAGAACAAAGGGCCCGATGGGATACCGTTGGACGGTATCGCTTTCCATCCCTATTACACCGTCCACGATATCCATGCGACCGTGATCTTCCTGTTCATCTTCTGCGCCGTTGTTTTCTACTTCCCGGAAGGTGGGGGTTATTTCCTGGAGAAGCCCAATTTTGAGATGGCTGATCCCCTGAAGACACCTCTCCACATCGCACCGGTCTGGTACTACACGCCTTTTTACGCGATGTTGCGGGCCGCGACGTATCCTTTGTTCGGAATGGACGCAAAGTTCTGGGGATTTGTCGTGATGGCCGGGGCGATTGTCCTACCCGCGGTATTGCCCTGGCTCGACCGATCACCGGTCAAGTCGATTCGATACAAGGGAACACTGTCCAAAGTCATGCTCGGCCTGTTTGTCGTCAGTTTTGTGGTGCTGGGTTATCTCGGTACGATTGCTCCTTCCGATGGAGCAACCGCACTTGCCCAGATCGGCACCATTGTCTATTTTGCCTACTTCGTGCTGATGCCCTGGTACACACGTGTCGAAAAGACCAAGCCTGAACCGAGCAGGGTAACACCATGAACCGGCGCCATTTCCAGACCACTGTCATGCACAAGGTGACCGTTTTCCTGGCAGCCTTGCTCTGCGCAGCCTCGCTGCAGGCTGCTGAAGCGATCTCCTATTCGATGGAGTCGATCGATCCGGACGGGAAGGACATTCCGTCGCTGCAGAATGGGATGAAGATTTACACCAACTACTGTCTTGGCTGCCATTCGATGCGCTTCCAGCGCTACGAGCGCACCGTCGATGATCTGATGATTCCGCACAACATCGCGCTTGAACAAGTGGTGTTTACCGGTCAGAAGATCGGTGAACTGATGGTCAACGGGATGAATCTTGAAAGCGCAAAGAAGTGGTTCGGCGCGCCGCCGCCTGATCTCACCATGGTGACGCGGGTGCGGGGCCCGGAGTGGGTGTACAACTACCTGAAGACTTTTTATATCGATGAAAGCAGGCCCTTTGGTGTCAACAACAAGGTTTTTGCAGACGTCGGTATGCCGCATGTGCTGATGCCCCTTCAGGGTGTCCAGCGGAACGGTTGTATCCAGAAGCCGATCATCAACGAATACGGTGGCGAAAAACGCGATCCACTGGTGCCGGGCAAGGCGATCACCGAAGAAAAATGTGATGAACTTTATGTTGAGGAAGGCACGGGGAAAATGACGGCGGACGAGTTTGATTCAGCCGTCTATGACCTCGTGAACTTCATGCACTACGTTGCCGAGCCAAGTCGTCTGGATCGGCACAGGATCGGGATCTTTGTGCTTCTGTTCCTGGTCATTCTTGGTGTGTTCACCCATTTGCTGAACCGAGAGTACTGGAAGGACGTTCACTAGGCCGCATGCACTATCTGCAGGAGATCGTTCATCACACGATCTCCTCCCCAGCCAGGTTCATCTGGCTGCGACATCGGAGTCGTTTTGACCCCACGCCATTCAAAGGGGTCTGGACCGGAGTAAGTCACTTTGCACATGAGTATTGTCACCAAGCGCTCAACGATGGCGTTTTTTTCCGACGCGAGAGATCACTACTGCCATAGGGTGCGAATGGTGCTGGCGGAAAAAGGGGTCACTGTCGAAGTCATCGATATCGATCCAAACAACAAGCCCGAAGAGCTTGGTGAGGTCAATCCGTACAACAGTCTGCCTACGCTGCTTGATCGTGATCTGGTGCTCTATGAGGCCAATGTGATCATGGAGTATCTCGACGAACGTTTTCCCCATCCCCCACTGTTGCCTGTCTACCCGGTACAGCGCGCATTGTCACGGCTGTGGATTTCGCGAATCGACAAAGAGTGGTCGGCGAAGATGGACGTGCTGATGACAGGCAAAGGTCGGGAGACCTTGCTGGACAAGGCCCGCAAGGAATTGCGGGAGAGCCTGCTTGCGGTTGCACCGATTTTCAACGAACGCCCATTTTTCATGAACGACGAGTTCAGTCTGGTGGATTGTTGTGTCGTGCCACTGTTATGGCGGCTGAAGGAAGTGGATATCGTACTCCCGGAGCGAACAGCCAAACCGATGCTCAAGTACATGAACACGATGTTCGAGCGTCCTGGATTCCGCGAGAGCCTGACAGAAGCAGAACTGGAAATGCGTGAGTGACACCGCGGCGTCCCTATCTTTTACGGGCGCTGCTCGACTGGATTATCGACAATCAGCAAACGCCGTACCTGTTGGTTCAGGTCGATGAGACAGTCACCGTCCCGACGAGCTTTGTCCAGGATGGACGCATCGTACTGAACCTTTCCGCGATGGCGATTCGCAATCTCGAGATTGGCAACGAAGAACTCAGCTTCGACGGGCGTTTTTCAGGTCATAACTTTTTCGTTCGGGTTCCGCTTCGTGCCGTCCTTGCCATTTATGGCAAGGAATCCGGTGAAGGCATGCTGTTCGAGCCGGAATACGCAGACACGGAAATCACAGACCAATCCCGCGCAACGCTTGAAAGCACACCATCCAGCGCGGAGCCGATCGAACCCGGGAAGAAGCCGCAGACTCGAGCCGAGGTCAGGCACCTGAAAGTCATCAAGTAACCCGGATTTGTTGCCTGGCATCCCGAGTCGATGCCAGACTTGCCAAGGGTGATGCAACAACGGGCGAATCAGCCGTCGATGTACTCGAACACCTTCACGATCTTCTGAATGCCAAAAACGGTACTGGCGATTTCAACCGCGTGATCGGCTTCCTGTGCGGGCAATTTCCCCATCAGAAAGACCACCCCGTTTTCCGTGACCACCTTGATCTTCGACCCGGGTACTTCCTTGGTCGCTACCAGTTTTGCCTTGACCTTTGAAGTGATGTACGCGTCGTTGCTTCGCGCCGGATAGGAAATCGGGCCGCCTATCGTCAGTTCGTTGTGAACGATCCGAACCCTGTCAATGCCCTGCGCTACGCTGGTCGCCTGTTCGCGGAGTTGCTCCGAGGTGACCTGACCCAGCAGCAGAACCTGGCCGTTGTAACTCACCGCATGCAGATTGGTGCCCTCGAAATCGGGGCTGGACGCGCGAATTTCGCGCGTGACAACTCCCTCGAGCATTTGATCATCCAGCGCACGGCCTGGCGTCCGACTTCTTGGATCATTGCCAAATACGCAGGCGGCCAGTTGACTGAAGATCACCAGAAGCAGCGTCAGACGCAGAGTAGTCATGGGCAAAAGCGTTCCTTATCCATTGCAGGCGCGGAAAGTAGTTTGGACGTGAAATCGATACTACGTCAAATCGGCAGGCATGATTGCGATAAGCGGTGTGGCGGTGCAGAAACTGATTGGCGGCGAGGGTTATCCTGCGCTGCTTTTGTCTGTCGACACTCTCCAGAGCGCTACCAAAATCCCGGCGACGCCGCATCCTGACTTCCACGAATATCAGGAGGCCCCGATCTGTTGCGATCACGTCGATCTCTCCCACGCGGTGGCGGTAGTTGCGCTTGATGATGCGCAGGCCGTGAAGCCACAGCCAGGCGGTGGCCATCCATTCCGCAAGTTGGCCCTTCAGGTGTGTGGTCACCAGCACGGAAGCACTCAGGGGGTTGCTGCCGATTCAACAACCTGCTGGTTGCGAATCTGGCTCCAGACCTGTGTGCGTCGAAACTGCTGGTCGGAGTTCAGCGTGAGCAACCCGGTGGAGCCCCAGATGGTCCTGAAGCGCGCGCCGGATGATGAAGGCAGTCGTCTGAGCAGACGATAGGCGTCCGTTCCCAGTGCATAAAAACTGATGTCCGCGCCACCCTGTCCTGTCCAGGACGATCTCAGTTGTCGATTCAGGGGGTCATCCGCCAGCATGACCGGGAGTTCGGTGGCCCGTGCACCCTGCAAGCTGAAAATGGCGTCATTGTTGCGCACGGACTGCGTACCCAGAAATATCGGTATGGAGTTTACGGCGTGGTAGGACAACGCCGGTCCCAAGGTGCTGGTCTGCGCGGGATCGGTCAGCGCCACGATGGCCTGCAGATCACGGCGAACCCCACCGCTGAACTGCACAGGCAATCCGAGAACGGTCTGCAACTCGGCTTTGCGTCGAAAGCTGGGTGTGGCGCGAAGCGCACCACCCACGATGTCGGTCATGTCCTTTGCATTGCTGATGTCGACTCTCGAAGATTCCCCACTCCATTTCTGTTGGATCGCCAGAAGGGAACGTGAAGCCCATGGTGCCGTCGACAAAACAAACAGGACCTTGCTGTGACCGAAGCGATTGAGAGCATCACCGATGCCAAGGCCTTCGTCCTCGATCGCGAGGCCCAGCTGCCAAAAATCTGGAAGCGTTGACACGACGTCAAGATAGTTCAGCGCGACGACAGGCATCTGCGGATTGAGTGCCTCGAGCGCGATCACATCATTCTTGACCAATGGGCCGACGATCAATCGCGCGCCCGACTGTTCTGCCTGGGCGTAAAGCTGTGCAATGGGTTGTGTTGCCGAATCCATGAATACCAGGGTTGGCGAAATGGCAGAAGCCTCCTGGACCTGTGCGGCCACCATGCCATCACGAACGGCTCTGCCAATGCTCGCCAACTGACCTGTAAGCGGAAGCATCACGGCGACGGTGGCGGGTGCATCAGACTCGGTTTCCGTGAGGTAGTCGATCGCATCCGGCAACTGGTTGGCGGCGACGTGGTCAGGATAACGCTGCCGCCAGAGTGAAAATGCAGCACGTTCCTCTTCCAGTGAGTTTGCCTGACGTACAACCGCGACCAGATCGAGCCAGCCGCGGAGTGACTCGTCGCCGCTGACTTCTGTGACAGTGCCTTGTCCGGTGACTGTCTTGAGGAGCGCATCCCATATGCGGTTGTTGTACACCGAAGTTCCACCCTCGATGACGGCAGCGCGAACGAGTTCGCTGGCGACACAGGCTACCCGACCTTCATGCTGACAAAGCTCCGCACGCAGTCGGGCATTTTCTGCCGTCACCGTACCGGCGGTGTCGGCAAGTGCAGCGGCAGCCTCGTCAATCAGACCGAGCGCAAGATCACTCTGGACCTGGACAAAGAGTGCACGCTGGCGGTTTTTTCCAGTGAGGCTGCTGATGTCGAAATCGCGCATGCTGAGTCGGGCAAGATAAGGATCGCCTCCTTCCAACCAGAGCTCTGCTGCGTCCAGTCGCGCTTCTGTCGCAGGATCCTCTGACAAAATCGCCTGGGTTGGCCTGGAGCGGGACGACTTGGCCGGTACCGTGGATGGTTTGGCGTCCCTGCCTTTGGTGCTGCTTGGCGTGCTTTGGCAGCCATACAGCGTCATCATCAGGGCGAGCACAACCAAAGCTGAAGTGGATCGGGAAAACATGAGTCGCAACCCTGGCGTCATATATGTCGTAGCGACACCTATTGGAAACCTCGAGGACATGACCTTTCGAGCGGTCAACGTCCTGCGCAAGGTTGAGATAATCGCTGCGGAGGATACCAGACACAGTCGCGGGCTGTTGAATCACTTCTCGATCACCGGTCCACGCCTGGTTGCCCTGCACGAACACAATGAGGCGGAGCGTGCTGTCGAACTGATCCAGTCCGCACGTGAAGGCGAATCCACTGCGATCATCTCAGATGCAGGTACGCCGATTGTTTCCGACCCCGGGCTGGCAGTCATTCGCATGGCATGGGAAGCGAACATCCGGGTGGTACCGGTACCTGGAGCGTCTGCACTGACCGCAGCGCTTTCCGTAAGCCCGTTTGGTGCCCAGGGCTGTCTGTTCGTTGGATTTTTACCAGTTCGAACAAAGATGCTGGAATCGATGCTGAACGATCTGAGCACACATTGGGGGGCCGTAGTATTCCTTGAGGCGCCTCATCGAATCGTTGCGACCCTGCAGGTTCTCGAAAAACTCCTGCCGGGCCGACGTGTTCTGATTGGTCGCGAGTTGACCAAGCTCCATGAAACGCTGCTGCTGGGAACACCTGCCGAGTTGCTGCCACGGATCCAGGAGGAACATCGTGGTGAATTCATCTGCATTATTGAAGGTGTGGGCGCCTCGGCAGCCAGACCTCCGGGGACATCCCTGGATAGCGCGATACTGGAACAACTGTTGGTCGGCCTGCTGCCTCCACGTCAGGTGGCAAAGGTGCTCGCAAAGGTGAGCGGTCTCGATTCAAGGTCCGTTTACAGTCGCTTGGCGAGTGGTCAGCGCGCCGGTGATCCAACACTCTCGATCACTTCAAGTGATGACGCCGACTGATCTTTTTCGGCTATCGGGAAATCTGGAGCCTGTCATGTCTTGCCCTTCGACAGGGCCCGAACCATGCGGTGGCCCGGTTTTTTTTCGTAAGTACCTGATTTTGCGTCTAGAATGGCGTCAATGAGTCGGCCAGGCAGTCGCTCGCTGGAGCTTTTCGAGGTTTCGGCGAGAGGAAAGTCCGGGCTCCACAGGACAAGACGCCAGGTAACACCTGGGAGGCGTGAGCCTACGGAAAGTGCAACAGAAAGCAGACCGCCTAAGTGTCGAACGAGAGTTCGAGACCGGTAAGGGTGAAACGGTGCGGTAAGAGCGCACCGCACGGACGGCAACGTACCGTGGCTGGGTAAACCCCGTCTGGAGCAAGACCAAATAGGGGTCCAATGGCGTGGTCCGCGCCGGATCCGGGTAGGTCGCTAGAGGGTATCGGTGACGATGCTTCGAGATGAATGACTGCCCTTTGACCTTTGGGTCATCGACAGAACCCGGCTTATCGGCCGACTCATTTTTTTTAGATAGAAATTCCTTCATTCTACGATTTTTTAGAAGAAATCGGTCCTGATCTTAAAGTTGTTTCTAGAAAACCAGACTAGAACTGCGTTTTATATAACTATTAGAAGTCAAAACGGAGCTGAACTGGAAATTCCTTGAATTTCCGTAAGTTACTTCAACGCTGGCTTTGAATTTCGAAACGCTGGGACTATAGTGCCCGAGTGTTATTTTGTAGGTAAAAAGTGTCTATTTGTGGGTAGAACCCATGGCGAGCCTCCTCCAGGCTGCCGATAGACGCCTCAAAGCATGTTTCGCGGGAGCGCTACCACAAGTCTGGATGCCAAGGGTCGTATGGGCCTCCCTGTGCGTGCGCGTGAGCAGCTGATGGCTGTTGATGAAGGCAATCTGGTTGTCACGATCGATCCCGCCGACAGGTGCCTTTTGCTGTATCCCCTGGCCACATGGGAAGAACTCCAGTCGCAACTGGAGGCGCTCGACAATCTGCGAGCAGGCGTTCGCGCGCTTCAGCGGGTGATGATTGGACATGCCACCGATGTTCAAATCGACGGTGCCGGCAGGATTCTGTTGCCTGCCCTGCTCCGGGACTTTGCCGGTCTCGACAAGACCGCGATTCTCGTTGGTCAAGGGAAAAAATTCGAAATCTGGGCTGAAGAACGCTGGACCACCCGGCGTGCCCATTGGCAGGCAACCAGTGAGGAGGAGTTGGCCAAGGCGAAGGAGGTGATTGTTGGCCTCTCCATCTGATCCGGCAAACGAGCAACCGCCTGACTCACACGTGTCAGTGTTTCTGGACGAGGCGATCGAGGCATTGTTTGAACCCGGGCTGCCTGCAGGACGAATCTGGGTCGATGGCACGTTTGGCCGTGGTGGTCACAGCCGAGCGATATTGTCCCGAATGGGGGACACCGATCGTCTCGTGGTGATTGATCGCGATCCGGAGGCGATCGTGGCAGCGCAGTTGCTGGCCGCAGCAGACGCCCGTGTGATCGTGGTCCAGGGGTCATGGGAAGCGGCGGTCCAGGAACTTGCACGCCGTGGTATCGAGCGATGGCATGGTGTCCTCCTCGATCTCGGTGTGTCGTCCCCCCAGCTTGAGAGCAGCGCGCGAGGATTCAGTTTCAGGCTTGATGGTCCGCTGGACATGCGGATGGATCCGGACGCCGGCCAGAGCGCGGCGGACTGGCTGAACGCGGCCGACGAAAAGGATATTGTCCGGGTGCTTCGGGACTACGGTGAAGAAACACAGGCCAGACGTATCGCGCGGTCCATTCTCGACAGGAGGCCACTGGCAACGACGGCTGATCTTTCCGCCGCGGTAGAAGCCGTTGTTCATCGCCGTGCAACAGGCAGGCATGATGCCACGCGCACCTTCCAGGCCGTGCGTATCTTTGTCAACGACGAACTCGGATTGCTGGAACGTTCACTGCCGGTGTTTTTTTCCGGGCTCGAGCCTGGGGCGAGACTTGTCGTCATCAGCTTTCATTCGCTCGAAGATCGAATCGTCAAACACTTTTTCCGGGATCGGGCTTCGCCGCCGAGGCTTCCTCACCGCTTGCCAGTCCGGGCAGATTCAATCAAACCGTCAGCTAGGCTGATCGGACGTTCAAGGGTGCCGTCGCCAGCTGAAACCAACCGAAATCCTCGCGCCCGCAGTGCACGAATGCGTGTACTGGAGAAAATCGCTTGAGTGGCACCATCCGCATCTTGATCTGGACAAGCCTGGCTTTGGGTATCGCAGGTTCTGCGTTGCTGGTCATCAAGTCCACCCGCCAGATGGGGAAGCTGCATCATGAGTTGCAACTGGTCGGTGTGGCCCACGATGAACAGTTGATGGAGCAATCGCGCCTGCTGCTTGAACGCAGTGCAAAAGCAGCGCTCCCTGGTGTCGAGAAGATAGCCGTCGAACAACTTGGCATGGAGTTCCCGATCAAGATTGCCAGGATCGAACCGTGACCTGGCGACATTACGTGCTGCTGGTTGTGCTCTTCGGATTCACTCTGGTGCTTGGCGGCCGTGTGGTCTACCTGGCCACCACCGACAGGGAGTTCCTGCAGAAGGAAGGCGATGCCCGATCCATACGCAATGAAGCCATAGGCGCTCAACGTGGCGTCATTCGTGACCGCTTCGGTGAAGCGTTGGCGATCAGTACGCCGGCTTACAACGTGGTGGTCGACCCCAGTGTGCAAGTGCCCGATCCCAATGCCATCAGGATGCTCGCGACCCTGCTGCAACTCGATGCCGCGCAGATATCCCTCAAGCTGCAAAACAGAAAGCGACACCATGTTGTCCTGAAGCAGCGAATCACCTGGGATGAAGCACAGATCCTGCGTGAAAAGAAGTTCGACGGCGTCAAACTCGAGACCGTCTATCGACGCTACTACCCGGCGGGTGAAGTGACAGCCCACGTCGTCGGCTTTTCCGGCCTGGGTTCCGGAAATCCGGCCGGTGTTGGCACGGAAGGTGGAGAGGGCGCACTGGAAGTGGGCCTGGAAGGGATCGAGATGGCTTTCGACGACAAGTTGCGCGCACTGCCCGGCAGGAAGGTTGTGTTGCGCGACCGAAAAGGCCAGAACGTCCGTGATCTGGAGTATGTTCGCGCGCCAAAGCATGGCGAAGATCTCACACTCTCCATCGACTTGCGTTTGCAGTATCTGGCTTACCGCGAGTTAAAGGCGGCCGTGGCGGGTCACAACGCTGCATCAGCTTCGCTGGTGATGCTTGATGTGAAGACCGGCGATATCCTCGCACTGGTCAATCAGCCCTCGTACAACCCGAACGAAGGCGCACCAAAGGAATCGGCAGGGATGCGGAACCTGGCCATTGCCGATGCTCTGGAGCCTGGGTCGACGGCCAAACCATTCGCAGCGCTGGCAGGTCTCGAGTCAGGCAGATTCACGGCGGTGAGTGAGTTCGACACGTCACCGGGATATGTCCGTGTAGTGGACAAGACTGTCAGGGATCCCGTGGACTATCGGCTCCTCACGCTTACCGGCGTTCTGCAGAAGTCCAGTCAGGTTGGCATCGTCAAACTGACTCTGGGTCTCGAGCGCGAGTCGGTCTACGAAGTGCTCAAGCGTGCCGGTGTGGGTGAACTTGTCAACAGTGGACTGCCGAACGAAAGTGCTGGTTCAATTTCGCCCGCAGGTCTGAAGAGCGATGTGGTCAAGGTCACCATGGCCTACGGCTATGGCTTCACCGTGTCTCCACTCCAGCTGGCGCGCGCCTATCTAACGCTGGCACGCAGTGGCGACAAGCCCGCGGTCAGCATCCTGAAGTCCGAAAAACCGGGCGCCGGAGAACAGGTTTACGATCCGGTCCTGGCGCGCGGAATAGTCAACATGCTCGAGTCGGTAACGGGCGAGGGTGGCACAGCGAGAGGTGCCAGGATAGAAGGTTATCGGGTTGCCGGAAAAACTGGCACGGCGCGTGTTGTCGGGCCCAGGGGCTATGACGACAAGCGGCATGTTGCCTTGTTTGCAGGAATGGTACCCGTCGATCGTCCGGAAATAGTCATGGTGGTCATCGTCCATGAACCAAGCCGCGGGCAGTCTGGCGGCGGAGCCGTTGCAGCTCCGGTTTTCTCGCGCGTTGCAGAACGCAGTCTGCGGTTGCTGGGTATTCCCGGTGATTCGTTGCCAATGACAGCCGGGCAGATTCCGCAGGTCCCCCGAACAAGGACGTCCACGTGAACCTGCAGTCGCTTCTGGGATCACAGGCACCGGCTCTCGAAATATCAGGACTGACTGACGATTCACGCCGAGTGCAGCCCGGTTACCTGTTCTGTGCGGTGAAGGGTCACGACGCTGATGGTCATCAGTTTGTGGACGATGCACTGCGGCGCGGTGCAGCAGCGATTGTCAGTGAACGGCCTCTGCCATCCATCGACCCTTCCATCGCAGTACTCATACAACCTGATCTTGCGGCGAGAAGGGGGGAATGGGCGGCCTGTTTCCACGGCTATCCCGCAAGCAGAAATCGATGTATTGGTGTGACAGGTACCAACGGGAAGACATCGGTTGCCTGGTTCACGGCTTCCATGCTGGAGTTGCTTGGGCAATCGGCGGGATACATGGGTACGGTGGGTTGGGGAAGGATCGGCCATCTGCAGACGGCTGATTCCACCACTGCCAGCGCAATCGTCAATCAGGAGCGTCTGGCGTGGCTGCTGGAGCACGGAGTTCGTGCCACGGCGATGGAAGTGAGTTCTCATGCACTTGACCAGGGACGGGTCGACGCCATTCCCTTCTGCGCGGCGGTCTTCACCAACCTGACGCGTGATCATCTTGACTATCACGGCACGATGAATGACTACGCAGATGCCAAGCGGAAGTTGTTTGTGTCTCCGGATCTGCCGCTCGCCGTGATCAATGTCGACGATGAATTTGGTCGCGGACTGGTCGATGAAATTCGAGACCGGGTTCAGGTGATCACTTATGGGCGCAAGGCCGAAGTCAGC
Organism: Pseudomonadales bacterium; assembly: GCA_041752315.1. Taxonomy (GTDB): domain Bacteria; phylum Pseudomonadota; class Gammaproteobacteria; order Pseudomonadales; family Azotimanducaceae; genus SYFY01. The sequence continues at coordinate 132,934 of JBGSHJ010000020.1, forward strand.
TGGAACAATCTGCGGCCAGGTCCGACCGGCATGCGGGGCCGTTGGTCCACACCGTGGGGCCAGGGTCTGTTTGATCTGCCGATGGTTGGCGAGTTTTCCATCGCCAACGCTGCCGCTGCGCTTGCGGTGCTTGCCGCCCAGGGCCACGACCTGAAGGCATTGATCGATGCGCAGCGACAGATGCCTGCGGTACCCGGGCGCATGCAGTTCTTTCGGATTCAGGATGGGCCGGTAGTGGTTGTCGACTACGCACACACTCCCGATGCACTGACAGTTGTACTGAGAGCGTTGCGTGAACACACCAATGGAGAACTGGTGTGTGTGATGGGTTGTGGTGGTGATCGTGACACCGGCAAGCGTCCGTTGATGGCCGGCGTTGCCGATGAACTCGCGGATGTACTCTGGCTGACATCGGACAATCCACGCAGCGAAGATCCCGAACTGATACTCGAGGAGATGCGTCGTGGTCTGGCAGGCAGGTCCTGCGTCTACGAGTGTGTGGATCGTGCCGATGCCATTCGTCGTGCAGTGGGTTGTGCAGACGCTGCCGATCTGGTTCTGGTTGCGGGCAAGGGTCACGAGGATTATCAGGAGTTTGCCAACGGGCGCGTACCTTTCAGCGACGTGCAGATCGTGCAGGACATCGTCCGACAGAAGGCGTACGACTGATGCTCCTGTGGCTGACCCAATCCCTCTCGGAGTACTTCAGCGCGTTTGGAGTATTTCAGTATCTGACCTTCCGCACGATGGTGAGTGCCTTGACAGCACTGGGTGTTTCATTGCTGATCGGGCCGATGTTCATCAAGCGATTGTCGCATCTCCAGATTGGTCAACGTGTGCGGGAGGATGGCCCGGCCAGTCACTTCAGCAAAGCCGGCACACCGACCATGGGTGGTGGATTGATACTGGTGGTGATTCTGCTGACGGTTTTGCTCTGGAGTGATCTTGCCAACCGCCTGGTCTGGGTTGCCCTTGTGGTCACGATGAGCTTTGGTGTGATTGGCTGGTTCGACGACTACCTCAAGATATCCCGGCGAAATTCCAGGGGATTGCCTGCCCGGTGGAAGTACTTCTGGCAATCAGTCGTCGGGGGAGCCGCGGCGATATTCCTGTATGTCACCGCGATGACCCCGGCGGAAACCACGCTCATCGTTCCGTTCCTCAAGGACGTTGCCATTCCCATGGGTGCAAGCTACATCGTGCTTGCCTATTTCATCATCGTCGGCATGAGCAACGCCGTGAATCTCACCGATGGTCTGGATGGCCTGGCAATCCTGCCAACGGTGATGGTTGCCGCGGCACTGGGTCTGATTGCCTATCTGGTAGGCCATGTGGAGTTTGCCCGTTATCTGCAGATTCCTCACATTCCCGCCGCTGGCGAGTTGGCGGTGTTCTGTGGTGCGTTGATTGGCGCCGGGCTTGGCTTTCTGTGGTTCAACGCCTATCCCGCCCAGGTGTTCATGGGTGATGTCGGAGCCCTTGCGCTAGGTGCAGCGCTGGGTGTGGTAGCCATCATGGTTCGCCATGAAATAGTGCTGCTCATCATGGGTGGAGTGTTTGTCCTGGAAACCGCATCGGTCATTCTCCAGGTGGCTTCGTTCCGGCTGACAGGCAAGCGGGTTTTCCGCATGGCCCCGATCCACCATCATTTCGAATTGAAAGGCTGGCCAGAACCCAAGGTCATTGTGCGGTTCTGGATCGTGGCGTTGATCCTTGTGTTGATTGGCCTGTCGACGTTGAAATTGCGATGAGTAAACCCAGAACAGCCGTCATCGGACTCGGAATCACTGGACGTTCATGCATCCGTCATCTGCAGGATCACGAACTGACCGTTCTTGATACCCGGGATGATCCCGACCTGCTGAGCGATTTGCCGGCTCATCCTGCCCTCGTGGTACGCACCGGAGTGACTGCTTTCAACTTCGCTGGCGTGGATCAGGTAGTTGTCAGTCCGGGGGTGCGCCTGAACGCTCCGCTGCTTGACCACGCACGACACCTCGGCGTGCCGATACGCAGTGACATCGAGTTGTTCATGGCTTGCGTAACAGCGCCCGTGTTCGGCATCACCGGAACCAATGGCAAGAGCACGGTGACTGCCATGACAGGCGCCTTGCTGGAACACGCCGGATTCCAGGTGAGTGTTGGCGGCAACCTTGGCGAACCGGCGCTCGACCTGCTGGCGGCCAACAGCGACTTCTATGTTCTGGAACTCTCCAGCTTTCAGCTGGAACGCATGCTGCCCGCCGCTCTCGCGGGTGCAACAGTCCTCAACGTGACTGAAGATCATATTGATCGCCATGGTTCGCTGGAGTCGTATGGTGTGGTCAAACGCACGATTTTCGAACGAGCTGCCGTGTGCGCGTTCAACAGGTCGGATTGCCGCACGCAGCCCAAGGCGATTCCAGTCGGTCGTGTCACCAGCTTTGGACTCGATACCCCGACCCAGGGTGAATGGGGTCGCCGCATGATCCAGGGGGAAGCGTGGTTCGTGCGTGGGGACCAGAGCCGCCTGCCGGCGGCTGCGCTGACACTGCCAGGCCTGCACAACCAGGAGAATTTCCTGGCTGCCTGCTCCATCCTCGACGATCTGTCATTGCCTGACAAGGCGCTACACGCGGTTGCGACTGGATTTTCCGGTCTGCCTCATCGATGTGTTTCGCTGGGTGAGCGCCGAGGAGTGCGTTACGTCAATGACAGCAAGGCAACCAACGTTGGTGCGACAGTGGCGGCGGTGAATGGAATTGCCCCGACCCTGACCGGTTCAGGTCGCATTGTTCTGCTGGCAGGTGGTGATGGCAAGGGAGCGGACTTCTCGCCGCTGCGGTCACTGGCGGCCTCGTTGCGTGGTGCGGTGCTGTACGGGCGAGACGCAAACCTCATCGAAGATGCCGTCCAGGATGTCATCGCAACCGTGCATGAAGCGTCTTTTGAAGACGCCATCGTCAAGGCGGCTGCGCTTGCACAGCCCGGGGACTGTGTCTTGCTCGCGCCGGCCTGTGCAAGTCTCGACATGTTTGCCAACTATGGTGCGCGTGGTCGCCGATTTGTCGAACTGGTGGAGGCATTGCCGGGATGAGTACCCCCATGCCGATTTCAGCTTTGTCGTCCGGTCGGGAGTTCGTCGCGGCCAACAGTCTTGCAAGTCCCATGCTTCTCGCGTGGATCGCGTTGCTGACACTGGGCGTTTGTATGGTCGCGTCCGCAACGGTTGCTGTTGCACCCGACTATCTGCAACGACATCTTTTTTCATTGGTGATTGCGTTGCTGGCTTTTGGCAGCTGTCTTTTCATTCCTCTGGAGTGGCCGAGCCGGTTGCACCGCCTTGCCTTTCCGATTGCCGTGCTGGTCTGTCTGATGGTGCTCCTGCCGGGAATCAGCGAGGAAACCAAGGGTGCGCGACGCTGGATACGCATCGCTGGCTTCTCCATCCAGCCGAGCGAACTGGTCAAGCCACTCGTCATACTTTATATCGCGGGTTACATGGAACGATTTGGACACCTGCTCGGAGACCGGACTTTCATCCTCCTGAAGCCCGTGATGCTTGTTGGAGTGGTCTGTGCCCTGCTGGTCATACAACCGGACTTCGGCGGAGCGGTCGTACTGGCCACTGCGGTGTGGGGAGTCCTGTTTATCGGTGGCGCAAGGTTGCGACACTTTCTGCTCCTGATCGGAGTGTGCGCCGCGTTGGGCGGGGTCCTCATTCTCACTCAAGCCGAGCGCATACGGCGCGTAACCACCTTTCTGGATCCGTGGAAGGACGCCTATGGTGATGGCTATCAGCTGTCCCAGGCGCTGATCGCCTTCGGGCGCGGTGAAATCACTGGCCTCGGACTGGGCGAGAGTGTGCAGAAATTGTTCTACCTGCCTGAAGCCCACAACGATTTCATTGTCGCAGTGATTGCCGAGGAACTGGGAGTTGTGGGTGTTTTTGGTCTCATGGCGCTGTTTGTCGTGCTGATCGTCGGCATCTGGACTCGAGCGCGCCAGCATCTGCGTCAAGAGCGGCGTTTCATCGGGTATCTCTGTTACGGGATCGGCCTGCTCTTTGCCTTGCAGTTCATGGTCAACGTTGGGGTGTGCACAGGCGTGTTACCCACCAAAGGTCTGACACTGCCATTTGTCAGCTATGGCGGGAACAGTCTCATTGTCTGCTGCGCGTTATTTGGTCTGGTCATGCGAGGTGATATCGAGGCTGCTGCGGAACCTCCACGCCGGGTACGCACGAGGAAGGCACATCGTGGCTGAAGTCATGCGCTATAGCGTGCCCGAGATGGGCAGAGTCCGACGAATCCACTTCGTTGGCATAGGCGGCGCCGGGATGTGCGGTATCGCAGAAGTGTTGTTGAACCAGGGTTACCAGGTCAGTGGTTCGGATCTGAGTGGCAGTGCCAGCACGCGACGTCTGCAGGACATGGGAGCAACCGTGTTCATTGGTCACGATGCACGCCATGTGGGAACCGTCGATGTCGTTGTGATCTCGAGCGCGGTCGGTGCTGAAAACCCGGAGGTGGTGCAGGCTCACGCATCACGAATTCCCGTCATCCCGCGGGCGGAGATGCTGGGTGAACTGATGCGCTATCGTCACGGCATAGCCATTGCTGGAACCCACGGCAAGACGACGACTACCAGTCTGATCACCAGCATCTTCGAGTGTGCCGGACTTGACCCGACGTTTGTGATAGGGGGCAGACTCAACAGTGCAGGAACGAACGCCCGACTTGGCGCAGGTCGTTACCTGATTGCGGAGGCAGATGAAAGTGATGCGTCGTTCCTGCATCTGCAGCCGATGTCGGCGGTCATCACCAACATTGACCGTGACCATATGGCTACGTACGGACAGGATTTCAATCGCCTCTGCAGTACCTTCATCGATTTTGCCCATCTACTGCCTTTTTACGGTACCGCCGTGGTGTGCATCGACGATGCCCAATTGAGGAAGTCACTGCCAGACATTTCCCGACCGATGCTGACATATGGCTTGAGTCAGGACGCCGAGTTCCGGGCGATGGACATCCGCATCGATGGACTGCGATGGCGCTTTCGTGCCGCTCGCCCGGATCGTGCTGATCTTGAGGTGGAACTCGCCATTCCAGGTGAACACAACGTCCGGAATGCGCTGGCTGCCATCGCCATTGCCACCGACGAAGGCATCGAAGACGCAGCAATTGTCGCCGGCTTGAGGACATTTGCCGGGGTCGGCAGGCGATTCCAGACCTACGCGGTAACCAGTGCACGTGGTCTCCACGCCTTGCTCGTCGATGACTATGGCCATCACCCGACGGAAATCGATGCGGTGTTGTCAACAGCGCGCAAGGTGTGGCCGGCTCGGCGAGTACTGATGGTCTTCCAGCCACACCGCTATTCACGCACACGCGACCTGTTTGACGAGTTTGTGCGAGTGCTGTCGCAGGTGGATGCGCTGGTCGTTCTCGAGGTGTATTCCGCTGGCGAAGATCCGGTGCCGGGTGCCGATGGCAAGTCGCTCTGCCAGGGATTGCGGGCACGTGGTGCGGTGGACCCGGTATTTGTCGTTTCGGCAGGCGAGGCGATGGAAGTGCTGAACGGCATCATGCAAGCCGACGACATTGTCATCGTTCAGGGGGCAGGCAACGTGAGTCTCGTGTCGAGGGAGCTGGTGGGAGACCGCTATGGTGTTTGATCGATCCAGCATTTTTGCAGCAGCGGTCTGGCTATGTCTGCCAATCTCGGCGTATGCGCTTTGGCATTTGCTCGATCGACCGATAGAAATTGTTCATGTCGGCAGCGAGTTGACTCAGATCGAGCGGGAAGCCGTGGTGAGTGCCGTTCGAGGTGCGATTGACGGCGGCATCCTGAGTACCGACATAGGTGATGTTGCAGCGGCACTGCGCAACCTCTCATGGCCGCGCAGCGCACAGGTCCGTCGTGTCTGGCCTGACAAACTGGAAGTGGATGTGACGAAGGTGACCCTCATTGCCCGGTGGCAGACGGACCGCTACCTGACTTCCACTGGCGACGTCGTGAAGGTGCCCGTACCGGTGACCAATCTCCCGCTGCTGGATTGCCAGATAGCGACACCGGTGGAGGCGATGGAGATGTATGGAATGTTGCGCGACATCGCTGCCTCGCAGGCGCTGGTCCTGACCGAGCTTGAACAGAACCGTATTGGCGAGTGGCAGATCCGGTTTGCCAATCTGGTGACGGTCAATCTGGGAGCCGAAAAAGTGGTGGAACGCATGCACCGGTTTGCACACGCCTATCGCAATGCAGCTTCACTCGGAACCGGAACGCTGGCCTATGTAGATACCCGGTACCCCAATGGTGTGGCCATTCGTTTTAATGAGCTGCTGGCTGATGGCGCAATGGTGAGCAACTGACATGGTGAGGTCCTTGAAATCGAGATCTGATTCAACCAATGAAAGGATCGTTGCACTCGATATCGGTACCAACAAGGTCGCCGCGATTGTTGCCGAACTGACGGCAGATGGGCAGATCGAGATCATTGGAATCGGCTCCCATCCGTCACACGGCCTGAAAAAAGGCGTTGTGGTGAACATCGAGTCCACGGTGCAGAGCATCCAGCGCGCGGTTGAGGAAGCCGAACTGATGGCGGGCTGCCGCATCCAGTCGGTGTATGCAGGCATTGCCGGCAGTCACATTCGCAGCATAAATTCTCACGGCAATGTCGCCGTTCGGGAAAAGGAAGTTACGCGCCAGGACATCGAGCGTGTGCTTGATGCCGCACAGGCGATGGCGATACCGGCAGATCAACGCATATTGCACGTGCTGCCACAGGAGTATGTCATCGATCACCAGGATGGCGTTCGGGAGCCTCTCGGCATGTCCGGTGTACGGCTCGAAGCCAGGGTGCATATGGTGACATGCGCGGTCAATGCGTCACAGAACATCGAAAAGTGCATCGAGCGCTGTGGCCTGAGGGTCAACGACATCATCCTCGAGCAGCTGGCTTCGAGCTATGCCGTGCTCACCGATGACGAGCGCGATCTTGGTGTCTGCCTGGTCGACATAGGTGGTGGTACCACCGACATCGCCGTGTTCACCGATGGCGCGATTCGCCATACCGCGGTGATCCCCATTGCGGGTGACCAGGTCACCAACGATATTGCGATGGCGCTTCGCACGCCGACCCAGAGTGCCGAAGAAGTGAAGATCAAGTACGCCTGTGCGCTGGCCCAGCTCGCTGGGCCTGACGAGATGATCAAGGTACCCGGTGTTGGCGACAAGCCGTCCAGGGAATTGTCACGGCAAGCTCTGGCCGAGGTCGTGGAACCGCGCTACGACGAGTTGTTCGGTCTGATCCAGGATGAGTTGCGACGGAGCGGCTTTGAAAATCTGATTGCGGCTGGTGTGGTCCTGACGGGTGGCGCTTCCAAGATGGAAGGTGTCATCGAATTGGCTGAAGAAATTTTTCATGTACCGGTAAGTCTGGGTATACCCCGGTATGTGCAGGGATTGAAGGACATCGTGCGCAATCCGATCTACGCCACCAGCGTAGGTCTTTTGCTGTACGGAAAAGAACGAGAAGAAGAACAGGCAGGACGCCAGAAGCGTCCCGGAGGGGGGGCGTGGAACAGGTTCAGGAATTGGCTCGGGGAAAATTTTTAGGAAGGAGACGATATGTTTGAACTACTCGATGGCGCGCCGCAGAACGCAGTTATCAAGGTGGTTGGAGTTGGTGGCGGTGGTGGCAATGCAGTCCAGCACATGCTGCGTCGACAGGTGGAAGGTGTTGAGTTCATTGCGGCAAACACGGACGCGCAGGCACTCAAGGCGCTGGATGCAAAAACAACGCTGCACATAGGCAATTCGATTACAAAGGGTCTTGGCGCTGGCGCCAACCCGGAGGTGGGCAGACAGGCTGCTCTGGAAGATCGTGATCGTATCGTCGAAGTACTGACGGGTGCGGACATGGTCTTCATTACGGCGGGTATGGGTGGAGGTACGGGCACAGGCGCGGCTCCGGTGATCGCACAGATCGCCAAGGATCTCGGAATACTGACTGTTGCCGTGGTCACCCGCCCGTTCCGGTTTGAGCGACGGGACAAGGTGGCTGAGCGCGGGGTACTGGAGTTGAGCCAGATCGTGGATTCGTTGATCACGATTCCGAACGAGCGCCTGCTGTCGGTGCTGGGTGAACGCACGACGATGCTCGATGCGTTCGGTTCAGCCAATGACGTGCTGCTCGGTGCGGTACAGGGCATTGCCGATCTCATCATCCGACCCGGCCTCATCAACGTCGACTTTGCCGATGTGCGTGCCGTGATGAAGGAAATGGGTATGGCGATGATGGGAACCGGTCGGGCAAGTGGCGACAATCGTGCACGTGATGCAGCGGAAGCTGCCATTCGCAGTCCCCTGCTGGATGACGTCAACCTCCAGGGCGCGCGCGGTATCCTTGTGAATGTCACGGCTGGGCCGGATCTCAATATCGGTGAGTTCATCCAGGTCGGCAACATCATCGAAGAATTTGCCTCGGATAATGCGATGGTGGTGGTTGGTACCGTGATTGATCCGGACATAGGGGACGAGATGAAGGTGACTGTAGTGGCTACCGGCTTGGGGGAGCCACGTCTGCCCAACGTGGTGGTGGACAATACCGGCGCGCAACCGCGCCCTCCTGGATCGAACGGCGAGCCTGACTACAGGAACCTGGACAAACCGGCGTACACACGCCCCAGTCGCCACGCAAATACTGCGCGGGAAACAGGCCATCAAGGTGAATTGCAGAGGGATGATCTGGACTATCTTGATGTTCCAGCCTTCCTGAGGCGTCAGGCCAACTGATCGCGTAGACAGGAATGCGGTCATTGCCTGAGCTCCTGAGCCTGGTTGGCAGGCTGCCCCAAAAGCAGCCTGATGACCCGGCCCAAGGAGCGCGCTGACGGCAATTCACGGATGCAAGTGCTTGATTCGACGTAGGCAAACAACGGTGATGGGCGGTCCCGAGTGCATCGGGCATACTTTTGCGATGCGCTGTCAGCCTCGATTCGTCGCGCCGGTCTTGAAGTCTTGACGGCATCGGCAGCAGACTCTGATTTGCAAAACCGCCTTGTCGTCTGGCGTTATCGGAATTCGCTGTTAAGATGCGCCGCCCTGCAGGTGCCTACACCCGACCTGGCCCGACCCGGCCCGATTTGTCCCAGATCGCGAAGGACCCAATCCACCGACATGACAGTGAGCCGATGACCGTCTCCATCAAACAGCACACCCTGAAGAACTGTATTCGAGCGACCGGTGTAGGGCTGCACACGGGTGAAAAGGTTTACATGACACTTGGCCCCGCTGCACCGGATACCGGGGTGGTCTTTGTGCGCACGGATCTGAAACCCAACGTCGAGATTCCGGCACGGGTCGAACGGGTTGGCGAGACCATGTTTGCAACCACGCTGTCTTCGGGTGGAGTGTCGATCGCAACAGTGGAACACCTGCTCTCCGCACTGGCTGGATTGGGTTTCGATAACGCGCGGATCGAAATCAGCGCCGGTGAACTGCCCATCATGGACGGCAGCGCGAGTCCGTTTGTGTTCTTGTTGCAATCCGCCGGTTTGGAGATGCAGGACGCACCACGTCGTTTCATTCGAATCAAACGGGCGGTTACGGTTCGGGAAGGAGAGGTCGCCGCGTCTCTTGGCCCGTACGATGGATTTCGACTTGATTACACGCTTGTTTATGACCATCCGGTGTTCAACCGGCACGCCGCGACGGCACGAGTTGAATTTTCATCCACTTCCTATGTGAAGGAAGTCGCCCGGGCAAGAACGTTTGGATTTCTCGCGGACTACGAGCGTTTGCGTGGCATGAACCTTGTCCGTGGCGGCAGTCTGGCAAACGCGGTTGTGGTTGACGAGAACCGGATCCTCAACGAAGAGGGGCTTCGATTGGCCGATGAATTTGTGAAACACAAGATCCTGGATGCCATCGGGGATCTGTATCTGCTGGGTGCACCGCTGATTGGCTCCTTTCAGGGCATCCGATCGGGCCACAGGATCAACAATCTGCTGCTCTGCAAACTGCTCGGCAATCCTGATGCCTGGGAGTACGTGACGTTTGACAGTGAACAACTGCTCCCGGCGGGCCTGCTTCGGGAAGGCAGCCAGACTGCCTGGTGAAGGGCCCCAGGTTCAAGTCGACAGAATCTGAACCGTCAGGCTGCTGACACCACTGAAGTCCGAAAGATGCGCCAGATCGGCGATCACTTCCGGTCCGATGAACCGCAACCGGGTCGCCGCCGCCGCATTGCGACAGCCGACAACCAGCACATCGCCGTGTACGGCGATGACACGACAATCCAGCCTGATCGCCTCCGGCAGCACCACCCGAAGCGCACGCGTCCAGCCTGCCTGCGCTTCTGCCTGGTTCAGAAGATTGCGCAATACAGAACGATGAGGGTGGTCAGGCGCCAGGAGATGTTCTATCTTCCGTTTGGGGAATGACCCGGAAGGGGGGCGGTTCGATTGCATCGGGCTGACTCCGTTGGGACAAAAACAAGAACGGTCGTCTGGTGCGAATCATACTGATTTCAGGCCGCGGCATGAGCCGCGCCTTCGAATTTAAGGCCAAACAGCTGGTCGCTGCGTTTGCAGCCGCCACGATACTGCTTGTCGGTTTGTCCTTGATGCGGCCGGTTGCGCTCATCAGTTGGGCACTTGCGCCCCTGGGTCCTGAACTGGATTCTGCGGTCATCCTTCGTTGGCAGACCGCGCTGGGCAAGGAAAATGCCGAACTGCGGAACATTCGGAGCAGAGTGCAGGCCGAAAACGATGCTGCCGGGAAGTTGCTGGCACAGATGCAGGCTCGCCTCATGCGAATGGAAGCTCTCGGACAACGCATCGTCACAAAATCGGAACTTGATGCGGAAGAATTCGACTTTACTGCGCAACCTGCGGTTGGGGGGCCGGTCGCGGAACAGGTGGAAGATATTCCTTCGGCCGACCTCCACCATCAGATTGCCCTGTTTGCGGATCGGCTCCGTGCTCGCGAGGCAGAACTGCGCATCCTTGAAGGTGTACTCACCGACAATGACCAGCTCGCCGACCTCGAACTTACCGGTTCGCCCGTGTTCAGAGGGTGGGTCTCATCACCCTTTGGCTGGAGGGTCGATCCCATCAACGGAAAAAAAGCATTCCATGCCGGTGTTGATTTCGCCGGTCGCCGCAACACGAATGTGATGGCGATCGCGGGAGGCGTGGTCACCTTTGCCGGTGAAAAGGATGGCTACGGGCGAATGATCGAAATCACCCATGGCAACGGACTGCTCACGCGATATGGACACCACGAATCGCTGATGGTCGAAACTGGCGCGGTGGTGCGCAAAGGCGAGCTTATCGGGCTGATGGGCAGCAGCGGGCGATCGACGGGGTCCCACCTGCATTTCGAAGTGGAACACAACGGAGTCGCCGTCGACCCGAACCAGTATTTGAAGCGCAGCAGCTGAGCGTCCGGCGTCCCGGCGGCCAGGACCGGGCACCCTGTCGGCGACATTCTTCTAGGAAGGATTGGCTGAAACCACTGTAAACTGCGCGCGTTATTCCATCGGACATTGCCGGATCGGCGTCCCAATCATGTTCAAGTTTCTTTTCGGTACCAAAAATTCACGCGAACTTCGGCGCATGGGACGTCTGGTCAAACTGATCAACGAACTCGAGCCCAGGTACGCGGCCATCACCGATCTGCAGTCGGTCACTGCCCAGCTGAAAGATCGATTGAAAGGGGGGGAACCCCTGGATGCACTGTTACCTGACGCGTTTGCCGCTGTGCGCGAGGCGTCACGACGTGTGCGCAACATGCGGCACTTCGATGTTCAGATGATCGGCGGTATTACGCTGCATGAAGGTCGCATCGCCGAGATGCGCACTGGAGAGGGTAAAACCCTGGTGGCCACTCTGCCCGCCTATCTGAATGCACTCTCAGGAGCGGTGCATGTCATCACGGTCAACGATTATCTTGCCAAGCGTGATGCAGAATGGATGGGTCCGATCTATGCAGAGCTGGGGCTGTCCACGGGCGTTGTGACCAGCCGCCAGAACAGCGCCGACAAACGTGAAGCCTATCGAGCCGACATCACCTACGGCACGAACAACGAATTCGGCTTTGACTACCTCAGGGACAACATGGCGTTCACACTGGACGACCAGTTCCAGCGTGGATTGCACTTTGCAATCATCGACGAGGTGGATTCCATCCTCGTGGATGAAGCACGTACGCCACTGATCATTTCCGGTCAGGCGGAAGAAAGCACCGAGCTGTATCGCAAGGTCAACACGCTGGTACCCAAACTCGTTCGCCAGCCGTTTGTGGAACGTCAGAGCCCTCTGGACCGGTTTGAACCCGCTGCCGAAGATCTCGGCGACTACATGGTGGATGAGAAGGAAAAGCGGGTCGAAATGACCGAGCGCGGGCATCAGCGGGTTGAAGAAGAGCTGGTGCGGATGGGTTTGCTGGCGGAAGGGCAGAGCCTGTACTCCTCGTCGCACCTCAATCTTTTGCATCACGTTCTGGCCGCACTGAAAGCGCACGCCATTTTCCAGCGTGACGTCGACTACATGGTGAGCAACGGCGAGATCGTCATTGTCGACGAGCACACAGGTCGGGCGATGCCGGGACGCCGCTGGTCAGAGGGCCTGCATCAGGCCGTTGAAGCCAAGGAAGGTGTGCGCATCCAGCATGAATCGCAGACACTGGCCTCGACCACGTTCCAGAACTACTTCCGCCTCTACAAAAAACTGTCAGGCATGACGGGAACAGCAGACACCGAGGCAGCCGAGTTTCATCAGATCTATGGACTTGATGTGGTTGTCATCCCCACTCACCGGCCGATGGTGCGAAAGGACCACAACGACCTGGTCTTCCTGACTATCCAGGAAAAATATGATGCCATCGTGGAGGACGTCGAAGCGTGCAGAACCCGAGGCCAGCCGATTCTGATCGGTACCGCGTCCATCGAGTCCTCCGAAAAATTGTCAGCAGAACTGAATCGTCGGCAGATTCCACACAGTGTTCTGAATGCAAAACAGCATGAACGGGAAGCAGAGATCATTGCACAGGCCGGCAAGCCCGGTACGGTGACCATTGCGACCAATATGGCAGGTCGTGGTACGGACATCGTACTGGGGGGCAATTGGGAAGCTGAGGCCAATGCCCGACAGCTGGAAGACGCTGATCGTGACGCCCTGATGAATCAATGGCAGAGCCTGCATGACCAGGTTGTCGTGGCAGGTGGTCTGCACATCATCGGCACCGAACGGCACGAATCCCGTCGTATCGACAATCAGCTGCGGGGACGATCCGGGCGCCAAGGCGACCCCGGATCCACACGCTTCTATCTCTCGATGGAAGACAACCTGATGCGTCTCTTTGCGTCGGATCGCATGCGTGCTCTCATGCAGTCCCTCGGCATGGAAAAAGGCGAGGCCATCGAACACCGGATGGTCAACAACGCCATCGAAAAGGCGCAGCGCAAGGTCGAAGGCCGCAACTTCGACATTCGCAAGAACCTGCTGGAATACGATGATGTCGCCAATGACCAGCGCCAGGTCATTTACAAGCAGCGTCGGGATCTCATGGAAGTGGACGACATTTCCGTAATGATCGAAGGCATGCGAGATGAAGTTCTGCGTGACACGATGGCTGAATATGTCCCGCCGCAGAGCCTCGAGGAACAGTGGGACACTGCCGGCCTGGAAACCGCGCTCCGTACGGAGTTTGCAAGTCAACAACCCGTTTCCAAATGGTTGGCCGAGGATGACTCGCTGACTGAAGAAAAGCTGATCACGCGTGTACTGGGTCAACTCGAGGCGGAGTACAAGGCCAAGGAAGCCAATTGGGCTGAACTCGGTGTGAACATCCGTGTCGTCGAAAAGCAGATCATGTTGCAGGTGCTCGACCAACGGTGGAAAGAACACCTGGCAGCGATGGACCATCTGCGAGCCAGCATCGGGTTGCGCGCCTATGCGCAGAAGCAGCCAAAACAGGAATACAAACGCGAATCGTTCGAGCTGTTTCAGGAACTGTTGTTCAACATCCGTCGGGATGTTGTCCGTTTGCTCTCCCGTGTGCAGCTCGAGCAGCCGTCCCAGGTTGAAGAGGAAGAGCGACGCCGTCGCGCCGAGGCAGAGAAGCGCATGCAGTTCAGCCATGCTGCTGCGCCGCCGCTGGAACAGGCGGGCGACGAACAGGGAGTCGCGCCATCACCACCTCCTCCTCCCCGTCCGCAAGTGGAGACTGTCGTCAGGAACGAAGCCAAGGTTGGGCGCAACGAGCCTTGTCCGTGCGGTTCGGGAAAGAAGTTCAAGCAGTGTCATGGCAAAGCGGTTTGACAGGGTGGTTGAATAAATGGCAGTCGATGTTCCCGAGTTGATGGATTTGCTGGTGGTCCCGGGAGTTCGAATCGGCACCACCAATGCCGGTATCAAACAGAAGCTGCGTGACGACATGGTAGTCATGCTGCTTGCGCCTGGAGCCACGGTGGCGGGTGTATATACCCAATCGGCGTTTCGCGCGGCGCCTGTGAAACTGGCTGCGGCGCGGATGAACGGTGCGCGTGCCCTGGTCATCAACAGCGGCAACGCGAATGCTGCAACCGGACGGGCGGGCGAGATCGACGCCGCAGCAGTCTGTGATGCCGTGGCCGATGCGCTGCCAGATGTTGAAGGGCATGCCGTCATGCCATTTTCGACGGGTGTGATTGGCGCTCGCCTGCCGGTTGACGCGATGAAAAAGGGCGCAGCCGAAGCCGTGCAGAGATTGCGCGCAGAGGGTTGGAACGCAGCCGCCCGAGCGATCATGACAACCGATACCGTTCCCAAGGGAAAATCTGTTCGTATTCCTGTTGGTGACGGCACGGTGACCATCACCGGTATCGCCAAGGGCTCCGGAATGATCAAGCCCAACATGGCGACGATGCTTGCGTTCATGGCGATGGATGCGGCTGTACCACAACCAGCGTTGCAGGCAATGCTGAAGCGTGTTGCAGACATCAGCTTCAATCGTGTGACCGTCGATGGTGACACTTCGACCAATGACTCTTTTGTGCTCATGGCCACCGGTCAGGGTGGTGTCTGCATCGAGCAGGCTGACGATCCACGCCTGGCGGTCATCGAGCAGTCTCTGACCGAACTCGCGCAGACCCTGGCGATGTGGATAGCCCGCGATGGCGAAGGGGCGACCCGATTTGTCACGGTCCGGGTGGAGGGTGGGAAGAACTCGTCCGACTGCCTCAAGGTCGCCTATGCCATCGCCGAATCGCCGCTCATCAAGACTGCCATTTTCGCAGGCGATCCAAACTGGGGACGTTTCTGCATGGCCATTGGCCGTTCAGGTGCGCAGGTCGATCCGGACAAGGTTGCGCTTTATCTCGATGACGTGTGCATTGCTCGCAACGGGCTGGTGGCCGAGGGTTATGTCGAGGCGGAAGCAGCGCGTGTCATGGCACAGTCCGAACTGACCGTTCGTGTCGACCTGGGACAGGGTTCTGCGCAGGAATGGGTCTGGACCTGTGATTTTTCCTATGACTACGTGAAGATCAACGCCGAATACCGGAGCTGAACAGG
Source organism: Pseudomonadales bacterium (assembly GCA_041752315.1). Taxonomy (GTDB): domain Bacteria; phylum Pseudomonadota; class Gammaproteobacteria; order Pseudomonadales; family Azotimanducaceae; genus SYFY01. Next base: position 148,482 of record JBGSHJ010000020.1, read on the forward strand.
ACTACTGGTCGGGCTGCGTTGACTCGGGGTCGAGATTCTCGTCGATCGGATCACCAGGAATTCTATGGGTCTCGCTGGCCCATGCACCCAGATCGATAACCCTGCATCGATCCGAACAGAAGGGTCGATGTGGATTGCTGTTGTGCCAGCGCACGCTCTTGGCGCAGGTAGGACAACGAACGATGCGTTCCGGTTCTGTCATGGCGTACGTAACCTTGCCTGCAGGCATTGAATCAAAATTGCATGAACCTCTCGACGGGTTCTCGAGCCACCAGAGCCAGCCAGCCTGCAACCGCAAGATATGGACCAAACGGCATAGGGTCTTCGCGGCGCATGTTCTTCAGGAGCATTTGCACGATGGCCCAGGTGAGCGCACTGATGGACGCGATGAGCAGGATTGCGGGCAACATCTGCCATCCCAGCCATGCGCCAAGGGCTGCCAGCAACTTGAAATCACCGTATCCCATGCCTTCCTTGCCGGTCATGAGCTTGAATCCCCAATAGGTGCTCCACAGCAGCAGGTAACCCGCAATTGCGCCGATGATGGCAGAACCGAGAGGTGTATACCCAAGCCATGAATTGGTGATCAGGCCCAGCCATAACAGGGGCAGTGTCAGCTGGTCAGGCAGCAACATGGTGTCATAGTCGATCAGCGTGGCGGCCAGCAGGATCCACGTGAACAGGCAGGCGGCATAGCCCATCGGCGAAAACCCGAATCGAGCCAGCACGATGAGCGAGAGCGCAAGGGTAACGAACTCCACCAGGGGGTAGCGGACGCTGATCGGCGTCCGACAGGCGCTGCAACGTCCACGCAGCCAGAGCCAGCTGAAAATCGGTACGTTCTCGGACACGGTAATCGCGTGACCACATGCTGGGCAGCGTGAATCAGGGACGGCCAGATTGAAGCGTCCGGCTGATGAATCAACAGGCAGTGAGAGCGCTTCCTTCGCGTCCTGGATGAACTGCCGTTGCAACATCACCGGCAAACGATAGATCACCACATTCAGGAAACTGCCGACCGCCAGCGCCACCCAGGCGCCAAACAGCAGAACCAGCCAGCCATGGCTCAGCAGTGTGTCCATGGTGAGGGAAGGGCGAGACCTGTGGGCGGCAGTTGGTTGTTAACCGCCGCCGCCACCAACCACGGCGCCGAGTTGGAAGATCGGCAGGTACATCGCGATGATCAGACCTCCGACCAGCACACCCAGTACCGACATGATCATAGGCTCCATCAGGCTGGTCAGGTTGTCGACAGCGTTGTCCACCTGCTCTTCATAGTAGGACGCTGACTTGTCCAGCATGTCATCCAGCGCGCCGGCCTCTTCGCCGATGGCGACCATCTGAATGACCATGTTGGGGAAGACACCGGTATTACGCATGGAAAAGTTCAGCTGCTGACCGGTCGAAACGTCGTCACGGACCTGCAGAACTGCCTTGGTGTAGACCGAATTGCCGGTGGCGCCTGCAACAGAGTTGAGCGCATCCACGAGTGGTACACCCGCAGCAAAGGTGGTGCTCAGCGTGCGCGCAAATCGGGCTACGGCTGACTTCTGGATGATGTTGCCGGCGACCGGCATCTTCAGTGCAAGACGGTCAACGGTATCGCGCATCGGTTTTGATCGTTTGTACACATACATGATGCCGCCAATGATGCCTGCGATGCCAAGCACCATCATCACCCAGTAGGCCTGGACAAACTCGGAGATGCCGACAACAAACAGCGTAAACGCCGGCAGGTCGGCGCCAAAGCCGGCGAACACGTCCTGGAACTGGGGAACCACCTTGATCAGAAGGATTCCAGACACCACGAAGGCGACCATCAGAACCGAGATCGGATAGGTCATGGCTTTGCGTACCTTGGCCTTCAGGGACTCGGTTTTTTCCTTGTAGGTGGCAATGCGGTCAAGCATCGTCTCGAGTGAACCGGACTGTTCGCCGGCGTCCACGAGGTTGCAGAACAACTCATCGAAATAGAGCGGTTGTTTGCGAATGGAGTTGGCAAAGCTGTTGCCGGAAGCGACATCGCCCCGAATCTCGCGCAGAAGTTCGGCCACCTTGGGTTTGTCGAGCCCGTCGGCAACGATGTCAAAGGCCTGCACCAGCGGTACGCCGGCGCGCATCATGGTTGCCATCTGACGCGTGAAGAGTGCTATGTCAGCGGGTTTTATGCTGCCACCGAAAGAACCGCGAATGGTTTTTTTCTTGACCTTGGTCGGAACGATTCCCTGGCGACGCAGCTCCGCCTTGGCAAGCGCCGGATTGGAACTCTTGATCTCCCCTTTGGACTTGCGTCCCTGCTTGTCGGTACCTTCCCAGACGAAGACGGCTTCAGCCATGGTCATTCTCTCGTAGGCAATCCCCGGTCGGGGTGCCTGATAGTTCCAGACTCAATTGGGTGTCGACGTGGAGCCGCGCGGAATTGATCGCGTCAGTGACCACTCGTTACCCGGTTTACTTCAGCCAGACTGGTCATTCCTTGCATGACCTTGATCAACCCCGAGCGACGCAGGTCGTTGAATCCTTCAACCTTTGCCTGATCTGCCAGCTGAATGCTGTTTCCGTCTTCCATGATAATACGGGCCATTTGCGAAGTTATTTTAACCACTTCATAGATTCCGACCCTACCCTTGTAGCCATCATTGCACTTCTCGCACCCTTTTTCCGAAGGCCCCAGAACCTGGAATCCGGACGTCATATCGGCTTCCGTAAAGCCTTCTTCCCTGAGTACTTCAGGGGTCACCTGTATGACCTGCTTGCAGGCCACGCAAAGGCGTCGTGCGAGTCTCTGGGCAATGATCAGATTGACTGATGTTGCGAGATTGAATGCAGGTACACCCATGTTGCGCAACCGCGTGAGCGTTTCTGCAGCGGAATTGGTGTGCAATGTGGAAAGTACCAGGTGACCAGTTTGCGCCGCCTTGATGGCGATTTCGGCTGTTTCCAGGTCACGAATCTCGCCAACCATGACGACGTCCGGGTCCTGACGCAGAAACGAACGCAGCGCGGTCGGGAAATCCAGCCCCACGCGGTGATTGACGTTGACCTGGTTGATCCCCTCGAGGTTGATCTCCACCGGATCTTCCGCCGTCGCAATATTCAGCTCCGGGGTATTGAGGATGTTCAGGCCTGTGTAAAGTGACACTGTCTTGCCGCTGCCAGTTGGTCCGGTGACGAGGATCATGCCCTGTGGGCGCTGCAACGCTTCCATGAACAGTTCTTTCTGGTAGGTCTCGAATCCCAGCATGTCGACACCCATCTTGGCACTGGTCGGGTCGAGGATCCGGAGTACGATCTTTTCGCCCCAGAGCGTCGGCAGGGTATTGACCCGAAAGTCGATTGCCTTGGTTTTCGACAGCTTCATCTTGATGCGCCCATCCTGCGGCATGCGGCGCTCGGAGATGTCGAGCTCCGCCATGACCTTGAGCCGCGCGGCCAGACGATGGCTGAGATTGGATGGCGGCTTGGCGATTTCCTTCAGGATTCCATCCGTACGAAAACGAACGCGATATGTTTTTTCGTAGGGTTCGAAATGGATATCGCTCGCGCCGATGCGAATGGCGTCGAGCAGCATCTTGTTGACGAAGCGGACGATTGGCGTGTCATCGGTTGCGTTGGTGGCATCTTCATCCGCATCCGCGCTGTCGTCGGACATGGACTGCATGTCCGCATCATCGAACTCCTCGCCTTCCAGTCTGGACAGCGAGTTGTCTTCGCGTGCGTTGAGGAACTGCTCGATGATGATGGCGAGCTTGTCTTCCTCGACCAGCACCGGTTCGGTCGTCACGCCTGTCTGGAATTTGATCTCGTCCAGCGCCTGCAGGTTGGTGGGGTCAGAGACAGCGACAAACAGACGCGCGCCTCGCCTGATCAGGGGCAGGGTGTTGTGCTGGCGGATCAGACGCTCCTTGACCAGCGTCTTGGGAATTGCCTCCAGATCGAAGGCAGACAGATCCAGAAGGGGAACTCCGAATTCGTCGGAGGCGCTGCGGGCTATGGCACGAGCATCTGCGAGACCATTGCGCACAATATGAGTAACAAAAGGTACTGCCGCCTTGCGGGCGTCATTGGTTGCACGGCTGGCCGTTTCAGCATTGATGATGCCATCGTCAACCAGACGCCGCGCGAGTCCGCTGAGTGGAATTGGTTCCGAAGCCATACCGAACTGCAGTCCTTGTGTGGGCCCTTTGAAATCCTGAGCCCTATCCTGAGTATCAGGGTGTGATGTTGCCACCCGGTTCAGGGGTCCAGTGTGCGCCGAGTTCCCGGGAAACTGGCCGACTTTACCGTTAACTTCTGCAAAAAGTGTAAACGTGCGTCACGGTCGAGTCGATAAAGCAGTCACACTGGTCCTTGAGTCGCTCCTGGCAGGTCCGACCGTGGTGACGTACTCCGTCACAGTCTGACGGGGTATGCAGAATTCTGTCGGATCGAAAAATTTGTGCCGGTTTGCTGAAGATAGGTAACTTCATGAAAACAATGGTTTTTTATGAAACCATGATGTAGTTCAACTACTGGCACACGCCTTGCTTGTAAGGTTTCGAGCATGGCGTGAGGGCATTACCAGTCCTTCCCAGCCAACTTTCGTCACAACTGGAGTAGTAGGAATAAATGAAAAACGCTATCGCCAAGGGCTTTACCCTTATCGAATTGATGATCGTCGTTGCCATCATCGGCATTCTGGCTGCGGTTGCGCTGCCGGCGTACCAGGACTACATCGAAAACAGCAACATGGCCAAAGTCAGCTCGCATTTTTCGGAAGGCGTGCGATTTGCTGAGAACGAAGTACGTCGGGTGCAGGCAGATGTCGCGGTTGGTCGTATTGCCAACCTGGCCGCTGCGGACGCTCAATTCACGCAAGCGGCGTTTGTTGACACGCTGAACCAGAATGGAGGTCGTTCACCTGGTGGTGATCTGCCGTACGCTGCTGCAGCGAACGTCAACAGTGGTGTGGTTCAAGTTGCCATAGCAGGCACCCTGGCTGCTGCGACCTGGACGGCTGTCTTCACCCGTCCGGCGTATGCGGGTTTTACCGCCTCACAGAGCCGCAGCGTGGTTTTTACCCAAGTCTGATCTGATCACAGGCTGAGATGTGTTGATCACAGGGCCGCTCCAAGAGCGGCCTTTTTTTCTTCGTGAGGAAACTTTGATGACCGTTAGTCGTCGCAAGGGGTTCACACTGATCGAATTGATGATCGCCGTTGCGATCATCGCGATCATTTCGGCGGTGGCCTTGCCGCTGTACAGGAACTACATCCTGACCTCCCAGCAAGGTGTATTGATCAACAACATCGCTTCCATCGAAGTATTTCAGGAAGATTTCCGCCTTCGCACGGGAGCCTTCCTGACCACCGCGGCGAATCTGGCAGCAATCACCGCCGCAATTGGCTGGCAGCCCCAGAACAACGATGGCACCACCTATTCGATCGCGGCCGGTCCTGGCAATTCGTATCAGGTCACTGCCACCAACGCGAATGGAACTGTCGTCTGCAGGCGTTTCCCGGACAAGGTCCCCTGCTGAGTCACCGTCGTTGTTTGATTCCGGCTTTATGCCTCCGGTGAAAGTGGGTATCCTGCGCGCCGTTTCGCATGAGCAGCACGCCGGGATAGCTCAGTTGGTAGAGCGACTGATTCGTAATCAGTAGGTCCGCGGTTCGATTCCGCGTTCCGGCACCATTCGAGCAGGGAGCCTTGCTCCCGATTGGAACTCACGAGCGAGCGGACATGGATCGTTCTTTCATGGCTGGTACGTCCCAGGCCGATAACTTCAAGGAGGGTGCCTTGAATCGGCGAACTGCGACGGCTGTTGGTCTGGGCACTGCAGCGTTCGCGGCCGCTCTCCTGTTTTACGGCAATCAGATCAACTATCTCCTGTTGGGTCTCACTGTCACGCTGGCAATGGCGGGAATTGCAGTTGCCGGTTTTCATGTGGAAATGTCGCGGTCGGTGACGTTCTGGCTGTGGATGTCCGCGCTGGGCTTAGGCATGGCCTTTGTCGTGAGTCCTTCACCTGATTCAAGTTTTGCAGTTGCGTGGGTACTTGGGCTGATCCCGCTGGCAACCTTGCTTGGCATGGCGCTTGGGTCGGCACGCCGACATCTCTGGTTGATGATTGGTGCGGTGGTCCTTGTGCTGGCGATCATCTCTGCGGTTCGACTCGCACTGAACGGAACCCGACCTGAAGCCCCGTTGACGGACGCAAACAGCTACGGCGCACTGCTGTACGTGGTTCTGCTGATTCTCACCGGACGAATGCTCGATCTGCAGTGGCGAGCAGTGCATTCCAGGAGTTGGTACCCGTGTTTGCTGGTGGTGGCGCTACTTGCTTTTGTGATTGCTGGTACCCAGTCCCGTGCGAGCGTATTCATAGTTCTGACCGCTTCCGTGTTCTGGCTTGTGTACGCACTCAAACATCGGCTGGTTCTGCGCCCCCTCGCATACGTCGTTGGGGCCGGCGCTCTCGGGATGCTCCTGTTCGATGTCCTGACAGCGCAAGCCTCCCTCGGCAATGGAACCGAGACGATTGCCGGTGGTTTCTCCGTTCGATTGACGCTGATTGAGTCTGCGTTGTCGATGTACCGGGAAGCTGGTGTTGCAGGAATTGGCCTCTACGTCTTTCCGCTGCTTTACCGACAGGTGAGAACTTCGGCGGATGACGATACAGCAGGCCTTTTTGTACACAACGACTATGTCCAGCTCTTTGTTGAAGGTGGCCCGCTGCTCGTTGCACCCGTCATTGCGATCGCGTTCTGGTCAGGTGCAGTCCTCTGGCGATCCCTGTTTGCTGATGCAGCAGACGGTGCTCGTGAGCGAACATGGGCTGCGCTTGCCCTGGCAGCATTGCTCTCACACGCAATGGTCAACTTTGTGTTTTACACACCGGTCCTTGGCCTGCTTTTTGGCCTTCTGGTGGCTTCCCTCCTGAAACTGCCTGCGCGGGCAGGTCAGAGTACTCAGCGATCCTTGCCGGGCGTGACGCTCCTCCCACTTGTGCTTCTGGCTGTTGTTGGATGTGGTTATCTCTGGCTCGACATCACAACGAGCGTCAGACTCCAGGGGCAACCCGGAATCCCGTTTGTATTGCAGCCAGCACCCGAGCAGAAGGAGCAACTCGCTTACGCCCGGTTGGCGCAGCAGCTCAATGATGACCGTGGACTGCCCTACCTGGCAGAAGCCTTTATCCTGGACCAGGATCGCGCGTTGTCCGGTTCCGATGGCGAGACAGAAGTTTTGCTGGCCTACCGTCGGGCCATCGAGGTTGATCCCTGGAACACATTTGCGTGGTGGCAATTTCGGGACTTCATTCTTCGAACGGGCTCAGTGTGGAAGGAACTTCACCCTGCCGAGCAACCAGCAGCAATCACTCGCGAAGTGTTGAGGCTTGATCCACTGTTTGTCCTGGCGATCGAGGGACATCTCGCAGAGCTTGCAACTGCTGACGTCGACGAGACTCGTGAGCGTCGACTTGAGTTCCTTCGCGCTCATGTGGGACCAAGGTTAACCTGGCTTGCGCGGCAGGATCCCCCTGCAGCATTGCACTACGTCGACGTGCTGCTGCAGTATCCAGCCTCTGTTGCCGATCAGGCGCACTGGACCGAGGTCCGCGAACAAGTGGTCGCGGTGCAACCGTTGTCCCCGGAACGATGGTTTGTGAAACAACCCGGCTGATTCACGGCTGGGCCGGTGTTTTCAAGCGCCCGACAAACGATCTGTCACTTTTGCGAAACCCCAGATGCACAAAGGAGTAGCGGCCTCCGATCTCGTAAAACAGATAGTCGTCAAGCCTGCCACCGTGTTCGGCTATCCATTCCTCAAGGCCACCTGTCTCCTGGTCCAGTAATTCGAGATCCTTTTGGGATATGGCCCGCCCTGCGTTCAGGTGTTCTGGCTTGAACGGTATGTAGTGAGCATGCAACGTCCGCAGCGGCTTCTCCGATTCCACGGCGGCGCGACGGAAATCAGAAGATTCGTGCACATCACGGGGGATATCCACTGTCACCCATTTCGGGCCCCGGTCCGGGAAACGGCTCAGGTCGGGTGGGTCGATTCCGGCACTCAGATAGTCGTCGGCACTCATACTGAAAAAGATGTCGTCCACCATGACCATCGCCAGTGGCCGCTCGTTATGCACCACCCATATGCCCGCTGACAGACAGGTGGCCTGAAACAGACAGATCAACGTGAGGTCCATCTTCAACCCGGGTTTGCCTTGTTTGTAGACGATGAGGGTAAGTCCTGGCCCGAGCACCAGATCAACCAGTGCAAGCATGCGGATGCCTTCCCATCCGCCATCGATGTCAAAGAAGATTCCTGGAAACCACCAGGTAAAGATCACCCAGGCCAGTCCCAGAAGAATCAGGAACGATATTCCAAAGTGGATCGCAAAAGCCTGGAAGCGAGTCATGGTGAACTACTGGAAGCGCATGGACAGATCCAGGGGTTGTACCATCTTTGTCAGATTGCCCACCGAGATGAAGTCCACACCTGTCTCGGCATAATCGGCAATCGTGGTGTCGGTCACGCCGCCGGAGGTCTCGAGGGGGATGCGACCTGCAGTCAGCCGGACGGCGGTACGTGTTGTTTCCAGATCGAAGTTGTCGAGCATGATGATGTCCGCAGCTGCAGCAATGGCTTCGTTCAGTTGGGTCAGGTTTTCGACTTCGATTTCCAGTTTCAGGGTATTCGAATGAGCCCTTGCCTTGAGAATGGCGGCGGTGATGCTGCCTGCAGCGGCGACATGGTTTTCCTTCAGCAGGAAAGCGTCGTACAACCCCAGGCGATGGTTGAAACCACCGCCGCAGCGCACGGCGTACTTCTGTGCCAAACGAAGCCCGGGAATGGTTTTGCGGGTGTCGAGCAACCGGGTGCGGGTATGAGCAATGCGCGCTACATAGCTGCTCGTGAGCGTTGCCGTTCCCGAGAGGAGTTGCGCGAAATTCAGCATCGAACGCTCGGCAGTCAGCAGGGAACGGGCGCGACCTTCGAGTTCGAAGCACAGTGTATCCGGAGAGATCGATTCACCATCGGTGACGTGCCAGGTGATGCGTGCCTGCGGGTCGACGGCCAGCAGGGTTGCGTCCACCCACGGTTGACCACACCAGACACCCGGTTCGCGACAGATCACGCGGGCGTGGGCAAGCTGGTCTGCGTCTATCAAGGCTGCGGACACATCGCCTCCGGCGACATCCTCAAGCAGGGCCGCCTTGACATTGGCTTCGATGGCTCTACGCAGTTGGTCGTCGATCATGCTGGTGTCCGTTGGAGTTCTGCTCGAGGATCGCATAGTGTATCCACAGCAAAACCAGAGAATGTGGATTTTGCCTTGTTCGCTTCCTGCCCAATACGAAGTTCGCACACACCGGATGCCGTACCGGATCGTTGCGTTCTGGAATCGGTTTTATCCGGTTTGAACATCAACCCGGACCATTGGCTTGAGCCTGTACGTCGGGTTGAGTCCCCCAACGCCGATGATCGCCCGACCGGGGCTTTGATCGAGTTGATTGTTGTGCATGGCATATCTCTCCCGCCCGGCCGGTTTGGTGGCTCGTTTGTGGAAGATCTGTTTACCGATCGGCTGGACACCTCGGCACACCCGTCATTGGCCCCGCTGCGGGGCGTACGGGTCAGTGCGCACGTTTTCATCAGTCGCCGGGGTCGAGTCACCCAATTGGTTCCATTTGATCGACGGGCCTGGCATGCGGGTGTCTCGCAATGGCGTGGGCGAATTCGGTGCAATGACTTTTCGGTAGGCATCGAGCTGGAAGGTACGGATTCGCGTCCCTACACGGATTCGCAGTATGCCGCGCTGCAGCGCGTCATCAGGGCATTGCTGTTGCACTACCCGGCGCTTGGCAGGGATACGGTGGTTGGACACTGTGAAATTGCACCCGGGCGAAAGACCGATCCCGGTGCACTTTTTGACTGGCATCGCCTGTATGCGAGTCTCAAGGGTTGAGTTGGCAATTTTGTAGACGGCAGGTCCGGCCAAGCAGGCAGGGCACAGGTCTCCCGAGTGGACGGTTGCCGGGCTGCGGGACAGACCGATGGGCACCGGATCGGCCCTGCAGTTCATTTATTTGCCGGGCCTACGGTGTATTGTGACGGGCAGGGCGCTTCGGCGGTGGTCAACATGGAGGAGACTTAAGGTTGAGTATCAAGCGTGAGTTGATTCGCGACATCGATTCGGGAGAGACCCAGGACTGGCTTGATGCGCTTGAGCATGTGCTGAAGACGCAGGGCATCGAGCGGGCCAATTTCCTCCTCCAGCGTCTATCGGCACGAATGACCATGACCGGTGCGTCACTGCCGTACACCATTACGACGCCTTACCGGAACACCATCCCGACCAGTCAGGAAGCGATGATGCCGGGGGACCTCTTCATGGAGCGGCGGATCCGCAGTCTCATCCGCTGGAACGCGTTGGCGCTGGTGGTCCGCGCCAACCGCCGGGAAGGGGAGCTGGGCGGTCACATCTCGTCGTTTGCTTCATCAGCGACGCTTTACGATGTCGGCTTCAATTATTTTTTCCAGGGTGCCACCGCTGAATCTGCGGGTGATCTGATCTACTTTCAGGGCCACTGTGCGCCAGGCGTGTATGCGCGCTCCTATCTCGAAGGCCGTCTCGAGGCAGAGCAGCTCGACAAGTTTCGCGAAGAAGTGGGCGGCAAGGGCCTGTCTTCCTATCCACATCCGTGGCTGATGCCGGACTACTGGCAGTTTCCAACGGTCTCGATGGGGCTGGGTCCATTGCAGGCCATCTACCAGGCGCACGTGATGAAGTACCTGGACGCGCGCGGTCTGGTACCCATGGGCAACCGCAAGGTCTGGGCGTTTCTCGGGGATGGCGAAACCGACGAACCGGAGTCGCTGGGTGCGCTTGGTCTGGCTGGTCGGGAAAAGCTCGATAACCTCATCTTCGTGGTCAACTGCAACCTGCAGCGGCTGGATGGTCCGGTAAGGGGCAACGGCAAGATCATCCAGGAGCTGGAGGGCTCCTTCCGCGGAGCGGGCTGGAATGTCATCAAGGTTGTCTGGGGTCGACTGTGGGATCCCTTGTTTGCGAAGGATACTCTTGGCCTGCTGCAGCAGCGCATGGATGAAACGGTTGATGGGGAGTATCAGAACTTCAAGGCGCATGGCGGGGACTATGTGCGTGAAAAGTTCTTTGGTCAGGATCCCGAACTGCTGGAAATGGTCTCGAACCTCACCGATGACGATATCTTCAAACTCAACCGAGGTGGCCACGATCCCTACAAGGTTTATGCCGCCTACCATTCCGCGGTTCATCACAAGGGGCAACCAACCGTCATCCTTGCAAAGACCGTCAAGGGTTATGGCATGGGCAATGCCGGGGAGGCTGAAAACGACACCCACCAGGTCAAGAAACTCACTCTGGATGAGCTGAAGTATTTCCGTGATCGTTTTGATGTTCCGCTGACCGACAAACAACTGGAAGAAGTGCAGTACTACCGCCCGCCGATGGACTCTCCGGAAATGGAGTACCTGCGGCGTCAGAGGGAAAAACTGGGCGGACCCATCCCGCGTCGCACCGTCGACTTTCTGAATCTGAGCGCGCCTGCCCTGGATACCTTTGCTGCGCAACTCCAGGGAACGGGCGAGCGCCAGATTTCGACGACGATGGCGTTTGTGCGCATTCTCTCCACACTTCTGCGCGACAAACAAATCGGCAAACGGGTGGTGCCCATTGTCCCGGATGAAGCTCGAACCTTTGGCATGGAAGGCATGTTCCGGCAACTGGGTATCTACTCATCGGTTGGACAGCTTTACGAGCCGGAGGACTCCGAAGAAATTGGCGCCTATCGGGAGAGTCGTGAAGGCCAGGTGCTGGAAGAAGGCATCAACGAAGCCGGAGCCATGGCGGCCTGGATAGCGGCTGCGACGTCCTACACCACACATCGATACACGTTGATTCCCTTCTACATCTACTACTCGATGTTCGGATTTCAACGTATTGGTGATCTGGCCTGGGCAGCCGGAGACATGCAGGCACGTGGCTTCCTGCTGGGTGGAACGGCGGGCCGAACCACTCTGAACGGCGAAGGGCTGCAGCATCAGGATGGTCATTCGCATCTGCTGGCGTCGACGATCCCGAACTGCATCAGCTACGACCCCTGTTATGCGTATGAACTGGCCGTCATCATCCAGGATGGTTTGCGCCGCATGCTCGTGGAGCGGGAGAACGTCTACTACTATGTCACGGTGATGAACGAAAACTATGTTCATCCCCCCATGCCGGCGGGCGTTGAAGAAGGAATTCGCCAAGGTATCTATCTGTTGCGACGAACCGCCGAAGGCGTCAGCAAGAGGGTGCGGCTGCTTGGCAGTGGCGCCATCCTGCGCGAAGTTGAGGCCGCAGCGCAGATGCTCGAGGATCAGTACGGTGTTGGCTGTGACATCTACAGTGTCACCAGCTTCAACGAGCTGGCACGCAACGGGGCTGACACCGCGCGCTGGAATCTGCTGCATCCGGACGAAACACCTCGGCAGGGTTACGCGGAGATCGCGCTGTCCGGGGACTTCCCCGTGATCTCGGCAACGGACTACATGCGGGCGTACTCCGAACAGATCCGGCCCTACATCAAGGCGGATTATCACGTGTTGGGCACAGATGGTTTTGGCCGTAGTGACCGCCGAGACCGCCTGCGGGACTTTTTCGAAGTCGATCGTCGATATGTGACGCTGGCCGCGTTGTATTCGCTGCAACGCAGACAGAGCATTTCCGCAGAAGTGGTCCGTCAGGCCCGTACCGACCTCGGCATTGATGCCGACAAGCCCAACCCAAGGATTTCGTGAGGACTATCGTGACGGACATTCGAGTTCCTGATATCGGTGATGTCGATGAGGTGGAAATCATCGAGATCTGTGTCTCGGTCGGTGATCAGGTCCTGGCCAATGAGTCGATTGTGGTGATCGAATCGGACAAGGCGTCGATGGAAGTGCCAGCCGGACAGGACGGCAAGATAACCAGCATCGAAGTGAAACTCGGGGATCGGGTTGCCGAGGGCAGCCTGCTCGCAACCATCGAGGCAGCAACCTCTGCAACTGGCGCCGAGGAGAAGGTTGCCGCTGATGCCACTGCTGTTGTACCGCCTGCTGTACCACCACCAGCCGAACCTGTTGCGCCGCGGGAAGCGGGCAAACCCGCACCCGCACCGATCCCGGCCTCGATCCCATCTGCAGCGGAAGTGGATGTGCTGTTACCGGACATCGGTGACGCGAAGGACGTGATTGTCATCGAAATTGCGGTCAAGCCGGGCGACGTTGTCGCAGCCGGTGACCTGCTGCTGGTTGTCGAGTCTGACAAGGCATCCATGGAGGTCCCGTCGCCATCGGCCGGTACTATCGCGGCGTTGCTCGTCGCGCTTGACCAGGCCGTGAATGCGGGTGACCGATTGTTGTCGTTGAAGCCACTTGCGTTGAAACCGGCTGACTCGCCGGCCCCTCAACCTGCGTCCAGTGCACCGTCCGTTCAGCAAGCCGCTCCCGCATCGAAACCCGCCGAACGATCAGCATCCCCACCTGTCCCCAGCCAGGCTGTTGCTGCCGAGCAGCCGCCAGTGTCCAGCGGTGCGGACGTTTATGCCGGACCTGCCGTTCGTCTGATGGCGCGCGAACTGGGTGTTGATCTCACCCAGGTGAAAGGCAGCGGCAGTCGAGGCCGCATTGTCAAGGAAGACGTTCAGGCGTTTGTCAAAACGCGACTGAAGGCACCGGTGCAAAAGGCGGCGTCGGGCTCAGGCATACCGGCGTTGCCGGTGGTCGACTTTTCCAGGTTCGGGCCGGTTGAAATCGAGCCCATGTCCCGCATTCGCAGGGCAGGCGCACAAAACCTGCATCGAAGCTGGCTCAATGTTCCCCATGTGACCCAGAATGACGATGCGGACATCACGGCACTGGAGGAATTTCGCAAGTCGCTGAAAGCGGAAGCGGAACGGCGGGGTGTCAAGGTGACTCCATTGTCCTTCATCGTTCGTGCGTGTTGTGCGGTGCTCAAGCAGCATGCACGATTCAACGCATCGCTGGACGCGAGCGTGGAGAACTATGTACTCAAGCGCTACTACCACATCGGCTTTGCGGTAGATGCTCCGGATGGCCTGGTGGTGCCGGTCATTCGTGATGCCGATCGCTTGGGTATCTGGGAACTGTCGAGTGTCATCAACGACCTGGCCGACAAGGCAAGGCGCGGCAAACTGGGAATGAACGACATGTCCGGTGGCACGTTCAGCATTTCCAGTCTGGGTGCACTGGGTGGCACCGGCTTCACCCCCATCGTCAATGCACCGGAAGTGGCCATACTGGGTGTTTGTCGGCTTGTCACCAAACCGCAATGGAACGGGCGCGAGTTTCTGCCTCGGGAGATGTTGCCCCTGTCACTGAGTTACGACCACCGGGCGATCAACGGCGCCGAAGCCGGCAGGTTCATGGCGGACCTGTGTGCTGTACTGGGTGACCTCAGGCGATTGATCCTGTAGGCCGATCAGCGAAGGGTGCCGCGCCAGACGACCTCTTCGCCATCCAGTCGATTGAGCGCGCGCGCCCACACGAACAGCAGATCGCTGAGGCGATTCAGGTACACGGCGCAGTTGACATAGGTCTCACCCAGTGCCCATACGCTGCGTTCCGCACGCCGACAGACGGCTCGAGCCACGTGACAGCGGGCGGCAGCTTCGTTCCCGCCAGGCAGTACAAACTCTTTCAAGGGTGGCAACCCGGCATTCAGGGTCGTCGTAGTGGACTCGACTTCTGCCGCGTCAGGCGGAGGAGTGAGCCCTTCGGTTGCCAGACAGGCACCAAGGTCGAAGAGTGCCTGCTGGATGTTTACCGCGAACTCCGGGACTTCCCGGATCGCCGAACAGGTCAGTCCGACGCATGAGTTCAGTTCGTCGACATCACCCAGCGCCGCAAACAGCGCGTCCGTTTTTGGCAGACGTCGCCCGGTTGCCGTTCCTGAAGTTCCGGTATCGCCAGTACGTGTAGTGACTCGGCTGATGCGATCAGTCATGGACTTTGTACCTGGTCAACCGGGGTGCACAAGCTTCGACAGCAGTTCGTATGATCGCTTGCGGGCGGTGTGCGAATGGATTTGTGCGACCACCATGAGTTCGTCGGCGCTGGTCTGGGTGATGAACTCAACCAACCTGGCCCGGACAGTTTCTGGATTGCCGACGGCGCTGCAGACGCCGATCTGGTCCACCATGTACCGATCGGCAGCGCTGAGTGTTGATTCAAAGTCGGGTACTGGTGGTGGCAGTTTCCCAGGACTGCCTGAACGCAATCGTACGAATGACTGCAGCGCCGAACTGCGCAGCAGGACGGCTGCTTCGTCCGTATCGGCTGCGCAGACGTTGAAGCCGAGCATGAGATACGGTTTTTCGAGATAGGCTGATGGCCTGAAGCGGCTTCGATAGACATCGATCGCCTGCATCAGTGCAGCCGGAGCAAAGTGTGAGGCAAATGCAAACGGCAGACCAAGCGCGCCAGCCAAAGACGCCCCAAACAGACTCGATCCGAGAATCCAGACCGGAACGTTCAGACCCTGGCCGGGTACAGCCTGGACTCTTCCGGAAGTGCCGGAAAAATAGCGCAACAACTCCATGACATCCTGCGGAAACTGGTCGACATCACCGGTGAGCGTGCGCCTGAGTGCCTGTGCCGTGATCTGATCGGTTCCTGGCGCGCGCCCAAGGCCAAGGTCGATTCGACCGGGATAGAGGCTTTCCAGCGTGCCAAATTGTTCGGCGATCACCAATGGCGAATGATTGGGCAGCATCACGCCACCAGCGCCGACACGAATTCGCGTGGTACCTCCGGCGATGTAGCCGATGACCACGGCAGTTGCCGCGCTTGCAATGCCCTGCATGTTGTGATGTTCGGCGAGCCAGTAACGATGGTAGCCGAGGGCTTCGGCATGGCGCGCGAGATCGAGACTGTTGGCGAGAGCCTCCCGGGCCGAGGCACCTTCGATCACAGGTGACAGATCCAGGACGGATAGCTTGATATTGGCGAGTGCGGAGGCCGTCATTGCATGCATCTCAGAGCGCGTCTACGGGATCGAACGCCTTGTGGGACACCGTACCGGAGTCAAAGGAAGCGGACATGCCCTTGAACGCGGATTGCAACAGCAACTTGGCGCCGGGAAAACCGGTACTTGCGTCGACGGTGCAGATGCTCATGCCCACGACAATGGGGATGAATCCCTTGCTGGTCTTGAAAGAGCGCATGTAGAGACTGTCAAAGATGCGACGAAACGCTTCGCCACTGCCAAATGGTGCGGGATGCGTGAGCACGATGGCAAACATGTTGGGTTCTGGCCGGGTCACAGTATCCAGCGGCCGTACCAGCTGCCGAATTCGTACCGCAATGGCCGCCAGCAGTTCATCGACAACTGCCGCCTCGAACTGCTCCTGGATGATCGGCAGGTTCTGCACACCGACCAGAATCAGGCTGGCACCACCGCCGCGAGTCTCTGCGTGCTTGATCACGCTCGAGAGTTTATCCAGTGTATAACGCACGTTGCCAAGGCCAGTGGTCGGGTCTACGAGATCGGTGTTCTGCGTTTCGCGCAATCGGCGACGCAGCAGCTGGTTGTTGGTCAGCAGGTCGTTCTGGCGCCTGACGATCCTATGGGCCGTAGTCACTCGCGACAATAGCTGGGTTCGCAGGTTGGCCTTGTTCAGGAAGTCGTCGGTGCCTGCAGCGAAGGCTTCGTTCAACGCGTCGGGATCGTCGCGTGCGGTGAGCAGCATGACGTAGGTGAATCGATGTTCGAGCTCGTCCATCTTCTTGATGCGACGTGCCAGCTCGATGCCATCCATCGTCGGCATCAGCCAGTCTGCGATGACCACCTCTGCTGGCCTTTTTTCGAGTGAGCGCAAAGCCTGCAGTGGATTATTGGTGAAACGAACGTTGTTGAACCCACCGGTGCGCAGTGCCTTGGCAATGATCGCGGAAGAGAACTTCGCGTCATCAACTACGATAATTGGAATGTCTGCCTTCGGCATGTAACTTAGCGGGCTGGAACTACTGGCGAAGCAGCATGTTAGCAGGAACCCATGCTGGTGGACCAAACAGGGCGAGGAGTCAGTTGTCGTGCCATCTTTTGACGTGATTTCCGAAGTGGATATGCAGGAAGTTCGAAATGCGGTCGATCAGGCTGGCAGGGAGCTTGAAAAACGCTTTGATTTCAAGGGGATAGATGCAAGCTTCAGTATTGAAGACGAGTCTATTGTGGTGGCGGCGCTGGAAGAATTCCAGCTGACGCAGATGGAAGACATTCTGCGCGACAGGTTGATCCGCCGAAACGTGGATGTGCAGTGTCTTGAGGCGGGAGAGGTTGAAGGGTCCGGCAAACAGAAACGACGAAAATATACGCTCCGCCAGGGCATCGACAAGGATAACGCCAAGACCATCACCCGGCTGATCAAGGACAGCAAGGTCAAGGTGCAGTCGCAGATCAATGGCGAAAAGCTCCGGGTCACCGGCAAGAAACGGGATGACCTGCAGGAAATCATGGCACTCCTGCGAAAGGCTGAACTCAAGATACCGCTTCAGTTCGACAACTTCCGCGAGTGACATCGCACCGGACAACGGGCGGTAATGACCACCGCTGGCGTGAAGCCATTGCGGTCTATCGACGTCCACAGGTTGCTGTGCTCGGTTTGCTGGGCTTTTCAGCCGGTCTGCCGTATCTGCTGGTTTTTTCGACGCTCTCGGTCTGGCTGAGGGAGTCCGGAATTGCACTGTCGACCATAGGCTTTGTCAGCATGTTGTCGCTGACCTATTCAGCCAAGATACTCTGGGCGCCGGTGATCGACTCGATTGGTCTGGCCGGGCCGATTCGACGGCTTGGTGCACGTCGAAGCTGGATGTTCCTTGCACAGCTTGTCATCGCTGCGGCGTTGGCAGGCCTTTCCTCAGCCGATCCCGCGGTGTCCCTGGCTCCGGTTGTGCTGTGCGCCTTTGCACTGGCGTTCGGGTCTGCGACCCAGGATATCGTCATCGATGCCTATCGCATCGAGGTGGCAGCCGTTGAAGAGCAGGCTGCGCTGTCGGCGGCCTATATCTTTGGCTATCGGCTTGCGTTGCTGGTTGGCGGCGCCGGTGCGCTGTTCATCGCCGAGTATGCATCCTGGTCAACTGCCTACCTCTCGATGGCTGCTTGCATGCTGGTTGGCATGGTCACGACCTTGTGCATTCGTGAACCGGAAAATCGTCCGACCCGGGCTTCGGGGTCGACGTCCCGCACTTTCCTGGTATGGATCCGGGAGGCGGTGCTCAACCCGTTTCGCGAATTTTTCAGCAGGAATGGTTCTGCACTTGCGTGGCTGGTTCTGGTGTTGATCGCGGTTTATCGCCTGAGCGATATCACCATGGGTGTCATGGCCAACCCGTTTTATCTCGATCTGGGATTTTCCAAGGCCCAGATCGCCAGCATTGCCAAGGTCTTTGGATTTGGCATGACCATCGTTGGCGCCCTGGTGGGAGGCATGCTGGTTGTCCGCTACGGGCTGCGAGTGATGCTGCTGGTCGGAGCCGCCCTGGTCGCGCTGACCAATCTGGCGTTTGCCAGCTTGTCGTGGTGGGGCGAAGCATCGGTTTCGCTGCTGACGCTTGTCATCAGTACTGACAATTTCAGTGGCGGATTGGCCAACGTGGTGTTCATCGCGTTTCTTTCCAGTCTGACCAATCGCACCTATACAGCAACGCAATACGCCCTCTTCAGTTCGTTGATGACCAGTCTCGGAGGATTGTTTGGCGGGTTTTCAGGTGTGGTTGTGGAAGGCTTCGGCTACACGGCCTTTTTTGTCTATGCGGCAGCGCTTGGCCTGCCGGCGATGCTGCTCATCGTACTGCTCGGACGCCGGGCAGCCGATCTCATGGCACCCAGAGGTGATCCTTCGTCACCCGTTCTCCCCTGAACTCCACTCCCTCCGCTTTCAGCCTCGACCGCTGCTGCATTGCCGAGGCTGACCCTGCACGTGATGGAACCAGACTTGCAGTCACCACCCGGAACCAGGGTAGCGTCGAGTCTGAAGGCAACTGTGCAAGCAGGCGTCCGACGTGACGCGCGTAACCCGGGTAGCCGGCAAGGCTTGCGAGGTGGCCGTAGGTGCTCACCTTGCCTGGTGGAATCTGGCCCAGGAGATGGTGGACAGCCGTAGTGAACTCGGGTGACATCACCGTCACTTCGAAGCAGAGATGCCGGATAATGCACCGCCGCGCAGACGATGCCAATCCGGCTGGAGACGAGTCAGTGGCGCGTGCTGGAACGATCCTCGTCGAGCGCCTTCATGAAGTCCGCCGGATCAAGTGGTCGATGGAAGGCGTAACCCTGAATGAGGTCACACTCGATCTCCTGACAGAGGTCGATCTGAGCCTGGGATTCGACGTCTTCGGCGACCACCTCAAGCCCGAGGTCGTGTGACATCCTGGTCAGATGGGTCACCATGGTCCGACTGCGAGGATTGTGCTCGATATCCTGGATCAGACTTCGATCAAGCTTCAGTACATCCAGCGGCAATTCCATGATCTGCGAGAGTGAGGAATAGCCGGTGCCAAAGTCGTCCAGAGCGATGCGCAGCCCCATTTCCTTGAATTCTGCGAGCAGTGCGGAAGCCAGTCTCTGGTCGTGGAGAATCGTGCTTTCGGTAATTTCGAGTTCGAGCCGTCGAAGCAGTTCCGGGCTGTCGATGGCGTATTCACGCAGCAACATCGCCCACCCAGCAGTCTGGGCTCCGAGAAACTGGCGGGGCGATACGTTCAGGCTGAGCCGCACCCGGCTGGCCCCGGCCTGGTCGAGCGACTCCAGTGTCTGAACAGTCTTGTTCGCGACCCACAGTCCAATCTCATTGATGAACCCGTTGCGTTCGGCCATATCGATGAATTGCATGGGAGAAATCAGCCCGTGCTGCGGATGGCGCCAGCGCATCAGCGTTTCACCGGCGACGATTCTGAAATCCCTGGCGGAGACCTGCGGTTGTATCTGAACAAAAAACTCGTTCCTGGCGAGAGCACGGGTCATGTCGCGCTCGAGTGAGTGCCGCTGATGCAGATTGGTCGTGGTCTGACCTGAGTAGCAGGCGATTCGGCGCGGGTCATCTCCATCAAGAGAGGTCAGGGCAACCAGTGCTCGTCGCAGCAATACCGCACCCTCCGATTCTCCAGGCGCCGAGTCTGCATAACCGAAGTCGAGGCTCAGTGAAATCGCCTTGCCATCAAGTGCGATCGGTGCGCTCAGGCGTTGAAATATGCCCTCCAGACTACTTTCATCGATCGCCTGATCGAGGGCGAACGCAAACAATCCGCGTTCAAGTGACGCGTGGGACACAACAGGAACACCAGCGGCGGCAATGCACCGATCGGTGATCTTTTTGGCAAGGAGAAGGCGCTGCGGGCCATCAAGCATGGCCCAGGCTGTGGTTGCGTTGCGTATCTCGCAGACGACGATACGCAATTGTCGCCCGGGCAGTGCCGAAGTCACCTCGCGACAGAAAGACCGATAGGTGAGCCAGCCGGTTTTTGGGTCGACCAGGCCTTCGTGTGCCTTGTCGACGGCGTCCCGGACAACATGACGAAGTGCATCGTTTGTCCAGGGTTTGCTGAGAAATCGGTAGATTTGCCCACCGTTGATGGCCGCGATGACGGCTTTCAGATCCTGCTCGCTGGCCAGAAGGAGGCCAATCGTATCCGGATAGTGGTCGTTGACCCAGCCGAGGAACTGCGCGCCGGGTGATTCAGGCAGGCGCTGGTCGCTGATCACCACATCTATCCGGTTCGCCTCGAGCAATGTCCTGGCCTGCGCAATCGAACCCGCAGACAGGAGGTCAACGGCTTCGTGGCGTAAAGCCCGCTGGATCGAAGCAGCGAGTGCTGGCTCTTGGTTGACGACGAGAATGGTGCTGCGCATTGGGTGACAGGGTTTGGCGAATGCTGAGAGGAGTTTAGAAACAACTGCGGATTCCGCGCTGTGAAAGTCGCGATTTAGTGCAGTTCTGCCCAATCAGGCCTTGAATCTGCTTTTTCCGCCCCTATCATGGCGGCCTGCCTTTGGCACTCGGGGTTCGAGAGTGCTAACAGATTTGATCGATCCGGTTCCATATACATTGGGAGATAAACGATGAAGATTCGACCGCTGCACGATCGTGTGGTTGTACGCCGTCTGGAAGAAGAAAAGAAAACTGCTGGCGGCATCGTCCTGCCGGATTCCGCAGGGGAAAAACCACAGCAAGGCGAAGTGCTGGCAATCGGCACTGGCAAGGTCCTGGACAATGGTCAGGTGCGCAAGCTTGACGTCAAAGTCGGGGACCGCGTGATTTTCGGCCAATACGGCGGCAGCACCGTCAAGGTCAACAACGAAGAACTGCTGATCCTGACGGAAGCCGAAATTTTCGGCGTCGTCGAAAAGTAAGTGCAGGCATTTAACTCAAGAGGAATTTCGCAATGAGCGCAAAAGAAGTCAAATTTGGGGACGAAGCCCGCAGCCGTATGCTGGAAGGCGTGAACATCCTGGCAAACGCCGTAAAAGTCACCCTCGGTCCGAAAGGTCGCAACGTTGTACTCGACAAGTCCTTTGGTGCACCCACTGTGACCAAGGACGGTGTGTCCGTGGCCAAGGAAATCCAGCTGAAGGACAAGTTCCAGAACATGGGTGCACAGATGGTGAAGGAAGTCGCCAGCCAGACCTCCGATGAGGCAGGTGACGGCACCACCACGGCCACGGTTCTTGCACAGGCCATCCTGACGGAAGGGCTGAAGTCGGTTGCCGCCGGCATGAACCCGATGGACCTCAAGCGAGGCATCGACAAGGCGGTTGCTGCCGCCGTCGAACACATCAAGGGCATGGCAACCCCGTGCACAGATTCCAAGTCCATTGCCCAGGTAGGCACGATTTCCGCGAACAGTGACCACGCGGTGGGCCAGATCATCGCCGAAGCCATGGACAAGGTTGGCAAGGAAGGCGTGATCACGGTTGAAGAAGGGACCGGTCTCGCAAACGAACTGGATATCGTAGAAGGCATGCAGTTTGATCGAGGATACCTGTCGCCGTATTTCATCAACAACCAGGAAACGATGTCGGCACAGCTGGAAGACCCTTACATCCTCCTCTGCGAAAAGAAGATCTCGAACATCCGCGACATGTTGCCTGTGCTGGAAGCCGTTGCAAAATCTGGCAAGTCGCTGATGGTGATTGCTGAAGATATCGAAGGTGAAGCGCTGGCGACGCTGGTCGTCAACAACATGCGCGGCATCGTCAAGGTGGCTGCTGCGAAGGCTCCGGGATTTGGTGATCGTCGCAAGGCCATGCTGCAGGACATCGCGATCCTCACCGGCGCAACCGTGATTTCCGAAGAAGTTGGCCTGACCCTCGAAGGCGCGACCCTGGAAGATCTGGGTACAGCCAAGCGTGTCAGCTCGACGAAGGAAAACACCACGATCATCGATGGTGCAGGAGTGAAGGCCGACATCGAAGGACGAATCAAGCAGATCCGGCAGGAAATCGAGGACACGTCCTCCGACTACGACCGTGAAAAACTGCAGGAACGGCTGGCCAAACTGGCAGGTGGTGTTGCAGTGATCAAGGTTGGTGCCCCGACCGAAGTGGAAATGAAAGAGAAAAAAGCACGCGTTGAAGACGCGCTGCACTCGACTCGTGCCGCTGTGGAAGAAGGTGTTGTCCCTGGTGGCGGCGTCACCCTGATCCGCGCACTGGAGTCGGTCCGCAAGGTCAAGGGTGACAATGAAGACCAGAACGTTGGTGTGGCGATTGCCATTCGGGCGATGTCCTCGCCATTGCGCCAGATTGCTGCCAACGCAGGCGCAGAAGGCTCGGTGGTGCTCGACAAGGTCGCGTCGCTGAAGGGCAATCAGGGCTTCAACGCGGCGACCGGAGAGTACGGTGACATGCTGAAGATGGGTATTCTGGATCCGGCCAAGGTGACGCGAACTGCACTGCAGGCTGCGGCATCCGTGGCTGGTCTGATGATTACTACCGAAGCCATGGTCAGCGAGCTGCCGGAAGACAAGCCTGCCGGTGGCCCCGGTGGTGGCGGCATGCCGGACATGGGCGGCATGATGTAACAAGCGGCCTTCGGTTGCTTGAAAGACCCCGGCTTCGGCCGGGGTTTTGCATTCTGCAGGCCATAGTTTTCCCAAACCTCCTCTTTAACCTTGGCATGCCTGAAATCGATTCGTTATAGTCTTGGCCTCTAACAATTAGTCTATGCGTGGGGGACGTACGATGGACGCAGGTTTTATTGATCTTCTGAGCCGCTTCAGCCACATCCTGTTTGGCATCTGCTGGATTGGGTTGCTGTATTACTTCAATTTTGTACAGACCGAGTACATCAAGGTCGGCGAAGCAGCAGCCAAGGTTGATGTTCTGAGCAAGCTGGCACCAAGAGCCCTGTGGTGGTTCCGCTGGGCGGCGATGTTCACCTTTCTGACCGGTTTGATTCTGCTCGGACTCAAGGGTGCGGGACTCACCGTTGACATCGGCGTAGGAGCCACTCTGGCGACACTGATGTTTCTCAACGTCTGGCTGATCATCTGGCCGAACCAGAAAATTGTGGTTGGCTCCAATCAGCAGGTCGCTGCCGGTGGCCAGGCAGACCCCGCCGCTGCAGCCGCAGGTCCAAAGGCTGCGCTCGCGTCGCGTACAAACACGCTGTTCTCCGTCCCGATGCTTCTCTTCATGGTCTCCAGTGCACATCTTCCAAACGGTTCGTTGCTGGGTGACCCCGCCAACATGCTGCCGTTCCTGGTGGCACTGGCCATCATCGCTGCGCTGGAGGCCAATGCGATCTTCGGCAAGCAGGGCGTGATGATGACCGTCAGAGGGGTGATCAGCAGTGGGGTGGTTCTGGCGTTTGTGTTGTATGGCGTGGTGACTCTGCTGTAGCTTGGGTGTACTTCGTCTGTAGTTTCACGCCGGAGGCGCCGATAGAGTAGCGGCATCCGGTCCAGCAGCAGTTGCTGACACGCCGTCATTGGACGATCAGCTAAAGGGGCTCGCCATTGTGCGGGCCCTTTGCTTTTCCCCTCCTGGCAAAGACAATAGTCCGCTTTGGCAAATACCCGGAACCCAATACCATGGCAGAAAGACGAGAACCTTCAACTGGCGGTGTGAGTACGACCGGTTCATCGGACTACCGTGCCGACAGAAGACCTGCCAACAGTGCCGGAGGCGGAGACGGCGGAACGAATATCGGTACGAGCGTGATCCTCGCCATTCTTGTGGTGGGTCTCGTGGCAGCAGGCTGGTTCATCCTTAACCAGAAGGAAATGATCGACAAGCAGTCGGGGCTTCTCGGAGAAGCGGACACCCGGCTCAAGGTTCTTGAAGATCGTCTCAGACTGACTGATGAAACGCTGACCGAAACGGGAGATCAGACCAAGGAGAAGATCACCTTCTGGGAGTCAGAGATCCGCAAGCTCTGGGCGGTGGTCAATGACCGCGACAAACGGCTGATTGATCAGAACACCGCCAGCATCGGGAAGTTGCAGAAGACCGCCGAAGCCATTGAATCGGCATTGCGGGCGCAGGGTGTCCAGGTCGATCGGCACGAGCAGGCCACGGCAAGACAGCAGGACCTGGTAGATCAGCTTGCTGCCATGGAGCTGCAGATGCAGCAGTTGGTGGCCTCTCAGCAGGACCTCATCGCCAAACTGAACACCCAGCGTGAGGGTTTGAACGCGATGAAGAGTGATCTGTCCCGTCGGGTCAGCGAGAGTGAACAGGCAATCGACGCCATCGACGCTTTCCGATCGCAGATCAGCAATCGTCTGAACGAACTGGAACGAAAGATTGTCAGCCCACCGCTGAGCTGACCGCCTCGCAGGAAGCGCTCCGGACAAGCACCCTCCGTCATCCTCAGCCCGGCGCGTAAGTGTCGGGCAGAACGTTCTGCTGCACTTCGGTCTACTTTCGAATTGTGACCGTGTGCCGTTTTGTGAGATGCCGCACAGGCATACTGAGACGCATCGTAAGTCAACGGATGACCCGATGCTTAGTGGAGACCAGCGTCCTGCAATCTGTGTTACGGATTCCGGGTTCTCAAAGTTTGCCGAATCAGCCCGAGCCCTTGGCTGGCAGGTGTTCAGGCACGATGACGGCTTGATCGAAGAAAACCGCGAACTTGTTGCCTTGGTCATGCTGGATGACGAATCCGCTGCGGCTGGTGTCAGAATCCTCTTCCAGCATGCACTGTTTGCAGCGATGAGTGCTGATTCCGATGCCGACCTGTGTGTTCCTGCAACAGCGGATACAGAACAGATCCGTCAGTTGCTCCGGCACAGCGAAGGCCATTGGCGACGCAATCTGAAGGTTACCCAACTCGCAACGGAGGTGGGTATTCGTAGACAACGGTTGCGCCAGCTTTCTGACATCGGCGCACAACTCTCCACGCAGGTTGATCTGGATGCGCTGCTCGATACCATCCTGACAGAGTCCCGCAAGATTGCCACCTGCGAGGGTGGATCGCTGTATCTCGCAGATCGCACCGGCGAAGAGCCGACCCTGGTGTTCAAGCTGGCGCAGAACGATGCGTTTGTCGTCCCCTTTGTGGAAACCCGGCTACCAATGACCTCGGCATCCATCGCCGGTCATGTCGCCACCTCGGGGGAAGAACTGAACATAGCCGACGTTTATGCGTTGGAGCCCGGCCTGCCTTTCCGATTCAATCGATCGTTCGATGACAAGATGGGTTATCGCACGTCGTCCATGCTGGTCATGCCGATGCGTGATCACCGAAAGGAAGTGGTTGGTGTATTGCAGTTTGTCAATCGACGTGATCGCTCGGGAAAGCTGATCACCTTTGACCAGGAGATCGTTGAAGTCCTGCGTGCTCTCGCGGGACAGGCGGCGATCTCGATTCAGCGCAGTGCCCTGGTGCGCAATATCAATGAACTGTTCGAAGGTTTTGTTCGTGCGAGCGTCAAGACAATCGAACACCGGGATCCATCCACGAGTGGTCACTCATTCAGAGTGGCGGAGTCGACGGTTCAGCTCATGCAGCTGTTGCCCCAGTCGAACAATTCCCGTTTCCGTGGGTTGGTCCTGTCTTCGGAATCCCTGCGTGAAATCCGGTACGCAGCGCTGCTGCATGATTTTGGCAAAGTCGGCGTGCGTGAAGAGGTGCTGCTGAAGGCGAACAAGCTGACGGGTGATCGGCTGGAAGTTCTGCGCTATCGCTTCGAATTGCAACGGGAGCGCTTGCGTCGTCGCGCCGTTGAAAAGGAACTTCATCTGCTGCATCACAACGCCGTGGACATCGACGTGGCGCGCCGACGTGTACACCGGGACCTGGAGAAGCAGATTTCAATGCTTGACGATCACTGGACATCGGTCG
This sequence comes from Pseudomonadales bacterium, assembly GCA_041752315.1. Taxonomy (GTDB): domain Bacteria; phylum Pseudomonadota; class Gammaproteobacteria; order Pseudomonadales; family Azotimanducaceae; genus SYFY01. The sequence goes on from JBGSHJ010000020.1 coordinate 174,845, forward strand.
TTCGCGCCAACAAACCCAATCTGATCGAGGACGGCGACTTCCAGCATCTGATCGAGGTTCGTGAAGAACGGTTCCTGGAACTGGATGGAACAATCACAGGTCTTATCGACGACAACGATCTGTTGGCTCTGTCTGTTCGCCGTGGCTCGCTGACGCCCGCGGAGCGTCGCGAGATTGAGTCGCATGTGGTGCACACCAGGGAATTCCTGTCTGTCCTGCCGTGGCCAACCGAACTCTCTGCCATCCCTGCAATTGCTGGTGCCCATCATGAGCGACTCGATGGCAGCGGCTATCCGGATGGGCTGATCGGTGAGCAGATTCCGCTGGCCGCGCGGGTGATGGCGGTATGCGATATCTTCGATGCGCTGACGGCGATGGATCGGCCTTACAAGTCGGCCATCTCATCGTCCCAGGCGGCTTCCATCCTGCAGGATGAGGCACGCCACGGTTTGATCGATCAGGACATCGTCGACATTTTCCTGGAGGCTCGCCTGCATGAAAGCCTGATGAAGGTGGTCAACGGCTGAGCGATGGATTGAACTGGGGCACGTTCTCCTAGTTCCAGAGATCGAGGACATTCACCTCAACGAGAATCTCGCCATTGTCCCAGATGGCTCCTGACTCTGTAATTTCGTCAACTGACCAGTGATCGATGGCATCCCCTTCGCGCACCCGTTTTCCATTGACGGACATTGATCGCCCGTCAGATTCGGTCGAGTAGAGGTGCGAAGAGTACTGAAAGCGCAACAGCTCCTGTGCAATCGCCTTTGGTGCAGCGTCGAGTGGCACGGGCGTCCGGAATATTTCTTCGTCAGGTGCGTCGCTCTCGATCGGCTGGTAGTAGGGCACGTCAGCAACGGTCTCAGCGGGAGTGACTGCCTCCGCAACGGCCGGTGCCGGGACAGAACTCACCACTTCTTGTGGGACCGGTGACCCGCTGTCCACGGATGTTGCAACCGCGCTGGTTTCTCGGGCGGATACCCATCGCAGGAGCAGCGTGCCCGTCAGCGCGACGGCGATCAGAGTCAGCAGCCCAACGGCCATCCACAATCGGCGTTGGCGATTGCGCATCTGCGAATATGCCCAGGTCGCGGCCTGACTGGGTTCTTCATCAAGTTGACGACGGCGGGCAGCATCGACGATGAACGACATGCTACGGTGCCTGGCCGGTTCTGAGGGTCTGAAGACTTGGCATGGTAGTGCTACCTGTCACTCGGGTCAGGCGAACCCAGGTTTGTGGTCCCGCAACACGATCAGGAACCAGCGCCTCCCGCTTTTGGAATTCCATCAGGGCATTGGCCAGTTCGGCGTCAAACAGGTTCCGGATGGTACCCGGAACCGGTCGGCCCAGCGCCGCCTGCAACCGATCGCGAAGGACAACGACGCTGTCGTTCAGATCACCTTCGTTCAACAAGCCGCGATACAGGGGCGGCCGTGGCCAAACGTAGGTGAAATTGCCGAACCACTGCTCTCGCAGATCCTGTGGAGAGATGGTGAAGGTCTTGCCTGCGAGACCCAGCATCAGATTCGTGTCACCGATTCCGAGCAGCGCGGCATGGTAGGGCTCTGGCTGTTCGTCCCACAGTTCGATGACCACGGGCAGATTTACCCGCCTGATGTCAGCCAGGGTACCGGTCTGGCTGGCACATTCCAGCTCATTCAGATTGGCGAACTCGCAGGGCATGTCATTCGACGAGATGTCGTAATCGATGGACCAGGTGTTGAACACCTGCTGGTAAGCAGACCGTTGCAATGTTGCAGCGGGCTGCGGAGGACGGCTGACCAATCCCGTTTGGGGCGTGACTTCTGACCCGGCGGCAGATTCATCGAGCAAATCGGTGCCATTCGACGTAACCGCAGTGTCCTGGGTGTCCGCTGCGGCCCGCGTCTGTACCGACGATTCCACGTCTTCTGCCCTGACGATCACTGAAGGCCCCCGTCCCGTCGAGTTTTCCTTTGCCACGCCTTGTCGATCCGTCACCCAGTAACCGATCATCGTGAGCGTTGCAACGACCAGTGCACATACGGTGGCGATGACCAGCGTCGAGCTGTTGCGTCGTGAAGGGATGACCTCCCTGGCTGCTCGGCTGACAACGGTTTGAGTGACTTCAAACGTACCAAGCGCGTAAGCGCCCAGCAGCGATCGATCGGCTACAACGTTGATCAGCCGTGGTATGCCCCGGGTCACCCTGTGCAGTTTGCGGAGCGCGGATGGTGTGAAAATGCGAGGGTTGCCACCAGCCGTCGAGAGTCGGTGAGCGACATAGGCTGAAGTCTCGGCGCTCCCGAGTGGTCCAAGTTGATACCGCGCCGTGATTCGCTGGGACAGTTGCCGCAGTTCCGAGCGTGCCAGCAATGCATCCAGTTCCGGCTGCCCGATCAGGATGATGCGTAACAACTTGCGTTCATCCGTTTCCAGGTTGGTGAGCAGCCGTATCTGCTCGAGAACTGCCGGTGACAGGTTCTGGGCTTCGTCGATCACCAGCACCGTGCTCCTGCCCTCGCGATGCGCCCGGAGCAGGTAGAGGTTCAGCAGATCGATGTACTGCTTGATGGATTGGGTGATGCTCTTGTCATGCGTGACTGCCAGCTCTTCGCAGATTGTCTCCAGCAGTTCCTTGGCGGTGAGTCGCGGATTCAGGATGAACGCAAGATCCATGTTCTCCGGTGTCATGCGAACCAGATTGCGCAACAAGGTCGTCTTGCCGGTGCCAACTTCGCCAGTGATCAGTACAAAGCCACCATGTTTGAGCCCGTACTGCAGATGGGCGAGGGCTTCATTGTGGCCTTCGCTCAGGTAGAGGAAGCCCGGATCCGGCGCGATCGAAAACGGTTCGCGGACAAAGCGAAAGTGCTCGAGGTACATCAGGAGGCGATGGCGCCGGCTTCGAGTTGATCCAGTCGCTGGTCTTTGGTGCGCCAGACGGTGTCGACCCAGGCAGCCAGACGACGGCGCTGCTCGCGTTCCGTGCCCTCTGCCAGCACCTCTGCCGGTATCGCGTAGGTTTCGACCACAACGTTCACCTGCCGGCATTTTCCCTGCAGGAACTCCCAGAAGGTTGGCGGTCCACCGGGATAGTGAATGGTGACGTCGAGCATCCGGTGGAAAGTACTGCCCATGTCGGTGATGACGTAGGACAGGCCACCCACCTTCGGTGCAAGCAACCGTCTGAACTCACTGCCCTGACGTTCATGTTTGGCCGGTGTGAATCGTGTGCCCTCGATGAAATTCAGTACCGTTGAGGGGTACTCTCGAAACCGCCGGCAGGCGATACGAACCGATTCGCGGTCCGCTCCTTTCAATTCCGGATTTTTTGCAATCTGCTGCTTGGTGGAGCGCTTCACGTAAGGAAAGCCCAGCAGGTACATGCCGATGCCGATGAACGGAATCCAGATCAGTTGCTCTTTCGTGAAGAACTTGATTGGCGGAATCCGGTTCCACAGCATGGTCTGCAGGACAAGAATGTCGGACCATGTCTGGTGATTCGAGATGACGAGATACCATTGGTCTGTCGATACTGTCTCCAGATCCGGCCAATCCAGCCTGATGTCGGTAACCCGTATCGCTTCCAACAGGTATCGATTGAAACCTGTCCAGAGGAACAACCATATCTCGAGTGATCGCTTCAGATGCCGACCGGCCGCTCCAGGCAGAATCAATGACACCGCACCGAGAGAAAACAACGGAATGCACACCAGAGTGGTGACGCAGGCAGTCAGCAGGATGACAACTATTCCGCGCAGTAGCGACATGGCGGGTGCAGAGCTCATGGACGAGATAGCGAGTATACGAGGGGGGGCATGAGCCGCCAAATCGGTGTCCTGTTGCTGTTCATGCTGGCAGGTTGCAGTACGCTGTCGTACTACGGTCAGGCGGTGCATGGCCAAACCTCGCTGCTCCTCAAGCGCCAGTCCGTCCCCGCATTGCTCAGGTCTCCTGAAACGTCACCCCCACTGCGGGCTCGCCTGGAAACAAGTCAGGCGGCGCTGCGCTTTGCTGAGCAATACCTTCACCTGCCAATCCAGGGGCGTTACCGAAGTCTCGTGATCACCGGGCGAAAGGCCGTGGTTTGGAATGTGGTTGCGACGCCTGCACTGTCTCTGGTGCCACTTCAGTGGTGTTACCCCGTTGTTGGCTGTCTCCCTTACAGAGGCTACTTTCGCGAAGCAGACGCTGTACGCGTGGCCGAGCAACTCAGGGAGTCGGGAAGAGTGGTGAGTGTGGGCGGGGTGGCCGCCTACTCGACGCTTGGTTGGTTCAAGGATCCGCTGCTGGACACGTTCATTCACTGGACGGATGGCGACCTCGGCAATCTTCTGTTCCATGAGTTGGCACATGGTCGCGTGTGGGTCCATGGCGATGCGGCGTTCAATGAGTCCCTGGCGAGCTTTGTCGGGAATGCCGGAGCGCTGCAGTGGCTGGAGGCTCGTCCTGCAGACCGGCGTCAATACCTGGAAAATCAGGCGGTGGAAGAGCGATTTGCAGTATTGATTGCCGGTCTGCGCCGGAGACTCGAATCGGTTTATTCCTCGACTGTGCAGGACGACCTGAAGCAGCAGCAGGCGGCGGCACTGTATGCCGACTTCCGGCGTTGCCATGTGGCACGTCGTCACCGCGCAGGGAACGACCGGTACGACGCCACTGTCGCCAATCGACTCAACAATGCGTATCTGGCAGCGGGTCAGACCTATGCCGGGTTCATACCTGCGTTTGTCGTCTTGTTCGAAAAATCCGGCTCTCGATGGCCCGGTTTCTGGTCTGCCGTTGACCGGTTGGCAGCCCTGTCAGCGCAGGCGCGGGAAACACGATTGCGGGAATTGCTGGCCATGGCAAACCGGACTTCAGGTCAGCATCAGATAACAGACAATCGTGATGACGATGATACCGATGAAATTGAGTGCCAGCCCTTCCTGGGCCATTCGGCCGGTGGAAAAGGCGCCGGTTGAGAACATCACTGCGTTCGGCGCAGTGGCGACCGGCAGCATGAAGGCGCAGGAGGCACTGAGCGCTGCCGGTATCATGAACAGGGCAGGATCAATGTTGGCCGCCAGAGCTGCCGTTGCCAGGATCGGCATCAACAGGGTGGCAGTAGCCGTGTTGCTGGTGGTTTCGGTCATGAATGTCACCACGAGGCAGATTGTCGCGATCATCGCGAGGACTGGCAGCGTGGATAACCCGGAGAGTGCACTGCCGATGGTAGTTGACAGACCTGAGCTGACGAAGGCGCCGGCAATGGCAATCCCGGCGCCGAAGAGGAGCAGAACTCCCCATGGGATGTCACTGGCTGTGTCCCAGTCGAGAAGACGGCCACCCTCGCCATCCGGGATCAGGAACAGGGTAATCACGCCAAGGAAGGCGACCATTGCATCGTTGGCGTCGGGCAGATCAAACCAGGTACTCCAGCCGCCAAATGGCTCGCCGCGAGTGATCCACGCCAGCGCGGTCAGCGCAAAAACGATCAGAACGCGCTTTTCACACGTAGTCCAGGCGCCCATCTGGGGCATCTCGAAACGGCCCTGGTAGGTCAGGCCCCGGGCGAGCCAGAGCCATGCCAGTGGGGTCAAGACCAGCACCGCGGGTATGCCGATTCGCATCCAGTCGGTGAAGGAGTACTCTGATCCGAAGGTGTTTGAATAGACGCCCATGAAAACGAGGTTTGCCGGGGTACCGATCGGTGTTCCCATGCCACCGATTGAAGCCGCATAACCGATGCCCAGCAGCAGTGGGGTGGCAAGTTTGGGATCGGGGCACTTTTCGAGAACAGCCATGGCGATGGGCAGGAGCATCAACGTTGTGGCGGTGTTCGAAATCCACAAGCTGATCAACGCAGATGCGGACATGAAACCCAGCACCACCATGCGACTGCTTGCGCCGCCAGTCATTCTGACCATGCCAATGGCCAGTCGGCGATGGGCGCCGCTGCGTGCGAGCGCCGTCGAGAGCAGAAAACCGCCCATCAGCAGCAGGACAAGCGGGTTGCCATAGGCCAGGGCCACATCGTCTTCGGTGATGACACCAAACAGCGGCAGGAGAGCCAGAGGGACCAGCGAAGTGGCGGGAATCGGAATGGGTTCAAAGATCCACCAGACGACACACAGAAGCGTCACACCGACTGTCGTTGCAGCATTTACCTCCCATTCGAACTGGAAGCGGAGCAGCATTGTCATCGACAATGCAAGCAGGGGTCCGGCAAACAGCGCCACTCTGGAAGGGCTCAAAATGAAAATCCTGAAGCAGGAAGACGCCAAGACTAAAGGAAAGCAGTGACGCCTCAAACATGGAACACCGCCACGTGTGTCGGACAAGAATCGCCAGCCGGCGTATCGGGTACCTTTTCGATGCAGGCTCCTGAAGCCTGGAACAGGTGCCTTCGAATTCTGTTGGTCGTCCTGGAGCGATGGCAACATGCCTGATTCGTTCTACTGGTATGACCTGGAGACGTCGGGCACGGCCGCCCGTTGGGACCGCATCGTCCAGTTTGCAGGACTGCGGACCGACTCGGAGCTGAACCCGGTCGGTGATGAATTCGTGACTGATGTCGTGTTGCCGGACGACGTTCTGCCGGATCCCCGCGCGACACTTGTCACCGGTATCACACCACAGAGAACCCGTTCCGGAATCTCCGAATGGGAAGCGTTCGAACGCATCCATGGAGCCCTGTCCGTGGCCCACACCTGTGCTGTTGGCTACAACAGCCTGCGATTTGATGACGAGTTTGTGCGATTCGGCCTGTTCCGGCATCTTCGCGACCCATATGCGCGTGAACATAGAAATGGCAATTCCCGCTGGGACCTGGTCGATCTGGTCCGTGCCACGGGTGCGCTTCGGCCGGAAGGCATGGAGTGGCCGAAGGATGAAGAAGGTTGGCCGGTCTATCGGCTGACGGAACTCACCAGGGCCAACGGCCTTGAGCACACTGCTGCCCACGATGCCCTTTCGGATGTTCGTGCCACGCTTGCGCTCGCCAGGCTGATCCGCACTGCGCAGCCGCGTCTGTTTGACTATTATCTGGGCAGTCGCGACAAGCGGAACGTGCGCAAACTCCTGGAACCCTACGCTCAACGTGTGTGTGTGCATGTTTCAGGCATGTATCCCAAGGAACGTTATCGCGTGGCGCCGGTGCTTTCGCTCTGCCGCCACCCTGTCAACGCCAATTCCGTGATCGTTGCGGATCTGGCCAGCGATATCGAGCCGCTGATCCACGGGGACGAAGCCGATTTGCGAAAAGCGCTGTTCACGCCTGGCGCCAAGGATCGTCCTCCACTCAAGGAAATCCGCACGAATCGCTGTCCATTTGTTGCCGATCTCAGCGTGCTCACCCCGGCCAACATCGAGCGTGCACAAATCGACATGGCCCTGGTCAACAGCCGCAAGCGCCGTCTTTCCCAACCTGTTGTGCTGCAGAAGATCGCGCGCCTGTTTCAGCAACCGAAGCCAGGCCAGGCTGAAGACGTCGAGGCATCCCTGTACGACAGATTCCTGCTGGATGAAGACCGATCTCGATGTGATGCCTTTGTCAGCGGGGTCGCGGCGGGAGGGTGGCCAGAACTGGATTTTGGTGACAAGCGGCTGAACAAGCTGGTCGGCCGACTCAAGGCCCGCAGTTTTCCACATCTGCTGCAACCGGCGGAAAGAGAGGAGTGGGCGAATTTTGTACGGGAAAAGCTGACTGCGGAAAAGGCACCCTGGCGCACGATCACGACATTTGAATCAGAGCTGGCAAACATTCGGAATGAAGGCGCAGCACCTGAGCTGGTGGCGCAACTGGACGAACACCTGCGGACCTTGCGTGAGCGTTATCGGTTGTAGTCGGCTGTCCCAAAGATGTAATCCATGATTGCCCGGGCCAGTGGTTCCATTCCCCTCCGAAGCTCAGTCAAACCTTCTGGTCCATCCTGGTGAGGAACGCGTTGTAACTGCATCGCTCTGGGTCATAGTCGATGTCTGCTGGCGGATTCTGGACGATGCCGATCGACCACTCTTCGGCCCCTTTCACCGTTTCTGCGGCCACCAGATTGTCGGCCCAGGGAAAGTCGCCATGTCGATAGTCTGCCGGCGAGTCGACGTAACTCATGAGGTACTCACGGTTTTCCAGAGCCTGAATGATGTGTGCGGGTGCTGCCAGCCGCCGCGCATCGCGCAGAGCCTGTTCGCGATGCTGTGTACCGCAGATAAGCATCCGCACAGCGCTGCCATCTGCGCGCAGCATCAGGAATCCGGGCGGGTTCTCGACAAGGTAGTACTCGATGATCTGCTGCTTGTGCAGGACCTTGCGCATGACCCGGGCGACGTCGTTGTTCAACAAAAACGCAGGCGGGTCCAGGGTCAGGGTGTTGACGAGACGGGAAGTGTGCTGTGCAAAGTAGTCATGCAACAGCTCCTCGGTGAAGGCGAGGATGTCACTGATGGAGTGACTCGTGTTCTTTGGAATGAAACGGTTGATGAGTTTTGCATTGAAGGCCTGGACCGCAACCTTTTCATCCGCAACGCCAGTCAACATGGCCTTCTGGATATAGGGATCGGTCAACTCGGAGCAGAACTCAAGTCCATTCAGCAAGGGCATCGAATAGTCGATCATCACCACCGAATTGCGAGCGAATCGATCGAGATGATTGATCTCCTGTTCGATCATGGACATGTCGAGGGTCATGGAGCGTGCGCCACCTGCGCTCTGGCGGTAGATGAAGCAGCGGTCAACCAGCGGAGGAAGGGAGGCTGGCAGGTTGAGAAATGCGAGAGCGGCTTCCGGCTCGGCAAACAGGCGGTAAGCCCAGTTTGCGGGCAACTCGAGGTCGAGACTGCGCAGGAACCCTTCGTTGTCGTCCACGAAGACCACGGTAGTGGGATGAAAATAGGGTGCGAGTGCAAACGGCATGATTACTTCAGCAGATCGTTCAATGCTTGTCGTTTGGCAGCGGTCAGGCGTCGGAAGGAGCGAACCAGCATGTGTTCTTCTTCGGTGAGGGACCGTCGGAACAGAGCATCCAGGGGTCCCTGGAGAGGGGGTTCGATCATGACCATGGTCGCCTCCGAAGGAAGCCCGCTGAAAGTCTGCTCCAGTCGAGCGATGATTTCGGAGTTCATGCTACGCCGATAGTTGTTGGCGGCTTCTGCGATACGATCACGCATCTCTGGTGGCAGTCTCACCACAAACTTGTAGACCTTCAGCTTGTCGGTGCTGTCGTCGATGTCTGTGAAGCTGCCGATCGCCAGTGCCGGTATTCCCGGCGGAGCCTCGTTCCCTTTGCTCATCGTTGCCCTCCCGTCGTCATTTAGGCATGGTGGCAGCCTCACGACAAGTTGATGTCAGGGTGATATCACGTGCAACCCATTGAACGCGACAATATTCGGCTGGCGGCAACCGTTCTGCTGCTGCGTGACAGTGCGCCTGGTGTGGAAGTGTTCATGGTGAAACGCCCGGCGGGCATGGTTTTCCCGGACCTGCACGTGTTTCCCGGAGGCAAGGTTGATGACTCTGATCACCTGGAATCGATCTGTGCCGATCTTGATGAACAGCGGGCCAGTATTCAACTCGGCATACCGGCCGGTGGGCTGCGTTACTGGGTTGCGGCAATTCGTGAGTGTTTCGAAGAGTGTGGTGTGCTGCTCGCTACCCGCGATGGCAGGCTGCTCGACTTTGAATCAAATGACGAGCGCGAGCGCTTTTCCGCGTACCGGATGGCAGTCACTTCCGGACGGATGACGATGGCAGAGTTGTGCGAGCGTGAAAACCTTTTGCTCGCATGTGGCCAGGTTCACTACTTTTCGCACTGGCTGACACCGGAGTCGGCTCCGAAGCGGTTTGATACCCGCTTTTTTGCGACCACGATGCCCTATGGACAACAGGCGCTCGCCGACACCGACGAAATCGCCGACTCCGACTGGGTCACGCCGGCAGAAGCGCTGCTGAGGCGTGAGCGGAACGAGTGGCAAATGATTCATCCAACCTTCATGACGCTGATGAGCATCACACAATTCAGCACTGTTTCAGACACCTTGAGAGCGGTCATCAGCAAGTTGCATCTGCCTGAGCATACGCCAGAGTTGAATCGTCAGGGTATGCAGCCCCTTCGGTGAGTACGGAGTTGCCGACGGTCAATCGCACTGCGGTCGAGGTCAGCTCGCTTGGCAAGCGGTATCGTGATGGAACACAGGACAGGGTCGTCCTGCATGAGCTTTCATTTGTTGCGCCGGCGGGTGCCGTGGTCGCGGTTTGTGGTCCCAGTGGTGTTGGCAAGTCCAGCCTGCTCAATCTCCTGGCGGGTCTGCTGGCTCCCGACAGTGGTCAGATCGTGGTGACCCCCCAGGGCGGAGCGGCCATTGCGGTACATGAACTTGCTCCCGCCCAGGCAACACTCTACCGCCGGCGTCATGTCGGATATGTCTTTCAGTTCTTCAATCTCGTCCCGACGTTGACCGTTGCCGAAAACGTACGGTTGCCGCTGGTCCTCAATGGATTGGAGTCGCAGTGGCCGATTGCGTGTGAGCGCCTGTTGGCGCTGGGTATGGGAAGCCATCTCGAGTCCTTTCCGGAGACGTTGTCGGGGGGTGAGCGTCAGAGGGTGGCCATCGCGCGGGCACTGGCCCATTCGCCGTCACTGGTTCTCGCCGATGAACCCACGGGCAATCTCGATGCCATGAATACAAGACGTGTCGCGGATCTGCTGTTTGCGCAGGCGCGAGCGGCTGGCGCTACGCTGTTCATTGCCACACATGATGCCGTGCTGGCTGCTGCCGCTGACATGCGGCTCGATCTCGATCAGGTGCCGTGAACATCGCCGGACTCAGGTTGCTTCTCCGCAGCAGTCTGCGTTTCCTCCGATCTGCTCCTGGCTCGACGCTCAGTGTCTTCTGTGGTGTTGCGATCGGCGTGTTATCGATAACCGGCGTCCATCTGCTTGGGGAGAGTGTCGGACAGGCGTTCGACGGGATGCGACCACCGCACCTCGGAGAAATCACGCATGTGCTGACCCGCAGCGATCTGACTACAAATGACTATGCCCAACTTCGTGCCCGCTGGCGGCTTGGCGAACTTTCATCCATCGACGCCATGATTCCGCTCCGGGAAGGCGTACTGAAAGACGGGGTGAGGATGGTTGGCATCGACTGGATTGCGGCCCTCGAGGCAAGACTGCCAGTGGTGATGCTGTTTGGTGGCATCAATGGGTCAAGCCGCAACGCAGGCGATGATCCGGTGATCGTCGAAGGGGAATGGCCGGAAGAGGTGATCAGGATCGATGATGTTCAATTGCGTGTGGTGCACCGTCTGCCGGGCAGAGTCGACCAGCCCCGCACATTTTATGTTGATATGGGAACGGCTGCCCGACTGCTTGGTGATGACAAGCGGCTCGACGCGGTATTGGTGCGGCATCGGTCTGTCGCGGCATCGGGTGCCGAGTTCCTGGAATCGGTGATGCCTGGGATATCGGCAGGATTGCCGGTTGCGCCTGCACCCGAAGTCGACGGCTGGCAGGTACATGCTGTCGACGGAGAGGCACCGGGCCAGGGTCTGGCCAAAGCGGTGCTGTTCAACCTGGGAGCGCTGGGATCGTTGTCGCTGCTGGTCAGTCTGCTTTTGATGTATCAGACCGCAGTGATCTGGTTACGCCGGCAAAAGGTGATCCTCGCTGCCTTGCACGATCTTGGGGTGGACCGCTGGTTGCTCGGCGTGAGTTTTGTTGCGGCTCTCTTGCTGCTCGGTGTACCCGCCACCGCTCTGGGTGTGTTTGCCGGTGACGGACTGGCCAGTCTGCTGCTTGCCTCTGCGCTCGGCGACAACATGTCCGTGATCATGCCGCAGCCCGGGGCAGCGGTGATTCTCAAGGCCGCGATCGCTGGTGCTGGTGTGTGTGTTGCAGGCGGCGGACTTGCCTGGTGGCGTGAGTGGCGGCAGCTTCCACTCCCATCCGCGTGGGTCCGCCTGTCAGTGGCAGTCATGGTCGTGATTGCGGTGATCGGCCTGGCCTGGCCCTCTGCCGGCCTGATCGGTGTCTTTGCAAGCATCCTTTGCATCTGCCTGTTGGCCGGTTTCAGCGTCACCCCTTTGCTGCGTGGTTGGCGAAGCCGTGCCAATCGTATGGGCGGGCCCGTTTGGCTGCGGATGGGTGTTCGGGAGGTGACCTGGTTTCCGGATGATCTTTCGATCGCCTGTGCAGCGCTGGCACTGGCCGTTGCGGTGAGCATTGGTGTGGGTGTGATGGTCGACAGCTTTCGACGGGAATTTTCGGAACTGCTGGATTCGCGTCTGGTCAACGACGTGTATCTGTCGATTTCCGGCGGCTCGGGAGCACAGGAGTTGGCGGGTACGATTGGATCATGGCCAGAGACGAGTCGGGTCACGGTTTCTGGCCAGAGAGCTTCGAGGTTGGGCGGCATCCCTGTGCTGGTTGGTTATACGGACTTCACTGCCGCGGAGTCATCACGATACGGCTATTCCCGCTCGTTGGCGAAAGGTGAGGCCCTGATCAGTGAAACGCTGGCTCGCGCAGCGAACCTTCGCGTTGGACAAACGCTGCAGATTGACAGTGAGTCAGAGTTGGAGATTGCAGGTCGGGTGTTGAGCGTCGTCGGGTTGTTCAAGGGGTACGGTGAACTGGGCTTTCGAATCATGGTCGATACCGATACGGCGTCCACGCTGTTTGGCAGTCCCTTGCAATTTGACCGAGTGAGTATCGATAGCCGAAAGTCTTCGGTGGTGCTGTCAAGGCTGGAGGGACTGACTGGCGTGCGCGTGAGTTCCGGACGGACGATGCGACAAGACGCACTTGAGACATTTGATCGAACCTTCGCGATCACGGATGCACTGACCTGGCTCGCGATGCTGGTCTCCAGTGGTGCGATGTTCAACGCCCTGACCGGATTTCGACTCAGCCAGCAAACCACAGGCCGATTGCTGGACACCCTGGGCGTCGACTTTGGCTGGAACCTGCGTACGAGCATGGTTCGTGCCGGCATGCTTGGCATGATCGCCTTGGGAATTGCCCTGCCTCTTGGACTATGGTTGGGCTGGGTCCTGTGTGAATACGTGAATCCGAGGGCGTTTGGCTGGAGCATTGGCTTTTCTCCTTCTGTGCAACCACTGTTGCTCCCGGTGCTGCTGGCCGGGCTCGCGACGGTTGCTGCCGGATTCGCGGGCGCCGTTGTGCGACCACCTTTTCGTCCACGTGGGTGAAGGCCGTCATGTGTCGATCTGGCTGTATGCGCGTTTGGTTGATCGGGCTGCTGGGGTTCCTGTGCGGTTGTGATGACCCGGGCTTCCGCGACAGTGAACCCCGCATGGGTGGAAGCCGCCTGGGAGCCTTTCTCGGCAAGGATGGTGAATCCAGTGCCTTTGCGCAGGCTGATCGGCCCAGAGCCTTTGTGTTTCCGGCGGAACATCAGCAGCACGCCGACTTTCGCAGTGAGTGGTGGTACCTGACCATGACGCTGGTCAGCGAGGACGGAAGGGAATTTGGTGCCCAGTTCACCGTGTTTCGACAGGCCATGAAGTCGGTCGGGATCGCCCAATCCCGATCGGGTGACTGGGACCTTGATCAGGTCTATCTGGGCCATCTGGCGATCACCGACGTGTCAGCCGGTACCCATGCGCATGAAGAACGACTGAGTCGGCAGCACCCCGAACTTGCCGGTGTCGAGCCGCTGGCTGACCGGGGTGCGCGTGTCGCACTGGAAGGCTGGCAGCTGGATCTGCATGCCGAAGGCGCCCGATTGGTCGCGGAGGGAAGCGGACTGTCGCTTGATCTCGAGCTGGTGGCATCACGCCAGCCTGTGTTGCAGGGGGACGAGGGCTGGTCTCGCAAGAGTGAGTCCCAGGCGTCCTATTATTATTCCTGGCCACGTCTGCAGATCGTCGGCGAGATCGGTGTCGGTGGGCAATTGCATCGCGTGAGCGGACTCGGCTGGTTTGATCATGAATGGAGTACGAGTGTCCTGTCTGACGAGCAGGTTGGCTGGGACTGGTTCGCGCTGGCGCTGGACGATGGCCGTGATTTCATGGTGTTCCGACTGCGACGGCAGGACGGTCGTCGTGATCTGCATGATCATGGTGTGCTCGTCGCCGCAGACGGAACGACCAGGGTACTTGGTTCGGCAGATTTCGAACTTTCCCCGGAACGGATGTGGGAAGACCCGACAGGAGTAGTCTGGCCGCTGGGGTGGAAGCTTTTGGTTGGTTCGGAGGCATTCCTGATCAAAACGCCTGTTGATGATCAACGGATGCAGACCCTGATTCCCTACTGGGAAGGATTTGTGCATGTGGCTTCGCCCTCGGGACGTCGACTTGGTCAGGGGTACATGGAGTTGACCGGCTACTGAGACCCCACGACACACCCTGCGAGGACACACACCCTGCGAGGACACACCCCAGGAGGACACACCTCGACCCACGGGTATGCGCAGGGGTGGCCGGAATTGTCGTCTCAGACAGCGAACGCGAGGCGGAGCGATCTTGAGCCCGGAGCCCACTCCAGGTGCGGCGCGGGCAGGTTCCCGAACCAGTGCCGGCCGG
>JBGSHJ010000021.1:0-141291 GCA_041752315.1 Pseudomonadales bacterium
CGACGTCAGTGGTGATGCCCGCCTTCACCATGCACATGTCCGTGGGCCATTTCTTCGTGACTGGCTTCGCGCACGCTGGTGATCTCCACCGCGAAGTTGAGATGCTGGCCGGCCAGTGGATGGTTGGCGTCCATCTGGACCGAATCACTGGACACACCGGTAACGACGGAAACCTGCGGCCCTTGCGCCGTCTGGGTCTGAAACCGCATGCCGACCTCGATCTTGTCAATGCCCGCGAAGGCGCTGCGCGGTACATCCTGAACCAGAGCAGGGTCGAACTCGCCATACCCATCCCTTGGAGCGATGCGCACGTTCAACGAGTCACCCGCGACGTGGCCCAGCAGTTCAGCTTCGAGTCCCGCGATGAGGTTCCCGTTGCCGTGCAGATAGGCGAGGGGTTCACTGCCTTCGGACGAGTCCAGAGTGTCTCCGGCATCATTCTTGAGTGTGTAGTGAATGAGCACAACACGATTGCTGGCGATTTTCATGGTCGACGGGACTCCGGACAACTGCAGGTTGGTGTAGCGATACCGGAACGAAGATCCAGATCGCCAGAAAACAAACCGGCGCATTTTCCACGTTTTCCAACGCCTGTGCAGCCAGAAATATCACGCGCCAGTCAGCCGACGTTGTTCCTCACGGATCGGTGCCAGGTCGATGCCAGATCGACAGGAGTCAGTGTGGGTCCGCCGGACGATGTTCGCGGTACTGGCGCTGCACCCATGACACTCCGGGGTGGTCCTTCCACTGTGCGAGGAGTTTCACCAGCGCTTCAGGCACCGGTTCCGGAGCGCGCATGTCGGGGTGGTCGAGTTTCACCACCGGCGACATGAGTGCCGCGACGGTCAGATCAGCGACTGAAAAACGATCGCCCACCAGAAAGGCGCGCTCCCGGGTCTCCTCCGCAATCCAGTCCAGCGTCTGTCGTGTGGTGTCGAATGCCCTGGCGACGTTGGCCTGATCGGTCACACCGTTTGTCCTGGCCATCAGTGGTTTTACCAATGGCAGCATGAGTCGATAGATACCCCGTTGAAGAGGAGTTGCGTCACCGCCAAAAAGTCGTGAGACATAACCCAGTTCGTTCACGAACACGGTGAAAGCAACGGTTCGGGTTGCGGGACCAACATCCCGATCAAAGCGATCGACAATTGCCAGTGCCTGTTCGCGCTCCACCGAGCTGACAGGGAACAGGCGAGGTTCCGGGAACTTCGTCTCCAGAGCCTCGATGATGGCGGCAGAACCGGTGAT
Organism: Pseudomonadales bacterium; assembly: GCA_041752315.1. Lineage (GTDB taxonomy): Bacteria > Pseudomonadota > Gammaproteobacteria > Pseudomonadales > Azotimanducaceae > SYFY01. The sequence continues at coordinate 1,249 of JBGSHJ010000021.1, forward strand.
GGGCTGGTCGTCAAGCACGAGCACGGGAGTCGAGGTTTGCCCGGACAACTTCTTGATGGAGATCTGATGTGGTCCAGGCAAGAGGCTCTTTTGTTCGTGCCGCAGGTGCTTGAATGCCAGAGCCCACCGTACCTTGTCGTTGTAGTGAGAAGCGCGGAACTGATGCAGGACGATGGATGGGGTGGCCATGTCAGTACCTCAACGTACGGGTGTCCTGCATGCTGATCCCGCTCGCTTCACGGATCAAGGTGACCGGAGTCGACGGTGATGCCTGCCGTCGGGTACAAGGCTCAGGTCGACGATTGGGTGTCCGGGTCGATCTGGGCAGCGAGCACGGCGCTGAGCAGCTCGATGACCCCGGACTTGAAGAAGTTGCCGGTTGCTCCCAGTCGCACAATGACCAGATCCCGGCTCGGGATGATCCACAGCTGATTGGTCTGCAGGCCTGATGCGTAGTAGGTATCGGGGGGCAGTTTCTGCATCCACGGCTGATCCAGCCTCTCTGGATCGACCAGCCACACACCGGCGCCGTAGGGGCGCTCTGCAGCCTGCGGTGTCGGTGTCGTCATGTAGTCGATCCATGACGCATTGAAGAACAGGCGACCATTCACGCGACCTCGATTGCGCAACAGTTGGCCAAAACGGGCCCAATCGTGTGCGCTCGACATGATGAACGAAGAGCCGACGAACTGGCCGGTCTCGTCGGTTTCGAACCAGGTGCGATGCATGTTGAGCGGTGTCAACAACTCGTCCGTGATGAAGTTGGTTGTTGGCACGGGACCACCCAGACGATCGCTTATCACACGCGCCGCGAGCATGGTGCTGCCACTGGTGTAGTCGAACACCTCCCCGGGATTAGCCCGCAGACCTCTACCGATTGCATAGGCGGTGGTATTGCCGTTTGCAAAAAGCATGAAGCTGTTGGCGTCCACACCGGTCTTGTTTTCGACGATGTCGATGCCGCTCGTCATCCGCAGAAGTTGGTCGAACGTGATGTGAGCCCGATTGTCCTCTTCCCAGTCGTTGAACAGGCTGACCTCGTTCGTGGAAAGGAATTTCCGCTCGGCCAGCATGCCTGCAAGGACCGTCGTCATGGTCTTGCCCATAGACCAGCCAGGCAATGGAGTGTCGCCATCGATGCCTTGAGCATATCGTTCCGCTACCAGTTCACCGGCATGGGAGACCAGCACGGCAAGCGTTCCGGGTGCGGACAGGGCCTCCTCGACAGCGGCACTCAGCGCCGTGTTGGCAAAATGAATGCCGCGGTGCCTTTGATTCAGGCCCCAGATGGGTGGCAGCTTCGCTTCGTATGGCGGTAGCAGAGATGCAATGTCGTCGGGCGACCGTTTGTGCAACAACACACATCCATGACCGGGATGATGGATGGCCGTCGCCTTGGCCAACCCGAAAGCGTCCGCATCAACGTGTTGCCGGACACGATCAATCTCGTAATGCATCAGCCAGGCACCTGGGCCGAGCAGCGGACGAATGTAGGCGCTGAAAGCGCGCTCGGGTGCGAGGCCGGAAACGAAGGTCAGCGAGCACATCTGCTTGGCCGTCAGCGCGGTACCCACGGGACCGGCGAAGACAACATAAACCGCCGCTGGAGCCACCAGCGCGAACACAACAAGCCAGAGAAGATTCTTGCGTGACATCGAACAAATGGTAGCACCATGATGCGAGGTATTGCCTCGTGGTTGGCGGCACCAAGACAAGCGGGCACACTAACCCGATCGTGTCGACTTCCCGCTGACCAGGCTGTGAACCATGCTGGAACTTGAGGCGCTGCGGCTCGCTGAGGGTGCGCGGCCCATTGGGCATCAATTTGCGGAGCACGCCATCAGCGTGGTGCTGGGGGCCAATCGCTCCGGCAAGACCCTGCTGTGCCGCTGTCTGGCCGGCCTTGCACAGCCGATGGCAGGCCGCATGCTGCTGGACGGACAGGACATCGGACACCTGGATGTTCGCAGTCGCCCGGTTGCGATCGTCAATCAGGCATTTGTGAACTACCCCGCCTGGACGGTCACCGACAACATCGCTTCCCCACTCATTGCGCGCGGTGTATCGAAGACCAGGCGTCGTCACCGTGTTGATGACATTGCCGCCAAACTTGGACTCGAGCCGTTTCTCCGCAGATTCCCGCATGAGCTGTCCGGCGGTCAGCAACAGCGCGTGGCGATTGGTCGCGCGTTGGCCAAGGACGCGCGGATACTGGTGCTCGATGAGCCCCTCGTCAATCTCGACTACAAACTGCGAGAAGCGCTGCGGGATGAGTTGCGCGCGCTCCTGTCCCAGGAAGACCTCACGGTCATTTACACCACCACTGATCCGGCAGATGCTTTCAGTCTGGGTTCCGAGGTGCTGCTGTTCGCCGAACACTCCGTGCTGCAGTCGGGATCACCCATCGAAGTCTACCGTCGGCCAGTATCGATCACGGCCGCGGCGCTGATGAGCGAACCGACGGTGAACAGACTGGATCGCCCTTCCTGTGCGTGGGCCATTCGACCGGAGCATGTCCGTCTCGAACGCCCTGTCAGTGACGCCGCAGAAACGTTCCGTCTGCAGGTCGAAGAGGTGGAAACCAATGGTGGGCATACTTTTTTGCATGGCAACGTCGACAGGCAATCCTGGGTAGTAAAACTGCCTGGCATGGTGCAATTGACCATCGGCGCAACATTGCCGGTGTATGTGCGTCAACAGGACATCATGTCCTTCGAGTCTGTCTGAGATGGCGTCCGTAACTCTCGATGCCGTCACCTTTCGATATCCGGGTTCGCGAGGGGAAACCCTCGAGGCGTTGTCGCTGCTGGTCCCAGACCAGTCGACACACGCATTGCTCGGTGCCTCCGGTGCAGGGAAAACGACAGTATTGAATCTGCTCTCGGGTTCATTGAGGCCGTCTTCAGGCCGGATCCTGCTGGATGGTTCGGATGTGTCGAATCTGCCCTCCGCACAGCGCAATGTGACCCAGGTGTTTCAGTTCCCTGTGCTGTATCCAGCGATGACGGTTCGGGAAAACCTGCAGTTTCCGTTGCGAAATCGTGGCTGGAAGCGCGCGGATGCAGCGGCCCGAGCGACCGAAATGGCGCGTGAACTGGATATCGAACCGCTGCTTGAATCCGGCCTCAGGGTGTTGACGCTTTTTGAGCGACAACTGGTCGCGATCGGTCGGGCACTGGTACGCCCGGATGTCGGACTGGTATTGCTCGACGAGCCTCTCACGGCTGTCCAACCTGAACTGAAATGGCAATTGCGCAAGGCACTGCGAAAGGTGCAGACAGATCTGGGCGTGACGATGATCTACGTCACCCATGACCAGACCGAAGCGCTCACGTTTGCAGCGGAAGTGAGTGTCATGCAGGGCGGCAGGATTCTGCAGACCGGTTCACCCATCGACGTGCATGACAAGCCGTCGCACGACTATGTCGGATTTTTCATCGGCAGCCCCGGAATGAACTTTCTCGACATCGAGGTTCGGCAGGGACGTGCGACCCTGGCTGGGGGACCGCTGTTGTCGACTCACGCCGCGGATGGAGACTACCGGATTGGCTTCCGTGCTGAATGGGCGACACTGGGCACAACCGGTTTGCCCATCCAGATTACAGGCTTTCGTGCTGATGGCCTGATCGATGATGTTCCCGTTGGGGTGGTCACTGCCCAATCTGGATCAACGCGTCTGCATGTCCGGCATCGCGGCGATCTGCCGGGTACCGGAGTTTGTCTGCAAGTGAACAAGTACCTCTTGTTCAAGGAGGGTCGACGTGTTGAATAAGCCCGTGAATCAACGCGCCTGGCTGGCGGTACTCCCCGTGGTACTGGTGGTTGCGTTCAGCGGTGTCATCCCGCTGATGACCGTCGTGAACTATTCCGTGCAGGATATTCTCGATGTGCAGACACGATTTTTTGTCGGCTTCGACTGGTATCGTGATGCCCTGCGCGACGAACGACTGCACGCGGCCTTTGGCCGCCAGCTGGTATTTTCGCTCTCGGTGCTGCTCATCGAAATTCCGCTGGGCATCATGCTCGCAAAAGCGGTGCCCAGGGACAGCCGCTGGACGTCACTGATGCTGGTACTGCTCGCCATTCCATTGCTGGTACCGCTGAATGTTGTGGGCACCATCTGGCAGATATTTGCGCGCGGTGATATCGGCCCGCTGGGCGCTGCGCTGACTGCACTTGGCATCGACTTCAACTATACGCAGGTGCCCCTGCATGCCTGGCTGACGCTGCTCGCCATGGACGTGTGGCACTGGACCTCACTGGTCATCCTGCTGGCGTTTGCAGGTTTGTCATCCATACCGCCCGCCTATTATCAGGCAGCAGCACTGGATGGAGCGAGCCGTTGGCAGGTGTTCCGTCATGTCGAGCTGCCACATCTGAGGTCGGTACTCATGATTGCGGTGCTGCTGCGTCTGATGGACAGTCTGATGATCTACACCGAGCCGCTTGTGCTCACGGGTGGTGGGCCTGGCAATACCACGACGTTCCTGAGCCAGTACCTGGCAACCATTGCGGTCGGGCAGTTCGATCTTGGCCCGGCGGCGGCGTTTTCAATCCTGTATTTCCTGTTGATTCTGCTGCTCTGCTGGTTGTTTCACACCGCTGTGACAGCCGGCGAAGGTGGAGATCGTCCATGAACGCGCCCAGTGTGTTCAACCGCCTGTTGCTGGCGACGTATTGCCTCTATCTGATTCTGCCGTTGTACTGGCTGCTCACCATGGCCTTCAAGACCAACCGCGACATCGTCGCCAGACTGGAGTGGGTACCGGATTCGCCAACCCTTGCGAATTTCGGCGAGATCTTCAGCAATCCGGTATGGCTCGACGGATTCACCAATTCACTCACCTACGTGGCGCTCAATACCCTTTTGTCGATCACGGTGGCGTTGCCGGCGGCCTATGCGTTTTCGCGTTATCGATTTCTTGGCGACAAGCACCTGTTCTTCTGGCTCCTGACCAATCGCATGTCACCACCGGCAGTGTTCCTGCTGCCGTTTTTCCAGCTCTATTCAGCGCTAGGCCTGTTCGACACGCCGCTGGCCGTGGCGCTGGCACACTGTCTGTTCACCGTGCCGCTGGCGGTATGGATTCTGGAAGGTTTCATGTCCGGTATTCCGCGTGACATCGATGACATGGCCAAGGTAGATGGTCATTCCACGCTATCGTTTTTCTTCCGCATCTTTCTGCCGGCTCTGCGCGGCGGCATCGGTGTCACCGTGTTCTTCTGTTTCATGTTCAGTTGGGTGGAGTTGTTGCTGGCGCGCACACTGACGGGCAGTGAGACCAAACCGATCGTCGTGGTGATGACCAGAACCGTGAGTGCTTCAGGACTTGACTGGGGTGTTCTGGCAGCGGCGGGCATCATGACGGTATTGCCCGGACTCGTTGTGGTCTGGTTCATTCGCAAACACCTGGCGCGCGGCTTCGCGCTGGGACGGGTGTGAGATGACCTGGATGGCCTGGACGTTGCCCACAGCGTTGTTCTTCGCAGGTATTGGCACCATGCTCGTGGTGATGAGTGTGCTGGAAACGAAAAAACCGACCATTGCCCGAATCGGCTGGCTGGGATATGCCACGACTCGCGGCGATCGACTCTTCATTGCACTGCTCGCGACTGCGTTCATCCATGTCGCGTGGCTTGCCCTGGCCGATCTGCCACTATGGATCGCCAGTGGACTTGCGCTCATCGTCGCTGCAGGCATCATGCGAAGAGGCTAGATGGGCGACTGGTCTGTCAACAGATCGCAACGGCAATCGGAATCAGTCAAGACAAGGCAATCAAACGGGAGAGCGGGCGTGCGAATCAATCTGACCAGAACACTCCGTCAAGCAGGAGTGGGAGCGGTTGTCTCGTTGCTGGCGGCGTGTGGTGGAAATGATGGCGAAGGGCCAGCCGACAGCGCCACCACACCAGCGGTAGACGGCGCGGCTCTCGCCATCAATGCAGCGCGTTGGGTGGATAGCGAACTCCAACCCTCGACGCTGTCCAGGGACGCCCAACTGGCTGAACTGGCCTGGTTCACAAAGGCTGCCGAACCGTTTCGCGGCATGACGATCAACGTGGTGTCAGAAACGCTCACCACCCACGAATACGAGAGTACCACTCTCGCCAAGGTGTTCTTTGAGATCACCGGCATCCAGGTGAATCATGACCTCATCCAGGAAGGCGATGTCATTGAAAAGTTGCAGACGCAGATGCAATCTGGCGAGAACGTGTACGACGCCTATGTGAATGACTCCGACCTGATCGGCACCCATGCGCGTTACGGCTACGTCGTTCCGCTGTCCGATTTCATGAGTGGGGAAGGTGCCGAGGTCACCTCGCCGACGCTGGATGTGGATGACTTCATCGGCAAGAGTTTTACCACCGGTCCGGACGGCAAGCTCTATCAACTGCCGGATCAGCAGTTCGCCAATCTCTACTGGTTTCGTCACGACTGGTTTTCGCGCGAGGACCTCAAGCAGCAGTTTCGTGAACGGTATGGCTACGAACTGGGTGTGCCGGTGAACTGGTCTGCCTACGAAGACATCGCCGAGTTTTTCAGTGTGCATGTGAAGGAGATCGATGGCGTCCGTATCTATGGACACATGGACTATGGCAAGAAAGACCCGTCGTTGGGCTGGCGCTTCACCGATGCCTGGCTGTCCATGGCGGGAGCCGGTGATGTTGGCATTCCCAACGGATTGCCTGTTGATGAGTGGGGGATCCGTGTCGAAAACTGCCGACCCGTGGGCTCGTCTGTTACGCGTGGTGGGGATACCAATGGCCCTGCCGCCGTGTACTCGCTCAACAAGTACATCGAGTGGCTGAAAGCTTATGCTCCCCCTGAAGCTTCCGGCATGACCTTCTCTGAATCCGGTCCGGTACCCGCGCAGGGGCACATTGCCCAGCAGATCTTCTGGTACACCACCTTTACTGCGGACATGATCGAAGCGGGGATACCGGTCGTGAATGCGGACGGAACTCCCAAGTGGCGCATGGCGCCTTCACCGCATGGACCCTATTGGCAGGAAGGCATGAAGCTGGGTTACCAGGACACCGGCGCCTGGACGCTGCTCAAGAGCACACCGCTGGAGCGCCGCAAGGCAGCATGGCTCTATGCCCAGTTTGTGGTGTCGAAGTCGGTGTCTCTGCGCAAGACGCTGGTGGGCCTCACACCCATTCGAGATTCCGATCTTCGCTCGCAGGCGATGACGGACATCGCTCCAAAACTGGGTGGTCTCGTCGAATTTTATCGCAGCCCGGCGCGAACCGCGTGGACGCCTACTGGCACCAATGTACCGGACTATCCAAAACTCGCCCAGCTCTGGTGGGCGAACATCGCCAATGCCGTGAGTGGCGAACAGACGTCGCAGCAAGCAATGGATGCATTGGCAACCCAGCAGGATGAGATCCTGGCGAGACTCGAAAAACACGGTGTCCAGGGTGAGTGCGGACCGAGGTTGAACGAAGAGCGTGAAGCCCAGTACTGGCTTGATCAACCCGGTGCACCGCAGCCCAGGCTTGCCAATGAAAAACCGAAAGGAGAAACCGTGGTCTACGAGGATCTGATCCAGGCGTGGAAAGACGGACGAGTGCAGTAACGGACCGGTACCCGCCAACGTGAGAACAGTTCGAGCGACCCGCTATGTCACGCCGCTGCGTGAAGGTGGCTCGCTGCCTGCTGTGGTCGAAGCCGATGATGACGGACTCTACGTTCTCAAGTTTCGCGGCGCGGGTCAGGGACCTGGTGCGCTGGTTGCCGAACTGGTTGCAGGCGAGATCGCACGGGCAATGGGACTGCCGGTGCCGGAAATCGTACTGGTCGAACTCGATCCGGTGCTTGGTCGCTCCGAGCCTGACTTCGAGATCCAGAACCTGGTCAGGAACAGCGGTGGCCTGAACATCGCACTGGATTTTTTGCCGGGTGCGCTGGTTTTTGATGCAGCCCAGGCAGCCGAGGTTCCTGAAGTGCTGGCATCACGTATCGTCTGGCTTGATGCCTTTGTGGCCAACGTCGATCGAACCGCGCGCAATACCAACATGATGGTGTGGCATCGGCAGCTGTACCTGATCGATCACGGCGCAGCGTTCTACTTCCAGCACAATTGGAATACCTACCAGGACAACGCGGAAAACCCGTTCAGAATGATCAAGGATCATGTACTGCTGCAGGCAGCCGGTGACATCGCTGGTGCCAACACACACGCCCGGGATGTGTTGTCAGCTGCAGTGCTGCGCGACATCACCGATGCGATTCCCGACGACTGGCTGGGCACTCCCGGGCAGGCCGAGTCGCCGCAACTCTGTCGTGCCGCGCATCTTCGCTTCATCGAAACACGGCTCGCAGCCTCAGATATATTCGCAGCGGAGGCGCAACGTGCCCGACACGCACACGTATGACTACGCCATAGTGCGGGTGGTTCCGGACGTTGCACGAGGCGAGTTCATCAACTGTGGGGTCATTGTGTTCTGCCGGACAAAAAAGCATCTGGCAGCGGAGGTCGTACTTGACAAGGCGCGTCTGCTGGCACTTGCACCGGACGTCGACGTAACCGAAGTGCGCAGACATCTCGAGGTCATCCCGCGTATCTGTTCAGGTGATCTGACGGCGGGGCCGATCGCAAGCCTGTCACAGTCAGAACGTTTCAACTGGCTGGTGGCACCGCGCAGCGCGACGATTCAGATGTCTTCGGTGCACTCTGGCATTGCCGACGATCCGACTCAGGTGCTGCCAAAACTCTTGGAGACCATGGTGACGCGGCCACGTCAGTGAACCGAGGTGGTACCGGGCCATGACCTTTGCAAGCTACGAAGTTTTTTCTGAATCCGCCTTCGAAGGCGCGGACTTTCCTGTCGCGCGTTCGAACACGCGTTTATAAACGCGCTTCTTGTCCTTTTTCGGTTTCACGACCACGGTAACCAGCAGGCGTCCATCCGACCGGATTTCGTAGTTCTTTGAAACCTTGCGTTCGGTGGTCTTGTAGTCCTGCACCAGTGACTTGCGGGACCACCTCGACGTTCGGCCCCGAAACTCGCCCCGAATGAACTCCTCTTCCCCCACCTCCTGATAGGTAGCGACCATCCGGTCACCTTGCTCCTGCAGGATCATCTCCAGACATGACAGGACATCCGGATCACGCGGAGAGCCGATGCTCGTACGTTGTGCAGGCTCATTGCGAGGCACCGGCACACCCATGACAGACACGGATACCCGACCGCCGCCGAGGCCGTCGAAAAGACCGGAGTCGTTGTAGTCGGGAGCAACCTCTTCGGTCAGTTCGTGGTTGATGATCCAGGTACCGGTCAGGGCAGACTCGCGACCACCGGCCAGAGCCAGGCTCGAGAGGAAGAGCGTAGAAATGAGCAGCATCATGTGCATGTAACGAATGTGCGCACTCATTGCTGAATCGAATCTGAACCCTGACCAACGCAGGCGAACACCTCCGGCTTTCGGCGTGGATTCAAAAATGGGAGCCTCCTGTCACGGCTTCAGTGTCCTGGTCAGTGTCGTGACACCATCCTCGGCTGTACCTGCTTTTTCCTTTGCCAGCTTTTCATGGGCGGCTGCGAGGAAACGCACCAGAGCGTCGTGGTAAGCCTGCGCATCGACAAAAGGATGCAGGTCACCGGCCTGGCGGGAGGCAAGCGCATCGCGTCGTTTGAAGACGTCGCCCATGGCGGCATGGTTGGGCAGATTCACGGAGACACCGGTACTGCCCTTCTGCAATCGCTCGTAGCTGCGGATGTAGGTCTGCGTCTGTTCCACACCGGAAAAGTTGAGCCCCACACCACCCAGCGTGATGGCCTCGTGCGACTCCTCGCCATCCTGCACACGATAACGAAACGAGATTGCACCGGGTGTGTGACCAGGTGTGGCGATGATGGAGACGCTGGTGTCTCCCAGCACGATCTGATCACCATCATTGGCGACGATGTCCGCGCCTGGTGCTGGAAATGCAAAGTACGGCGTCGAGGGAGTTTCGGTGGCCAGTGACCAATCGCTTTTCGACATCACGACGCGTGCTCTGTAGCGTCGCTGGAAATACGCTGCACCACCCGCATGATCGAAGTGACCGTGGGTGGCGAGAACGTAACGGACATCAGCCGGATTCAACCCGAGCTTGCGCAATCCGTCCTCGAGGTGCGGTACCCATTTGCCGTACAGGGAGTCGATCAGGATCAGTCCGTCACTCGTCTTGATCACATAGGCAGCCACCCAGTCGATGCCGACGTAAGCAACGTTGTCGAAGATCCAGAACGGTGCGACGGCTTGTTGCGGGCTTTCCCACTCCTTCCACAGTGCAGCCATCGGTTGCGGCAGGGGCGCGCCAACCAGTTCCGGGTAGACACACTCATCGCAGCGGATATCACTGACCAGCTTGCCTTCTGCAAGATTGGCCACCCAGTCGCGGATCGTCACCTCACCGACACGAAAGGTGTAGAACTCGGGTCGCATGAGTACGGTGTGTGACTCACCACCGGCGATGTACGAACGAAAGCCAGGCGCTGCTGCACGGATGTCCGCCTGATTGGCGCTGATCAGTTCCAGCAGGCTCACGTCCTTCGTCCCGGACAGCGCAAGGAACTGCTTTTGCGTATTGTCTTCAGCCGCGTCATAGGCCGCAAACTGTATGTCCGGGCGGGCGATGGCGGCGCGGATGTACAGCTCTTCGTAGTTGAACGACCTGTCATCGATATTGGCATAGGCCCGCGATTTCTGAAGTTGCTCGACCGTCCCCCATTCGGCATGCGGAAGCACGGCGCCGTCTCGTCGCCGGTAGCCACCCGATCCGTCACCGAGCTGAACGACTCGTGCGTCCTTGTAGTGTCCACCAATCCTGTAGGCATAAAACGGTGAGGGGATGGAGCCCGCAGATGACCCGGCCACAAACACGGTTTGTGGGCTGGTGACGTTGCCGTACGTCCAGTCGAGCACCGCGTCGGTGTTGTTGAAACCGCGATGCCGGATGATCAGATCGCCGGTCTGTCCCGGCTCAGGAGGATAGGAGCGATCGGTGCGACCAAGGTGTACGTCGCCCGAACAATAAGGCGCATAGACAATGGTGTAGTTCGCAAACGGATTGTCCTTTCGACTGAAGTCGAAGATCCCACGAGCATTGTCGAGGTTCTGGCCCGCCAGATTGACCTTGTAGGTAGGCTGCAGTGTGGTGTCGCAGTTCTTGCGAAACCAGCAAGCCCCACCACCTTCAAAATACACCATGAGTTTGTCCGGAGCCCCTGGACGCACAAAAAAGGAATACTCGGAGCCATCGGAACAGCTTGTCTCCCCACCGGGTCTGATCTGGTTCCAGCCGGCTGACAGGTTCGCCAACGGATTAGCGGGTGGCGCTTCCGGTTGTTGTGCACAGGCTGTGAGCAAAACGAGGAACAGGCTTGAGAGCAGAATTCTCATGGTTTTTTCCTGTGAGGCGTTTTCCTTCGGGCAGCCGGTCGTTGCAGATCGGCACCTTCACTCCGGTTGTGCTGGGTTCTGAAAGGTCGTTGACCTGTAACCAGCGGTGCGGTCCCGGCGGGTTGAAACGCTGGAATCAGATGGCGCTTGCCGTTGCCGATCAGATCACCGCGCCCCATGCGTTTCAGCGCTTCGCGAAGCAGCGGCCAGTTGGCGGCATCGTGATAACGCAGGAATGCCTTGTGGAGACGGCGCTGCTGCATGCCGCGCGGGACATAAACGGCTTCACTGTCGCGGGTGACCTTGCGAAGCGGGTTGATCCCGCTGTGATACATCGCAGTGGCAGTAGCCATCGGTGATGGCAGGAAGGCCTGTACCTGGTCGGCGCGAAAGCCATTGGATTTCAACCACACTGCGAGCGCCAGCATGTCTTCGTCCGTGGTACCGGGATGCGCGGCGATGAAGTAAGGGATGAGATACTGCTCCTTGCCGGCAGCCTTGGAAAACTTGTCAAACAATTCCTTGAACCGGTAGTACGCATCCATACCCGGCTTCATCATTTTCGAAAGCGGCCCTTCCGACAGCGCCTCCGGTGCTATTTTCAGATAACCACCGGTATGGTGCTCGGCGAGTTCCCTGACGTACTCGGGAGACTGAACGGCCAGGTCGTATCGAACTCCTGACGCAATCAGCACTTTCTTGATACCAGGCAGTGCACGCGCCTTCCGATAAAGACGGATGAGCGGCGAGTGATCCGTGTTGAGATTGGGACAGATGCCCGGGTAGACGCAGCTCGGTCGACGGCATGACGCTTCGATCTCTCGGCTTTTGCACGCCAGACGATACATGTTGGCAGTTGGTCCTCCGAGGTCGGAGATCACCCCGGTAAAACCGGGTACCGAATCGCGGATGGTCTCGATTTCCTTGAGCACCGAGCCTTCGGAGCGCGACTGGATGATTCGGCCTTCGTGCTCGGTGATGGAACAGAACGTGCAGCCACCAAAACAGCCACGCTGGATGGAGATCGAAAAGCGGATCATCTCGTAAGCCGGAATTCGAGCGTCGCCGTACGCGGGATGAGGCCGTCGCTGGTAGGGCAGCTCGTACACGTAATCCATTTCTTCCGTACGTAGCGGAATGGGCGGCGGGTTTACCCACAACAATCGATTGCCGTGTGCCTGCGCCAGCGGTCTTGCGTTACCCGGATTGGCCTCACTGTGCAGGATGCGTGAGGCATGGGCGTACAGGATGGGATCATCGCGTACCGACTCGTAGGCGGGCAGTCGGATGTAACTGAGGTCGCGTTGGCTGGCCGGCACGTCACGCACAAACCGGACGATCTGCACGGCATCCGGATCGGGCGTCGGCTCACCAGTCAGGATCTCGTCGGCTGACACCGCCTGTGCTTTGGGTGCCGAAGGTGTCATTGCGTACGGATCAGGATGGTTTTCGACTTTGCCTGGTGTATCCAGATGGGTGCTGTTCACCTCGATCCAGCCCGCTGGAGGCGCCTTGCGCATGAACGCCGTGCCGCGCAGATCCTGGATGTCCGCGATCTTTTCTCCGGCGGCAAGTCGGTGTGAAAGATCGATTATCTGTCTTTCCGCATTACCGTAGACGAGGATGTCGGCCTTCGAATCAAGCAGCACGCTGCGGCGCACTTTTTCTGACCAGTAGTCGAAGTGGGCAATTCGACGCAGGCTCGCTTCGATTCCACCAATCACGATCGGACTGTCCGCAAACGCCTGCCGTACCCTCTGTGAATAGACCACCACGGTTCGATCCGGCCGTTTCCCGCCCCCTCCACCTGGGGTGTACGCATCGTCCGAGCGCACCTTTCGGTCGGAGGTGTACCGATTGACCATGGAGTCCATGTTGCCGGCGGTGATGCCGAAGTAGAGCGTCGGCGCACCCAGGACTTCGAAGTCTGCCGTATCGTGCCAGCGGGGTTGGGCGATGATGCCAACCCGGAAACCCTGGGCTTCAAGGGAGCGACCAATGATGGCCATGCCGAAGCTCGGGTGGTCCACGTAGGCATCGCCGGTCACGAGGATGATGTCGCAGGCATCCCAGCCAAGTTCGTCCATTTCGCCCCGGGACATCGGCAGGAACGGCGCCGGCGTCAGGCGATGCGCCCAATACTTGCGATAGCTGGCAAGCTGGCGAGCGGAGGGAAGTTGACTGGGCATGTCGAGGACTATTCTGACGGAGGGGGGTACGGCAGTAGATTATTCAGAGCTTCCACAGCGGTTGGAAGCGCAATCGGACATTGTGCGCGATCCCGAGCCTGTCGCACAGCGGCTCCGGCAGCTGTCTGGTTCCATTTTGGAACCGTAGCAGGACCCAAGCGGAACCGTGGCGGAACCGAAGCGGAACCGAAGCGGAACTGTAGTGAGACCGTAGAGGGTGCGTAAAAGATGGCTAGCGGTGATTGCCGCTGCGGCGTGCGAAGGCCAACATGGCTGAATTCTGAGGAGAACGAACATGGGTTTTACCGTAATGCGGATGGCAGGGACGCTGATGCTGGTGGTCAGTCTGACCGGCTGTGGCGTCAATAACATCCCGCAGCTGGACGAAAAGGCGAAAGCGGGCTGGGCGCAGGTGGAGAACCAGTATCAGCGTCGGGCTGACCTCATACCCAATCTGGTGGCCACGGTAAAGGGCTTCGCCGCACAGGAGAGGGATGTCCTGATTGCCGTCACCGAGGCTCGCTCCAGAGTCGGCCAGTTGAAACTCGACGTCAATGGGATCAACGATCCGGCGCAGCTGCAGGCGTTCGAAGCCGCACAGGGCCAGCTGACAAGTGCGCTCAGTCGACTCATGGTGGTGGTCGAGAAGTATCCCGACCTCAAGTCGAACCAGAATTTTCTGACGCTGCAGTCACAACTCGAGGGCACGGAAAATCGCATCGCCGTCGCACGCAAGGATTACATCGAGGCGGTGGCATCGTTCAACAGCGAGATTCGTACCTTCCCTGGACGGATCTGGCACAGTCTGCTGTATAGCGAACTGCAGGTGCGACCAACATTCGAAGCCACTACCCAGAACGCCGAGGAGGCTCCGAAGGTCGAGTTTTGAAACGAATGCGGGCGATCCCTGGCGGGCTGATCGCTCTTTTCCTCCTCACGCTGGGCGGGCTTCCGTTCGGACCGATCGCCTGCGCAGCAGCGGCGGCACTGCCCCTCAGTGGTCGTGTCATGGATCACGCCAGCCTGCTTTCTGCAGATTCCGAAGCGCGCCTCACGCAGTCACTGGCCGCACACGAGGCGGCAACGTCCAACCAGGTCGTTGTCATCACGCTTCCTGAACTGGGCGGATATGCCATAGAGGAAAAGGCCCTCGAATTCGCCAGGGACTGGAAACTCGGGGTGGATGATCGGGATAACGGTGCACTGCTGTTGATTGCGGCCGCCGAGCGCGGCATTCGCATCGAGGTCGGCTACGGACTGGAAGGCGCGCTGACCGACGCCATCGCCGCCAACATCATCCGCACGCAGATGCAACCCAGCTTTCGCAGTGGCAATTTTGACCAGGGTGTCGAAGCTGGAGTGGCCGCCATGCTCGCTGCCATCGCTGGAGAGTACGAGGCGCGACCGGTCGAAGAACAAAGCGGAATGGAGAAGATCATCATCGCGGTGATCATCATCATCAGTCTCTGGCAGTTCCTTGGCCCTCGCAGTGGTCGTCGTCGTGGGCGGGGCATGATCATGGGACCCGGTGGTTTTGGGTCAGGCGGGTTTGGTGGTGGGGGCGGTGGAGGTGGTGGATTCAGTGGTGGCGGCGGGGGTTTTGGCGGTGGAGGCGCGTCCGGCGGATGGTAATGCTGTCAGAACAGGCACTTGAACGTGTACGCGCAGCGGTTGAGGCGGCGGAACGGAATACTGACGCCGAGTTTGTGACGGTGCTGACACGCGAGGCCGATGGCTATCACTTCATACCCACGCTGTGGGCGGCGATGATTGCTCTCCTGACCCCCGCCATTGCGCTCGTGGGTCCCTGGTGGTTCACACAGATGGATGTTTTCATCCTCCAACTGGTGGTCTTCGCTGTGTTGACCGGGTTGTTTCGGTTGCCTTGGCTCAAGACGCGGCTCGTTCCGCGCAGCATCAAGGTCCAGCGAGCCAGCAATCTTGCCTACACCCAGTTTCTCGAACAGGGTGTGCACCGAACGGAACGTGGACTCGGTGTGCTGTTTTTTGTTGCCGAAGCCGAGCACTATGTGCAGCTCATTGCGGACAGCGGAATCGACGCGCAGGTAGACCAGGCGGAATGGCAGAGGGTGGTTGATGTGTTCACGGCGCGTGTAAAAAGAGGCGAAGTCGAAGCAGGTTTCCTGCAGGCCATAGCCGCTGTCGGGGTGATCATGCATCGTGTCGCACCGGCGTCGAGTACCCGTGATGAATTGCCAAATCATCTGATCGTGCTCTGACACAGACGATGCACAGCCGGCTCACCGAACTGATCGGACTACTGGATCTCGAAGCCATCGAGACGAATCTGTTTCGGGCCAGACACCCTGCGGGCCGTACCCATCGGTTGTACGGCGGTCAGATCATGGCGCAGGCATTGATTGCAGCAGCGAGGACAGTCGCGACCGATCGGACCGTGCATTCCCTGCACGGCTATTTTCTGCAGGCCGGCAATCCAAAGGTGCCTGCCATCATCGAGGTGGAACGGATCCGCGACGGCCGGAGCTTTTCCACGCGCCGTGTACTCGTCATCCAGAACGGCTCGGCAATCTTCAATCTGGATGCGTCGTTCCAGGTACCGGAAGACGGTCTTGAACATGCCATCCCCATTGCAGATCGGCAGCCTCCGTCGGAAAGCCAGATTTCCGCTGCGATGCGCGACAGCGTTTTCATAACCTGGCGTCACGATCACCGACGACTGCTGACCGAGAAGCCCCAGCCGCCAGCTCAGGATCTATGGTTTCGCGCCAATGGTGAGTTGCCCGACGATCCGCTGCTGCATGCCGCGCTGCTCGTCTACGAATCGGATAACGCTCTTCTCGCAACCTCGCGTCTGCCTCATCGTGGCAACTTCGTGCGCGAAAAGATGCAGGTGGCGAGCCTTGACCATGCGATGTGGTTTCACCGACCAGCACGAGTGGATCAATGGCTGCTGTATGCGCTCGACAGTCCATCGACCTCGGGTTCACGAGGGCTCAATCGTGGCACGATCCATACGGCCGATGGAGTCCTCATTGCCTCTACCGTGCAGGAAGGATTGATCCGCATGGTCTGAAGCGATGACTGCGGATCTGTTTTTCCCTGTCAATCCACCCTGATTGCTTTTTTGTTGGCTGCACCACGCTTTGGCAGATCGATTGCCAGGACACCGTCCTTGTAATCGGCCCTGGCGAGTTCTGCATCAACCTCGTCAGGCAAGGGCAGCGCACGGCTGAATCGTCCGAAAGCCCGCTCGGTGATCACTGCATTGCCATTGCGCCGTGTTGCTTCGGATCGTTTTTCTCCAGATACAATCAGGAGATTGTCCTGCACTTCGACCTTCAGCTGATCGCGTGTCAGTCCCGGTATCTCCATTCGCACCAGGACTTTGTCCGCCCCTTCCACCACGTCGGAAGCTACCAGCCCCCAGGAGGGAGCGTGAGGTGTGGGAACGACGGGGTCTGGTGCGTCAGCTTCCTTGTTTTCCATATAATGGGTGAGCGCCTGGTGGGCCTTGTCCCGAAGGGTGGTCCAACCTTCCGTCAGCCATTGCAAAGGCCTGAAATCTTCACCAGATCTGCCATAGCTCATGAACGTCTCCTCGGGCGTCGTCACCTCGAACATGGGGATGGAGTTCCTGATTGCAAGGTTCGGAACGCCGCGCTGGCTTGGCAACCACAGAAGTTGGCCAGCCTGCGAAGGAAGTCACTCCGGATGAACGGATCCGCTTTCGAATTCAGCTATCCGGTGCTGCGGTCGCCAGGTCCAGACGTACCGCCAGCGTGGTGTGGTTGTCCGGGCCGATAAATCTCACCCAGCGATCAGACCATCCGTACTTGGCGCGCATCAACCCATGAACCCGCGGGTGTGGTCCGGGAACGGCGGTTGCCGTGTATGGATGGGTGACACCCGCTCGGTGCAGTTCAACGATCGGGTGACCCTCGAATCGGCTTGCCCAACCCGTTCCCCCACTGTGCAACCAGGCGACGTCGCCGTCATCAACGATCCAAAGGCGGGTTTCCTGCGAGGATCCGTCGGGTCCGACCGTTCGCAATGTCACCACTTCGCGGCCGACTTCGATCGCAGCGAAGTGTCCTGCGACCGCAAGAGCGAACACAGCCATCAGGCCGAGGATTGCCATCAGTACTCGCCTCATCGCATCCTCTCTCTCGCGGTGCGTGGTGTCGTCGTCACAGTGTGGTGGTCATGAAAACGCTGAATGGACCGTCGACGTAATCACCAAACGGCCCGCAACGGACAAACCCGAATTGTTCGTAGAGTTGTTGGGCCGGCCTGAAGGCATCTGTCCCGCCGGTTTCAAGGCTGAGTCTCGTGTATCCACGCAATTTCGCTTCGGAAATGATATGGGCAAGAATGGCGCGCCCTGCGCCTCTGCGCCTGAGGGCGGTGGGAGTACGCATCGATTTGATTTCACCATGTGTGCTGTCGAGCATCTTCAGTGCGCCGCAACCCATCAACGTGGCATCTTCCCACGCTGTCCAGAACGTGATCTCGGGCTGCCTGAGACTTGCCAGATCCAGTGCATGAACGCTCTCGGGTGGTGACAGCTCATGCATGTTTTGCAGGTGTTCGTTGAGCAGCATGTGCACCTTCGCGCTGGAGAGGTCGTCGATCCTGATCTTCATGCGAGCTTCAACGGTCCTGCCGGTCGATGGAGATCTTGAATGTTACCCGCAGGGGCGGCAGGGTTATCGCACTTGTTTGTGTTCAGTCGCCGGGCGCTTCCCAGGTTCGGGAAATCTGTACACCGCCGTCCTGGAAAACAAGGCAGAAGACGTCCGGGTTGGACAGCTTTTCCCATGTGGTGAATCCGTGCGATGAGTCGAACGACCGCAGGATGAGCGTCATCAGGTTGCCGTGGGTTGCCACCACGCTGGTCTCTTCGGGCCTGGCGAGTACATCCATGAGAGCTGCTCGTCCGCGAGCCATCGCAGTACGACAGGACTCCCCACCCGGCCAGACGAGTTCTGGATCATCAAAACTCTGGCGTATGGCGTCGCGCCAGTTTTCCAGGGGCTGTCCACTCAGCCGGCGTTCCGCCAGGCGGCTATCGAGACGCAGTGGCAGCCCAGACCCGCGAGTCAGCGGCGAGACGGACTGGTGTGCTCGCAAGTATGGGCTCGAGACCACGATCTGTGCACCCACACCAGCAAGGTGGGATGACAGCGCTTGCGCCTGCGCAAAACCCCTGGGTGTGAGTGGTGCGTCGCTGGCCTGTCCAGTCGACTCGCAATGTCGGACCAGATTTACGCGCTTCGTCCGGTGTTTTTCCATGCAGGTGGATCAGACTTTTACGCTGACTCGTGTCAGCCAGTACAGCAGCAACGGCGGCCCGATCAACTCGACCCCAGTCAGAATCGCCACGGGCAGCCCAGGCTGGCCTTCGAGGGCCCAGGAAAAGATGCGAGACAGTCCAGCCGCAAAAAAGACGATCATCGACGCCTTGAGGATCGGTGCATATCGTGGAATGTCGGAAGCAGTCATGGCCAATATCACGCCGTACAGGGCAAACGCGACTCCGTAAAACCGGTTCTGACTGTTCAGGGTCGGATCCATGGCAGTCTGCGCGGACACCTGCGCCCCGAGCATCATCTCTGCTTCCAGCCCGAGAACCAGATGGATCCCGGCGATTACAAGGAACAGTGGAGCGAGCAGTTTCAGAAAGAGGGAGAGTGATGCCATGAGATCTCCGGTTCGACCGGCCTGTTCGGGTTTGTGAGCTGCCTGGATCCGGCTGTTGATTTCCGTTTCAAACCGGCGGACACCCACTGGTAGTGGCGCACGTCGATTGTTGCGCGCGTGGGAGATCAACTCAAGCCGGCACGGCACTTGTCGTGCGGCCGCGTGTTCAAGTTGTTGGTGACTGGTTCACGAAGATGCAGTGGGATACGGCCCCTTGGAAAAGATCCCGGTGTGATAGCCCTTCGAGCCTATGCTGCGTGCAAGCTCGCTTCCCGGATCCTTCCCCCTGCGCAACCGGTCCAGGATTCGCTCGAAGCTGTTGTGTGGCTCCCATCCCAGCCGGGTTCTGGCGTGCTGGTTGACGTAGACCCGGTCAATGTCGGCCGGCACCTTCCAGCCGAGGGCGTCGTAGACCTGTTCATATCCAGGTGCTCGCTTGCGTAGTACACGGGACACGTCGATTCTCAGTTCTGCCAGATCTTCAAGCCTGAACGGAGACGTTGCGCTGATGATGAATCTGTCGAACCCGATGGATTGGGCCTGTTCAAGTGCCTTGAAGTGCGCACTGACGACGTCTTCCACATCGACACGACGATTGAGGTATTCGTTGACCTTGAGATTCGCATCGTCGTAAGCGTCACGCTGTTGAGGGTCGTCATCAGACTCCGGGAAAAATCGGGCCGTTCGCAGGACGATGCAGGCCAGCCCCTGATTGCGATGAAAGAGCTGACACAGATCTTCTGCTGCGGTCTTGGTTGCGCCATAGATGTTCTTTGGCAACGGCCGTACCGCTTCCGTGATCCAGGATGCTGGTGCGGTTCGGTTTGGCGAAAGAGCATCGCCAAAGGTGCTGGTCGTACTGGTGAAGATGAACGCCTGCACGCTGTTTGCCACTGCCGCTTCCAGCAGATTCAGCGTGCCGGAGATGTTGGTATCCACAAATTGCTGTCGGCTGTGGGTGCCCACGTGTGGTTTGTGCAGAGTGGCGGTATGAAACACCGCGTCGATGCCTGACATGCTTGTCAGCACCATCTCGCGATTGACGATGGATCCGACAAGGTCTGTAAACGGTGATGGAAGAATATCCATGCCGATGACCGTGTGAGTACCGGCGCGCAAGGTACGAACGAGTGCTTCACCGAGATGACCGGAGCTGCCGGTAACAAGGATTTTCATGAGACAGACGCTTGTCGGCGAGAGCAGTCCTTCACTGGTCTGGACATCAATCCTCCATGAACCTGGCGCTTTGTTCCGGGGTGGGTACCATGCAAACCTCGTTCCACCCGAACCATCGATAACGGTTCGCGGCGATCCGATCGTACAGCCAGTCTCGAATCGGACGTGGAATGATCCGGATTGCTGTCAGCGCTTTCCATGGCCACCTGAAGTGCCGGGCAATCTGGAGCACCGCATCCGATTTCACCAGGACCTCGCCGTCCGTGACCAGGACCATTGTTCGAACGTCTTCAGGGTTGAATGCAAACCTGCGCAGGAGTCGGTAGCCCGCAGGTGATTGCAGAGGAATGAACTGGCGTGCGCTGTCGGCCTCGCACTTCAGCACCAACCGAACGGATGCTGCACAGAGTTTGCACACACCATCGAAGATCACAAGATCATGCACGGTGTTGGTGATCCGCCTCAAACTGGCTGGAGCGGCGCATGAACGGTCGGTGACCAGAAGACTGTTACAGGATCTGCAGCAGTCACGGTGCCACCGTGAATCACGATGGCCATGACGCCTGCCTTTCTGATCAATGCACCTTTGGCATCACGGTCCAGCACTGCAGCAAGCAGTCCAGGTTTGAAGTTGTCGATCTGGGCGCAAGGATTGCGCAGCCCCGTGATCTGAATGATGGCCGATGTCCCGATCTTCAGTTGAGTGCCTGACGACAGAGCGAGCAGATCGATACCGCGTGTGGTGATGTTTTCGCCCAACTGTCCTGGCAATACCTGCAAACCCGAAGCAATGACTTCATCAAGCAGTTCGGCATGGACCAGATGCACCTGGCGCAGATTGGGTTGTGTGGGGTCCCGCGCTACTCGCGAACGGTGTTTGACGGTGACACCGCAGTGTGCGTCACCGGCAACCCCGTGGCCATCGATCAGATCGATCGAGGCGACCGTGTCCTTGGAGAAGTGGTGATCTGCTCGCCGATGGACAGCGATAACGGCGCTGATGGTGGTCATGACCGTTGCGAATGTCCTGTTGTCTTGTCGGCGCTGCGGCAATGAGCGGACATCGGCAACTCACCGTTGCGACCTCGTCCCCTCAAGTACATTGTCTGCATCGACCTATGCTCCGCGTGTCTGTCCACACATCGTTACCATTCTCCTGGAATTCCTACGCCTCTGGAGTTCCGGTGTCGTCTGCACCACGATCAAGCTCGGCGCGCGCACTCGCAGCAAGAAGCTGGTATCGACGACGAAAGGTATCGAGTTCATCTTCTTCAAGCTCTTCCAGATCAAGCAGCGCGTTGTGCGCACCGCGTGTGGCACGTATCAGTTCGTCGAGCTTGATCTGGATCGCTTCGGTATCCCGGTTCTGCGTGTTCTGGATCAGGAAGACCATCAGGAACGTGATGATCGTGGTGCTCGTGTTGATCACCAGTTGCCAGGTATCGCTGAAGCCGAACAGCGGACCGCTGATCAGCCAGGTGATGATCACGGCAAGTGCCAGCGCAAATGTCCTGGGTCGTCCGCAGAAACGGGAAGCTGCCTTCGCGAATCCGGAGTAGGGAACCATGCCATGCATAAAGTCTTTCCTCGCAACGGGTCATGCACCTGAGCGAGTGGTGCGCGACGTCTCTGGGTTGACGGTAACTTCCAGTTCAAGCAGAGGACGAACCCGGGACGGATCACCTGGAATGGGCGCCGCTATCTCTCCCTTCCTGACCGCTCCACAACGAACATAGAAGGGTTCTGCGTTGGGATCGGCATCGATGAGCAGAGTCGTCACGCCCTGCAATCGAAGATGCTCGCAGACTTTGCTGATCAGTGCACGGCCAACACCGCGGCGCATGAATCCGGGGTGCACCCAGAAGTGTTCAAGTTCGATGGGACTGGAGTGCAACGAGAGCTGACACCAGCCTGCGATGGTGCCGTCGAATTCAGCCACAAGAGTTGGCGCTGAGTTGATGGAGTCCTCCGTCGGTGAAAGCTCCGCGCGCCAGCCTTCCAGCACCTCGGCTGGGTAGCCCCAATGGGCTTTTGCACTCCATGCCACGGCCGACAGGGATGAAGCTTCAGAAGGCAGTGCAGTACGGATGTGCAACATGGGAGTTTGCGCGAACTCGGAACGATTCACTATTGAGGCACCATGTTACGCTGGCTTCAAGGTGATCACGCGATTCGTCAGTGTCCTCCCTCCCGCGACGCATTCTGCAGGTAGACACCGGAAATGCGGCTCATACCTTCTGGTTGTCTGGCAAAACCGAGCCGTTCGTAGAACCGGATGGCATCATCAGTCTGCAGGTAGATATGCTGCCCCGGAACGGCATCGACCAGCATCTGCATGATCTGGTGTCCGATGCCCTGCCGACGGTAGGCACTCAGCGTCCAGACATCGATGACATAGGCATTGCCCACCCGATCGGACAACAGGCGACCGTTGGCGATACACCGGTTTCCATCAAAGCCCATCGCGACGTGGGTACTGTTTTCGAATGACATTCGCAGTTGGATCGTGGTTCTGCCGTTGTGGAAGTTGTCGGCCATCAGCTCCCGATTCAAGGAGTCCCAGTCGACACTCTCAAGATCCCTTCGATATTCGATCATTGGTTTGCTCCGCAGTCTCTTTTACCAGCGTCATATCAGCGAGAGAAGTTCGGGAATGGAGGCCAACAGGTACCGCGGATTTTCGTTCTCCAGTTCTGTCCGAGAGCCGTGTCCCCAAAGAACGCCAGCAGCTTGCAGACCATTGCGATGAGCGGCGATCAGATCAACCGCACGATCACCAATCATCATCGATGAGGCGCTGATCTGGCTTGCCTTCAACAGGCTCTGAATCTGCTGCCACTTGTGTACGCCGATCTCGCCTCCGCTCACGAACCGGAAGTTGCTGCGCAGATCAAACATGTCAAGGATTTGTTCGGCAAAGTCGACTCGTTTGGAGGTGCAGATACCGAGTGGAATACCGGTCGCAGCGAGTGCTGCAAGCGTCTCGCGGATGCCTGGATACAGCACGTTCTCCGAGTAGCCAACGGCGGCATAGCGCTCCCGATACTTGGCAACGAGGTTGTTCAAAACGTCTTCGGATTGAATTGCGGTAATCGCCTTGAACGCCTCATCCAGTGGCGGCCCGACATGCACGGCAAGTTGATTCAGCTCAAGTGGCGCAAAACCGAAGTGCTCCAGCGCGTAGTTGATCGAGCGACCAATGCCGACCAGTGGGTCGCTGATCGTTCCATCAAGATCAAACAGCAGGACATCGTGTTGAGTTTTCGTGTTCCCGCCTGTCAGGAGTTGTTGCCGCTGGTGGCCAGGCTGAATACCTTGCTGCTCATTGCACCGTTGATCAAGTTCTGATTCTCCGTCTGCAAAAGAGTTTCCTGTCCTCGCAGATGGCTGCCATCGTTCGTTCTCGAGGCAAACGCAGGGTCATGCATCTCCTGCATCGAGTGCCGGTAATCCATCGATGCTCTGGAGATTCTTCTCCAGCCGATATGCCGGAAGCGCCTCATCGCCTTTTGTGGCCGCCCATCGAGCCAGAACGTCGCGACTTTCCTTGAACTCCAGAATGGGAACACCGTAGCCGCATGAGTCACTGACCCGTGTCACGTCGATGACGATCACGGACCTCGGGGCGGCGATCTGTGGAAATCTGCTGCACCAGACAGACCAGTCCATCGACCTTCTTGTGACCACACTGGCGGTGCCATGAATTCGAACGATCTTCGGTGGACCGGAGAACGCACAGAACATCAGGACAATTCTTCCGTTCTCGCGTACGTGTGCAATCGTCTCTGCGCCGCTGCCGGTCACATCCAGATACGCGACCTGCGTGGGTCCGATGAGCCGCAGGCAATCAAGTCCCTTGGGGGATGCATTGACGTGGCCATGGCCGGACAGCGGAGCGGTGGCCACGAAGAAGACGTGTTGTTCACGAATCCACGCAGCGAGTTCAGGAGTGATGTCATCAAAAACCTTGCCCATGGTAATCCCCAGTCAGGAAAGAGGTTTGGTGCCAGAAGTGCCGTCGACTTCCAGCGCACCCTGTGTGCGTTCGGGAGGTGGTAATCGTTCATTCACCTCTCTTGCTCCGTATCCTTGAATGGAAGGCTGGACGGACTCAGATTGCATGATCAGTGGATGTGAAAACCATGAAGCGACCATCAACCAGACACAGGTTGTAGGATTCGCGCCAGGTGCCAACAACCGACGAGTCCTCTGAAAGGAGTTCCCAGGTCACAGTGCCCAGAGCGCAGTCTTTGCCAAGCGAAACAACATTCAGGTCCTTGTAACGGCAAGACCGACACCCTTGTGCGTGATAGTCATCGACTATTCCTTGAAAGTACGCACCTGTTTCGGTACCTGCCATGAAAACCTGCACCGAACCATGAGCGTGGAAGGCCAGATAGGGCGCGAGGTAACGATCTGCAATCAGGCTTCCGTTGAATGAACCGAAGGCATCGACAAAATCGTTGAAAAACGCGCGAGCCCTGCCTTCAGTTTCAGCCGAAGTCATTTCAGAGTTCCGATAGCAGTTCGACGGAAATCAATTGTTCGGGAGAGTCAGGCCTGGCTGCAAAGAGCTCTCTCCATTCCGTGTCGTTCAGTTCAAAGTCCGTCCGGGCACCATAAGCCGCCATATCGGCGTACTCGATGTGCAATATGACCTGACGAGTGTCCGGACCAGGGACTGAACTTCGGAACAGTCGGACCGACCGTGGCATGACCGGGCTATTGAACCGTTCTCCGGCAGCCAGGCGAAGTTTCGACATGAAGTCGTCGAAGCGCCCGGGTTTGATGTCGTAGATGAATCTTGCGACGACTGCCATTTGGACGACCTCAGCGATGAGTGGGTTGGATATCCTTGATGGATCACAGTGACGTCGTCAGTTTACCGCACCCTCGTAACGAAACCTCGAAGCTGCTGTACCAGGAAGTCATGTATCGGAACGCACCTCGTTACATCGGCGAACAGTCAGGACGCTCTGACGTCGTCGTTACGGCCAAAGGGTTCGGGTCTCAGGATGCACCAGGTACAGCGGGTTCCACTGCACCGGTCTATCGGTCATCACGCGGGAGCACCTTTTCAAAGAACACGTCAAAGAACACGCGATCGAACCCCTCATGCTGGCGCCGATCGACGTCACGTACCCGAGGCTTTTGTAGTAACTCGAGAGCTCCGGCAGGGCGGCGTTTGTGAAGAGGCTCAGCTTGTTGAACCCTTTCCTCAGCGCAATGGACTCCGCAGCTTTCATGAGCTGCCGTCCGATCCCCTGGCCCTGGCTGCTCCGACCCACTGCGACCGAGCTGATTTCAACCTGGTCCGCACCCTCCGTGATGACCATCGTGCCTTCAACCCCTCGCCCGGTTTCGAATACGTAAACGCGAGCCTCCCGTATGAGTGGAAGGAACTGTCGGTCCATCGAAGGGGGCCGTTGGCCGATTCGACCGATGTAGCCCTCGAAGGCTTCCCTGATGCATTCGTTGATTGCAGGAAGATCGGCTTCTGAGGCGAGACGAATGTTCATGATGCAAGCTCGATTGCGTTGTGAACGCGGATGCCAGCCAGGAACCAGGAGCTGTTTTTTCGCACATCGCATCACCCTTGCGACGAATGTGTTTGGATCGTTCGGGCGAGCGTGTCGGCTTGAACAGAGGGTTGGGTGTCATCAAGGCCCCGCTGAACGGGTGCGAGGAGATTTGCGTCCCGCGCCAGCAGCCACTTGCCAGCAATGCGCCGAAAGACAGTGAGGGTGTGGCCCGCGCGCTCAATGGGCACCACGACGCCCGGGGGAGTCACCACCACAGCAAGCTCTGTCCAGATGAATGCAAGATCACCCGATACTTGCACTTCCTTGACCGTTGAAGTGCCGCGAATGACCGGTGCAGTGCTTCCCGGCGGAATCCGTGACACCGCCGCAAATTCGGCTTTGTCCATGGGTGGACGGCCCGGGATGAGGAATACAACATCTTCGGTCATCAAACCGAGCACGGTATCGATATCACCCGCCTGGGTTGCAGCCTGCCAGTTTGTTACAAGCTCACGAATCTGAATTTCATCGGAATGCATCAGCACTCTCCCCTCAATGACGCGCAACGCCTTCGTCAAGCGGCGAACTCACCCGCAGCCCGAGCCAGCGCACCTGAATCCCGTTGTTGAATGGTGAACGATCACCTGGCCTCATCAACCATTTGAATGGTCTTTTCCTCGACCTCCCTGGCGACCTCGGCCAGCGCCGGGTCATTCGATAGGGCCGCGAGCATTTGCGCAGGTTTGATAAGGCCGATCTTTGTGCGGCCTTTGTCCGTAAACACGGAGATACGACACGGCAATGCCATGTTCAGGCGCATGTCGGTGGAGAGGACTTTGGCCGCCTGCTGTGGATTGCACACCTCGAATACCTTGCATTGTTCCTCGAAGGGTATGCCCTTGCTGCGAAGTGTGGTGGCCAAATCGTGAACATGCAGCACCCCAAATCCGAGGCGCTTGACGGCCAGTTCAAGATCGGTGGAGGCTTGATCGAATGTCTTTTTGGTTTCAACAAGATAGTACATGGGTCACCTGGTTACCTTTGCTCGTCACACTACTACACGCATGCTGTCACTGTGTGTCTGTTCGTGACGTCCAGGACCCTGTCGAGGGAGTCCGGACAGCCATCGAGACCTTCAGCAACACACCCGAATCGTTCCTTGAACCTCAGATGCCTTCTTGGTCACTGCGATACGGCGTCGTGTGGGAACGAACCTACTGGTGAGGATGTTCCATGAACTGTTTGGCCTCATCGCAGATGGAATACCAGTCGGGTTTCTCTTTGACAAATTCATGAAAACGATTGCCCATATCCAGTTTGTCATCGAAGCAGTTGGCCGCTATGGGAAAAGAATCGCTGCTGGAGGTGACTTCGCCAAGAGAGGTACCGCACCGTGAACAGAAGCATCGGTTGTACTTGTAGGGGTCGGCCGGACTGAAGGTGGTTATGAAGTCCGTGCCGGAGACGAGCGTAAAGGAGTCCCGTTTGACGAAGACAAATGTACTGGCGCCAACCTTGCGGCAGCGAGTGCAATGGCAGGTGCCCATCATTGTTGGTGGAGTCGAGAGCGTGAACCTGATCGCCCCGCAGCAGCAGCTACCTTTCAGCATATTCCCTGCTCCAAGTTGAAACCGACAGACTGTATGTGTGGACAGAATTTTGGGCAAGCGACCCGACGGACGAGCTTCGTTTGTGCGAGACGTCAGTCCCCATCTGTTTTGAGGTGATTTTTGCAATAGGCGAGAATCACCGTGTCCCTTGGCAAACCTCCGATGTTGGGTCTTGTCGTAGCCATGCGAAGGATTCCCTCTTGCTGAAGGCCAAGTCTGTTGAGGAGTTCGATCGAACGTGTATTGTCCACATCAACGCTCGCCCAGATCCGCAGTACTTCCGACTGTCGCTTGAGCCATTCAAGCAACAGCGTCGATGCTTCGTACGCAAATCCCTGACCCCACGAGGACCTGCGAATGAAGTAACCGAAGTCCGCTGCGTGACCTGGCCCGGACTATTCATGAAGGTTCGTCGCGAGGGTGACGAGATGCGTGAAAAGACAGCGTGGCGCGGACCGGAAGGAGCGCAGTCGTACCGGACAGTACGGCGAGCACCTGGAGGGAGCACGCGCTGTCTTTTCGCTTAGATCGGCAGCCGCAGCAGAAGATTCATGAATAGTCCGGGCTGGGATTCGACACGACAACGAGCCGATCACCTCCGGCACTTCCAGTACTTCAACCACCCATTGAAACTTGATTTCACGCTCCCAACGCTCAGCGCATTCAGAAAGCCGCGCATTCACTTCGGCAGCACTGGTCTGCAATGGCCAATCCATGTAACGCACCACTTCCTGATCTCCGGAGCAGGCGTAGATCGCCTCGGCGTCGCTCATCATTGGTCTTCGAAGCCGAACTCTCTCGCCCAGGATGGTCGCAGGTGGCCGCTGCATGGTGTTGTCAGGTGGTTTCCCGTGGTTCGTCACGATGGAACCGCACTTCGTAACGCAGTTCAACCATGCCATTCCTGTACGCTTTGGCGTCCAGCAGATGCAAGGAGATGTCCCTGTCGAGTTTTTCGAAAAATGCGATCCCATCACCAATGAGAATCGGCAGGATAGAACAGGAGACCTCGTCGGCCAGTCCCAGGCGAAGACATTCGGCCGATACAACACCACCTCCAGCAATCCAGATGCTACGGAAGCTGGGGCGCAGGCGCCCGTTCACCAGCTGGGCGAGATCACCCGAATGGAACTCGACGTTGTCGCGCGTGCGCGGCAGCTTGCGGCTGGTCAGGACGAAGGTCGGCTTGTCGCCATAGGACCATCCC
The DNA here is from genome assembly GCA_041752315.1 of Pseudomonadales bacterium. GTDB lineage: Bacteria > Pseudomonadota > Gammaproteobacteria > Pseudomonadales > Azotimanducaceae > SYFY01. Next base: position 30,030 of record JBGSHJ010000021.1, read on the forward strand.
AACCCTGCAGCTTCGAAGCGAAGGGCAGTCTCGTAGGTTCGTGATCCCATGACGTAGCAGTCGATTGTCTCGAGGAAGGTCTCGACAAATTCCGGATCCATGGTGTTGCCGGCGGGAAAGTCATCTGCCGTCTCCAACCAGTCCACACTGCCGTCCTTTCGAGCGATGTAACCGTCGAGGCTGGTTGCCATGTGGATTGTCACGCGGGATCCGGAGTTTGCCATCGTTTCACCCTTGGAGATGTCTTTCTGCTGCACGGCGCTCGAACGGTTGGTCAGCGCCTGCGCACTACCTCGATATTGCCACTCCGAGATGATGCTTGAGAATGGCCAGCCGATCATTGCCCCAAAACATTTCTGCGCCGACAAAAAAAGTGGGAACGCCGAAGGCGCCGCGAGAAAACGCATCTTCCGCGGTCGAAGCAAGGGACCTTTCAATTTCCGGATCCGAAAGCTTTGAGCGAAAGGGCTCTGCGGCGAGACCAGACGCGACCGCCAGTTCAACGCAAACGGCCTCGTCGATCGGCCAGTTGTTGGTGCCAAAAACAGCTTCGCATATGCGCCAGCCGTATTCGGCGCCATTGCCAAGTCGCTTCGCGACCATGGCAGCACGAGAAAGCAGCCGAAAGTCGAAGTGTTGTGTTGGGTGCTCTCGAAACGGAATACCGTAGTACTCGGCCCAGAGACGTGCATCACGCTGGCGATACGACCAATCATACTGCCCTGAAACCGTGACTCCATCGAATGGATCAACGCCCCGAAGTTTTCGGATATCGCCTCCGTTGACCGGTCGCCAATCAACCCTGCAGCCGGTTTCCGCTTCCAGTCGAGCGATCTGACTGGCGGCCAGGTACGAGTAGCGCGAGCCTGGTGAGAAGAAAAATTCGATGTTTCGAGTGGAGTTCAAGTTTGTGGCCTCACTCCTCCCGAAAGACGAAACAGTGAACGACACAACGCGGCGTAGGGTTTCTGTCAGTATTCCCGACGGCAGGGAAGTACGCTTCCGGGTGTACAACAATGGACCCAATCGGCATGAGCTGCTTCATGTCATCGTTGCTGCTTGAAGGGAAAGTGGCTCCTGATATGGCCGTCTCTGAGCCATAACGATGTCCACATGACGACTCCCAGGTAGACACCAAAAAGCGTGTGGCTGAGGAGAGGGCTCTCGACGCGCAGGTGGCTGGCGATTGCTGCACCGAAAAGGCCCGTCAGCAGGACGGCACCCAGCAGTCCTGTTCGCGGGTAGACAAACAGGGCGGTGCCAACAAGTTCGATCAGTCCAATCAGCAACAAATGATCAGCGGTCCACCCCACTGCGATCATTGCCTCCACGGCTACCTGCGCACCGATCAGTTTCGGACCAACCGATGCGGTCAACATGAACAATGCGAGAGCCCAGGTCATTCCCCATCCAGTTTTATTCAAAGAGTGCCTCCCGATTCCAGTGGATTGACTCATGGTCAGTACGGTGGAGAAAAATCTCCCGGTGTCTGTGTGAGCGAAGATCTTGACGTTTCCGAGAAGCGAAAAAAGGCGCTGCGGCAGGAAATCCCACTAGCGATCGCCAACGAGGTCCACGAGGAATGTCCCAACCGCTCCGCCACCACGGACCCACGTATCCACCTTGAACTGCTGGTGATAGGCATCAATGGAACTCTTCGACTGCGCTGCAACACGTTGTGCTTCTTCCAAAGACTTCGCGCGCATGTAGCAGAGGAGAAACTCCTTCCCGTCAATCGAGAACGAGAACCAGCTCTCGACAGATACCCCTTCGGCCTTCAAGGTGCTCTCAGCTTCCGCACGATTGGCGCCCACATGCCTTGCCCAATCCTTGACTCGCAACGAGCTATCCGGTTTCAGTTCGATCAATCGCGCGAAGACTTGCATGATGGGCGATGCGGACTCCTGAAGTTGGAACGAACCGGTCGCGATGGCGGAACTCACCCGGAATCAGAAAATGTAACGCGTACATCAGTCAAGGCCAAGTCTTCCAGGAAGGCAATCCGGCCACGGCAATAATCACAGTACTCGAACGCATGATTTCGGCCTTACCATGACAGACGGTCATTGGGATCCTACCCCTGGAATCAGTCCGGGTGCCTGATGTTCGAACTCGGCCTGCGCGAGTGGTCGGCGTGGTGGCAAGCAGGCAGGACCTTTCCGATTTGCGGTTATCAATCGTTTGACAGGTCGTGTGGTCAGCTGAAGCGGCGTGACTATTCGGAAGCGCGTCGATCCTCTGCCGCTCGTTCCATTCTCCGAAGGCTTTCGACAGGCCATAGCCCTTCCCGGACGTGCCCTTCCGGAAATGATGGAACACCGTCTGGCAGCACAACCCAAGGCTGCTTGCGCCTCGTCCAGATGTGCGCCTGGGGAGCAAACGCTCCGGCGAGAGCGCCCATCCGGAGCACATACGTTGCCGGAAACGCCGTCGACTTCAAATAGAGTGGTGACTGGCAAAACGAGCATCGAACGAGCGTAGTTCGCGGGCTCAGACTTGCCGCGTCAGGGACTGACCGCTTCACGTGAACGGATTCCGCAATCACGATAGCGCTCAGGGTGAACGCCGATCCACTTGTCGCCTGGCAATCGAGGCAGTGGCAAGCGTGCACGAACAATGGAGGCTCCGTCAGCCCGACCAGTATTCGTTCACACTTGCACAGGCCGGACCAGATTGACGGCAAGCCATCCATATCAGTGTTTCTTCGTGCAAGAGCGCTGCATCAAGCTGATGCGTTCCCGCATGACGCCCTTGCCTCTTCGTGCTCCCGAAGAACCCTTTGATTTTCTGAGGACCCACGCAAGATCTGAATCACCTGCTGACCGACAGCGGCAGTGGACAGCAACGCTGGAAGCCAGGAGCAGCCAGGCCGACCGATTTTCGAACGATCCAGACGGATCGGGTGCCATTGATGTCATACGCCGTGAACTTGCGCTCGACAGGACCGCAGGACCGCAGGACCTGGCAGCGGCTCGCCAGGGTTCGATGTGGGGGGCTGCCAGATGACGTTCCAGGCTTGTGCGATCCGGCCCGAGTTCAGAAAGGCGGAACAAGCCAGGTTCGAACAGATCCTCCGCTACGTCGTATGCGATGCAACCATCGCAGCGATGAGTTTCATCAACAAGGTTCTTCAAATGCGACAGGATCTCCTTCACCCGATCTGGCGGGAAACGAAGTGTTCCAAGGACAGCGACTTTGGGCCACAATCAATCCAACTCCTCAGTTGCTACCCAATCGATTTCCGGTCCCTGACGCCTGGTCTCTGCGGCCACCCTGGGCGGTCCGCTGGAGCGAAGTGTGATTCAGGCGCGGCTTCAGACAGCAAGTCTCGCGACGACACGACGTTCGAGATTGGCCTGCCTGACGCACACCGCATGCCGTCGGAGTACGGCTTGAATGAGTGCGGGACGGAACTCGAGGCCGTCGAGCCGTGCAATCCACGGGACTTACACCCGAAGCATGCCGCGAAAACCACGCACGGCATAGTAAGACTGCGCGCCGTTGTGATAAACGAATACTCTGTCGTAGCGGCGATCACCGAAGAGGGCGCCGCCAAGCGAACGCACAGTCTGGGGTGTTGCCACCCAGCTGGATGTTTTCAGATCGAACACCCCCAGTCGTTGCAGCTCGCGGTACTGGGCTTCACTGAGTAGTTCTACACCCATCAGGTCGGCCGTTTCAACTGCGCTACCCACCGGCTTGTTCTCTTTCCTGGAGTTCAATCCTTCGCGGTCGTAGCAGAGGCTCCTGCGCCCGGCCGGACTCTCGGCCGAGCAGTCACAAAAAGTGAACTGCCCGGAAGTCTTGTCAAAGGCGATGACATCGGGTTCTCCCCCGGTAGTCTCCATCCGAGACAGCGTCTCGAGCGCGTCGGCATGGTCCGCCAGTCGGACGCGAACCTTGTCCCAGTCGAGCCCCTGGTGTCTGTGCATGTTCTTCTCGAATCGAAGTTGCAGTGTCAGCAGCAGCTGGTCTCGGTCTTGTACTTTCATGTGCGCTACCGTGTGTGTTCATGGGGAGGTTGTGCGAGGGCGATAGTCCGCGGGTCTCTACCTTCGATTCTCGTTTCAAGTTCCATGACCGACCTGCCTGGCGCTTGAGCGAAGATTTCCACTTCACGCAAGAGATGACGGCCAATTCCTTCACCCTGACGGGATTGGAGTCACTTCAATGGGCATGGCTGATCCACTTCAGTTCTCTCCGGGGCCGCACGATTGAAATCAACCTTTGCAACTCGCCGCCGGCGGGAGTGCAGTGGTGTTGAGCATCTTGTTGATAAAACGCTTCATGTGCGGATCGCTCCTCTGATACGGGATGCTGTCGTAGCTGAACCAGCGAATCGAGTCGAACTCATCGGCATCGAAGTTCAATGGTTGGTGCCGTCGACCACGCACCAGGTACCAGAGTGATACATCGGTGTGACCAGCCGTCACACCAACCGTCTCGGTGCATGTGATCATGACAGGAGAACCCACCTCTTCAGCCGCATGAACTCCGAGTTCCTCGAACAGTTCTCGGATAACCGTGTTTCGGGGGTGTTCATCAGGTTCTACATGGCCACCGGTTGGAAGCCACAGATTTGCGTTTTTGTGATCAACCAGCAGGATGTGGCCGTCATCGACCACTGCGAAATAAGACACGAGGTGCATGGGCGGCGTGTCTGGCTTCGATATGCGGAACAGGCCGGCACCTGAATCGAGCCAGGCGAGAGCCCGATTCAGATGAATGGTTTCAATTTCATCGATTGGCTGGATGGAAACCATCTCTTTGCGAATGGATTCACGCATCGTGCACGCTAACGCGGGGTTTCAGCGGACCGCGCAGTTGGTCAGAGCGCGTTTTCAGGCCGCATCTGCTACTCCACCGATTCCAACCCGCTCTTGTAACACATCGCCATGGAAGCAGCCCTGCTGGGACAACAGAACCTGTGGAAAAAAGGGGATAGGACGAACGAACCGACAAACAAAAATGGGGAGTATTGAAGGGTGCAACGGACACTGGGTGATCAGATGCCCTTTCCCTTGTTATGCAGGTTGATCGTGTATTCAAGATGAATATCCTCCGGCTCCATTTCCAACAGATCGGGTTCTGGGGCGGCCGCTACTGTGCACCCCAGCCGCAGATAGAAGTTGATGGTATGTTCGGATGGAGTCGCTGATACATAGAGACTCTTTGCTCCCCGACGGTGTGCTTCGGTGGCTGCCATGTTGAATAACTGCTTGCCAAGGCCATGGTCTCGATATCTGTTGCTCACGTGGAGAAACATGAGTTGGAGCTGATCTTTGCTCTTCCCGATAAACCGGCTTTCCAGGACCACGACCCCAACTGGGGTCTGGTCATCGAAGAAGCCGTGGAACCAGCAGCCGCGATCATGACAGGCTTCAAGAATTGGCGTCTCGGACTCGGATTTGCCGGGAGCCCAGCCCTTGGATACGTGATGCTCCGGTCGGAGGACAAGGCTTCCATCGACAAGATAGTACATGGCTTCGATCAACTCGCTCCGATCGATTTGCCAGATGTCCTTGATCTCGTCGCGCATCAGCGACCTGCTTTCAAGCATGGTTCGGTTTCATTGGCACATACCACCCGTGCCGATCGGAAAAATAGCGTCGATCTGGTATCTGCGTCATAACAAGGCAGAAAGAGTTCTGGTGTCCGCAGCAGGATGTTGTTGGACGATAACCAATCGTCATACTGATTGAAACGCCTGCCAGGTGAACTGTGGTTCCCATCCCAGGAGCTCTCGCGCCGAATTGATGTCAATCAAGCCCCGGTATGGATCGTCGTCGTACTCCTTTCCTCCTCGCCACTCCACATCTGGATGGACGAATGCTGCGAGTTCCTCACTTGTACGCCCGGAAGTCGTAATGTCGGAGGAGGCGACAGCAACACAGGAAAAACCCTCGAACTTGCATTCGATCGATCGAACGCAGGCCTCGGCGAGATCCCGGAGGTCGATGAAGGCACCATACTCCCAGAACGGATCCCATTCGAACTCAGGTCGCTTTTTCCTCTGGGATTGAATCCATCCGTACGTGGACTGTGACCACACTCCCGGTGGCCGCAGACAGATCACGGAAAAACCTCCCGCCTCGGATGCGAAGCGACACATCTGTTCCGCAAGATGTTTGGAAATGGCATAGGGTGTTCGCGGATAACAAGGATGAAGGTCATCGAGAGGCAGGTAATCCGGCGCTTTCTCTCCCTTGAACAAACCCAGCGCGTCGACACTGCTCACGAACGCAACCCGATTGATTCCGAGGTCACGGACTGCTGACAGGATGTTCCAGGTTCCCTGCAGATTGACGTCCATGATCTGCTCATGGCTTTCGCCGGGGCGACCAAGCAGCGCGGCAGTGTGCAAGACCGAATCACAATCGCGCATCGCTGCACGGAGGGTCGCACCTTGTCGAACGTCGTGACCGTCGTGGAGATCGTACTCCACGACCATGTGGCCGGATTTGCGCAGCGCGCGGGCAGCGGCAGCGCCCACGAGCCCACGACTACCGGTAACCAGTACGTTCATCGACAGCGGCCTGCCAGAACATCAAATGTCTCGAGCGGAAGTTCCACAAGGGCCGACAGATCTCCGGTTATGTTGGCTGCGCAGAGAGGTCGAGCGTCACGCTCGCATTTGAGCCATAGGGAATCGGTCTGATCAACCAAGAAAAGCCTGGAGGAACGTGGATTTGTCTTCTCGGACTTTCTGCTCGAGGGCGTCGGCGAATTTCGTCTCGAAATTCGCGCGGAGTCTGGGCCAGACAATCTGGCCACCCTCGCTGCGAAGTACGAGGGCGACTCCAACCATATAGCCATCAACCCATTCCATGTTCGGCATTCCGCGATTGCGCGCCATCCAGGCGTCCTCGGTCTGGGTGATCCAGGTGAATAGCCAGATGATCCACGTGATCTTCTCAGCTTCGGACAGATTTTTGTACTCACGTTGCCCGCGAAGGTGAAGGTCAACCAGATCGGGCCGCTGGATGAGCTGGTGGAATGTCTCATTGTTGTCACGCTTGATTTCGCGTGTCATCTGGCTGGAAAGCTCGATCCTGGCACCCCGGACCTGAAACACGAGAATGACCAAAGTGACGAGTACGGCGATCGATCCAATGATCTCCCCGAGGGAACCTAACTCCGAGATGGACATGTCACCTTCCACGTGTCAGTTGTGCAGCCAGGCGCGTATTCATATCGATGGCCTGATCCAAACGACATGAAAACGCGGCAGGACCGCTGGAATGTGTCGTTGGGTGGATCGCGGCGACCGTCGTCATTATCAACCGCGCCGAGAAACATGAAAATTCATCGTCATGCAAGCGGCAATCGACTGCCATGAACCTTTTTCCTTGTCACGGAATCAAGATCGAAACCATCCAGACACCGGACGTTTATCGCCCATCCGGTGAACTCTCGTTCTCCCTTACCGGTAACACTCTCTGATTCATGACGGTGTCTCGGTCTTCGAAGAGGGAGAATTCCACATACAGAACAAAAATAGTCTTCTGCGGTGTGTGTACCCCACTGATAGAGACTCAGTTCCGACAGTGAGGTAAAAAAACGTACGGCTTCATTCGAAACGCGAAAATTCAGTGCGCCTCGCTTTCGACAAATCGAACAATCACAAACACGAAGATGATCGATGTCCGCAGTTACCTCGAATCTGAACTTTCCACAATGGCATGAGCCCTGGTAGGTTTTCAGCATCTCATGGCTCCCACGACTGTTTCATCCAGATCCCTTCTGGCTCCACTTTAGCGTCTCCAGGATTCGGCGATAGGTCCGGAAACAAAAAGCCGGATACAGGGCTGCAAATCAGTCTTCCCTCACCAGGCAATCCAGGCAATCAGGTCAACGCGCTCGTTCCCCTGGTGCAGGGTTTTGGGTATCACCACGGACCCTGGACCGTTCATACCGATCGAGTCTGACGCGCGTAATCTTCGCTGTCGAACCAGCCACGCGATGCCAATATCATGTAGTTTGAGTCTATGTCCCATTCTTCCCAGCCAACAACGCGAAGCGGGTTCTTGCTGGATGCGTGTGTACCTGTGAACGTCCAAAGGTAAGCGATGTGATTGCCCGCGCAGCGGACTCCATCGCAAGCAAGCTTGAGATCGGGAACATCTGCAAAAAATCCTGCGGCCATGTCGGCGACCCCCTTCCGACCATTCCATGGGTCTCCGCGATTGATGACGATTTGCCCGTTTGTCGAATAAAACGCCGCAACGGCCTCAGGAGATCCGGAATTCCATGCTTCCGTGTACGCGGCGGCCAGACCCTTTACGGATTCGTAATCGACTTTCATTCGGCTCTCCGGAAACAATCTGTTTTATCGACCACTGTGCGATACGGGTGAACTGACCTGAGATGCCCAGTGCTTCACCTCAGAGTCCGCCTACTGGGCCCCAGCGAGTTGCCCGGCAACCTGCACATACAACCTACCGGTTAACCGGAGCACATCTCACGAGCACCGTCCCTGAAGAAAACGTTTTAGTCTCGACGGTTTTGAGTCTGACTCTGTTCTGAATCTGCGAGAACGCTGACTTGCCGGAACCCAGGAAAACCGGGACATAGTAGAGGCGGTATTCGTCGATCAGACCTGCGGTTGCCAACGCCGAGGCGAGAAAGAGTCCCCCGACGCCCAGGGATCCGCCGCCAGACTGCGCCTTGAGTCGCGCGACTTCGGCAACCGCATCCCCTTTGATCAACCGCGAATTCCAGTCGACGCTTTCGAGCGTCGAGGAAAAGACAATTTTGGGAACTGGCTTCCAGATCTGAGCGTATTCGATGACGACGCCTGGGGATGCAGGGTCCTGGTCGGCGGTGGGCCAATAGCCAGCCATGATTTCGTACATCAGGCGACCGTACAGAAGGGTGTCAACCTCTCGCTCCACGTCATTGAAATGCCTGTGGAGTTCCTCGTCGGGCACGACCCAGTTCGGGTCTCCTGCGGCAGCGTCGATATAGCCATCGAGTGAGAGGGAGGTCGAGTAAACGAGCTTTCGCATTTCACCGCCTTGAAGAAGCAGGGTCCTCAGAAAGTCTAACGCTTGTATTGCGCGTCCGCTGCTGCAGCGCATTGTTGGGCGCAATCGCAGCGCCCACCTTTGAAGTCTCGAAAGACAGTCGAACGCTGATGGACACCGCCTGCGCTGGGCAGTCTGCCGGCTGCTGCAATCTGATTCTGCGCAACGTCTCGAGATGTCCTATGGGCTGGGTCCACTGAGCGGACTCCGATTCCGGGATCCGAGATATGCCCCCAGGAATGCACCGACCGCCTTTGCCCCGAAGGAGAGAGCCACAGGCAAGGTCATCGCAGCGCTGACGGGCAACCCCACCATCGGCAGAGTACCGAGATCCACGACGGCGTAGAGCACGATCGTTGCGGTGGCAAAAAGCATCGCGTGACGTCCGGGCGAACGCCTAGCCAACCAGAAGTTGAACCCGAAGAACAACAGGGGGCCGAGGATGTGCGATGACCATGGTGCGATCCACTGAGCCGCCTCGTCATAATATTCCTGCGGATGACCCGGCTCTACAAAAAAAGCGTAGAAGGCAACCATCGGAATGCTCGCCACCAGAGTAACAATAATCGTCACGATGGCGAGGCCCAGTGCCTTGGCGAAATCTGCGGCCTTCATATCCCCTCCCTTTCTCCTGTTGAATTGGCAGTCCGCCAGTGTCAAAAACGACCGCGCTGCGGGATGGGAGACCAATCGACGACCCACGTCGCTTCAGTGCTCTGATGCCGTGACCGTGCCTCATGACATTGCACTTCAGAGGCAAGCCATGAAAGCGGGACTTTTGCCTTCGTCAAAAAGAGTGAACACGCTATGGGTCTGCTGCGTGTGCCGATCAGGCGACCAGTCGATGATCATAAAAAGTCAACTCAACACGTGGCCAATGGACATCGAACGTGGATAACGAAGCATTCGAAGCGCTGAACATCCTGCTCCCGCCGTGTAGATCCATGCCGGAAGCCATTCGGTAAAGAAAATCTATGGTGCCCCCGTGGGTGATCGCAAGAACCTGCTGGTACGAACACGCCTCCTGCAGCCAGACTACGATGCGTTCAAGGTGGTCCTTGCGACTTTCGCCACTCGGAATCTCGAATTCTGCATCGAATTTCTGAAAGGACGCGAACTCCTCTGGATACCTGGCCGCGCACTCAGGAGCGGTAAGCCCCTCAAAGATTCCAAAGTTGCGTTCGGCGATGCGAACATCCGCAGTACAGCCTTGAATTCGCAAACACTGCGCGGTTTCGACGCAGCGTCTCAGTGGACTGCAATAAATGAAGTCGTACCGGGAAACGTCGAACCTGATCCTTGCGAGTTCGTCTTTTTGTTCTGCAGTGAGGGTCCCATCAGTGGTGCCGTGATAGATACCCATTGTGTTCTCGACGGTAAGGCCGTGACGCAGGCAGTCCAGTCTCATGGCTGGCGGACGTGCGAGTTAACCCGGGGAGTGGGACAGAACGACGGCCGGGCCAGAACAGAGTTCGGGCCGGACGGAAATTTGCACCAGTGCTTCTGGTCGAGGGAATGGTCAGGGGTCACTGAATGCTCTTTCGGGTGATGATCAGGTGAGTGGCCAGCTGCGAAGCGACGTGCCTGGTGCACGCGTAGCCCAAGGCAGTGAGGTCGATTCCTTCGAACAGACGTTCACCGCTGCCGAGAAAAACCGGCGCAATAGCGAGGTGCATTTCGTCGATCAGGCGCTGGCGGAGAAACTGCTGGATGACATTGACACCTCCACCAAGACGGACGTCCTTCCCTTCGGCGGCTTCACGGGCTTGAGCAAGCGCGACAGAAGCACCTTCCGTTACGAAGTGGAAAGTTGTTCCGCCTTCCATCACCAGCGGTGCGCGCGCATGGTTGGTGAGCACGAAGACGGGGCAGTGGTACACGGGGTTCTCGCCCCACCAACCTCGCCAGTTTTCGTCGGGCCATGGTCCACGAACGGGGCCAAACATGTTTCGACCGAGAATCCATGCTCCGATGTTGTTGAAGCCTCGAGCGGCGAAATCATCATCGATGGTCCCCGTCGATCCATCGTTGCTACCGGATACTGCCTTCTGAAACGTTCGAGTCGATAGGGCCCAACCGTGAAGCGACGTACCGCCGACCCCAAGCGGGTTGTCGATGTCCTGGTTCGGACCAGCTCCGAAGCCGTCTATTGAAATCGAGAAGCTCTCTACGCGAAGATCAGACATGGGTTTTTCCCCTGCGTGTCGGTGCGGGCGTCGCCTTTGAATCTTGACACCGAAGCTCACGGGCCGTGCAGCCCAGGCGCGACATTTCCAGCAGCAAGAGGCGTGACGATGCCCGTGGACCGTTGCACCGTCCGGGTTGCTTGAGCGTCAGGATCAGGGTGAACACGGCATCTGCTGTGGCAACCGACTCCGAAGGAATTCTCAATGGGCACCGGTTCATCAGGACGCCTCACCTGACACCCGGTCGATCCATGAAGTCGGACAGGCTCCTTCACCTGCCTCAATCTCGAGTCATGCGTCGCGTGCCCTGCTCAAACGAGCTTCGATCAACGCAGTCGGGAAGTTTCCTTCCAACGCCGGCAATTGTGGATCCAGGAGATCCCAGCTTCGCGCACGTGATACCCACACTTCAAACTCGGGTTCAAATGTTGACACATCGTCAAGGGAACCAGCACATATGCCGATCACAGGTGGCAGCACTCCAAGGCGTGTGGCGACTGGTACTCCGCAATCGGGACAGAAACCGCGAGATACCTCCTTGCCACTTGATCCGTTGCAGGTTCGCCAGGCTGGAGTCCCCAGGACGAACTCGAAGGAAGATGACCAAGCCCAGAGCAGGGCCACGTATCCAGAAGACGAATACTTCTGGCAATCACGGCAATGACACTTGTACGAGAGGATAGGAGAGCCAACGTACTCGTAGCGAATTGAGGCACACGCACATCCACCCTTGATCACGCCGCACATCCTTCAGACGTCGAACGCCTGAACTCAGCCAGCGCTGCAGACGTTCTGCTGGAATGAAATGTCGGGCAGCGAGGGAGCGCTCTGCCAACGGGCAACGGCGATGCACCTTGATACTGACCAGAGCTTTTGCGAATCATGGCACCACGCTCCTTGCGAGCCGGATGGACTGGATGCTAGCCGAGGAAGGCGAGAGAAGGAAAGACGTCGCCTGGAAAACTGGAAGTGGCTTGAGACTCGGGAAGCCAACGCGAGATAGAAGCGAAAAGGGTGGCTCCCGCGATGCAGGAAACAACCGATGCTCCCGCCGGGTAAAGCCGCGTTGGGTTTCGCTGCAGCGGGTTGTTGAGCAGAGTAGTGGCATGAACCGGGTGTGATCCTCATATCACTTCACAAATCCGCAACCGAATAATGAATGCCGTCATGCTCAGAGCTGTTTGCGCCCGACGGCCATCAGCTGCTTGTTCATCCCCATTACGTCGCTCCTCCGTTCCAGACTTTCGGCTGCCCCAAGGATCTGGGCCCGTCGCATCAGGTCAGACCAAAGTTCAGAAAAGTTCGGAGCCAACCAGCCCGGTCCTTCAATGCCAACAAAATCCTCGAGCAGAAATTCGGACTCTTCAATTTCTTCGACAAATTCACCGGGATCGTGAAAGTAGGCTGTCGTGAAGTTGGGTGACGACGGCTCGTGCTTCTCGATCAAATGGTACAGCGGACCAAGAAGCACCACGAGATCACTCGAGTTGTCTGGCCACGGCAGGTCACGCGCATCGCCAACCTGCGCACTGGCCAAAGCCCTTCCCTTCGGAATCTTGTTGATCGCCATCTCTACAAGAGATGGTACTGCGTCAAGAAGGTGGGTTTCGTAGCCCAGACCAGCAAGCCAGTGAGAGTAAACCCCGGTTCCACCGCCGACATCACGAACGACTTGAGGTACCGGGGGAAGGTAGCGAGCAATCAGGTGTTTTGTGCGTTCGAGTTCCAATGGACCATTGCCTCCGAACAAACGCCCGTCTTCCTGCACTGGATCGGCGCAATGCTCAAACAGCTCGCGAGGTAGTGAACTGAAGTGTTCATGCGTCATCTGATACCTCTCCGGGATTCTTGCCCGACACCATGGCTCGCCGGCCGTGTAGTTGTGGCGGGACAGTTGCCGCAGAAAAAGGCCTGACAAAACAAGTGATCCAGTGCGGTGGCATGCTGGGTGGTGATCACGGTGATGGCGCAGTTCGCATATGTTTGACGATCGTTTCCCATGCAACGCTTCCAAGTTCTGCATCCGCAGCATCATCTCCTCCATGCGCATGTCGTGTTGATCTGGGCGTTTTTTCGCCAGGAAGGAGTATTCTGTGGCCTGCATCGGGGTGAATGAGTACGGTACTGGTTCGACCGTGAGCGCTGAGGCGTTGCGCAATCGAATTCGCGAACTCGTCGGAGGGCCAAAGTGTGTCAGCCCCACCGGCAACCAACACCAGCTCAGCCTGCATGCGTTCGACCCGAATGGTCGCTCGTGCCGTTGCCTGCGGATCAAGCCGCAAGCTCCTTTGGTGATACTCGCGATATTCGACCAGTCCCATGCGTGGTTCGTTCCACCAAGACAAGTCGTAGGGCACAAACGGAATGGCGCTGTCCCGGAAGGTCCACGAAGGCGCCCCGTCCATGCCGGTACCAGCCCATGCAACCGAGGAGGGAGAAATTGCGAATACGGCTTGGACGTGGGCGCAGTTCTCAGCGATCAGGAGTGCCGCTTCGGCACCCCGTGATCGACCCAGGATCGCAATTCGGGAACAGCCTTTTGCCTGGAGTAACTGGATACCTTCGATAAACAGTTCAAGCGGAACGTCGCGAATTTCACTCGGAAGTCCCGACCGTCCGAACCAGCGTTGGGCGAATGCAATCGCCCCAGTGTCGGCGAAGAGCTGAGCGGTGTACGTATCCAGTTGCCCGCTGGATCCACCGAGTACCAACACCCCCCAATCACTCGGAATGGACGGGAAAAAAAGCTCCCCTTGAATTCTCGCATTCGGATTTTGCCCGACGATCTCCATTGAGGATCCCCTGACGTCTTTCACGTTCTCACTTCACCTTCGGCACTCATTTCGCGTGGTGTTTGACCTGTGGCTAAGCGGCGGTCGACCGCTGCGAACAACGTCCACTCTCTGGCAGCGAGCGTCCCGCTTCAAACTTAGCGCGCAGGCTCCGTCGAATCGTCGCGCGAGTGACAACTGACACCAAGTTTCGCTACCTATTCGTTCGTCTTGCCATCGGGATCAGCGAAGTATTCCCTTTCCAGCAACGACGTAGCGCGGTTGTGCAAGATCTCATATCCCTTCTCGGTATCGCGCAGAAATTTCTGCAGACCCGGATCCGATTCGGCGTCTGCCATGACTTTGCACAGATAACGCTCATGGTTCAGGCCATTGGCGTATCCGATCAGCACTGTACGTTCGTATTCGCGGCCACCCTTTCCGACCACGGGTGCGAAGTAGCGGGCGCGGGCTTCCGTGATTGCAGTGCGCTTGCGCACCTCCATCTCCGGCAAGGGGTTGAGATCAATCCGCACCCCGGGATAATCCTTGTCGATCCTCTCCAGATCCGTTTTCAGTTTGCCGGCAAACTCCGAAACGTCCTGGACGAATTTCTCGACGGCTTCCGATTCGCGTTTTACATAGAGGATCAATTCGGCGAGGTCGAGATTGCTGGCATCCCTGTACAGAATGCTGTAACCCTCGCTCAACATCACGCGGTCTTTGCTCAGCTCGGGCGCTTGTGCACGGTTGGCTGCCGTCTTCGCGCCAGTGTCCTTCATGTCTGCGCCCGGATGGGCACAGCCGGTCAACAGGCCGCTCAGCAAAATTGGGAGCGCGGCCTTGAAAGTGGACGATTTGCTGGACACGTGGCGAGTCTGCATCCGGCGAGCATGAACTCCAGATGCAGTGGGGTCCGTGCGAATGCGCGCTTTGGAGTGTGGAAACCGCAGGTATGACCACATGCAAGCACCTTCCGCTGTCTGTCGCGAGGACCGGCTAAACGCACGGTCAGGTTCCGTCGCAACAAAACCTGCACGGGACGGCGGACTAACGACGATGTCGTTCATGAAACCGCCCCGGGAAACGATCGGATGCGTCGTTCGTGGCCGGTGCCACACGCCGCAGCGCTGGAACCTGGCGCCAACTGTGCTTGCGTGTTTATGGTAGTCCTTTGAATCGGCGACTCGAGCCTATGGGCGATCAAATCGGAACGTGATCCTCCCGTTGCGTCTGCCCGGCAGTATCTCACTGCCAGGCTGGATCGTGGCTCTGCCGATACGCTGGCCGACCTTTGAGGCGCCTGACGTAAGAGGACACCTTCGATGTTGGAGACCCGAGCCACCCCACCTGTACTGCAAAATCCAGCAATCCACCGAACACAACGTCGGCCGCGGTGAATTGGTCTCCGAGAGCCCAGTCTGTTTCAGGTGTCATGGATTCAATAGTCGCCAGACATCGCTCCAGGTCGCCAAAACCCGCCGAGCTGGCAGAGTACTCCTCCACCTTCAACAGATTGAAGGTGAACATTGGTTCCAGAGTTGTCCCTGGAACAAACAGGTATCGGTAGTACCGGCCACGCTCAGGTGAACCGGGAGAAGGCGCCAGGCCCTTTTCAGAAAACTTGTCCGCGAGATAAGCGCAGATTGCGGCGACCTCGGTGACAACAACATCACCATCAACCAGAGCGGGAATCTTCCCCATCGGGTTGATGGCACGATACTGAGGAGTACTTCCCTCTCCTGACATCAGATCCACGACGATCTGTTCGTGTTCCACGCCCAACTCCATAAGCATCCAGTGAGTTGTCACAGCTCGGCTCATGGGATGAAAGTAGTGTTTCATGCTTATCTCCTGTTACTGGCCACGTTGATTGAACAGCACGCGGGCTCTCCAGCCAACGGGTTGGCAGAAAGTCTCCAACGTACTGGAGTCGTGAGCTTCGCGGATGGGTCGAGAGCGGACATCAGGTTCGTGCAACGTCGGGTGCCGTCCACCGTCGTGCATCAGTTGCGAAGCCGATCGAGTCACACTTTGAGCGGCCTACTGGATGCGCCTTGTCAGACCGCACCAAGGGCGCCCCGAATAGGAGAAACGGGCTCGTGTACACGACGCACGAGAAAATCGGAAAGCGAAGCTCCTGCGTCTACCTGTGCCAACCAGTCCTCTGGATCAAACTCCACGCCGACTGGGTTGATGCTGAAGTCCGGACCACAAATGTAGGCGTTGCTTTCCTCGGTGGACGCGAAGCAGTCGACCTGGAACTCAAGCTGATTGCCGTCGGGGTCGGCGTAATACATCGAGATGGTGAGGCCATGGTGAATACACCAATACGGCGAGATGCCGTTGGCCCTCAGGCGTGTGTAGTTAACGAACAGGTCTTCCAGTGATGGGTAGGTGTAAGCGATGTGATCGGCACCAATCAGCCCATGCTTCTCTGAAGCGCCCCCATCTGGCTGCACCGTGGCAAGGTCGATGAACGCCAAACGGTGATGTTCGCCATCGTAGGTGAGAAAAGTTACCACCGGATTCTGATGCTGCACCCTGGCGTGGAACATTTCCTTGTACCAAGTCAGCATTTGATCGATTTTCCGCGTCCGATAGACAACGTGTGCGAGAGTCGGGATTCGATGCTGCGACATTGGAATTCCTCATTCAACAAGACGTGATGGGAGGGCTGGTTTGTGCCGATGGCAGGCGGCGTGATGTGAGAAGCCGCATGTCGCGCTCGACACGCTTGAATCGGGGCATCGATCCACAGCTCCCAACAGATCGGTTAAGTATACCGGGAAGCCCGTCGCGTTACAGTCGGAGGAGTGGGTTTTCCTGAAACCTCATCGTTCGAGCTGAGCTTCGTAGCAGTTCTGCTTGAGCGAGGGGTTCGGCGACACTGCGCACGCAGCTTGTCTGCGGGTTTCTGTCATGCTGCCAGAGCCTGGTCATGAAACGGAAGGAGGGTTGCAATGCCTCGGTACTTGGTCTCTTTTGACGATGGCTCGATGGACCACATCTCCGAGGAGGACTGGCCCGCCGTTGGCGAGGCGTCGCATGCGGTGGTTCGAGAGGCCAGGGCCGCCGGAGTCTGGATCTTCGGCGGTGGTGTCTTGCGTCAGCAGGCGACGATAGTGGCGCCAGACGGGGGTGTCTTGCCTGGACCGGTGCCGGAGACCAAGGCGGTGGTAGGCGGGTTCTCGATCATTGAGGTCCCAACGCGGGACGAGGCGCTGACTTGGGCTGCTCGGATCGCTACGAGCTGCCGTTGTACACAGGAAGTGCGCGAGATCATGTTTGACCCGGAGTCTTGAGCAGGATGCCAGGTGGGACTGTGTGGTCTGACTTGAAGCAGACGGCGAAACCGAAAGAAGATCCGACGTCGTAATCCGACGGCAATCAATTCGACCATCGTCAGAATCCCACAACGAATCAATCTTTGCCCTCTCCCGCAGTTATGCCGTCGCTGCGTATTCTTGCGCCTTGATCCCGGTTTGTGGGTCACCCGCTTTGAACGGTTTGGATAGGGGAGTCGAACCGTAGTTTCTCTGCCTTCAGGTCCTGCGGGTTGAATTGGCCAGGTCAGACAATTTCATGCATGCGAGACTTTCACAGCACCTGCCGTTCTGTTGTCCGAAGCGGAAGCAGGTCTCTTACCCCTCACATCTAAGGTGTATCCCGACCGGTAGAGGGCCTTGTGTACGGCAGTGGTTTGAGATGGCTGAAGGCATTGCGGCTGCGAGTGCAGGAAGTTCGGTTCTCTCATTGCCATCTCATGATCCGTCATGCCAAGACGTTGCAGCAATCGCCTGCCACGCATTGGTTGGAGTCCGGTCAGGATATCCGGACCATCCCGGAACTGCGGGGGTAGAAGGATCTTTCCACCACACGGATCTGCACACATGTCGCGAAGCTGTGCCACTGTGGCGTGAGGAGTGTGCTCGGGAGGCTGTGAATGTTGAAACGATGTTTCAGACAGCAGAAGGGCGCCTTCAGGCGCCCTCCAGGAAGCGGTGGCTGCCGTTCGATTCAGCCCAGCTTCTCGATCACATCACCAAACAGTTCTGCATCGCTTGGCAATTCCTTGGTCTTGGTCAGAGGCTTCGACACCCACGTCTCGTTGATGAGATCGCGCCACGAAATGTTGTGGTTGGTGCTGTTGCCACCCCAGGAACCGCAGCCGAGGGAGAAGGTCTGGCGCATGCCATTCCACAGATTGCCGCTGTTGGAGGCAGCTTGTGGCTGGTTCACCATGACGCGGGACGTCTTGGTGGCGTTTGCCAGTTTCATGATGTTTTCGTCGCTGTTCGAGTAGATACCGCACGAGTGACCCTGGCCCTGGTAAGACTGGATGTCGTTGGTCAGCTTGATCGCGTGGTCGATGTCCTTCGCGTGGTACAACGCCATTACCACCGAGAGCTTCTCGCCAGAGAACGGATACGAAGGTCCGAAGCCACTCTCCTTGACGATGAAAAAAGTCTTGCCGGCAGGCAGATCCATTCCGGCCAGTGCCGCAATCTTCTCCGCAGGTTGCGCGACGATGGCGACGTTGAGATGGTTTTCGTCGTCCCACAGTGTGCGTTGCAGCTTCGCTTTTTCCATGTCGTTGCACAGATAGCCGCCCTTGGCCTGCAGTTTGGCCAGCATCTGATCGTAGATCTTGTCGACGAGCAGCACCGAGTTGTCGGATGAACAGGAAGCGGCGAGGTCCAGCGTCTTGGAGATGCGGATCTTCTCGGCTGCATCATCGAGGTCGGCAGTTTCATCAACGGTGATG
The DNA here is from genome assembly GCA_041752315.1 of Pseudomonadales bacterium. Classification (GTDB taxonomy): domain Bacteria; phylum Pseudomonadota; class Gammaproteobacteria; order Pseudomonadales; family Azotimanducaceae; genus SYFY01. The sequence continues at coordinate 48,781 of JBGSHJ010000021.1, forward strand.
ACCGCGTTGCCAACTCCCACTCCCAGCGCAGGTGTACCGCTCGAGTAGGCGGCGGTCACCATCGCTCCACCACCTGTGGCCAGAATGCGATCGCACTGGCGAAGCAGTTCATTGGTCAGGTCGAGCGAAGGTGTTTCGATGGCCAGCACCAGGTCTGCCGGTGCACCCATCTTCACGATGGCTTCGCGCATCAGGTCGCAGATCATCTTGTTGGTGAGCTTCGCACGCGGGTGAGGTGCGACGATGATGGCGTTGCGGCCCTTGATCGCGTGGATGGCCTTGATCACCGGGGTTGCTTCCGGGTTGGTGGATGGCGCCAGTGCACCAATCACGCCGATGGGCTTTGCGATCTTCACGATGTTGCGCGCGGGGATTTCTTCGATGATGCCCACGGATTTATCGTTGATGATGTCCATCAGTGTCGCGCGGGTCTTGCGGAAGATCTTCAGGAACTTGCCGTCGTAGTTGCCGAGTTGGGTTTCATCCACCGTGAACTGGGCAATCTTTTCGGCAACACCGGGTTTGGCGACGGACCATACCATCGCGCGGATCAGGCGATCCACCTGCTCCTGCGTGTAATTCTCGATTTGCGCCTGTGCCTTGCGCGAACGGGCTACCAGAGCGGCAATTTCTTCTTTCGGGCTGAGAGCTCGGTCGGCTAGTTGTTCGGCCATGTGTCGATCTCCATTGTCGTGATTGAGTGTCTGATGGTATTGCTGCTCGCGATCACCATCGGTCTTCCAGGTAACTGGCCTGTGTGATCAGGCATTTGGGTTGCTAGTTTAGCGCGATCGCGGCAAATTCGGCCATGCGCGTCTTCACCGATTCTTGCCCGGGATCAGCTTCAGGATCTGGCTCGCGGCATCGGGAATGTTGGTGCCCGGACCAAAGATCGCATGCACACCGGCATCGTATAACGCCTGATAATCCTGGCGCGGGATCACCCCGCCCACCACGATGACAACATCCTGAAGACCTTCTTCCCTGAGGTGCTGGATCATCTCTGGCACCAGCGACTTGTGTCCTCCGGCCAATGTGGACACGCCGACTACATGAACGCCTTCTTTCCTGGCCTGCGCTGCAGCTTCTTTTGGCGTCTGGAACAGAGGCCCCATGCTCACCTTGAAGCCAAAATCGCCGAAGGCATTGGAGATGACCTTGGCGCCGCGGTCGTGTCCGTCCTGCCCCATCTTGGCAACGAAGATGCTCGGTGCTTCGCCTTCGATATCGGTGAAGATCCGGATTTCGTCATGCACCCTGGTGAAGGTCGGATCGTTCTGGTAGCTCGCTGCGTAAACCCCTTTGGTGGGTTTGGCGACCGCCTCGTGACGTCCATAAACCTTTTCGAGTGCCAGGGAAATCTCGCCGACGGTGGCCCTCGCCCGGCTGGCGTCGATGGCCAGCTGCAGCAGGTTTCCGTTACCACTCTGCGCCGCACCGGTCAGCGCATCGAGAGTAGTTTGTACGCGATTACTATCACGACTTGCCTTGATTTCATTGATCCTTCGAATCTGGGATTCGCGCACCTTGGTGTTATCGACAGCCAGCACATCAAGACTGCCGCTGTCTCCGTCGGAGGTGTATTTGTTGACACCGACGATCACGTCCTCACCACGTTCGATGCGCGCCTGTCTCTGTGCCGCAGCCTCTTCGATCCGCTGCTTGGGCATGCCCGAAATCACGGCGCGGGTCATGCCGCCGAGGCTGTCGATTTCCGCGAACAGCCGACGCGCGTGGTGAACGATCGACTGCGTCAGTGACTCGATGTAGTAACCCCCGCCCAGCGGGTCGACGGTCCGGGTGATCTGACTTTCTTCGGCCAGGATGATCTGGGTATTGCGTGCGATTCTCGCTGAAAAAGGCGTTGGCAAAGCGATCGCTTCGTCCAGCGCGTTGGTATGCAGGCTCTGGGTTCCGCCGAGTATCGCGGCCATGGCTTCGATGGTGGTGCGAACCACGTTGTTGTAGGGGTCCTGTTCCTGAAGCGAAACCCCCGAAGTCTGGCAGTGGGTTCTCAGCATCAGCGAGTTCGGGTTTTTCGGTTTGAACTCCAGCATCAGGTCGTGCCAGAGGATGCGCGCCGCACGCAGTTTGGCAATCTCCATGAAAAAGTTCATGCCGATGCAGAAAAAGAAGGACAGGCGTCCTGCAAACTTGTCGATCTCCTGTCCCTTTTTTAATGCCGCCCGAACATATTCGATGCCGTCAGCGAGCGTGAAAGCCACCTCCTGTACGGCGTTCGCACCGGCTTCCTGCATGTGATAACCGGAAATGGAAATCGAGTTGAATCGGGGCATCTCCTGCGCGGTGTAGCCGATGATGTCGGCGACGATCCGCATGCTCGGTTCGGGCGGATAGATGTAGGTGTTTCGAACCATGAACTCTTTCAGGATGTCGTTCTGGATCGTGCCTGCGAGTTGGCGCTGACTAACCCCCTGTTCCTCGGCAGCAACCACATAACCCGCGAGCACTGGCAGTACCGCACCGTTCATGGTCATTGACACGCTCATGTCGTCGAGTGGGATCCCGTTGAACAGGATCTTCATGTCTTCGACCGAGTCGATGGCTACCCCGGCCATCCCGACGTCACCGGTGACACGGGGATGGTCGGAATCAAAACCTCGATGTGTGGCGAGGTCGAAGGCGACCGAGAGGCCTTTCTGTCCGGCGGCGAGGTTCTCGCGGTAGAAGCGATTCGAATCTTCCGCGGTCGAAAAGCCTGCGTACTGGCGAATTGTCCAGGGCCGGTTGGTGTACATCGTGGCCCGCGGCCCACGGACAAACGGAGCCAGGCCGGGAAAGGTGTTCAGATGGGCAATGCCTTCCAGATCCTCGACTGTGTAGAGTGGCTTGATCGGGATCCCTTCCGGACTCTGCCAGGTCAGGCCCGACAGAGGTGATTTTCCGAGTTCCTGAGCGGCGAGGGCTTCCCAGGCCGCTTGATCTTTGGAAGTTTCGCTCATGGTCAGATGGTATCCACGATCTTGCGAAGTGCTTCGCAGTTGGCGACGCGCTCGGCAGTGTTGCTTCCAAAGAACCCTACGTTCAGCGCTGTGACGCCGGATTCCTTGAGAGCGATCACTCGCTCACGTACGTAACTCTCCTCGCCGATCAACGAATTGCGGGCGAGGTACTCGTCGGGAATGGCGGCTTCGGCGGCCTTTTTGTCCCCGGCGAGATAGAGGTCCTGGATGATCTTTGCTTCACGTCCGTAACCGGACTTGGTGAAGATGTCGTTGTAGAAGTTCTTCGACCTGGCGCCCATCCCACCCACGTAGAGGGCCAGTTGAGGACGGCTCAGGTTACGCAGGTGTTCAAGCCCTTTGCCGATGGCCACTCCACCACCGGCGAAGATTTCCAGCGGGGCCCGCCCGGGATCTCGTTTGGCCTGACCCCTTGCCAGTGCCTGCCCCCACACCACCTTGGCTGCATCGGCGGTATAGAAGGCCGGCAGCCAGGCATCCGCCAGTTCGGCCGTCATTTCGACGCTGTTGTCGCCGAGGGACGCGACAGCGATCGGAATGTCGTCCCGCACCGGGTGGTTGATCAGTTTGAGCGGTTTGCCCAGACCGGTTCCCAGATTCTGCGGCAGGGGGATCTGGTAGTAGCGGCCAAGGTGCTGGACACGCTCGCGGCGCCAGATCATCCGGCAGATCTCGATGATTTCGCGAATCCTTCCCACCGGCGCTTCGTATGGCACGCCGTGGAACCCTTCGATCACCTGCGGGCCGGACGCACCGAGACCAAGCATGCAACGTCCGTCGGAGAGATAGTCGATACCGGCTGCCGTCATTGCCAGCAGGCTTGGCGTTCGCGAGTAAATCGGCAGGATGCCGGAGGCGATCGTCACGCGTTCGGTCATCGCCGCCAGATAGCCCATGGCGCTCGGTGCATCGAATGAGTAGGCCTCTGGCACCCAGACCACGTCGAGGCCGGCTTTTTCAAGCACCTGGACTTCCTTGACGGTCTCCTTGAAACCGCCGGCATAACTGAGCAGGGATGATATTCGCATGGTTGTGTCCTTCACAGCAGATGGAAAACGGGTTGAAACCGGAAAGGCGGTGAATGTACCTGCGTTGCGCCGGTTTTCGTAGTTCGGCTGCGTGAAAGGAGTGGCTGAGCAGGGTGTGTTTGCGCAAGATCAGCGCATGGTGATCATCGGGTTGCGCTCGCATTCAAGGAGAACGTGTTAGTGAGGTTACTGGCGTTTGGTCTGGTGATATGTCTCGGTTCACTGGCACGTGCGGAACAGCCGGAGATCGTCGAGCATCTGTCGAGCTATCTGCAGATCGACACCGTCAATCCGCCAGGCAACGAGTCGCGTGGTGTGGCGTTCCTGTCAAGTATTCTCGACGAGGCAGGTATTGCCCATGAAACCGGTGAATCAGCACCAGGACGAGGCAATCTCTGGGCCAGGCTCGAAGGTGGGGACAAGCCCGGGATCATGCTGCTCAATCACATCGATGTGGTGCCGGCGGTTCGTTCGTACTGGAATACCGAGCCACTGTCCGGCGAAGTACGGGATGGTTACATCTACGGGCGGGGTGCGATCGACATGAAGGGCCTTGCGATAGCCCAGCTCAACGCGTTTCTGGCGCTTGCCCGTTCCGATAAACCCCTCAATCGCGATGTCTGGTTCGTTGCTACCGCCGATGAAGAAGCCGGCGGCGCCTACGGTGCAGGATGGTTGCTCGAGACACATGGTGACAAGTTTGCCAACGTCGGCTACGTCCTCAACGAAGGTGGCGCCGGTCGTCAGTTTGGCGAGCAGGTTGTCGTGATGGTGGAGATAACGCAGAAAGTGCCGCTGTGGTTGCGGATCACTGCGTTTGGTCGCCCTGGGCATGGCTCCGCACCGCAGCCGGAAACATCGGTAACACGGCTCCTGCGGGCAACCCAGAGGATCGCCGACACCCGTTTCCCGCCACGCCTGATTCCGGAAGTGCAGTCCATGCTTGAAGCTGTAGCCCCTTTCCAGAAGGATGACCGTCAGGCGCAACTTGCCAACCCTGCAACCGCGATCAAGGATCCCGAGTTCATGATGCGCACACAGCTCGAAGATCCTGGTACACATGCACTGTTGCGCAACACCTGCTCGATCACGCGACTTGAAGGCTCATCGAAGATCAACGTCGTGCCACCACAAGCCAGTGCGGAACTCGATTGCCGGTTGCTTCCCGATCAGGATCCACAGGCGTTCATCGCCGACCTTACTGCCATCGTCGGCGACGAAAACGTGCAGATCGAGACCCTCATGAGCTTCACGCCGGCCATCAGCCAGACCGGCAATGAGGTTTATAGGGCCATCGAAGCCGAAAGCCAGGCAACCTTTTCCGCACAGGTGATACCAACGGTGGCCGGTGGATTCACGGACAGTCATTTCTTTCGCGATCGTGGTATGACAGCGTACGGCTATTCGCCGTTTGTGTTTGTACCGGAAGAAATGCGCGGTGTGCATGGCAACAACGAGCGGGTATCAACGGAGAACGTCGTGAGAGGGGCCAAGGTGCTGACCCGCCTGTTGAAGAGAATAGTTCACGACTGATGGGCATGGCATGTTGTGGTGGGCTACGGAGGTGACGGCATGAGTGCAGCCTTGTGGTGGATCGTGCTGGGTTTTGCGGTGACTATTGCGGAGCTGTTTCTCAACAGCTTCGTGGTGGTCTTTTTTGGCGCCGGAGCCATTGTCACCGGCATCGCCATCTGGCTTGGCCTGCCTTCGGACGGCGGGTTGCCCTATCTTCTGTTCACCATCGTCTCACTCGCCCTGCTGTTCGGATTGCGCTCCCACTTTCAGCGATTGTTGCAAGGAGATGTTGCTGATGCAGGAGTGGACGATGATTTCATTGGATTTGATGCACGGATCATTGACGGGTTTGGTACAGCGGACCAGGGTCGTGGCCGTGTGGATTATCGAGGTACAGCGTGGCAGGCACGGTGTGGCAGCACGGGCCTGACCGCTGGCCAACTGGTGAAGATCACCGGGCGCGATGGCACCACGCTGGTCGTTGAAGTTGTTGCATGAATCACTGGTGACAAGGAGAGAACGCAATGGATTTTGGGCCGGTCTTCCTGATTCTGATATTGCTCTTCGTGGTCGTTTCGCTCTACAAGACGGCACGGGTGGTGCCACAGCGTGAACAATTTGTCATCGAGCGTCTCGGCAAGTTCTCGCGGATCCTCGATGCCGGTTTCCATATCCTCATCCCGTTCATCGATCGCATCGCCTACAAACACACTCTGAAGGAACAGGCGCTGGATGTTCCATCGCAGACCTGCATCACCAAGGACAACATCTCCGTGTCGGTGGACGGGATACTGTTCATGCAGGTGGTCGATGCTCGTGCCGCAAGTTACGGCATTGGCAACTACACGTTCGCTACCGCCCAACTCGCGCAGACCACCTTGCGTTCAGAGATCGGCAAGATTGAACTGGAGCAGACGTTTGAAGCGCGAGAGACGATCAATGGCCAGGTTGTTTCCGCCGTCGATCGTGCAGCGAGTCCATGGGGCGTGAAGATCCTTCGTTACGAGATAAAGGACATCGTGCCTCCACCAGGTGTGCGTGATGCGCTGGAAAAGCAGATGCGCGCAGAGCGGGAGCGTCGAGCGGTGGTCGCCGAGTCGGAAGGTAATCGTCAGGCACGCATCAATGTATCCGAAGGCGAAAAACAGAGCATGATCAACATCTCCGAAGCGGAGAAGTTGAAGCAGATCAACGAAGCGGAAGGACGGGCTGAAGAGATCCGGTTGATCGCCGTGGCCACGGCACAGGGGTTGCGTGAAGTGGCAACGGCCATCAATGATCCAGGTGGCCAACTGGCGGTCAATCTTCGAGTGGCCGAACAGTGGGTCAAGGAATTTGGGCGCATCGCCCAGGCGAGCAACACGATGATCATCCCGGCGAACGTCAGCGACGTCGCCGGCATGGTCGCGACAGCCCTCAAGGCGATGCAGAGCGTCGAAAAATCGCAGGCTACCGGGAGCTAGCGAAGCGCGCCCAGTTCAGACCGGCAAAAACCCGGGCATCATCGGCTGGGTACGGACTCCTTCGCACCAGGGTCCGGTGCCGCGCCGTGCCAGGGCAGGCTCAGGCCGGCTCCTTTTTTCCAGCTGATCGGCGTCGTCAGATGAACGGTATTGGTGTCCAGATCAACCTTCCTGATCTGTGCAGGTGTTGACTGACCGTCGACCTGTACCCAGTCGCCCTTTTCGCCAGCGATGCCGTTGCCGTCAAAAAACCACGAAGCGTCGTCAAGTTCCACCTGCAGTCCGCTGCCATCGGCCGAGGTGATACGAGCCAGGGGGACACCACGATCGATCACCTGACTGTCAGCCCGCAGGGTGTAGTTGTGCCCGGCCGCATCGACGAAGCCAGGATCACCAACCAGGGTGTCCTGGAATTGTCCCTTGGACGCATAACCGTTGACCTGCTCACCCACGCCAAATTCGTTGTGCACTACCTCGGTGCCAAGCGGGCTGCCGATCGAGTTGGCGATGAAGTGGTGGCCGATGAAGGAATCGCGATAGACCACTTGCCCGGCACTCACGCCACCACAATTGCCTTCCGGTGCCCAACCCTTGTTGTCCCAGAGGATATTGTTGGCGTACCTGTTGTCCGCAATGCCCTTGTCCTTGTCTGACTTGGCACCAAACAGTGCTATGCCAGCACACTGATTGTCGTGAAAGACATTGTGATATACGCGGTTGCCGCGGTTGTATCGGGCTTCGGGCTCATAGCGGGTCATGCCAAGCCCGACATTTGCGCTGTGAAAGACATTGTGCCGGATGATGCCTTGCTGGCCGGCGTACTGAATGCCATTGCCTCCTGATGTGCTGTAGTAAGGCGCCGCTTCGGCAAACACATTCTGCTCGATAAGATTGCGGTGGCTTCGGTCCACGATGTCCTCGTTTTTCGCAAACGATCCGTTACCGACCCAGGCTGAGGTGGCCGCCTCACAGTCGAAGACAGCCATCATCTTCTGCTGCGGATTGTGGAAGTGATTCCCTCGTACAACGTTGCCGTTGCTGCACTTCATCGTCAGGAGTTCATGCCCACTCTCGTCAAACCGGTTGCCCTGAACGACGTTGTAGTCCGAATGGACCAGGGCCAGGCTGTCGGTGCCACGACGAATCGAATTGTTCATGATCTTGTTGTGGTTGCTGTACCCGAAATAGAGTCCGCCTCGCTTGCTGAGGGACGGGTAGAGGTAGGACGTGTCGAATTGACTGTCACGGATGACGTTGTGATGCGAATTGATGGCACGCAGAAAACCCGCTGATTCAGTGACCTTGATACCACTGATGACGTTGTAACTGACATTGTCGAGCCAGATCGGCCCGTATTCTTCGCCGGCGTCGATGGAGTCGATGTCCCGGATGGTCACCTGTTCGCCCGCTTTGGACTGGTAGACAATCGGAAGGTCAGGGGTCCCCGAGACCGTCAGGTGCAGGACCTCCTTGTAATCACCCCCACGCACTATGAATGTCATGCCGGCCCTTGCAGTACGGGTAGCAGATTCAATCGATGCAAACGCAGTTGCAGTCCCGTGCCCACATTTGCGTTCCAACGGATCGTACTTTCCTGCGCAGTCGCTCCACAGCGAACCGTCGATATGGAATTCGGTCGAAGCCGTAGCGGCAACGCCGCTGTACCCGGAGATCAGTACTGCTGCAAGCAGGGCGAGGCGTTTCATACGTTGATCTGATGAGCGGCAGAGCACACAAAACTAGCACATCGCCTGCACCCGAAATGCTGGCTGGTTTGTAAATCAGGAATATTGGAAAAGTTTTGCAGCATTGGTTCCCAGTACACGTGCCTTGCGGGCGTCGCTCAGTCTGGCAATGCTCTGACGAATCAGCTCCGGCGCCTTGATGTTCGCATCGATATGCGGGTAATCCGAACCCCACAGTATATTGTCCTCGCCGACCAGGTCGAGCATGGCATCAATCGTCCGCTCCTCCGGTTCGGCCACGAAGTAGCAGTTGCGTCGAAAGTACTCGCTCGGTTTGTGCTTCAGTGGATTGCCGAGTGCTGCAAGGACCTCCCATTTTTCGTCCAGGCGATCCATCAGGTACGCGGCAAAGCCACAACCAGCTTCCACACAGACCAGTTTCTGTCGCGGGAACCGGTCAAAAAACCCATCAACCACCATCGCTGAGACGGCCGGGATGAGTTGGCCCGTGGCACCAAGACCAAAGCCAAACAGGGCGCCCGGCGTCGGGGTTGCTTCCCGCCACCCGGAAAATGGTGACGAAGCGCCGGAAAAACGAACGATCACATGCAGGCAACCGGGCAGATCCGCGTCGGTGAGTCGTTGCCAGAGCGGACTGAAGTCGGGGTGGCTTGGACTCTTTCCATCGATGGTTTCCGGCGGCACAAAGAGGCCCTTGAACCCGAGATCAAGGCAACGTTCAAGTTCTCGGGTCGCCTCGGGCACATCACGCCAGTTGACGGTCGCGATGGGGATTACGCGGCCGGGAATGCTTTGCGAAAACTCCGCGGCCCAGGTGTTGTAGGCACGACAGTAGGCAGACGCGAGATCCTGATCGTCGGTCGGAAACGGCAGTATGCCGATGGTCGGGAAGGTCACCCCGGCGTGTACTCCCCAGTTGTCTTGCAGGACGGCGCGGGCGGCCGGATCGTAGCTGGCGCTGGGCGAACCATCCGCATAGGTGAGATTGCCGGTGAACAACTCGAGGCGGTTGTGTTCGATGCCGCCAAGGCCGGCCAGGCCACCGGGCAGGATGATCTGTTCGCCGATGATGAGTTGTTCCTTGCCCAGATCGTTGCGCTCGATACGGATGGCCCGGTCGCGGAATCGGGGCTCGAGGTAGTTTTTCCAGAGGTCGGCTGGCTCGAGAACATGCATGTCGCAGTCGATTACCAGCGGTTTGTTCATGACCAGGGATTCTCCGAACGTTTGCGTGTCTTGGCAGCAATCTGTGGTGTGCACAGGGTGGTCTCTGGTGTGGATCGGACGCCGTCTGCAGCGTGCCCGTGCCAGTGCGCACGAACCAGTACCCGTGCAGGATACTGCCTCAAAATCCGCGGGACCACGAGCGTGAGCGGAACAACGGGACGAACCACGCAAGGGCGGAAAAAGGCAGGCGGAAAACGAAGAGACCATGAACATTCGGCCCTGGCAAACCTTTGAGGCCGGCAGAATCGCAGACGTGGTGGAGATCCTTGTGGTGACCTTGAGTAGTCACCGGGTTCGTCCTGGCACAAGGGCACCGAAGTGGGTCCCGGTGCATGGGGGAGGGGTCGGCGTGCGCATCCCGGCCCGGGATGATACGGGCAGTTGCCGTCGCAATAAGGGAGTTTTCACGGTAATGACGATGGAAGGGGAACCGCCAACAACACGCTGCGAATGGTGCCGCCGGCCTTCGCGGGATGGTATCTTGCAACCTTCCTGACTCCGGAGTGGCCATCATTACCCGCATCGAGACGGTTCCGCACGATATCGATTTTTCCCCACTTCACGAGCGAATGGCCTGGTACGTCGACCAGGGCATCTTGTCGTGCGTGAACAGCCTTGTCATGCGCGGTACGGACGTGCTCGATTTCAAGACCTTCGGATTCATGGATGTTGAAAGCCGGCAACCGCTGCGTGAAGACGCCATCTACCGCATGTACTCCAATACCAAGATTGTCACCTCGGTTGCGGCCATGCAGTTGTTCGAGCAGGGCCGCTTCAAACTTGACGATCCGTTGTCGAGTGTGCTGCCGGAGTTTGCCGACATGCAGGTGCTGCGTCCTGATGCGACGGAAGCGACCGATGTGGTGGCGGCGCGCGAGCCGATCCGAATGCGTCATCTCCTGAGCCACAGTGCCGGGCTTTCCTACGGATTCATCGAGCCGGGCTCTGTCATCGACAAGTCCTACATCGCAGCAAAGATCAATGCACTGGGGGGTGAAGAACCGACACTCGAGGAGCTTTGCGCCAAGATTGCGGCGCTGCCACTGGCTTACGAGCCCGGCACGAGTTGGCGTTACAGTTTTGCAACCGATGTCGCAGCACGGGTTGTCGAAGTGCTGTCCAACAAGCGTTTTGACGAGTATCTGCAGGATCATGTCTTCCAGCCACTTGGCATGGTGGATACCGGTTTCCATGTGCCGACCGGGAAGCTGGACCGTCTGGTGACGATGTATGCGCCGGCCAATCTCTTCGATCCCATGGAACCAGGCATGAGCCTGGCTGAGGATCCTCACACGGGCCCTTACAGTCGACCGCGCCGCATGCTCAGTGGTGGAGGTGGTCTGGTCTCGACAGTACAGGACTACCTGGCTTTCATTCGCATGATCGTAAACGGTGGTAGCTGGAACGGCGCCACCATCCTGTCTCCTGCAACCCTCAAGCTCATGCGAACCAATCAACTTGCACCTGGTGTCCAGGTGGCGTTTCCCATGTGGGCCATGCCGGGTACGGTCTTTGGTCTCGGTTTTGCGTTGAAGGAGTCTGTGCGCGAAGGCGAGCCCGCCATGGCGAAAGATGAATACCACTGGGGCGGCATGGCCGGCACGCACTCCTGGATGGCGCCGAACGCCGGGATCACCGGCATGTGCATGACGCAGCGCATGCCAGGTTTCTGGCACCCATTCAGTCATGAGTTCAAGTCCCTCGCCTATCAGCTTGCCGGGCGGCCAGCGTGACCGCAGAGGAGTCACCGGCAACGGCAGCAACGTCGACGAGGCCGCCTCGAACCAGTTGGCTGTTCCGCATTGCCACCTGGCTCCTCACCATCGGCTGCTTTTACCTGGTGTACGGCCGCCTGTCGGCAGCAGCAGCCCGCGATTCCTTGAGCACGGTCGATTACCTGATCCGGTTTTTTGGAGAAGCGAACTGGCTGGCGTGGCTTGCGCTGATGGTTCCGTATTCGGTGTTCTTCTTTCTGGTCGACTCCCATGTCACGTGGCGGGTAGTGAAATGGTTCAACGCACCAGCGCTCAAGCTCACGGATATCCTGCCGATCAGGGCAAGCGCCTATATCCTGTCGCTGGTCAATGAACAGGTAGGCAAAGGGGCGATGACGCTGTATTTGCTGAAACGTCACCAGGTGCCGGGTTGGGAGGCGCTGTCGAGCATGCTCATGCTGGGGTTGATGGAAGTCTACCAATTGCTGGTGTTTTCGTCGGTCGGTGTGGTGCTTTTTTTCGGCGTCGTGGAAGCGGCCTCCATCGAGTTGCCTCTCGACCGCATTCTTCCATCAGTTTTGATTGGCGCAGCGATCCTGCTGCCGATCATCATCGCTTACTTTTCCGGCGCGATCTTCAGGAACAGCACGTTTCGTGACAAGCCGTTTCTTGTGTCCTTTCGACGGGCCAAACCGATCCATTATTTGCTGATCGTCCTGTTCAAGGCGCCCAATCTGATTGGCGCCATCATTGTCTATACCACTTCACTGGCACTCTTCAACGTGGAAGTGAAATTTGCGCAGATGCTGGCCTTCCTGCCTGTGATCTTTCTGGCCGCTGCATTGCCGCTGCCATTTCATGCAGGGGCGTTGATGATGTGGACCGTGCTGTTTCCGGCGTACCCGGAAGTGGGCGTTTTCAGCGTAGTGATGCACACTTTTTTTGTGCTTTTCAACGCCGTGATCGGTGTCCTGTTCCTGCCCAGGGCCAACAAGGAGCTGTTCGGCTGACCATCAGTCCATCGGTTGACTCAGATAGTTGCGAGCCCTGAGCACCATGGATGCCGCTGTGGTGAGGATCAGTAACCATGCGAATGCAGCGGTTGCTGCCGCAAGAAGATCCCAGATCGACAGGACGTGTCCGCCGATGACAACGCCCGGAACCACGTAGTAGGCAATACCATTGATCCGACCCAATGGGTTGGGTCGCAATGCGTGGCCTTTCAGTACCCGCGAATCGACAGTGTATTGCAGGAAAGCGATTGGAATGATGCAAGGCAGGTAGATGGTAATGAAGTCCGCCATCGCCAACGCGGTACAGGCGCTGGTCACAAACAGGGCATCGGTTGCGTGATCCGCAAAACCGCCAAATTTGGTTGCTTGTCCGAGCCGCCGAGCCAGCGGGCCGTCAAAATAGTCCGTAAGGGCAGCAATAAAAAAGAGCAGTGCGGCGGGCACCCATGCACTTTCGGTGATGCTCCACGCCAGAGGCAGCGCGATGCCCAGCCGGAGCGCAGTGAGCGCGTTGGCCCAGGTTGCCCAGGTCGCCCGAATGGCCTTGGGCGCCGCGATCAAAGTGGTCCCGACCGGAAGAACGCTGCCCCGTCAAAGATTCCTTCTTCCGGTTCCATCCCACCCTTTCGAGTGAACGCCTGACGGACAGTCTCCGGTAAAGCCACGACCCATGGGTTCACCGAACAGGGCTGCTCCGGATTGGTTTGCGCGGTGATGGCGTCCACCGGATCCCTGGCAGCCCGGTTCTGAGGCGTGGGCATGGATCCATCTTCGATGGCACCGCCGGGCAACGGACTCACGGGACCGCAGGCTCCCGTAAAGTCGGGACAGGCGAGAAGGCTGGTGCGCGGAATAGTCTGCATGGACATGGACTGCGTGCATTCGTGCTGTAATCGTACCTCAACTCCAGGGAGCCACTCATGTCGCATGTGCTGATCACCGGTGCCAACGGTCATCTCGGGCAGCGTCTGATCAAGGCATTGCCGGCAAGCGTCGACGTCATCGCGGCTGTGCGCTCTGCTGCCGCTGCGCAATCCATACCTCCGCGCCAGGGCCTGGAAGTCTTACAACTCGACTATTCGGATCCGGAGCAGTTCAAGCATGCTCTTGCGAGGGCTGACTCTGTGGTCCATCTCGTGGGCATTCTCAAGGAGACACCAGCCAACTCCTACCTTCACGCGCATGAAGCCACCTGTCAGGCACTGGTTGCCGGGGCGCGTCTGGCTCGGGTGAAGCCACACATTGTCTACCCCAGCATCCTTGGATCTTCAGCCAAACATCGCAACGCGTGTCTTGCCTCCAAGGGGCATGCCGAGGACATTCTTCTCGATAGCGGGTTGCCTGTCACCGTGCTGCAGGTACCGATGGTCATCGGTGACGGGGACTATGCCAGTGCGGCCCTCAGGCGACGGGCGACGTCGGCATGCAGCATCGGGTTGCGGATGGAAAGCCTGGAGCAGCCGATTCATGCCGGCGACGTCGTTGCAGCGATCGAAGCGTCGCTTCAACAAGCCCATGGACGGCTCCAGCTGGCTGGGCCTGAATCACTGACTCGCCGTGCATTGGTAAAGCGTGCCGCATCGATTCTCGGCAGACGGACCACGGTGTTGTCCTTGCCCTTTGTTCTTGGAGCATACCTGGTTGATGTGCTCGAGAAGATCATGGATAAACCACCGGTCACCCGGGCGATGCTGGAAGTGCTGGATCACGATGATGCGATCGATCCACAGCCGGCGGCTTCCCGGCTTGGAATAAGCCTGACTTCTCTCGACGAGATGTTACGGCAGGCGCTGCAGCAACCAGCTGCGCATCGTCATTGAAACCAGCTCGCTCGCGTCCTGCTGCACGAAGTGACCGGCGCCGGGAACCGTGACCAGGGTCAGATCCTTGTCCAGCCAGTCCCAGGTGTTGTTGAGCGCCGCTGGCAGCAATGCCTGATCGTCAAGGCCATGGAACATCAGCACCGGCATGGCGACCTTCGGCATCGCTGGTGGGGCAGTTGCCGCCTCACCCGTCGCCTGCGGACGAGGATAATTGGCTTTGTAGTAATTCAGCATTCCTTCGAAGCTGCTGCGCGAAAACGCCTCGACGTAGGCCTTTCGAGCCTCGGTGTCCTTGACCCAACCGGCCAGACCTTCCGCGGTCAGGCTCTTGTGTGCATCCGGTTGCTGGAAACGGAAGGCATAGGCGCTGTTGGACTGTTGTGTCTTGTTCGTTGCCAGCTCCCGTGCCAGACCTTGTGGGTGCGGCAGATTGAGAATGATCAGATGGCTCACCAGATCCGGTCGCGACATGGCGACGTTCCACGCAACCGCACCACCCCAGTCATGGCCGACAACAATGGCGGATTCGGCTCCCTCTGCTGCAATCACGGCAGCGACGTCTGCGACGAGATTTGGCATGGCGTAGGCTGCCACTCCCACCGGCTGGTCACTTTTGTTGTAGCCGCGCTGGTCAATTGCGGCGATCCGAAAATGAGGCGCGAGGATCGCCATCTGGTCTCGCCAGGAGTACCAGAAATCAGGGAAGCCATGGATCATCACCACCAGCGGCCGCTCGCCCTTGCCAGCGCCGGCAGTCACATAGTGAATCTTCACGCCATCGTTGGTCGCGAAGTGATCCTTCACATCCAGTGCATGGGCTGTACAGAACGTGACGGAGAGCGTGATCAGCAAGGCAGCTCGTAGACTCATGGTCAGTACTCGGTTCAGTGCAGATGTCGGTATAAAAACGGCAGGCTCATATCCATCCGGTAGTCGATGCCGGAGTGTGAGTCAGCAAACTCCTCGTACGTATGGTTGATCCCGTGTCGACGCAGTTCGCGAGCCAGCTGACGGGCACCATAGTGCAGGTGGTATTGATCGTGCCACCCGCAATCGATGAAAATACCTTTCAGCGATCGCAGGTTCTTCAGATGGCGCTGCACCATGTGAACGGGATCATGAGCAAGCCAGCGACGCCAGCGGGCAGGAATGAGTTCACCCGTCTCGAGATCAAACGGTAGATGAAAGCCATTGGCCACTGCCGGATTCGGGTCGTAGGTGGCGGCCATGCAGAGCAGCATGAGCGTCATCACCTCGTTGCCTGAAGGCCTGGGCTTTTTCCAGATCTGCTCAAGGAAGCGCTTCACACGACCATCATCGACACCTGGGTCCGGTTGAGGCACCTGTTTCGGAGGTCGAAACAAACCGGGTTTGAGTGCGGGGTGACGATGTTTTGCCAGCACGTCAAGCGCGGTTGGCCACTCCGCGCGATAGCAGAAATCGAAATAGGCATCACCCGAGTGGTCAGCAACTGCGCCCCAGTAACGCGCGTATTTCATGCCATGGACTATTGCACCGTAGCCACCGGACGACTTGCCAAAGCAGCCACGATGTTCTCGATCAGGAGCGGTGTTGAAGGACTTGTCGACAAATGGTACGAGTTCCTGGGTCAGATAGTGGGCATAGGCGCCGATAGCGGTCGAATTGATGTACTGATTGCCACCGAGAGAGGTGAAACAGTCCGGGAACACGACGATGACCGGTCCGATCTTCTTCTCTGCGGTCAGTCGGGCAAGCTGTTCCGGAACGTTTTCGTCAAACGCTTTCCATGCAACATGGGATGGCCCGGAACCCGTATAACCCGTCAGGTCGAACAACACCGGGTACTGCTTCTTGCCTTCAGTACGATAATTTGGTGGCAGCCAGACAGGAAAGGTTCGCGTAGCAGGATCGCCCAGTGGATTGTCCGCAAGCAACGACGAAGTGTGCTCGACATACACGACCTGGCCTGCTGGCCAGGTGGGGCGCTTGCGCATGGTGCAGTATCCCGGAGCGATGACAGTGGATGGCTGCAGAGATTATCTGCAGCCAGAAGCCACCCCTGTCAAGCGGCGTCGCGAAGCGCCTGGATGCGCACTTCCAGCGGCGGGTGGGAGGCGAACAGCGCACGGAACCCTTCCTGCAGCCCACCCGAGATACCAAATGCGGTCATGGATTCAGGTAGCACGGAAGGTTGGCCAGAGGCGATTCGCAAACGCTCCAGTGCCGCGATCATTGCCGGTCGACTCGAGAGCGTGGCACCGGAGATATCAGCACGGAACTCGCGGCGGCGCGAGAACCACGCAACAATCATCGAGGCGAGTATGCCAAGCACCAGTTCCGCGACGATTGAAGTGACGAAGTAGCCGATGCCGTGGCCTTGTTCATTCTTGAGGATCACGCGATCCACGAAGTGACCGATGATTCGGGCGAAGAACATGACAAATGTGTTCACCACCCCCTGGATCAGGGTCAGGGTCACCATGTCCCCGTTGGCGACATGACCGATTTCATGTCCCAGAACAGCTTCAACTTCGGCGCGGCTCATGTGATCGAGCAGACCGGTGCTCACTGCCACCAATGCACTGTTGCGGCTGGCGCCAGTGGCAAACGCGTTCGGTTGGTTGGAAGGGAAAATGGCTACTTCAGGCATGCCGATGCCGGCAGCCTTGGCCTGTCTTTCAACGGTAGCGACCAGCCAGCGCTCCGTTTCGTTGCGCGGGGTCTCGATAACCTGGGCACCCGTTCCGCGCTTTGCCATCCACTTCGAGATCAGCAGCGAAATGAACGCACCCCCAAAACCGATGAGCGAGCAGAAAACCAGCAATGCCTGGAGGTTCAGATCAACGCCGTTGGCTTGCAGAATCGACTCAAACCCAAGCAATCGGAAGGTCACACTGGCAATCAGGACAACAGCCAGGTTGGTCATCAGAAAGAGGACGATGCGCATGTTCCGGATACTCCAGTCGGATGGTGAGCACTCCGGACAATATATGGGTGGGAAAAGCGAATTCAAGGTTGCGCCGGAAATGCCACTGGCCGCACGGTATTGCTGACCGCGCGCGATTATGTTCGAACTGATCGACGCATTGGGTTCGGGTATGGCGGACGCATTTCACAAGCCTGCTGAAGGCGGCAATGAACTGGCGATGCTACGTGGTGAAATCGCGAAGTGGCAGCAGCGTGTGCCGAAGATCACCGAACTCCTGCGCAAGCGCAGCGAAGCGCTCGCGGAGTCGGAACTGCAGAATCGACAGCTGCGAAAGGCGCTCGCCGAAGCCCAGGAAACGGTTGCACAATCCAGCAGCGAGACACGGACGCCTGCCTCCGGCAGTGGTCGAGACAACCCGGAAGAAGTGGTGCACACGATGCGCCTCGAGGTGTCGCGATTGCAGAAAGAACTGGGTTCCCTGCAGACACGGAATCGCATGCTCGCAGAAACAGTTGAAGTGCTGACCCACCAGTTATCCCGTTCGAACGCAGATTTGCTGGTCTTCAGGCGAGCGCAGCATCCGCCACCGGTCGAGGTGGTGCTGCAGCCGGCTGCAGCGAACGAGAGTGGGCAGGTTCCAACCTTCCTCCCCCCGCCGGCCCCGGCATTGGGGATGCCCGATCTGCTGCAAATTCACGGTGTTGGAGTCAAAATCCGGAAGCGCCTCGTTGATGCGGGCATCAACACCATCGAAACGCTGGCGACCCTGACCGATTTACAGCTGGATGACCCTGCATTTTCCTTGTTTTCTCTTGGGCCGCGGATTCGACGCGAGCGCTGGGTCGAGCAGGCCCGCCATTTGCTGGAAGCCCGGACGGCTGTCGAAAAACTCTGAGCACTACTGGCTAAATACACATAAACGAAAGACTTTTTCTTTCGGTATCTCCGGGCTATAGTTCAAAGACCTGAGAACGGTCAGCTTTGCGAAGGTTATAGACGATGGCGACGGAACCAACGGTTACCGTCGACTCTGAATCTCTGGACTCGCGACGCTCCGGCGAAGACCGCCGGTCGGAAATGGATAGGCGCCGTGCATCGAAAGGGTTGTTCGAGCTAAGGGCCAGGCGAGATGGACTCGCTTCCGATCGAAGGCAAAATTCACGTCGAGGTGAAGGCACCGATGTGAAAGTTCGCTGGTATGCGTTTTGGCGACGTACAGAGAGTTTGTAGTCGACGACAACGAGACGGCGGATAAGAACATAAAGAATCCAGCACGCCATTGTTGTCAGTGGGCTGTCGTGCGAAGCCTGTTCAAGTTTGTCTGCAAGTTTATCTATGAGGAATCGATGAAAAACGCTCACGCGCGTTTGTTGGCGCTGGTGTTTGTGCTGCTGTCCCCCTTCTGTGTGGCGGCCGGTGACGTTGCCCAGGGCAAGGCAGCCTTCGTGGTCTGCACCGCATGCCATGGTCAGAGCGGCGAAGGCAACATGGCCATGAATGCGCCCCGTCTTGCAGGCCAGGAAGGCTGGTATCTGGTTCGGCAGCTTGAGGCGTACCGGCTCGGACATCGTGGCACCAAACCCGGAGACACCTTCGGCATGCAGATGCGGCCTATGGCCAGCACGGTGTCCACACCAGCGGCAATCGAAAATTTGACAGCCTATGTGGCAACGCTCCCGGTGACCAAAAGCCCGGTGACCGTCAAGGGTGATGCAGTGGCAGGCAAAACCGCGTACGTGGTGTGTGCCGCCTGCCATGGACAGAAGGCTGAAGGACTTGAGCAGATGAGTGGACCCCGACTCGCTGGTCAGGACGACTGGTATCTTGTTCGTCAGGTCCAGAATTTCAAGAAGGGACTGCGAGGCTACCACCCGGAGGACGTGTTTGGCCGGCAGATGGCGCCCATGGCCGCAACACTTGCCGACGATACTGCGATCAGCAATGTGGTCGCCTACATCAACTCGTTGAATTGACTGTCGTTTGTCTTCCCGACTTACGGTCGATCTGAATGCGATAGGCGAGAATTTTCGAACCCTGAGCCAGTACTCACGCTCCGGGGCCGTCCTCAAGGCAGACGCGTATGGCATGGGCGCGACGCGGGTTGGACGGCACCTTCAGACGCTGGGCTGTGAGGACTTCTTCGTTGCGACCGTGACTGAAGGTGTGCAGCTCCGGCAGTCCCTGCTTTCACACGCACGAATTCACGTTTTTGAAGGCGCCGTAGAAAGCACGGTCGAAGTCTTGCGCGAACATGATCTGCGTCCGATCCTCAATACTCCGGGGCAACTGGATACCTGGCGGGCCAAAGGGCGGGGCCGGGTGTGCAGCGTGCATGTCGATACTGGCATGGCTCGTCTGGGCCTGCCTTGGCATGCGATCGAGATGATTGATCTGCTTGGACTGAACGTTGAGTCAGTGCTTACTCACATGGCTTGCGCGGACGAACCGGAACTACCTTTCAACGCACTCCAGGTGGAACGCTTCTCCGCCATCCTCCCTCACTTTCCAGGCGCATCGATCAGTCTCGGCAACAGTGCAGCGATGCTGTCGGGCTTCCATGATCAGTTCGAGCGGCCACACCTTGGGCGTCCCGGGATTGCCCTTTATGGCGGCAACCCTTTCTCGAAACGGGCCAATCCCATGCGCCAGGTGGCGCTTGTGGAAGCCCGTATCCTCCAGATCCGGCGTGTCAGCGCGGGTGAACCGGTCGGTTACGGGGGTACCCACGTCTCGCCGGGAGATGCCGACATCGCCACACTTGGCATCGGCTATGCAGACGGAGTGCCACGCTCGCTGTCCAACGTTGGCTGTGTAGCCCGAGGTGACCGACGATTTCCAATCGTCGGTCGAGTCAGCATGGATCTCCTGCAGGCCGACGTCACAGGCAGCGCAGTGAACGAAGGTGATTGGCTCGAGGTATTTGGACGGGAGATTGCTCTGGACGAAATGGCGGCACGAGCAGGCTCGTTCAGCTATGAGATTCTGACTCGAACTGGCCCTCGTCTGGCGCGCATCTACCTCGCCTGATTCCCTTCCGGGGGCATCAACCGCTCGCCTTCTTCGGAAGAATGACCTGCCGCCGACAGCGCATCCCGCATCGCGCCGACGATGTCGCCACGCTGACGACGAATGATCCCCCGATTGAATGCTGCAAGGGGTAACGGGCGGGTCATCAGTACTTCGCTGTACGCTGTTTCTGCCGCCGCGAGATCACCTTCAAGCCAGGCCAGGTAACCCAGCGTCATTCGCGCATCTATGGCGTTGGGATGAATCCGGATCGCTTCGGTCAGATCCGCCCGGGCTGTCTGTCTGTCTTCCTGGCGAATGCGCAGGATCGCTCGATTGTTCAGGATGGCCGCAGAGGCTTCCGAAGTTTTTGCATCGGTCAGCGCAGCGGTGCAATAACCGACGATTCTGTCGCTGACCTCGAGATCGGGAGATTCCGATGCGGCCTGGAAACATACATCCGCCATGTCGAATTCCACCTTCGAAGGAACAGCGGCGAGCCCGAACGATGTCAGCACAGACGTGGCCAGGAAAGTGATAGTGCGTAACATAGGGCGGATTCTAACTGAGCAAGCCATCGGGGAGTGCGGATCATGGGGGCAGCAACCGTAAATAGGCAGGGACTCCTTGCGGGCAAGGTGGCCGTCGTCACCGGTGCCAGCCGTGGCATTGGTGAAGCGATTGCTCTGCGCTATGCAATGGAGGGCGCGCGTGTGGTGGTGTCGGCCCGTACTGTCGAAGAAGGTGATCACATACTTCCCGGCAGTATCAGCGCGACAGTCAACCGCATTCGCGCTGCGGGCGGTGAAGCCGTGGCGGTTCGTGCTGACCTGGCCAAGGAAGCAGATCGGCTTGGGCTTATCGATGCCGCCGAAGCAGCCTTCGGCCCGGTCGACATTCTGGTCAACAATGCCGCTGTGACGTTTTACGCTCCGGTTGTGAGCTTTTCCGAAAAGCGATTTCGCCTCATGATGGATGTTCAGGTCTGGGGCCCGTTCCAGCTCGCGCAGCGAGTGCTGCCTGCCATGGTGCTTCGTGGCAGTGGCTGGATTCTGAACATTTCCTCGCACGCAGCCATACATCCGGACAAAACCCTCGGCCGATCGGGTGGTGCGGTGTATGGCATGTGCAAGGCTGCGCTTGAACGGTTCACGACGGGTCTTGCCGTGGAGCACTACAACGATGGCATTGGTGTCAACGTGATATCTCCAGGCCTGGTAGCCACTCCAGGCGCGGTCCATCACAACCTGATCAACGAACAGAGCAAACACCGCGTGACACCGGTCGAACATATAGCCGAGGCGTGTTTGCGACTTGTGCATGGCGACTCGAAGCAGCTGACCGGTCGTATCGACTATGCTGATGCAGTAATGAAGGAATTTGGTCTGGGGGCGCCGGCTCTCATCTGATCTGGTCTGATCGGTCCGGTAACCGGCGAAAGTGTGGAGGTTGTGGTGCGGATTGGCGTGCCGAAGGAAATCAAGATTCACGAATATCGGGTCGGACTCTCACCCGCTTCGGTGCTCGAACTGACCCGGGCAGGTCATTCCGTTCTGGTCGAGCGAGGAGCGGGAGAAGGCATCGGCTTTACCGATCAGCACTACCTCAATGCAGGCGCACATCTCGGCGACGCCGAAGCTGCGTTCGCCGTCGATCTGGTGGTCAAGGTCAAGGAGCCGCAGTTGCATGAGTGCGCGAGACTGGGCCCGGGGCAGATCCTGTTCACCTACCTTCATCTGGCAGCAGACCAGCTGCAGGCGCAGGCCCTGATGGCATCCGGAGCCACCGCAATTGCTTATGAAACGGTGGTGGGCCCGCACGGTGGATTGCCATTGTTGAGCCCGATGAGTGAAGTTGCCGGGCGCATGTCGATTCAGGTTGGTGCGTGGTGCCTGCAGCGGGCGAACGGTGGTCGAGGCACCTTGCTGGGTGGTGTGCCCGGTGTCCAACCAGGTCGTGTAGTGATTCTCGGCGGTGGCATAGCCGGTGCAAACGCGGCAGCCATGGCAGTGGGCATGCAAGCTGAAGTAGCCATCCTGGAAAAGTCCGTCGAACGCATGCGCACTCTGGTGGATCACTTCGAAGGCCGCGCGCGTGTCCTGATGGCATCGGCAGACGCCATCGAAGAACATGTTCACGATGCGGACCTCGTGGTTGGTGCCGTGCTGATTCCAGGCGACACCACGCCAAAGCTGGTGTCACGTGAACTGGTCAGGCGCATGCCCAACGGAGCGGCGATGGTCGACATTTCCATCGACCAGGGCGGATGTTTCGAGACCAGTCGGCCCACCACCCACGATCAGCCCATTTTTGTCGACGAGGGGGTCGTCCACTACTGTGTTACCAACATGCCGGGCGCCGTGGCCAGGACGTCGACGCTGGCGCTGAACAATGTGACGCTACCTTATGTCAGGGCGTTGGCCGAACTCGGCTGGCAGCGAGCCCTGGCCCAGGATCCGGGGTTTGCGAGTGGCTTGAACGTTCAAGCAGGTGAAGTCATTCATCCTGCCGTGAGGCATGCGCTGAAATTGCCGGCGCTGAATTGACCATTCTCCGGATGCCGAGCCATCTCTGATGACGTACAGTTCCTGTGGAACGCACCATGCACCACCGGCCCACCATGACCAATCCTCTGCATAACGAATTCCCGGCCGATTCCATTGAAGCGAAGGACCTGCAGCACCTGTTGCACCCGACCACCAATCTGAAGCAGTTCCATGAGACTGGACCAAAAGTGCATGCCCGCGCGAAGGGTGTGTACCTCTGGGACAACCACGGCAAGCAGTATCTCGAAGGGATGTCCGGGCTCTGGTGCACCGCATTGGGATACGGCGAAGAGGCACTCGTCGATGCGGCGACGCAGCAAATGCGGAAGCTGTCGTATTCCCAGCTGTTTGGCGGCAAGACCAATGAGCCAAGTGTGCTGCTGGCGGAAAAGCTGAAGTTGATGATGCCCTTTGCGGCGGGGCGCGTGTTCTTTGGCTTGTCAGGCAGTGATGCCAACGACACGCAGATGAAACTGATGTGGTACTACCACAATGCCATCGGCAAACCGAACAAGAAAAAGATCATCAGTCGCTGGCGAGGCTACCATGGAGTGACCGTTGCTTCGGGCTCACTGACGGGTCTGCCCTACTTTCATACGCATTTTGACCTGCCTATTGCCAACGTGCTCCATACCGATGCGCCGCACTTCTACAGGGCAGGTGCACCCGGTGAGACCGAGGACAGCTTTGTACGTCGGATTGTCAGCAACCTCGAAGCGCTGATCCTGAAGGAAGGTCCAGAGACCATTGCCGCGATGATCGCGGAACCCGTGATGGGCGCTGGTGGCGTCATTGTTCCACCTGCGGGTTACTTCGCGGCTGTTGGGGAAATACTCGGCAGATACGACATTGCCCTGATCGATGATGAAGTGATCTGCGGGTTTGGCCGAACCGGCCGGCCATTTGGTGCACAGACCCTGGGCATGCAGCCAACGACCATGTCGGTGGCCAAGGCGTTGTCATCGGCCTATCTGCCGATCAGCGCGGTCCTCATTCCCGAAGACATGTATGAGCCCATGGTCGAACTGTCCGGCAGCATGGGGACCTTTGCGCATGGGTTCACCTATTCCGGGCACCCGGTTTGCGCCGCGGTGGCGCTGAAAACACTGGAGATCTTCGAAGAGCGGCAGATCTTCGCCCATGTGGCGAAGGTGGCAGGGGGGTTTCAGCAGCGGCTCCGATCGTTTGCGGATCACCCCCTGGTCGGCGAGGTTCGTGGTGTTGGTCTGATCGGAGCCGTCGAACTGGTGCAGAACAAGGCGACAAAACAGGCTTTTCCGGGCAAGCAGGGAGTTGGTGCATATTGTGTGCAGCGCGGCGAAGCAAACGGCCTCATCGTGCGCAATCTGGGCGACTCGATTGCGTTCTGTCCGCCGCTCATCATCAGCGAGCCACAGATCGACGAGCTCTTCACGAAGTTCGCTGTTGCGCTCGACGAAACCCAGGCTTGGGTCAGTGCAGGATGCTGAAGTTGTCGTGCAGGCACTGCGTATCCGCTGGCCAAGTCAGGTGCTAGACTCAAAACCAACCTAAGGATCCGGGGAACCAAGCATGCAGGCGTCAGATCTTTTTGTTCAATGTCTGGAAGCAGAAGGCATCGAGTACATTTTCGGAGTGCCGGGCGAAGAAAACGCCCATTTCATGATGTCCCTCGAAAAATCGAAGTCCATCCGCTTTGTACTCACGCGCCACGAGCAGGGCGCTGCATTCATGGCCGAGATCTACGGACGGCTTACCGGCAATCCGGCTGCATGCCTGGGTACGCTTGGCCCGGGCGCGACCAATCTCATCACGGGTGTAGCCGACAGCAACATGGATCGGGCGCCGATGCTTGTCCTGACCGGTCAAGGCGCTACCCGTCGGTTGCACAAGGAATCCCATCAGGTCATGGACGTCGTCGCGATGTTCCGTCCCGTCACGAAATGGGCCGATACAATTCGACACGCTGACAACATTCCGGAAATGGTGCGCAAGGCGATCCGTATTGCGCGTACGGAAAAACCAGGCGCCGTGCACCTGGAACTGCCGGAGGACATTGCCAAGCATCCGACCAAGGCCGAACCAATGAAGCCGGTTCGTTTTCGCCGACCGGTTCCCGATGACAAGGTAGTCAACAACGCCTTCGAAATTCTCAGGAAAGCCAAAAAGCCCATCATCATTGCGGGCAATGGATGTATTCGCAAGCGTGCGAGCAAGCAGCTGCGGATGCTGTGTGAAAAAACCGGGATCGGTGTCATCAGCACGTTCATGGCCAAAGGTTGTGTCGACATGGATGCCGACTACTGTCTGTACACGGTAGGGCTCGGCACCAAGGATCGAATGAACTTCGTCATCGACGAAGCCGATGTGGTATTGGCGCTCGGCTTTGACATGGTGGAGTATCACCCGCGGCTGTGGAACCCGGGCAAGACCAAAACCATCATCCATGCGGATTTCCTGCCCGCAGAAATCGACGAGTATTTCCACCCGCAGGTGGAAGTGGTGGGCGATCTTGGCCACTTCCTGTGGATGCTCAACGAGCGCATCAATGCGGCAGGCAACCTCAAGTTCGATACCGCTAACCAGCGCAGCGCGCGGGAGGGCATGAAGGCCGATCTTGAAGAGTACAAGGACGATGATCAGAAGGGTCTGATCCGGCCACAGAAGGCAATCTGGGATGCGCGTGCGGTGCTGGGTCCCAACGACATCCTTCTGTCGGATGTCGGTGCGCACAAGATGTGGATCGCACGCCATTACCATTGCCATGAACCCAATACCTGTCTGATCCCCAACGGATTCTGTTCGATGGGCTTTGCCCTGCCTGGTGCGATTGCAGCGGCGCTGGTGCATCCTGATCGACGCATTCTTGGTATCAGTGGTGATGCCGGGTTCCTGATGAATGTGCAGGAAATGGAAACCGCGACGCGCCTTGGCGTGAATATTGTGATGATGGTCTGGGAAGACAATGCGTACGGACTCATCGCCTGGAAACAGACGAATGAGTTTGGTCGTCATACCGACCTGGCGTTTGGCAACCCCGAATGGCTGGGTCTGGCCAAGGCGTTTGGCTGGAGTGGACATCGCTGCGAAAACAGCGGAGATCTGCAGGCCACCCTGGAAAGAGCCTTCAACGAACCGGGCCCGAGTCTCGTGGTAATCCCGATCGACTATCGGGAGAACCCCATTCTGACGAAGAAACTGGGCGAGTTGACCGCGACGATCTAGGAGACTCCTGGTCCGAGGGACGCGATCTGCTTGCGCGCTGCATGTGCGCGAGCAGGCTGACGTCTGGACGCCTCACCAGCAGCCTGCGAAACTCGGGCCTCACCAAAGCGGAAACCCCGATGGCCAGGATCGGAACTGCCGTGGATTTGCGAAGCGAAGGTTATCTCGCAAATGCCGCGCATCATCGAAAGCTGACTGAAGAACTCACAGAACTCGTGGCACGAATCGCCCTCGGCGGTGATGAGCGATCACGCGCCAGACACGTGGAGCGGGGCAAATTGCTGCCACGTGATCGTGTTCGGCGGGTACTGGACAACGGCTCTCCGTTTCTTGAAATAGGTCAACTGGCAGGCCATGAGTTGTATGCAGACTGGCTGCCTGCTGCAGGACTGATTGCCGGCATCGGTCGTGTTGCCGGAGTCGAGTGCATGATCGTTGCAAACGATGCCACGGTGAAAGGTGGCAGCTACTACCCGATCACCGTAAAAAAACACCTTCGCGCGCAGGAGATCGCCGCGGAAAATCAACTCCCCTGTATTTACCTCGTCGACTCGGGTGGCGCGTTCCTGCCTGAGCAAGCGGGAGTTTTTCCCGATCGTGAGCACTTCGGACGCATCTTCTATAACCAGGCCAACCTGTCTGCCGCAGGTATTCCGCAGATCGCCGTAGTCATGGGTTCATGCACGGCCGGTGGTGCCTACGTACCGGCGATGTGTGATCAATCGATCATCGTTCGCAATCAGGGCACCATCTTTTTAGGTGGCCCGCCACTCGTCAAGGCTGCGACAGGAGAAATTGTCGACGCGGAAAGCCTCGGTGGGGGAGATGTGCACAGTCGTGTTTCCGGGGTCACGGACTATCTGGCTGAAAACGATGAACATGCCCTGATGCTGGTCCGTGAAGCCGTCGGTCACAGCATGCCTGCATACGAAACAACCATCACTACACAACCCTCGCAGGATCCCGCCTTTCCGGCGGAAGAGCTGTACGGAATTCTGCCGCGTGATACCCGTACCCCTGTGGATGTCAGGGAGATCATTGCCCGACTGGTGGACGGTTCGGAGTGGCATGAGTTCAAGCGGCTGTACGGCGAGACGCTGGTTTGCGGCTTTGCACACATTGATGGCATGCCGGTCGCGATCATTGCCAATAACGGCATCCTGTTTTCGGAGTCTGCACTGAAGGGTGCACATTTCATTCAGCTGGCTGATCGTCGTGGTATCCCGCTGGTGTTCCTGCAGAACATCACGGGGTTCATGGTGGGGCGGAAGTACGAAAACCAGGGTATCGCCAAAGATGGCGCCAAGATGGTGACAGCGGTTGCGTGCGCGCGTGTTCCCAAATTTACTGTCGTGATCGGCGGTTCGTTTGGCGCCGGAAACTACGCGATGTGCGGTCGCGCCTATGGTGCACGTTTTCTCTGGATGTGGCCAAACGCGCGTATTTCCGTGATGGGCGGCGAACAAGCGGCGCATGTTCTGGCCACTGTTCGTGAAGAGGGCATGACGCAGCGCAATCAACTCTGGGAAGCTGCGGACAAGACGGCGTTCATGGATGACATTCGTGCGCGTTACGACACGGAAGGACATCCGTTTTATGCCAGCGCGAGACTCTGGGACGATGGCGTGATCAGTCCTGTTGATACACGAAGAGTGCTGGCGCTCGCGTTGGCCGTGTCCTGTCGTCGCAGCAAGTCGCCTCGCTCGACCTTTGGCATATTCAGGATGTAATGCAATGCAGAGTCTGCTGGTCGCCAACCGCGGAGAGATTGCCTGCCGCATCATGCGCACTGCCCGTTTGCTCGGCATGCGTACCATTGCGGTCTACTCGGAGGCAGATGCCAATGCCATGCATGTGTGGCAGGCCGATGAAGCTCATTGCATCGGACCTGCGCAGGCTTTGCAGAGTTATCTGAATATTCCTGCACTTGTTGCTGCCATCAAGTTGTCTCGTGCGGAGGCAGTGCATCCAGGCTACGGATTTCTTTCGGAGAACGCCGCTTTTGCGCAAGCAGTAGTTGAAGCCGGCGCTGTGTGGGTCGGTCCGGATGCAGCCGCGATCAAGATCATGGGTTCGAAGATCGAAGCCAAGCGGACGGTTTCTGCAGCCGGTACACCGGTCGTTCCCGGTTATAACGGCGATGACCAGAGTGAAAAAGTACTCATCGAGCAGGCTGAGCAGGTCGGGTTCCCTTTGTTGATCAAAGCCTCTGCCGGTGGTGGTGGAAAGGGGATGCGGATCGTCCGAAGCGCGTCCATGTTTGTCGAAGCGCTGGCGGGCGCAAGACGGGAGGCCAAGGGAGCGTTCAATGACGACCGGGTGTTGCTTGAGCGCTACCTGACGGCTCCCAAGCATATCGAGGTGCAGATCCTCGCCGATCGGCACGGCAATACCCTTCATCTCTTCGAACGGGATTGTTCGGTACAGCGCCGACATCAGAAGGTCATCGAAGAGGCGCCTGCACCTTCTGTTGATGCGAAGTTGCGAGCGCGACTTGGTGCGGCAGCCGTTGCTGCGGCCAGAAGTGTGAACTATGTGGGTGCGGGCACCATTGAATTCATCGCCGAGAATGGTGAGTTCTTTTTCATGGAAATGAACACCCGACTGCAGGTTGAACACCCGGTGACGGAAGCGATCACCGGGCTGGACCTGGTGGAGTGGCAACTGCGAATCGCTGCAGGCGAAAAACTACCGTTCAGTCAGGCCGACATCGGGCTTTCCGGTCATGCGATCGAAGCACGGGTTTATGCCGAAAATCCAACACGCCGTTTCCTGCCCTCGACCGGGAAGTTGCTGCGTGTTTCGTTTCCTGCGGGAGTCCGTGTGGACAGTGGCTTCCGAAGCGGTGATTCAGTGAGCATTCACTACGATCCGATGATTGCGAAGGTGATTGCTCATGGCAGTACACGATCGGAGGCGATTGGACGGCTCCGTGCTGCGCTGGCAGCCTCGGAAATCTGTGGGGTTCAACACAACACCGGTTATCTGGTGAAGGCTCTGGCGGAGCCGGATTTTGTGGGTGGAAACTATACAACCGGATTTGCGGACACCCACCATGAAGTGCTTGTCGTGGTGGATGAGCAGCCGTTTCTGCTGGCAGCGGCAATTGCAGCAAATCATCGCATGACGGTCGGCACCTCCTGGGATGCCAGTGACGGCTTCACGCCGAGCCTTGAACGTGTTGTTGAATGCGATCTGATGATTGGGGAAAACCGGACGACAGTGCGACTGCCCGCCAGCCGTCCCGAAACGGACCAGGTTGTGCGAACCGTCATTGCATTGGATGAATCGACACTGAGCATCGAGTTCAGGCATCAATCGCGCAGTTTTCGAGCGACAGTACTGCGCGAAGGAAAGCTGATGCACGTGATGATCGATGGCACGACCCTCATCGTGCGGGATCTGACCAGGGATATTGATCGTTTTGTACTGACCGGGGTCAGAACCGGAGGAATTGTTGCACCACTGCCGGGACAGGTTCTGCAATTGAAGGTGAAGGCAGGTGATCTGGTTCGTGAAGGTGACCTTCTGGTGATCATCGAGGCCATGAAGATGGAACACTCGATTCGCTCACCGCGTGATGGCAAGGTAGCTACCGTGAACTGTGTTGAAGGTGGCAGGGTGGATGAAGGTGCCGAGTTGATTGCACTCGATCCGCAGGTGTGATCGCACCTGCGAGCGACGGTTGAAAGCAACGTGCCCAGTGCCGCGCACGAGGTTTGCGCGATCGCCCGAGCGAGACTGGAAAAAGGCATGGAAACTGCGCTGTCATGGGTTAGTCCGGCGGGTATAATCGCCGCGCTTTACAAGCGCTCAATTGATCTGAAGGAGAGAAAGACGGTGATTCAACCGGCTCATCTGAAATCCGGCGTCTACATTGCAGGACTGTTTCTCGGCGCATTGCTGTTCGCTCCGACGGTGTCAGCCGTGCCGCCGGGAACGCAGGACGAAATCCGTGCCAGGCTCCAGCCCGATGGTTCGGTGTGCCGGAAAGGCGATGCTTGTGGGACGGCGGTAGCCGCAGTTGCCACGGGGCCAATGTCTGGCGAGCAGGTTTATAACCAGTTCTGTTTTGCCTGTCATGCGACGGGTGTCAGCGGTGCACCGATGTATGGAAATGCCGAGCAATGGGCACCACGTGCAGCGAAGGGTATGGATGAATTGCTCAAGACTTCGATCAACGGCCTGAACGCCATGCCTGCCAAAGGCACCTGCATGAATTGCTCCGACGATGACATCAAGGGAGCGGTCCAGTACATGCTGGATGGCAGCGCTGGCTGATCTCGGCGACTCGGAGCCCTTGGCCGAGTGAGATGTTGTGGCAGCCTTGGAGTTGACCTCTTCATCTATCCGCTGACCCCCTGATCCCAATTGAGGGCCCGATAGGACAGGGCTTCGGCGATGTCCATGGCTTCGATGGTTCCTGCCTCGCGCAGGTCTGCAATCGTTCGTGCCACACGCAACATCTTGTCATAGCTCCGAGCCGACAGGTGCTGGCGTTCAACAGCGCCATGCAACAGCGCCGCCGCAGCTGAGGCGAGGGTCGCGTGTGCACGCGTCGCCCCTGGATCAAGGGCTCCATTCAGGCAACCTTGTCTGCGAAGCTGCAGATTTCGTGAGTCAGCGACCTGCTGCTTTGGGGCAGATTCCTGCGTGTTCCCGGTGTTTGCCAAAGCACTGGCTGACAACTCGCTCACACGCAGGTGAAGGTCGATGCGATCGAGAAGTGGTCCGGATATCCGGCGTTGATAACGCAGACGTTCCTGACTGCTGCAACGGCACGTTTCGCTTCGACATGTTCGACCGGCCGGACACGGGTTCATGGCGGCAACCAGCTGGAAAACGGCGGGGTACCGAAGACGGAACCGGGCTCTGGCCAAGTGAATTTCCCCGGATTGCAGCGGCTCGCGCAGGTGCTCAAGCACACTGGGTGCAAAGTGCGGCAGCTCATCGAGAAACAGTATGCCGCGATGGCTGAGGGATATTTCTCCTGGACGGGCTTGTGGCCCTCCACCGACCATCGCGGCTGAAGTGGCTGTATGGTGAGGCGCGCGCACCGGAGGGCGTCGAACCCCAGGTGAGGGTGCGGCAGCTGCAGAGTGAATTGCGGCGACCTCGACTGCCTGTGCATCGTTCAGGTCAGGCAGCAATTCGGGCAAAGCCCGGGCGAGCATGGTCTTGCCGGCCCCAGGCGGGCCAATCATGAGGATATGGTGAGCCCCCGCTGCAGCGACCAGAAGCGCGCGTTTGGCAGCCTGCTGGCCGATGATCTGTGGATAGACCGCTGCTGCGATCGCAGGTTGCGGTTGGGCCTCAAGTGGACCAGTAACCTCCCTGTCTGCGGAGTCGATGCTCTTGCCCCGGAGGAGGGAAATTACCTCGTGCAGTGAACTGACCCCGACAATATCGACCTGTGCGTGGAGGAATTCGTTGAGGTTCGTGGAAGGCATGATCAGTTTTCGTCCGCAGGCCCGGGCGGCCAGCGCCGCACACAGCGCGCCACGAATACCCCTGATTTCGCCGTACAGACCGAGTTCTCCGATGAACTCGTAGTCCTTGAGCAGTGCTTCCCGGATGGTACCGTTGGCGGCCAGGATACCGATCGCGATAGCCAGGTCGTAACGTGTTCCTTCCTTTGCCAGGTCGGCAGGTGCCAGATTCACGACGATCCGCTGTTCCGGATAGGGTAACCCGCTGTTCTGAATCGCACTTTTTACGCGAATTCTGGACTCGCGAAGCGCAGACTCCGGCAGCCCGACCAGCGTGAAGCCCGGCACGCCGGGCTGCAGATGGGTTTCGACCGTGATTAATGGCGCATCGAGGCCCAGTTGTGCGCGGGTATGGATGCTCTGCAGCCGCACGAATCGGGATTCACTGGCCGGCCTGGCGACCTTGTTCAAGCGCCGAAAGACGTTGTTCCAGACGTACCAACTCTTGTCGCATGGTTTCGAGGTTGTTCTGGAGTCGATCGAATTCTGCCTTCGGAACCAGTTGCAGGCGATTGACGAAAGCCTCGCCGCGATCGGCCGAAGGAGACAAAACCTGCTCGTCAAGCGCTTTGGCGAGGTTGCCGAACGCACCGCGGGCGGCCTGGATCAGTGCATCGACAGGATGTTTGGCTTCCATTACGGGCTCCATGCAACAACAATAGGCGCCAATGGTATGGATATCCTTGGGTTGGACCAAGCGACAAAGACCTAATACCCTGTGCGAAGGAGCCCGGTCACGGTACGCAGGCTTGAATCACTGGCGTAGCCGGCTTGATCTGTCGAGTAGCCGGGCCATAACCGAAGGAGCAACAGATGAAATTGATTACGGCCATCGTCAAGCCGTTCAAACTCGATGACGTGCGCGAAGCGCTGTCGGACATCGGTGTGCAGGGCATGACAGTCACGGAGGTGAAGGGCTTTGGTCGCCAGAAGGGACACACCGAGCTTTATCGCGGCGCAGAGTACGTGGTCGATTTTCTTCCCAAGGTGAAGATCGAAGTGGCGGTCGACGACAGCATGCTGGATCAGGTGCTGGAGACGATCACCAAGTCGGCGAGTACTGGCAAGGTTGGCGATGGGAAGATCTTTGTGACCAATCTCGAAGAGGTTGTTCGTATTCGTACCGGTGAAACCGGACCGGCGGCAGTTTGACGCGGACTTGCGCATTTGCAGTCCTGTCCTATAACTACCGGCGTCAATTTGAAGTTGTGGAGCCATGAGCAGAATGAGTACGACACCTGATATCGATACCGCACTTTCCGTCGAAGGCACTTCGCATTCGGCCAAGGTAAAGGCCGGCGTTCGGAAGAACATTGCAAGTGACGTGGAAGCCTTCCTCCGTCAGGGTGGCAAGATTGCGGAAGTCCCCAAAAACTTCCGCGCTGACCCACCGCGCAAACCAGAAAGCAACTACGGGCGCGGTTCGATCTGAACGTTCTGGCTTTGCTCTCTCTGTCATGCGGGTAAAATGCCTGGCCTTTCGAAACCGGTAGCCATTGATGAAGTACATGAGCACTCGCGGCGGAGTCCGCGGAGTGAGCTTCCAGGATGCGGTGATGATGGGGCTGGCGGATGATGGTGGTCTGCTGATCCCTGAGGTCCTTCCTGATGTCAGTCCGAGGCTTGCAGCATGGCGGGGGCTGACGTACACGGAATTCGCCAAGCAGTTGCTCGCCTTGTTCGTCGACGACGTTGAACCTGCCGTCCTCTCTCGTCTGGTCGATGAAGCCTATTCCAGCTTTTCCGAGCCTGACGTGGTGCGCTTTGTCCCGGTGGGCGATCTCACCGTGTTGGAGTTGTTCCACGGGCCGACGCTCGCGTTCAAGGACGTTGCATTGCAGCTTCTGGGGGGTCTTTTTGCCCATGTACTGGCGGCGCGTGGTGGTCATCTGAATATCCTTGGCGCCACTTCCGGTGATACCGGCAGCGCGGCAATTGCAGGAGTTCAGGGTCGACCCAACGTCGACATTTTCATTCTCTACCCGCTGGGGCGTGTCAGTCCGCTGCAGGAACTGCAGATGACTACAGTTCCGGATGCCAATGTGCATTGTCTGGCCATCGAAGGCAGCTTTGATGACTGCCAGTCCATCGTCAAGACGATATTTGGTGATCTGGAGTTCAAGCATGCGCACTCTCTTGGCGCAGTGAACTCGGTCAACTGGGCGCGGGTGCTGGCGCAGGTTGTGTATTACGGCTATGCCAGCCTGCGATCCGGGGAAGCGCCTGCATTTGCGGTTCCGACTGGAAATTTCGGGAATGTGTTTGCCGGCTATCTTGCCAGCAGGATGGGCTTTCCAATTCGGAAACTCTTGCTTGCGACCAACGAGAACGACATTCTGGCGCGCTTTTTTGCCACGGGTGAGTACGCTCGGAGTGAAGTCAGATTCACGCATTCACCAGCCATGGATATTCAGGTGGCGAGCAATTTCGAACGTTATCTGTTTTATCTCTTTGACCAGGACCCTGTTCGTGTCACTGCGTTCATCCAGCGATTCCAGTCTGAGGGTCATGCGAGCATCGGCGCTCCTCCCAACGACCCCTTGATTGCTTCGACGGCGGTCAGTAACAAGGATACGGAAACAGCCATTCGAGAGACCTTTGCAGAATCTGCATATGTTGCTGACCCGCACACGGCGATTGGTCTGTCAGCTGCGAGGCGATTCCCCGGGTATCGCCCGATGATCTGCATCGGTACAGCACATCCTGCGAAGTTTCCGGAAGTGGTTGATGCAGTGCTGCAACCAGGCACCGCGGTTCATCCGGAACTTGAAAAACTGCGTGGTCGTGAAGTTCGAAAAACAGTACTGCCTGCTGATGTGGACGCCGTGAAAGCGGTTGTGCGAACCCGGGGTCACTGACGGCAGGTGTGAGTGGCTTTTGGGCAGATCCGGACCGCCGCTGCAGGAACCTGGTGATGGGATCGCGTCAGCGAATGGATTCGATTGCCGCCGGTATTTCCTTCAAAGCGTTGACGATGCACGTTGGCCGGACTGTTCCGTCCGGGAGCCCCTGGCCATAAAGATCGACCCAGATGGTGTGCATGCCGACATTCTGCGCACCGGCGATATCATCAATGAGGTGGTCGCCGATGTGCACCGCACCGTCTGGCGCAGAGTCGGCACGCTCAAGGGCTGCGAGAAACATTTCAGGATGGGGTTTGCCCCTGCCAACATCGGCAGCGGAATAGGCGAAGGAAAAAAATCTGTCGAGTCCAAGACGATTGATGTCCGCGTTGCCATTGGTCAGTGCGGCAAGCGTGTATCGACTGGACAACGTTGCAAGTGTCGACAGCGCATCTTCAAAGTACTCCACCTGATGTCGACCGTCCATGAACACATCAAACGCCGCCCGGGCCAGATGTTGGGCACTTTCGCTGCTGTATCCACACGACTCTATCGCCCGTTGGGTGACATGGACCCGCAACGCCGAGAGGTTGTGCTTGAGTTGAGGGTGATTGGCCAGGACCTCGGCTCGTATCTGCGCAAGACCGGTGGTGTTGTGCAGATCCACGACTTCCGGGACGTTTTTGCGTAACCAGGCACGCATCGATTGTTCAGCTGACACGATTATCGTGTCGACATCCCACAATGTGTTGTCAAGATCGAAGGTGATCAGAGATGTCATGATCAGTCTTCGGACTCACTGGCGGGACGCTGGTGCGCACGTGGGTGCGCCTTGTCGTAAACCTCGGCCAGGTGCTGGAAATTGAGATGGGTATAGACCTGGGTGGTTGAGAGATTTGCATGCCCCAACATTTCCTGTACGGCGCGCAGGTCGCCGGATGATTCCAGCACATGACTTGCAAAGCTGTGCCTGAGCATGTGTGGATAAGGTGCATCCGTATGCAGTTGCTGGCTTGCCATGATCTTGAGCTGTCGCTGGACAGTGCGTGGGCTGATTCGCAGGCTCTTCCGACCTGTGAACAATGGCGATTCAGGGGTGGCAACTGCACGTGTCTCCAGCCATGTCGAGAGTGCAGCCGTTGACTGACTGCCAAGCGGTACCTGCCGGGTCTTGTTGCCCTTGCCCGTTACCGTCATGAAACCCTCGCGCAAGTCGAGATCGCCAACGTTGGCATTCACGAGTTCCGCCAATCGCAGGCCACTGCCGTAGAGCAGTTCCATCATTGCCCGATCACGCTTCTCGAGATCAGTCTTTGGCTGCCCGGAAAACAACTGGTGAACCTGGTCCGTGTCGAGTACTGACGGCAGTCGGGTCTTGCGTCTGGGACTGACCACGACAGTTGCGGGATTGTCCGTCACGACGTGTCTCGACTTCAGAAAGTGATACATGCGCCGAATGCTGGACAGATGGCGCGCAATGGACCTGGCGGTCAGCCCCTGACGTCGCAGAAGGCCGATGTGCTCACTGACATGATGGTGGGTCGCTGTCTGCCAACCGAGTTGATGTTCTTCGAGATACCGGGCAAACCGCAGGAGGTCGCGTCGATAGGCCGCCCGTGTCAACGGCGAGTAGGCTCGCTCGAACTCCAGATATCTGAGGTACTGGTCGAGACGATCGTTCACGGCTGCAGCATTACAGACGCGCGACGGTTCGCGCCAGGACATCGCCAATGTAGCGGACAAACAGCGTTTCCATATCGGCGCTGAATCGGGAGGCATCCTTTGAACCGACGGCCAGGCAACCATGGATGTTGTGCTGGACAAACGGAATGAAGACCACGCTGCCGGATGACAGCGGGTCCTGCTGGGGGAACAGTGCACTCATTTCCTCTTCACGCAACGCAACGCAACACGCTACACCGCCGGAAAGGAATCGGTCGGTCGGCAGGGAATGAGCATGGCCGGTGATGTAGTCGAGATTTATGGTTGCACCTCGCAGGTGGCAGCACACAAAATCGGCTTCGAAGTCAATCAACATGTTGGTAGCCAGAACTTCGTTCAACTCCTGCCAACTCGTGACATCGAGCAGTGACAACGTGAGCGATCTTGTCTTGGCGAACAACGTATCGTTGTCCCGGGCAGCCTGCATGAGTTCATTCAGACGCCGCCGCATGGTCATGTTGCGTTCGCGGAGGATACCCACCTGACGTTCAATCAGCGAGATTGCTCGCCCTGTTTCATGGGGCAGGTTCAGTTCGCCGAGCAAGGATGAACGTCGTGAAA
Organism: Pseudomonadales bacterium; assembly: GCA_041752315.1. GTDB lineage: Bacteria > Pseudomonadota > Gammaproteobacteria > Pseudomonadales > Azotimanducaceae > SYFY01. The sequence continues at coordinate 85,537 of JBGSHJ010000021.1, forward strand.
AAAAATCCGGATGCTCACGCAGGTAGTCGGTGACTGCCTGATCGTCCAGCCGATTGGAGGTTTCGATACTCATTCGATGTCCACAGTACCTTCGTAGACCAGAGTTGCCGGACCCACCATTTTCAGCGAATGTCCTGGCCCGGCCCAGCTGATTCTGACCTTGCCACCTGGCAGCGATACCTTCACCCGATCACGCAACCGATTGGTCAACACTCCGGCAACCACCGCAGCACAAGCGCCAGAGCCACAGGCCCGTGTCTCGCCGACACCGCGTTCAAAGACCCGCAATCGGATAAATCCTGGTTCGACGATTTCGCAGAACTCGATGTTCGCGCCTTCCGGAAATACCTGGTGGCGAGTCAGCTTCGCTCCCAACGTTTCGACCGGAGCGTCGATCACACTGTTCACAAAAAGTACGGCATGTGGATTCCCCACTGATACCGGTATGGCGTGCCATGTCTGATTGTCTACTTCGATCGGTATCGTATGGGTTGTCTCGTCGATGCAGCCGATGGTGGGAATCGACGCCGCAAGCAGCCTGGGCTCCCCCATGTCAACTTCTACCTGGTCGCCAACACAACACGTGGTGATGCAGCCGTTGACGGTCTGCCAGCGCAGCAGGGGCCGTGATGCCAATGCGTTTCGTTCGACAAACCGTGCGATGCACCGCGCACCATTTCCGCACTGTTCCGCCTGCGAACCATCTGCATTGTAGATGCGATACCAGAAATCAGCAGCAGGATCAGTCGGTGCTGCGACCAGCAGCATTTGATCAAAGCCGATTCCCGTCCTGCGATCCGCAAACGCAGCGATCTGCGCCGCCGACAGATCAACCTCCTGGGTCACCGCATCGATGACCATGAAGTCGTTGCCCAGACCATGCATTTTGCTGAAGCGAAGACGTATCACAGACACTCCTCCTCGCGTGCCAGCAGATCGCGGTAGGTTTCCCGTCGACGAATTACTCGGAATTTGTCGCCGTCGACGAGGACTTCTGGGGGGCGGGGACGTGTATTGTAGTTTGAGGACTGCACAAAACAGTAGGCTCCAGCGGACATCAGCGCGAGCAGACTGTTGTCATCCAGCGCCAGGGAGCGTGCGCGGGCCAGAAAATCACCGCTTTCGCATACAGGCCCCACGACGTCCCATACTTTTACCGGGGTGCTTGAGGGGCGGACTGGGATCACGTCATGCCAGGCGGAGTACAAGGCGGGACGGATGATCTCGGTCATCGCGGCATCAACGATGGCGAAGTTTTTCTCCGAGTCCCTGGCCCCCGGCTTGAGATACTCGACCCGGGTCAGCAACAGGCCGCCGTTACCCACCAGAAAACGGCCCGGTTCGAGCCCTATCGAGACACTCTTGCCATGCAGGCGCCCGCGCAAGGCTTGTCCGTAAGCGGCGACATCAAAATCCGGTTCGTTCTGATAGGCAATTCCCAGACCGCCACCCAGGTCGAGGTGTCGAATCGGAATTCCGCTCGATTCCAGACGATCCTTCAGCTGCAGGAGTGCATCGACAGCCTCCAGCAAAGGCCGCACTTCAGCGATCTGGGATCCAATGTGGCAATCGATGCCAACGATGTTGAGAGACTCATCCCGGCTGGCGCGGGAGTAAAGGTCCAACGCCGATTCAACCGGGACACCAAATTTGTTCTCTTTGAGTCCAGTCGAGATGTAAGGATGGGTCATGGCGTCGATGTCCGGATTGATCCGCAACGCGATGTTTGCCGTACGGTGCAGAATCTTCGCTCTCGTGGCAATGCGGTCCAGTTCTGCTGCGCTTTCCACGTTGAAGCAGCTGATGCCCAGCTTGAGCGCGAAGTCGATTTCGTCGACCCGCTTGCCAACCCCGGAAAAGACAATGGCGTCCGGTGGCGCGCCAATGGTCAGTGCTCGTTCCAGTTCACCACCGGAAACGATATCAAAACCGGCACCGAGCGACTGGAACAGCCGCATCACCGACAAATTGGAGTTTGCCTTCACCGCGTAGTAGATGCGGTGATCCAATCCGCTGAGTGCACTTGTCAGCGCCTGATACTGGCGTGTGAAATGCGCGGCAGAGTAGACAAAGACCGGCGTGCCTGTCTGATCGGCAATTTGCTCAAGTGGAACATCTTCGACAAAGCCGGTGCCGTCGCGATGTTCAATCATGGGAGGTCGATACTACGGTATCGCCTGCTCTTGGCAGATAGAGCGGGCCTTTTTGACCGCAGGTTGCCACCAGCATCGACACCACGATGATGATCAGCCAGCGCACGAGGAATCTCCGGGGAATCGGGCGGGAGACTATAACACGCCTCTTCCACAGCTCGGACTGTCAGCCCTGTTCTGCCAGCTGCGCCGCAGTGAGTGATGAATGCTGACCCGCAAATCGCGTCTGACGTCCAAACCCGGGCAAGTGCCCTTGGGGCTAGATCGCAGACTGTGCGCTCACATACGCGACTCCGTCGGCGTTCAGACGAAGCCCAATGCGCCGGTCACTGAAGTCAAACTCGAATATGTTGTGGTTCTTGAGCGAGGTGGTTGCCTGGACCAGGAGATTCTCGATCCGTTGTGCCAGCAGGCTATCCTCCCGGCTGGAAGCGGCGACCTGTATGGATCCCGGTGCGGTGTTCATGCACTGGACCAGCACCTCGAGTATTGCCGATAAACCGTTATGTTCAGTCAGGGTGAATTCCAGTCCGCCTTCGGGAGACTGCTGACGCCGTACCCGATACAGGGATCTGGCCTTGCAGATTCGCAAACCTCCGTAGCTGAGCGGATCGTCAAACGCGGTAATGAGCCGCTCACCATCATCATTTGGATCTGGCAACGGGTTGATCAGAAGGGTGTGCGGGCTGTTGAGCGACAGCGCCTGGAGTAGTTGGTCCTTGGCCTGTTCGAACCAGTGGGTGGGCATCTTCAGGCCGGATGAGTCGATCTGGTTACAGTGCAACCAAATGATGAGTTCTGCCCAGGTCTCGCTGGTGCGCAGCGCCGTTTTCTGTTCCTGCAGCTGCCAGTTACGGCGGCTCATGTGTACTTCCAGGCCTGGCTTGATTGGCGGCAACAGCGCGGGGTTCATGGGTTTGATTGCGAGGTCCGCAGGCTTGGCGAACTGATTGAGCGCAAATTCGATGGCGTCGACATCGGTGCGCAAGTCCGGAGCCAGCATGGCGACGCGGCGCCCAAACTGGATGCCTTTGTGTTGCAGGATGGTGGCTGCGCTCACCTCGCCCAGAACTGTTGTGAGGGTCTGCTTTACCGGCTGACGCAGACTCTGCAGGTCGGCGGCGGTATACCCCCACTCGCGGAGATCGTGCGCAATTTGACTGGTGGGCGAGATCTCTCGGGCGCGGGCGACAATCTTGCGCACGAATAACCAGCGCAGGTCGTCGATTGTGAATGCCGAAGGCCTCGCCGTTCTGGTCGAGGCAAGATACTCGTACAGCATGTAATACGTGTCCAGGCGGGAGATGTCCTTGACCCCGGTCAGCATCAGATGCTGGTAGTGGCTGGACAGGAGCGGGCGCTCGGGTTGATTCAGGTAGGCTTCGACCAGTGCCAGCTTGAGAAGTGATTTGTGTGGTGTGGTCAGGCTGCGTCCAAGCTCCAGCATGGCTGCCCTGCAGAGGGCATCGACCCCCGGCTTGCCAACGGCGCCGAAGTCCAGGAGCGATGTCGAAGCGACAAACCGGTGGTTGACGAGGTGCGCAGAGCAGGAGGCGTAGTTGGTCTCCGAGCTGCCGTCCACGTACCACCACAGCGGATGTTTGCCGGCCAGATGAATGCCACTGCGATAGAACTCGTCCAGCAGGAGTGGACCGTGCACCGTATCTCGTGAGTCGTGGAAAAACTCGGGATCGACCAGAAAGCCATGCAGAGCCAAACCCTCTTCAGCGGACCACTTCTCCAGACGATCGAGTTTTGGGCGTAGCCTGTCGTGCCTGCTTTTTGGGCAACACACCCACAGATCAATATCGCTGTCAGCGGTATGACCGAGGCTGCCACCACTGCCCATCAGGAAGATGGCATCGATTTCCCGCTTGTCCGTAGCCAGGCTGGCATTGAAGCTGCGGGCGAATCGGTGAATGGCATTCACGTCGGAAGCCGAAGGGGTGTGGCCGATGATGCCGCAAGGAGCGTTTTGCACGTATCCGGGCAGTGCAGGATGATTCGTATGGAAAAACATCGGCAATGCCGCGAGGATCTCCCGTCTGCGACCGTCCAGCTTGGACAGCGCATCGAGATAACGCTGACGATGGTGCATGGCGAAGCGCTGTCCCATCACCCGGAGGGCTTCGACGTCGACTTCGATCGTGTGTTGCGTAAGTGTCTTGCGAAATGCCATCCTGCGGCCAGCCGGTTTCCTTGAATTGATCCACTGCAAGCTGTCTGACATCTTCCTGACGACTCCCGCGAGCGAGAGTTCCCGGCAGACGAGGTCCTGGTATCGAGGCGTCAACAGCAGTGCTGGATTCAGTATAGGAAAGACTGTCAATCCTGGATGATGCGGTCTTTCGCCCTGGCGATGGCCCCCCGAACGGCAACCGGTGCAGTGCCGCCAAAATGGCTGCGGGCATTGGCCGAACCGAGCGGTGCAAGCACTTCGAAGACGTCGTCGGTAACGACGTTGGCTCCGCCGGTTTCGGCCTGCAACTCGGTCAGGGAGAATTCGTGCAGGTGACGTTGTTCGCGGACAGCCCGGGCGACCACTTTACCCACTACATGATGTGCATCCCGAAATGGCAGGCCTCGCTTGACGAGATAGTCCGCAAGGTCGGTGGCGGTGGTGTAGCCGTTTACGGCGGCTGCAGCCATGACTGGGGTGTTCGGCTCGATATGTGGTACCAGACCGTTCAACGCCGTGAGGCAGTTTCTCAATGTATCCACGCAGTCGAACAACGGCTCCTTGTCCTCCTGATTGTCCTTGTTGTAGGCGAGTGGCTGGCCCTTCATCAGCGTCAGAAGTGCCATGAGATGACCGGTAACCCGCCCCGTCTTCCCGCGAATGAGCTCCGGAACGTCGGGATTTTTCTTCTGCGGCATGATGCTGGAGCCGGTACAGAAGCGATCCGGCAGGCTCACGAACTGGAACTGTTGGGACGACCACAGGACCAGTTCTTCGCACCATCGTGAAAAGTGGGTCATGGTCAGACTGGCAACTGCAGCGAACTCGATCGCAAAATCCCGATCGCTCACGGCGTCTACAGAGTTCTCGCAGATATCCGCAAAACCAAGCTCACTGGCAACCAGTTCTCGCTGCAGCGGAAAGGTAGAGCCGGCGAGGGCTGCTGCACCGAGTGGGAGCGAGTTGATACGCTTCCGGCAGTCGCGCAATCGACTCCGGTCGCGCATCAACATTTCGAACCAGGCCAGAACGTGATGTCCAAAGGTTATGGGTTGCGCCGCCTGCAGATGGGTGAATCCTGGCATGATGGTATCCACGTGCTTTTCGGCAAGCGCCAGCAGGGACAAAAGCAGGCGCGTCATCGCCTGGTCGATGGTGTCCACTTCGTCGCGCAGGTAAAGCCGGATATCGGTAGCCACCTGATCATTGCGGGATCTCGCGGTATGCAGCTTCTTGCCGGTATCACCAATCAGATCAATCAACCGGCTTTCGATGTTCATGTGCACATCTTCCAGTTGCACTTTCCATTCAAACCGGCCGTCTTCGATCTCTTTGTGAATGCTTTCCAATCCGGCTACGATGCGCGCGACTTCGTCAGCCGAGAGAACTCCGATGGCGCCCAGCATGTGTGCATGGGCGATCGACCCTCGAATATCCTGAGCGTACATCCGGCGGTCGAAGCGTACCGAAGAAGTGAATTCGAGGACAAATTCATCGGTCGCTTCCTGTAGCCGACCGATGACCAGAGAACCGCGCTCGGGTGAAGTGCTCATGATGATGTAAAAGGCGAACCATTCCTGGAATCGAAGACGGGTGAGTATATCAACAGGTCTGCTCTGAGCGACGGCTCGGCCCAGTTTGTGGTGCCAGATCTTTGCAACGTCACGGCGTTGACGTTGGTTGTCCTGTTTGCGGAACTCCTGGTCGTCGTTTTATGGGTCGCCGGTGGCGACTCATCCTGGCTGCGTTTTGCCTTGCTGTCGCTCTTTGTGCAGTGGGTGGCCGTTACCAGTGCGGTGACGATCTGTGTTCTGCGGCGCTGGTTGGCGCAACGTTCCATGGTGGTTGGTGCCGCGCTGACATTTTTTCTGGTTTTGCTGGTTACTCTGGTTGAAGGGCTGATCGCCGATCGTATTCTTGTGCAATTTGCGCCGGTTTCCATTGAGTGGGACCGACTGGCGTCCATGCTGGTGATTTCGGCCATCATTTCCGGTCTCGCCCTGCGCTATTTTCATGTGCAACAACGGCTCCGGGCCAAGGAGCAGTCTGAATTGCAGGCTCGCCTCCAGGCGTTGCAATCGCGGATCCGGCCCCATTTTTTGTTCAACAGCATGAACATCATCGCCAGCCTCATCGCCGTGGATCCGGACACTGCCGAATCAGTCGTGGAAGACCTGAGCGAGTTGTTCCGAGCCAGTCTCAATGAAGCAGGCAACCAGGTACCGATGCAGGTTGAACTGGACCTTTGCCAGCGTTATGTACGCATCGAATCGTTGCGGCTGGGGAATCGGCTGCATTTCGACTGGCAGATCGAAACGCTACCCGCTGGTGTCCAGATTCCATTGTTGACCCTCCAGCCACTGCTGGAAAATGCGATCTATCATGGAGTGCAGCCGAGAGCAGAAGGCGGTACGGTGACGGTTCGTATCTGGTCCGAGGCGGACCATATGCAGATTCTCATCACCAACCCACTGCCACAGGCAAGCGCGCGCTCCGGTTCGGCAGGCAATCGAATGGCACTGGAGAATATTCGCAGCCGATTGCAGGTGCTGTACGGAGACGATGCAAGTCTGGTGGCTGAAGCGGTTGGCGAGACCTTTCGTACCCAGTTGCGGCTGCCAACCACCAGACGAGGATCCCTGTGAGAATTCTGGTCGTTGACGACGAAACGCTGGCGCGTGATCGATTGAAGCGAATGCTCGCGGTCATGGATGGGTGTGAATGGGTCGGCGAGGCAGCCAATGGGCTTGAGGCCGTCGAGCGTGTTCAGTCTCTCGCTCCTGATCTGCTGCTGCTGGATATCCGAATGCCCGGCATGGATGGCCTGGAAGCAGCTTCTCACCTGGCACAACTTGAGGAACCACCTGCAGTGGTGTTCTGCACGGCCTATGAAGAGCATGCCATCGATGCATTCAATCTCCAGGCGGTTGGCTATCTTCTCAAGCCGGTACGGAAAGAGCTCCTGGAGCAGGTTCTTGCCAATGCGAAGCGGGTCAATCGCGCTCAGTTGCAGGCACTTTCGCAAGCCGATGGCAGCCGGCGCACCCACATCTCGACGCGTACTCACAAAGGACTGGAATTGATAGCGGTAGATGATGTCCGGTTTCTGCAGGCTGACAGCAAGTACGTGACCATTCGCCACGGTACTGGCGAAGTCCTCGTCGACGAATCGCTGCGTGACCTGGAAATGGAATTTGGCGACTTGTTTGTGCGGATCCACCGCAGCGCTCTGGTTGGGGTTCGATTCATCACTGGAATAGAGAAGGGAGCAGATGGACAACATCGATTGCGGCTGCGGGATGTCGAACTGTCGCTCGATATCAGCCGGAGACATCTTCCTGATGTACGAAAACTGGTGAAAGGCCTGTGAAGACACTGATCATCGCGACACGAAAAAGTGCGCTCGCCCTGTGGCAGGCGAATTTCATCAAGTCGGAACTGGAGCGACATCACGCGGACCTTGAGGTCCGGCTGCTCGGCATGAGCACACGAGGAGATCAATGGTTGAATGCACCATTGCGTGAGATTGGCGGCAAGGGTCTGTTCATCAAGGAACTCGAATCGGCGTTGTTGAGTGGTCAGGCCCACATTGCCGTTCACTCTCTCAAGGACCTTCCGGCGATCGTACCCGCCGAGTTCATCCTGGGTGCAGTCGGGTATCGGGCTGATGTTCATGATGTTCTGGTCGGCGTCAGCGGTGGGATCACGGCTCTTCCACCCGGCGCCCGTGTTGGAACCTCAAGCCTTCGACGTCAGGCACAACTTCTGGCACAAAGGCCGGATCTGGTGATTTCTTCCATTCGTGGCAACGTGGGTACCCGGCTCGACAAGCTGGCCAACGGGGAGTTCGATGCCATCGTTCTGGCCGCAGCTGGACTGGATCGACTGGGTATGGTTCTTCCTGCACGTTCAACACTGTCGCTCGATGACAGTTTACCGGCGGCTGGACAGGCTGCGCTTGGCGTCGAGTGCCTGGCGATGGCGCACGAAGTTCTTGAACTGCTGCGGCCCTTGAATGACGAGTCGGTTTCACGGTGTGTTTTGACTGAACGTCTGGTCAGTGCCGGTCTGGGTGCCGATTGCAGCATGCCGGTCGCAGCGTATGCGGAAATTTCCGGAACGTATATCAGGCTTCGAGCCCTGCTTGCCAGTGCTGACGGTCAGCAGGTCCTTCGCGCCGAGGCCTTGGCCACCGAACCCGAGATTGCTGCCAATGAAGTTGTTGCTTCGCTGATGGACATGGGCGCAGAAGAAATACTTGGCAGACTCAGGTGACCTGCTGATGCAGACAGGATGATGGTGACATGAAGGTCTGGGTTACGCGCTCTCAACCTGGCGCCAGACGAGTGGCGGACGCCGTGGCGCTGGCTGGACATGTCCCGGTCATCGCGCCGGTGTTTTCGATCCGACAACTGGATGTGCACGCGCAAGGATCCGTGTCGGTGTGTGTCGTTTTGTCAGGCCATGCGGTAGCCGCTGCCCGGAGTCTTCGCCCCACTCTTGGCTTTCTCGCGATCGGCCGCGCTACCGCTCGAGCATTGGCCGAGATCACCGGCTTGCCTGTGGCTACCCCGGATAGCGCCGATAGTGAAGGCGTGGTCCGCTGGTTGAAGGAGCATCTCGTCGAATTGCACGGCGCCCCAGTGATGATTCTGACTGGAGAGGGTGGTCGTGAGGTGATTGAGGCGTTCCTGGCCGCCTCCGAAGTGGCGTATCGTCGTCTTGAAGTTTATCGACGACAACCCGAATCCCTGGCAGAGATCCCGATTGATGCGGATGTCATCGAAGTTGCCAGCCTGGATGCGTTGAACCAGGTCAGTCATCTGTGGTCTGTGGCGGGCGGGCCGCTCGACACCCATTTGGTGGTAGTGTCCGGACGGTTGGTCGACGCGGCACGATCGATTGGATTCACACAGGTCAGTGCCTGTGCAGGTCCGGAACCAGACGCCATCGTCGAGCAATTGAGAGACTTGCGGAGCAGAAGAAGGTGACAAAACCATGAGCGAATCGGTTGTGCACGCGGCAAGGGAGTCAGCGGGTAACGGAGTGACGCCACCGATACCGGTGCGAACTCCTTCCCGGTCGGGCAGCTGGTTTGCAACCTTGATGGCGATCATTGCATTGCTGACAGGTGGCTATCTCTATTACCGGCTGGTTCTTGTTGGTCACCTGGACCAACTGCCTGCAAAGGTCGAGGTACTCAGTCAGTCTGTCGATCAGCAGATTCGCAATGCGGGTGACGGAGTCGAAAGCCGGGTGCAGGCGACCCTAGCGCCACGAATTGACTCGGTCGAGGCTCGGTTCCATTCGCTGGACCAGCGCTTGATGGCCATGGAAGCGGCGGTAGCTGGCGTGGTCGCTGCGGATGTCGCAAGAACGACACCTCCTGAAGCGGATGACTGGAAGATTGCTGAAGTCGGCTATCTGCTCCGCATCGCCAATCACCGCATCCTGATGGAACGCAACGTTGCAGATGCACGTGCACTGCTCGCCAATGCAGACTCGCTGCTCAGCGAGCTTGATGACTTTCGCTGGCACGGAGTGCGTGAGCAGATTGCAGCGGAGAGACTCGCCTTGGAACAAGCCCAGGAAGCGACGGATGTACAGGGAGTCTATCTGGCCCTGGAAGCACTCAAGGAGCCACTCGGAGAGCTTTTGCTGGTGCAACCGATCCTTTCGGCACCATCCCAGGCTCCGCAACCGGCGGTCGAAGTCGGGGTGTGGGATGCCTTGTTGCAGCGGCTCACCGATGTATTCCGGGTACAACGTGTCGATTCCACCTCCATCAAGCCTCTGCTCTCGACGGATGAAAGACATTTCATTGAACAACAATTGAGGCTGGGGCTGGAACAGGCACAACTAGGTGCGTTACGACACCAGCAGGGAGTGTATGACACCAGTCTTGGCAACTTGAAGCATTGGCTCGAGAGCGAGTTCGACCCAGGTACTGAAGGATTGGAAGCTCTGCTCGAGAGCATCGCTGAACTGGCCAAGGTCAAGCTCGAACTGGCGCTTCCCGACATCAGTGGTTCGTTGCAGGCGTTGAAAGATGCACAGAGGGTTACACCGTGAGTCGGTTGTGGATCGTGTTGATCGTGGTCATGGCGCTGGGCGCGGCCATCGGCACACTGATGTTCCAGGATCCTGGTTATCTGCTGCTGTCCTATGGTGGCAACGCCTATGAAACCAGCATCTGGATGGCGCTGGTCCTGCTGGTTGCTGCTTACGTCGTTCTCCGATTGCTGATCTGGTCTGTCCGGACCATGCGAACCGGCTTTTCTTCGGTGTCTGGCTGGAGCATGCGACGGTTGACAAAAAAGGCCCATGACATGACCGCACGAGGTCTGTTGTTGTGGGCCGAAGGTGATTGGCGTGAGGCTGAGCGAGTGTTGTCAACCGGAGCCACGGGGAGTGAATTTCCTCTCATCAATCATCTGTTTGCGGCCCGGTGTGCGCACTCGATGGGAGACACGCAACTGCGCGACCGCCATCTCGAAATGGCGATCAAGGTGGAGCCTGGCGCTGCATTTGCAGTCAACCTGCAGCGAGCCGAGTTTTTGCAGGCAAATGGCGCGTATACGGAAGCGGCGCAGATTCTCAAAGCTTTGCGGACACAGGCTCCGCGACATCCCAGAGTCCTGCTGGATCTCGCCAATTGTTGCAAACAAAACGGCGAACGTGAATTACTGCTGGAACTACTGAACTCGCAAGGCATAACGGCGCTCGTTTCGCCCGAAGAACTGACACGGCGGATAGAAGCTGCCTGGAAACAGAGGCTTGCCGTCGAGTCACCCGAGATCGTCTGGTTGGCGTTACCGAAGAAACTGCACAACAATCCTGCGCTGGTCCATCTGGTGGCAGAACGACTGGTTCAGGACCAGAAACCAGATCGTGCAGAGGAAGTTGTCAGGGTTGCACTGAAACACGAATGGTCTGCACCGCTTGTCGAACTTTATGGCAGGCTCGGTACTGCCGACGTCGCCGCTCAGATCCGTCATGCTGAAGCCTGGTTGAAGCAGCATCCAGGTGACCCGGACCTGCTGTTGACCCTCGGACGGCTGTACCTTCGCAGCCAACTCGATGATCAGGCAGAGAGTGCTTTCAAATCTTCCCTTCGAACGCGCTCGGACAGAACGACGCATCATGAGCTTGGGCGTCTTCTGGTTGGCCGTGGTGAACTCTCCAGGGGAGCCGACCACTTGTTGCAGGCGCTGTCGGCAAACTGAGTTCACCTTGGAGCATATGCATAGACGTCGCTGTGCATCTGCATTTCGCCGAGTCCTTCTGTCTTGAGCAGGGCTGTCACCGAATGAACAAAGGGTGGGCTGCCACAGAGAATGACGTCAGTGGAAGACAGTGCAGGAGCCTGTTGGCGCAGCCAGCGCATTGCTGCGTTGCCTGAATCACGGCGTGGATCGGCGAACAGGTGCGTGGCAGTCCCGGGTTTCAAGGCAGCCAGCAAATCGCGAGCATAAAATCCACGTGGAGAGTCGGCACACCACAGCAAGGAGCGCCGTGCGGGATGAGCCAGGTGGCTCGCTGACAAAATCATCGAGTTTGCTTGCGCAAAGCCGCTGCCGGCACAGACGAAGAGCATGTGAGGTTGCGTCACGCCTGCGAGGGTGACCGTACCCTGGGTGTCCTCAAGTTCGATTTCACCACTCGCGATCATCTCTTGCATCAATTCCGCGTCGACGTTCCCTGCGACCGGCTGAAAGTGGATCTGCAGTCTTGGCAGCAAGTGAGGCGCGGTTGCAATGGTGAACGGAATACGTCTCCCGCGAGGGTGCCGGACATGAACGTACTGTCCGGCGGCGAACAAAAGAGACTGGCCGGGTAAAAGCTCGAGATCAACAATCTGGATCGGGCCGGCTCCAGGATTGTGAACAACAGCTCTCGTCAGCTCAACGACCCTTCATCGAAGCAAAGAACTGGTCATTGGTCTTGGTGTCCTTGAGCCTCGTGAGCATGAACTCGATCGCAGCGACGTCATCCATTTCGTGCAGAAGTTTGCGCAGTATCCAGACGCGTTGCAGTTCTTCCTCACTCATCAGCAGCTCTTCCCGACGTGTGCCCGAGCGTCGGATATTGATGGCGGGATAAACCCGCTTTTCGGCAATCTTTCTCTCAAGATGAAGTTCCAGATTGCCTGTACCCTTGAACTCTTCGTAGATCACTTCATCCATCTTCGATCCGGTCTCCACCAGTGCGGTGGCGACGATGGTGAGGCTTCCGCCTTCTTCGATGTTGCGTGCGGCACCAAAAAAGCGTTTTGGTCGCTCAAGTGCGTGGGCATCAACACCTCCCGTCAGAACCTTGCCCGACGAAGGAACGATCGTGTTGTAGGCACGTGCGAGTCGGGTAATCGAGTCCAGCAGGATCACGACATCCTTCTGGTGTTCAACGAGACGCTTGGCTTTTTCGATCACCATTTCGGCAACCTGCACGTGACGTGACGGAGGCTCGTCAAACGTACTTGCAACAACCTCACCCCGTACCGAGCGTTGCATGTCGGTGACTTCTTCCGGCCTTTCGTCGATCAACAGCACGATCATGACAACTTCGGGATAGTTGGCAGTAATGGACTGCGCGATGTTCTGCAACACCAGTGTCTTGCCTGCCTTTGGAGGCGAGACTATCAAGGCCCGCTGGCCTCTGCCGATCGGCGCAATCAGGTCTATCACTCGGGCAGTCAGGTCTTCGGTACTGCCATTGCCCCTCTCCAGCATCATTCGCTTGTTGGCGAAGAGAGGCGTCAGGTTTTCGAAAAGGATGTTGTTTTTCTTGCTGTTAGGCTCACTGAAGTTGACTTCGTCGACCTTCAGCAGTGCAAAGTAGCGCTCACCGTCTTTAGGTGGGCGGATCTTGCCGGATATGCTGTCACCGGTCCGCAGGTTGAATCGGCGAATCTGACTCGGAGAAACGTAGATGTCGTCGGGACCGGCGAGATAGGAACTGTCAGGCGAGCGCAGGAATCCAAAACCATCCTGCAGGATTTCCAGAACCCCTTCACCGCTGATCTCGTCCCCGTTCTTGGACTGCTTGCGAACGATGGCTGCGATGACTTCCTGCTTGCGTGATCGGGCGGTGTTTTCCAGCCCGAGCTCACGGGCCATTTCGATAAGATCGCCGACCGGCAGGCGTTTGAGGTCTGTGAGATTGGTCATGATATAGATTGGCTCTTCCGTGGATTCGGTTCAGGTGCATTCGCCCGGGGACTTGTTGCCGTTGGTCATAAACGGGAAAGACAGCGAACAAGAGAAAATTAGGGCGGGAAACAGGTGGTACGTTGACAGGCGTTCGTTACTGACAAATCAACGCTTGGTCCAAGTGTAGTGTTTTGGGTTTGAGCGTCAAGAGCGTTTTGGCCGGATCTGCAGAAGCCGTGATCAGCTTGGTGGGCTTCCAGATGCCCAGGTCGCTGATCACAAGCCCTGTGCGCGCGGTCGTCCGAGTCCTGACAACAACCAGCACTGATTTCAGATATTGCTGTCCAGGAACGCTGCCAGTTGGGATTTCGACAGAGCCCCGACCTTGGTCGCCTCAACCTCTCCGTTCTTGAACAGCATCAGGGTTGGTATCCCACGAATGCCATATCGGGCTGGCGTTTGCTGGTTGGCGTCGATATCCATCTTGCAGACCTTGATCTTGTCGGAATACTCGCCGGCAATCTCTTCCAGAATGGGGGCGATCATCTTGCAGGGGCCACACCAGGTTGCCCAGTAGTCCACCAGTACCGGCTTGTCGGACTTCAGGACGTCGGATTCAAAACCATCATCGGTGATATGCACGATTCGTTCGGACATTGGCTTTCTCGTCAGCGTTGAACTGTAGATAGTGAGGATGTTATCACCAATTCTGCTGCCGAAAACGTGCCTCGATCCCGTTGCAAAATGAGTAGTGGCGCTATTCTCGAGATTCCAGCAGAAAAACCAACTTGTAGCCGTGGTCGAGAAGATGCTTTTACCACCAGAGCCTCACCTATTCGCAGAACGGGATGTGTGGGCGGCAGTTGACCTTGGTTCGAACAACTTCCAGATGCTGATCGTCCGTCGCGTACATGACGAAATCGTGGTGGTCGATCGATTGAAGGACAAGGTCCAGTTGTTGCAAGGCATGGCGGCTCACCGCCTGCAGCCTTCAGCAATCGAGCGTGGTCTTCAGGTTCTGCGGCGATATCATCAAAGATTACGGGAGATTCCTCCCTCAAGATTGAGCGTCGTGGGTACTTTCGCGCTGCGTTTTGCCGAGAATCGCGCCGAGTTCCTTGTTCCCGCACAGGGGATTCTGGGGCAACCGGTCGAAGTGCTTTCCGGCCACGACGAGGCCAGGCTCATCGATCTGGCAGTGAGCCGGCACCTGGATGATGCACTCGAACGTTCCAGACCGGACAGTCAACGGCTGGTTCTGGATATTGGCGGCGGCAGTACGGAGCTGGCGCGAAGCGAGTGGGAATCAGGCCGTCGTGAATTGGTGGAAGCAACCTCGATACCGTTGGGGTGCGTCGCCCTGATGGACCAGTTTTTCAGTCACTCCGAAGTGGTCGGGCGGGCCTATCCGCAAGCGCGGGAATGGGCGTTGTCGTTGCTGCAGGAACTCGGCGTCCAGTCTGCCAACGGTGCCGACGTTGTGGGGACCTCAGGAACGCTTGAGTCCATTGTTACGGTATGTGAAGCCAGTGGGTTCAGCCGTGGTGAAGTGTCTGCAGACGCGCTGAGAAGAGTGGAAGACGCGATTGTCGGTGGTTTGTGGCTTGCCGATTTTGGAATCCCGGGCCTGCCACCGGAACGGGTTGATATTTTCCCCGCAGGTGTCGCCATCCTCAGCGCCTTCATGGAGACACTGGAGATCGAGCGTGTTCGTTTTTGTAGCGCAACGCTGCCGCACGGAGTCCTCTATGCCGGCATGGGACTTGGAGCAGACAACGGCTCGGTGCTCGAAGCCGTAGTTGCAACGGCCGCCCGTTTTGGTGTCGATCCGGCACAGGGTGATCGCATCCGGAGGCAGGCGCTGACTCTTTTGCAGAGCCTCGTCGACGGGATTGTGGATGAGCGTCACGAACAGATCCTGGTCTTTGCGGCGATGTTGCTGGAGATCGGTCTGCACATAGGAGTGCAGGGATATCACCGGCATGGCGCCTATATTCTGCAGCACAGCGAGATACGCGGATTGTCCCCCAAAGCCAAGGAGGCATTGGTGATGCTGGTTCGCTGCCATCGACGTACCTGGCCTTCGGGTCTGCAGACAGAGGGAGAGCGGCTCGGTTATCGCCAGCTTGCTGATGTTCTGATCTCGGTGCGTCTGGCAGTGATCCTGGAGCGTTCACACACCGATTTGCATTCCCCCGAAGGAGTGGTGCTCTCCAGAGTTGACAGTGAATTGGTCCTACGTTTGCCGACGGGTTGGTTGGCAGCCCATCCGCTTTCGGCTGATGAGCTCAGTCAGGAACAGCACCTGCTGAAGGGCCAGGGAATAAACCTCAGGCTTGCATGAGTTCGGCTGCTCGAGGCGCGAAGTAGGTCAAAATGCCACTGGCACCCGCCCGCTTGCAGCAAAGCAGTGATTCCAGAATGACCTTTTCGGCCAGCCATCCACGACGAATCGCTTCTGCGTGCATCGCGTACTCGCCACTAACCTGATACACGAAAGTCGGGACTTCAAAGCGTTCACGCACCCGGCGAACGATATCAAGATAGGGCATGCCCGGTTTGACCATGACCATATCTGCACCCTCGCTGATATCGAGGGCCACTTCATGCAAGGCCTCCTCGGAATTTGCAGGGTCCATCTGGTAGGTGTCCTTGCCTGCAGTACCCAGGGTGGCGGAGGAGCCGACAGCATCACGAAAGGGGCCGTAGTAGGCGGAAGCATACTTGGCAGCGTAGGACATGATTGCCGTGTGGGCGTGTCCGTGTTCATCAAGCGCTGTCCGGATCGCACCGACACGGCCGTCCATCATGTCTGATGGAGCGATGACGTCGGATCCCGCAGCGGCGCAGACTTGTGCCTGTACCTGTAGCGCTTTGACAGTGACGTCGTTGTCGATATGCCCATCCGGGCTGATGACACCATCGTGGCCGTGGGATGTGTAGGGGTCGAGGGCGGCATCGGTAATCACCCCCAACCCGGGGACTGCGCTCTTCACTGCCCTGATGGCGCGTGGCACCAGACCGTCTGGATTTGCGGCTTCTTCACCCAATGGTGTTCGCAATGCCTTGATGACATTGGGAAACAGGGCAATTGCCGGAATGCCGAGAGCGTATGCACGCTGGGCCTCGGAGCACAGCAGATCGATCGAGAGCCTGTCGACCCCAGGCATGGACAAAACAGTTTCACGCCTGCCTTCGCCGTCAATCACGAACATCGGGTAGATAAGATCGCCGGGAGACAGTTCGTTCTCCCTTACCAGCCGGCGAAGGAAAGGGAGTCGTCGATTGCGACGCATGCGGGTCTGGGGAAATCGACGTTCCATGGATGTGACCATTCTAGTTGTAGAGTTCAAGCTGCTTGCGCATGCGTTTGACGCTGCGCTCGATACAGGTCTCGTCCCCGATAAGCTGGCCGAGGAGAGATGCTCCATATAATCCACAAAGCATCGCTTCAGCAAGGCGGGTTGCGCGTTTGGGCTTCACTCCGCGAAGACCAATCAGGCTTGATTCGAGCACAATCTGCCAATCGTTGATCTGCGCCTTGATGGTCTCCCGAACAGGACCCGGTGCTGCCTGGCCGAGCACTGAGAGCAGACAAGGCCGACTACCATTTCCCGTATAGCTGAGGAATCCGTCCAGGAAGGCCCCAAGTCGCTCACCTGAAGGCGCCTGGGTGCGAAGCACCTTGAACGCTTGCTGTTCCGCAGTCTCGATGGCGTGTTTCACAAGTACAGCCGCCATTTCCGCTTTACCGCCGGGAAAGTGGTGGTACAGGCTCGCCTTGCTCAGTCCTGCGCTTGAGGCCAGTGCCGCGATGGATGCGCCATCGTATCCATGAGCCAGAAAGACTTGCGCCAGGCGTTCACAAAGGCTGTCCAGACTGGTTGTTTGGGATCGAGAATACATGTGCTTATGTTGAACGAACGATCGTTCGAAGGAAAGTGGCAAGGATAGAGGGATTACAACTCTATGAAATACTTAGGATATTTCCATGTAAACAGCGATTGGTGACAATGAAATCCCACGTTTTAGTTTGTTTCGGTAGAAAAAACCGGATGTCACCAAACGCCAGGCATCCGCTGAACTTTTAAGGACCGATCGTTCGGTCAGGATGATTTGGTGTGTGTTTCGGCCGGTCCGCAAAAACAGGAACCAGGTCCCGGACCCAGTCAGTCGATGACCGGTACCAGCGACTGCAGTGCGAGGCGTTTCCGCGGCTGGCATGAGATATATTTGCTTTCGGGCCGCGACGTTTTTATCAGCTGAGGCATCCTTGCCAGATGGCAGGATTTGCGGACATTGACATTCCTCCCGAACTGGCGCGGGCCGTGATCCTTGGAGATCGGGATGCATCCGGCCGCTTGTTTCAGCTCCTTGCGCCGGCTGTGCTGAGTACGGCGTGGAGAATGCTTGGGAGTCGCCCGGCAGCAGAGGAAGTCCTGCAGGACGTGTTTATCCAGGTCCTCGACCGCGCATCCGGCATTGAGCACCCCAGCGCGATTCTGGGTTGGATTCGGACCGTGGCAATCAATCAGTGCCTCATGCGTCTGCGCTCACCATGGGTGCAGCGCAAGGCAGCGGAAGAGCCTGAGGATGTGGTCGACCACCTGGATGGCGAAGATCGTCTGGGCGGGATTGCGGATATCGAGAAAGTTCTGGCACGCCTGCAACCGGAAACTCGCCTGGTGATCTGGCTCCACGACGTCGAAGGTTATACACACCGGGAGATCGGCGACCTTATGGGAAAGACGCCAAGTTACTCAAAATCTCAACTGTCGAGAGGATACGAGTTCCTCCTGACACATTGGCAGGGCCAGAATGGAAAATAAACCGACAATCGCCGAGTTGCTCGCCTTCCGTGACTCAGAGCCGGTGGCAGCAGAACTGGAGGCGAGAATTGAACGAGATGTCGAAGCACGCGACCGGTTGGCCATTCTGCGCGAAATCAAGGCTGCCCTCGGTGGACTGCCGAATGAACTGGGCCCGGATCCGGACCATTGGGAAAAAATTCAGCTTGAACATGAGAGACGATCCTTCCGCCTGCGCGGTTCGCGTCAGTCAGCGTGGCCCATGGCATTGGTCGCCAGTGCATTGATCATTGCAATGGCGCTGCTGATACGTCCTTCTCTGGAAGACGATGCCACCGATCTGTCGCTTGCCAGGCTGGCAGTGTTGCAGGATCGTTCACGGGCTCTCGAAGCAGAGCTGATGAGCGCTTCCCGCCACGCAGGAACTCCCAGCGAACAGGCGTTGTTTTTCAGGCTCGCTGATGTGGACGCGCAACTGTCGGACGTCGACGGCGGCGACTCGCTTTCATTGATCCAGCAAAGAGAACTGTTGTGGCAGCGTCGCGTCGAGCTGATGGAGGCGCTCCAGGCTGTGCAACGACCGCTCGATCCGAGACCCCAGTACGCGGTCTACTGAAGAGGAGAATTGAGATCATGAATCCAGGACCTTTCCTTCGCGCATTCTGGAATATTGCAGCAATACTCGCTGCGCTCTGGACTCTGCCTTCCCAAGCGGGTGACAACGACGACCATGCCAAGGCAGATGCGCGCGTGGAAGCGGCAAGGGAGAAACTCGATGCGGCCGCGGCAGAACTGCGCGCTGCCGTTGTTGAATCCTATTCGCACTCCCAGACCAAGCATGAGAGAGCTTTTCTCGGCATTCTGCTTGAACACGACGGCGATGAGACCGGCGTTCAGCTTTCGGGTGTAACTCCTGGGGGCGGTGCCGCGGCTGCGGGTCTTGCATCCGGCGATGTCCTGATCCGGGTTGACGATGTTGATCTGGTGGGCAGGAAGGATCCAGGTCCTGTCCTGCTCAAGGTTGTCCAGACACTCAAACCCGGCGATGTCGTGAATTTGACCTATCGGCGTGGGGGGATGGAAAAAACCGTCGAAGTAGTTACCACAGGGATGGTTCGGAGTGCGCTGGCGACGATCGAGCCAAAACTGGCGCCATGGGTCGAAGAAGAGTCATTCAAGTCCATAACGAAGTTCATGCTGGAGCCGGATCCCGGTAGTGCCGTGCTTATCGATGTGGCAGGCGATCTGGCGCAGTACTTCGGAGTGGAACGCGGCATCCTGATCGTGCACGTCCCAGATCTGCCAGGGGGTTTCAAGGCCGGGGATCTGCTGCTTTCCGTCGAAGAACAAACACCGACCAACGCCAGCGAAGCACAGACCAATCTCTTCGAGGGCAATGAAACGAGGCAAGTTGTGGTCCGACGTCAGGGTAGACAGACCTCGTTGGTCATCAACCCTTCCGACTATCGAGTGGAGGGCCAGAATCGTGTTTATGTCTATCGCTTTGATGACAGGAAGGAAAAGGGTGCACCGGGAACACCAGAAACAGCGCCTGCCGCTATGCGTCCGGCAAATCAGCGACCGGGTCCATGAGACACTTGATGGTCGACCTGCCCATGGCTGCGTGCTTCGGGTGATCTGCAAGTCCGGTAGCCAGGAGAGTCGCGCCGTAGAATGCCGCCCAGCCTCTTGCTCTGCGCATCAAGGAAGTGGCCTCTGAAGGGGTCAGTGGAAAGCGGATCATGGCCAGGTATTGCGCAATGGCATCGTTACGCATCGGCGAGTCCTGAATCAACATCCAAAAACTGCCAAGATCGCTTGCCGGATCACCGGTAGTGACATCCCCCCAGTCGATCACGGCGGACAACGAGCCGGCATTGCAAAGCACATTCCGGGCGTGTGGATCTCCGTGAATCCAGACCCGAAGGGGAGAGGGTGGTTGGGACAATGCGAGTTGCCAGATGTCGCTGATCTGATCTGGTATCGGTTCGCCCAAACGTTCGAGTTCCTGGACTCTGTCCGCCATGCTTGTCTGGCGGACGTTGATGTCCACTCCACGATACGGATTTGTCGGAGCGGTGGGATCTGCACCTGAATGATACGGTCGATGAAGGTTTGCCATGAAGGCAGCCCAGGCAGACACGCCTTGCCTGGCCAGTGGTTGCCTGCTCACCGTTTCCCCCTGGAAAAAGGGAATCACGCTCCAATGCCAGGGAAACTGCGGACCAGGCTGACCGCAGATCACCGGCACCGGAATGGGAATGTTGAGTCGCGATTGCAGGAACGGCAGGATCAGCTGCTCGTTGCGGAGCAGGATGTCCGCTGATTGCCGACGTGGGATCCGAACCAGGTGACTGCCACCCAAACGGAACATCCTGTTATCCCAGCCCTCGTCGAAAGGCTCGATGGATAATTTCGACCAGGCAACTGCCTGAGTCTCGAGCAATCGATGTACCAGTGCTGTGTCCACGGGGATTTCCGCAGTCGGTGAGCCGACGGGAGCCAGCCGGACTTCTGGCTGCCCTGTTGCACCGGCGCGTTCAGGACGATCGCTCAAGCCCGCCGGGCTCCTAGTCATTGGTCCTTTCCAGGGCTTCCGCCGCGAGCAACCACTCGCGTTCGATTCCTTCAAGCTGCGTGCGGGTTTTAGCCGCTTCTCGGAGCAACGCGTTCATCTCTTCAGCCGACAAGCCGTGGTAAATTTCAGGATCGGCCAGCCGTGTCTCGACGGCAGCGAGGCCCGCGGCCCTGGTTTCCATCTCCTTTTCCAGCGACTTCACGCGCTTGCGCAACTCCGATTGCTGGAGTCGGCTGGAAGCGCGTTGCTGCCTTTCCAGCTTCTTCGACGCTCCTGACGGAACCTCGGACAGGTTCCCTGGTGTGGCTGTTTCTTCTTTTTGCAGAGTCAGGTAGTCATCCAGATTTCCTGAGAGACGGTCGATCGTCCCTGCTCTGAGTACCCACAACTCGTCGCAGACCGCCTCGATCATGTGCCGGTCATGGGACACCACAACCAGTGCACCTTCGTAGTTTTGCAGCGCCAAAGCGAGGGCATCCCGCATGTCGATGTCAAGATGGTTGGTAGGTTCGTCGAGCACCAGGATGGCTGGTTTTTCATGCGCGATCATTGCCAGTACGAGTCGTGCTTTTTCACCTCCTGACAGGGTCGAGATCGGACGCTCCACCATCTTGCCGTCGAACCCCCAGCCGCCGAGCAGATTCCGAATGGCCTGTTCGCTCAGCGAGGGACTGTGTCGATGAATTTGTTTCAGAGGTGCAAGCGCGCCGTCGAGTACTTCCATCTGGTGCTGCGAGAAATAGCCGGTACTTGCATGCTCTCCGCGGGTCAATTCGCCGCTGCGGACTTCCAGGTCGCCCACCAGACATCTCAGCAGCGTGGTCTTGCCGGCACCGTTGGCGCCAAGAACACCGATTCGATCCCCTGGCAAAATCGATTGGGAGACATTCGAGAGGATGGTTTGCTGTTCATACCCCATCGCCACATCTCGCAGATGGAGCAAAGGATTGGACATCTTTGCCGGATTGGCAAAGTTCACCCGGTAAGGGCTGTCTGCTCGTGCTGGTGCCACTTCCAGCAATTTTTCCAATGTTCGAATGCGACTTTGAACCTGGCGTGCCTTGCTTGCCTTGGCTCGAAACCGCTCCACGAATTTGGAAATGTGCGCGATTTCTGCATCGCGCTTTTCCGAGAAGCGGGTTTCGCGCAGGGCTTCTTCCGCCCGCGCACGTTCGAATTGTGAATAGCCGCCTCGGTACACACGGGCCGTACCCTGAAGTATGTGCAGTGTGTGCGAACAAACCCGATCAAGAAATTGCCGGTCATGTGCAATCACCAGCAACGTCCCCTGGAAACGGCCGAGAAACTGCTCAAGCCAGATCGTGGCCTCAAGATCCAGGTGATTGGTGGGCTCATCGAGCAGCAGGAGTTCGGCCGGACACATCAGCGCCTGGGCCAGTCCGAGACGGATTCGCCAGCCTCCGGAAAACGTGTTGAAAGGACGTGTGAAATCGATCGCGTCAAAGCCCAGGCCGTGGAGGATCGCGGCCGCGTTGGCTTCGGCCTCGTGTCCACCGAGATCCTGAAAAGCTGCATGCAATGACGCCAGGCGTGTGCCGTCTGGAGCGTGCTGTGCGTTGAGCTCTGCCAGTTGCTTTTCCACCTGACGCAGTTCGCGGTGGCCATCGATGACAAACTCGAGAGCTGGACGGTCGGTCTCGTCTATCTCCTGACGAAGCTGGGAAATTCGCCATTTGGCGGGATAGTCGAGGTCACCGATCTCGGGCTCCAGGCCAAAGCCGAAAAACCGGAACAGTGTCGACTTCCCAACTCCGTTGCGTCCGACCACCCCAACTTTCTGTCCAGCATGGATCACAAACGACATCGCTTCGAAAATAGTCGTTTCGCCACGTTTGAAGGTGATGTTTGATGCTGTGATCATGGTTTGAATGGTCCGCCGCTTGTTTCCGGCGGCGGCTCAACGAAGGCTTTTCAGGCTTGAGCGGACGTCGAAGGGTCGGGCCGCCTGGATGCCGCGAGGGGCATGGATCTGATGGCGTCCGAAATGCGAGTTTCTCCCAAAGGCTGGGTCTCGATCCAGTGTACTAGAGACTTCCATTCGGCGTACTCCCGCCTTGCACCGCGAGAGTCTGCAAGCTCTGCAATGCCGCGTCCTTTTTCCATCGCCTCATGGTAAGCCGGTGTATCCCGAAATGTTGCCACACTGGGAACGTCAAGACATTCAAGGAAGTGCTGCAACTTGAGAGCTGTTTCGGACTTGAGCTGGACCCGATTCGCGATAACGCCAACCGGTCGGGGAGCGGCTCGAAAGATGCGATGAGTCAGCAGTTCGGCAAGGAATCTGCCCCCAGCCCTGATGTCGATAGGCGAAGCCAGGATCGGTACAAGGATGATGTCGGATTGCTTCAGAAGCGATTCCAGATCCCGGTCGCGGGAGTTCGAATGTGCATCGACAATAACGACATCGGTATCAAAAGGAATGCGATAGGCAAACGATTGCGTCTGATACATGCCGGCTTTTTGATGTGCTTGAATGACGTGTATGGCCGGCAGATCCGGACCACGCTGCTCCGCCCAGAAACTGCTGCTTGCCTGCGGATCGTGGTCGATGAGAACAACTTTTTGCGGGGACTGGCTGCCTTCAGCGGACATGACGGAACGTCTCGCCATCATGGCGGCGAGATTGGTCGCGACAGTCGTCTTGCCGCAACCACCCTTGCCATTCACGACAAGAATGCGACGCGGTGTGTCCGCCATAGCGTCTGTGTCCTTTTCATCCAGATCGGGGACTGGGACTCCCGGATCTGAACACTTCCCCCGAAAAACTCGGCCTTGTCCGGTGCATCACCGGATTCCAACCACCGTCCCGAGTTTCGATCCCCTGACTTCCATGCCTCGGTAGTTTTGTAACTACCCCTGCCATGCCTCGGTAGTTTTGTAACTACCCCTGCTTAGTACTTGTAATCCTTGATATATGCAGCGTTGGGTCTGCTCGGGCAACGGGACTATAGCACCGCAAAATGTTGGCCATCTAGGCCAACGTACTTATTTCCGGCTTGATTCTGCAAAAGTGTGATAGGTGACCCCTTTGGCGGGGGCATCAAGTGAGTAATGTTGCCTGATTCTGCTTGATACCTGAAACCCCCCTACTGGCCACATGAAGTCGGCAATGCAAAGCGCCCGTTCCTGTCATCTTGTACCTCGCCTGCGCAGATCAAATGCGATTTTCGGACGCCGTGAAGTGATTAGCCGGGTCAGCGTCGATGTTCAGGCGATCGCTGCATGTCGCGGCAGAGCGTTCGACGTCCGTTTTTCCTGGTTCCTGCGACTTGCTCGCTGAATGATCGCGTCTTCGACGTCCATGCGCGTATCGAGTACATACGCAAGTTCTTCGAGACGAAGACGAAAGTCCGCCAGATTCAGGGGGTTGCCGTTGCCAAATTGATCGCTGAACGCAAGCGATTGCCTGGTGGTGGCTTCGAATGCGGCAATTTCATCCAGGGAGGGCTCGTAGCGCTCGAGAATCTGAAAATGTCCGGTCGAAAGGTAGTCGATCAGTGAATCGCAGAAGCGGGTATTGACCGCTTCTGCGAGATCCGGCGTATTTGCGTCGATCGCGTGACCGAGTTTAAGCAGATAGCTGAGCAACCGCTTGCGGCTGGTGTAGAAACGGTCGTTGAATTTGTCGTTGGTTGCTGTCATGGCTCCCCGCTCCGATTGAATTTCCTTGTAAACATAGCTGTGGTTTGAATTCCCGCCAGTCAGGAAAACGAACGAGGGTGACGAAGGAACGCAGGTTTGGGTCAGGTTGCTCGTCCAGACAATGCCCTCGCACAGATGACGAGAAGGAGGACAAAACCTGCAAGTGCGCCTGCAGGAATCAGGACGTCGATGATCGAATCAACTTTTGCACATTCTCCAGTGCCACGAGTCATTGCGGACAGAACGTCGGCAAGGGGGAAATTGCTGAACATGTAGCCGAGGTCCGGACCGCATGAAGGGGCTTCACTGGCCGGCAGAGTCTGCAGGTACAGGTGGCGGATCGAGAACCCACCGCCGATTGCTGCAGAAACCGTTCCAGCGAGTGCATAGATTCCCAGGCTGCGCCCGTGTGTCAGAGCGGCGACCGCTGCAGCGCCAACAAAGATCATCCACACGCGCTGCATCAGGCACAGCGGACATGGCACCAACCCGAGCAGATGCTCCATGACCAGAGCGCTCGCCAGCATCGAGCCAGTCAGTGCAACTGCTAGCCATTCCCATTGCCATTCGACGAGTGTCTTGTACTGCATCATGATTCCTTCATACACAGTACGACCTTGCCGACGGCGCGTCTTTCCATCAGGCAGCGCATGGCCGTCGCGCAGTCGTTCATTGCAAACGTTGCACCAACCTTCGCCTGCAGTTTTCCGCTACCGTACAGAGACAGGATTTCCTGCATGTTTTGCGCGGAGCCTGCAGGATCGCGGGCAGTCCAGGCGCCGTAAAATACACCGATCACCTGGCAACTCTTGAGCAGTACCAGATTGGTAGGCAGTCTGGGAATGGCTCCATCGGCGAATCCAATGACGAGCACGCGGCCGTACCAGGCGATCGAACGCATGCAGTCGTCGAACAATGCTCCACCAACAGGATCGTAAATTACGTCAACTCCTTTGCCACCAGTCAGTGTCTTGACCTTGTCCTTCAGCTTGCCGTCGGAGTAGTTGATCAAGTGGTGGGCACCAGCGCTGGCTGCGAGCGCCAGCTTTTCTTCGGAACTGGCGGCCGCGATCACTGTTGCGCCCATCGCACAACCAAGCTCGACTGCGGCGATACCGACCCCCCCACCCGCACCGGTCACCAGCAAGGTCTCGCCCGACTGCAGTGCGGCCCGCTGCTTGAGCGCGTAGTAGGATGTGCCGTACGTTGTGCTGATCCCCGAAGCGGTGACGAAGTCCATGGCTTCCGGGATGCGGCGCATCGTACCGGCATTCGCGACAGCTCGCTCGGCGAAGCCTCCATATCCCACGCCGCCAAAAACCCTATCCCCGACCTGCCAATTGGCAACCGATGCTCCAACGCCGGCAACGACACCGGCTATTTCTGAGCCCGGAGTGAATGGCAATGGGGGCTGGCTCTGGTATTTCCCCTGGATCATCAGAACGTCAGGGAAGTTCAGCGCGCTGGCGTGTACATCGATCAGCACCTGGCCCACTCCGGGCACCGGTTCTGGTACTTCCGACAGCAGGAGTTCTTCCGGCATTCCGTGGTGGGTACAAAGCACTGCTTTCATCATTGAGCCAAGAGTTTGATTGAGTTGCTGAAGGTTACTGGCAGCCCGACGGGCGTCAACTATGCTTGGTCAACAGCCCACCCGATGAGTTGATTGAGCAATGCACACTTCTGACTTTCCAGATCGACAACCCAGGCGCGTGACGCTATCTGCGATCTCCACGTTTTGTGCCTTGCTGACGCTGGCGTCGCCAGTTTGCGCGCAGGAAGCCGCGCCCGCTGAGGCCGACGTAGACGAATCCACCGTACTGTATGCAGAACTTGACCCGACATTTGTGACTAACGTGGGGGTATCGGAATCCGGACGTCTTGCATACATCAAGACGGATGTCGCGTTGCAGGTGAGGGGACCGGCGGCCCGATCGGCGGTAGCCAATCACAAGCCTGCCTTGCGCAGCATTCTCATCCTGGCCTTGTCACGTCAGGACGAAAATGCGATTTCGACTACTGAGGGAAGGGAGCAACTGAAAGTGGAGGCTTTGAAGGAATTGCAGGATTACCTTGTCACCGAAGAAGACCTGCCCATCGTGGAAGACCTACTGTTCACGAATTTTATCGTACAACGCTGAATCAGGCAGTTCTGCGGCGACAAATCGTCGTGCTTCCAGCTGCAAGTCGGGAAAGTAGCTGTTGAAGTCGGCACACAACTCTCTGCTCAAAACCTGACAGGCGGCAACAGCTGGCCCCGGAAGGTCCGGTTTGCGCAACCTGCGGGCAACCCCTTTCATGCACAGATCGACACCATCCCAGGTGCCATAGGCTGTGAGCAGGTCTCGTTCGATGATGACATCCAGAAATCGCTCGGCTGCAGGTGGCAGATCAAGTTGCCAGACGCGCCAGTTACCGATCAGGCTGTTGCACTCCTGGATGAAGGAACCTTTTGGTTGGCCCACGTGGTCTGCCCAGAAACCAGACAACGCAAGATCAGCGTGAATATCCACGAGTACCGGCGCAAGACGACGGAGCTCAGCAGGGAAGCGTTCACAACTGCGCCTTACACCTGGATGCTGATTGGACTCGGCATCGATTCGCCGATGCAAACGAACGCCAGCGCGGATCTCCGGTGGCCAGTGCAGAGGAATGGTGCCTTTCCACAAGTCCCCGAGAATGCCTCCCGTGACCAGGCCCTCGTTTCGAGGATCACTTGCCAGGGCGCCCAGCACGCAGTGGGCGAGAAAATTCACGGGAGTTGGAGGTAGGTCTGGAGATGTGTCGGAAAATCCACGGTATCAGCGGCTTCAATCTCTGCCTGTTCGATCAGTGACCGGGACGCACGTGCAACAAAGGCAGCGTTGCTTGCAGCATCCATGGGCATCGAGGCAAAAAGCGTACGTTGCGCAACAGCCTGATTCATCATCATCTGGAAAAATGTTTCGTTTCTGGAACTCATGCCGGACAGTATTTGCGCAGAAGGAGTGAGGTCAGGGTTGTGGACCAGTTCGCCCTGTTTGTGTACCTCATGGACATGGACGTTTGTTTCGAAGACAGCATCCAGCCATCTGGCAACATCTTCACAGGCAGCGAGAATCGACATCGACCAATCGCGGAGCAGCACAAGGTCATCACCGTTTGCCAATCTCAGCCCGGGCTCGCGGCCACGCTGCACGACGGAAACCTGATTGGCGTGCATGCGCACTGACTCGGCAGGGCTGTCCTCAGGGCTGTCAGCTAGCAGGCAATACACAAGGAATGTATCCAGCATGCGCATTTGTGACGCATCCAAACCGGCCGGCATGAACGGAT
This sequence comes from Pseudomonadales bacterium, assembly GCA_041752315.1. Taxonomy (GTDB): domain Bacteria; phylum Pseudomonadota; class Gammaproteobacteria; order Pseudomonadales; family Azotimanducaceae; genus SYFY01. Next base: position 113,382 of record JBGSHJ010000021.1, read on the forward strand.
TGAGATCGAGGCAGCGTACCTCGACGTAACCAACCCCGCGGCTGAGGAGAGCCGTCAGGGGGCGTTCGCCAGCCTGCAGTGGCTGCTTAGGACGAATGGTTCCGTAGAACTCGTTTTCGATCTGGATCAACGTATCGGTCAGTTGCTGATACTCGCCGTTCTTCACTATGCCAATTTCTGTGTACGCTGGATGATGGATCGACAGCGCTTCACGAATCGAGGTCGCGTATTCAGGGAGGCTGTTGTAGCTGACGTGCAATTGGCGCTGGGCGTCGCTCTGGTAGCCCAGCGGCCCCATTCGCAGGGAGGTCGCGTACGGCAGATGAAGCGATCCGTCATCAAGTGGCAGGAGACCGGTTGCTTCGGCAGTACCAAAGCTCCTGCAGATCGCAGGTGAAGCACCAAACAGATAGATCAGCAGCCAGGAGTACCGACGGAAATTTCTGATGAGCCCGAAGTAGGCGGCTGTTCTCGACTCCTGGTCTCGTATACCCAGGCTTGCAAACACTTCGTCGGATACGGAGAAATTGTAGTGAATTCCGGAAATCGTCTGCATCGTTGCGCCGTAACGATTGGCGAGGCCACGTCTGTACACCGTCTTGGTCAATCCTTTGTTCGAACTGCCGTAGTGGCCAAGGGGAATATCTGACGCCGCCGGTAAAAGACAGGGCATGCTTGATGGCCAGATCAGTTCGGAGCCGAGGTTGGCATGCACGAAGCGATGAATGTCCATCAATTCTTCGAGACAGGATTCGGGGTTCGGGTGAACTCCTGTGATCAACTCCAGTTGAGCTTCACTGAAATCAGTCGTGATCTGTGGGTGCGTCAGTGCAGAACCCAGTGCGATGGGGTGAGGCGTCGTGGCCAGTTGTCCGTTTGACCTGACCCGAAGGCTTTCCTTTTCGACTCCGCGCAGAATCAGATTGTTCCTGTCGAAACATGATCGTGACAAAGCCGCGAGTCTCGATTGCTCGACCCCAGATACCAGTTTTTCACTCATGTGGCGAGGTTAACTGGTTTGCATGGCCGCTCCTAGCAGGAGCACGCAGTGTCTTGTCACACAGGTTGGCAACCGCAATGGAGTGTTCATGAATTGTCCGGGCCGGAGGGGACGGTTGGCTGGCGATTTTCCTCGCGGTTAACGAGGGCCGGCGCTGACGATGGAGGCAGGCACCTTGAACTTCGTGAAATTCTCCTTGAACTTGCTGCCCAGGCTGTTTGCGGCGGCGTCGTAGGCCGCACTGTCAGTCCAGGCGGCTCGTGGATTGAGCAGTTTGCTGTCGACGCCAGGCACCGCTACTGGAATGTCGATATTCAATCCGTCGAGCCGAAGCGTCGCAACCGTATCGAGGGCCCCGGATTGGATTGCTTCGATGATGGCCCGCGTGACGGGGATGTCAAAGCGTTTGCCGACGCCGTAACCGCCACCGGTCCAACCGGTGTTGACAAGATAGACCCGTGAGCCGAACTCCTCGATGCGCTTGATCAGCAAATCGGCGTAGACGCCGGCTGGCCGTGGAAAAAACGCTGCTCCATAACAGGTAGAGAAAGTGGCTTTGTACGCTTCGGTTGACCCGACTTCCGTTGAGCCGACCTGTGCGGTGTAGCCGGACAGAAAGTGGTAAGCCGCGGCTTCCTTCGACAGGATCGACACCGGTGGCAGTACACCGCTGACGTCGCAGGTCAGGAACACGATGTTATTGGGTTCACCGGCCCGGTTGTCATCAACTTTCAATTCGACATTGCGCAGTGGATAACAGGCCCTGGTGTTCTCTGTCAGCGAGCTGTCAGCGTAATCGGGTTCGCGGGTCGCTGGATCAATGATGACGTTTTCCACGATCGCGCCAAATGCGATGGCATCATAGATAACCGGCTCGTTCTTGCGCGACAGATTGATGCACTTGGCGTAACAGCCGCCCTCAAAATTGAATACGGTGCCCCGGCCCCAGCCATGCTCGTCATCGCCGATGAGGTAACGTCCCGGATCAGCGGAGAGTGTTGTCTTGCCGGTGCCTGACAGGCCGAAGAACAACGTCACATCGTTGTTTTCGCCAACGTTGGCAGAACAGTGCATGGGCAGAACGTCTTTTTCCGGCAACAGGAAATTCAGGACGGAAAACATGGACTTCTTCATTTCGCCTGCGTAGCGCATTCCCGCGAGCAGTACCTTCCGCTGGGCAAAATTGATGATGACGGTGCTTTCACTATTGGTTCCGTCACGCGCCGGATCGCAGACAAATTCTGGTGCGTTGGCGATCTGCCAGACTTGTTTGTTGTGCGGGTTGAAGTGAGTCGGGACGATGAACAGAGATCGGCCGAACAAGGCATGCCAGGCGTATTCGGTAGTCACGGCGATGGGCAGGTAGTGCTCGGGATCGGCACCGACGTGCAGGTGAGACACATAGTTGGGGCGATCTGCCAGGTACACCTGAACACGATCCCACAACGCGTCGAACACTTCCGGTGCGATCGGCTGATTGATCGCGCCCCAATCGATGGAGTCGGAGGTGGATGGCTCATCCACGATAAAACGGTCCTTTGGCGAACGACCAGTCCGCTTGCCGGTTCTCACCACGATGGCGCCGTTGCTGGCAAACTGACCCTCGCCAAGGCGAACCGCATGCTCTGCAAGAGCCGGAGTCGACAAATCGACGTACTCGGCATTTTTGGAGGGTGAGTTGGTAACCTTGGGCTCTGGATAGGCGGCCATTTTCTAGTGTCTTCCCGGGGTCTGTTGATCGGGCATTATGCCAGAGGGTTGCGGGTCAGCCACCTGTCGCAGTCAGCACTTTGCAAACCGTTCAGGTTTGGGTGTGAGACTTTTGTAAGGTTGGCGGGACGCAAGGCCCTAACCTTCACCATCGAGGCCCTTCATTTTGCGGATTTCCCGCCGTTCGTGTTTGTCCGGTTTGGTGGCTGGAGGAATCAGCCCGGCGCGAGCCAGTTTTTGTGCCGCCAGCACTCGAGTGCGGTGGTCGAAGCTTTCTGGTGTTTCCGAATACAACAACATCGCTGCGCTGGCGTCCTTGCGGATGTCGCTCAAAGCGAGTACTTCGACCTCCATCTCGAAAAACGGACGGGAGAGTCGAATGCGGTCCCCAGCCCGTATGGGTCGCGAGGGTTTGGCGCGCTGCCCGTCGACCTCGACCTTGCCTCCATCAATGGCAGTCTTCGCCATCGACCGCGTCCGGTAGAAACGCGCAGCCCACAACCACTGATCGAGTCTGACGTGATCAGTCATCGAGGGCTGACTCTCGGCAAATGGTGCAGAAAGTCCTGGATTGCCGGATGTTCAAGCCCGCTTCGGCCAGGTCGTGAGGAATCAGGCTGCGCAATCGTGAGCGAACAGGCGATTCCGTAGGCCTGCGCAGACTTGAGCACGTGTGCGTTGTCATCGACAAAAAGAGTGCGAGCAGGGTCGAATGGATGTTGTTCGTTCAGACGTTGCCAGAACGTGACTGCTTCTTTTGCCGCCCCGTAGTCGTGTGATGAGACAACTACGTCCAGTTCATCAATGATGCCGCTGTGCGCGTGCTTGATCCTGATGCTGTCCCGATGGGCATTGGTGACAAGTACCAAGCGCTTTCCGCAGGCTCGAAGAGCCCGGACCAGGGCAAGTGCGTTGGGCCGCCAGCGAATCAGATGGACGGCTTCGCGATGGGGGGCCATCACATCAAGACCTGTGTGTCTCGCCCAATAATTCAGGCAGTAGAATTCAATCCTGCCAAAAATCTCCTGCATGTGTGAAGTGAGTTGAGAATTTGCCTCATCCAGAGCAAGACCGCGGGCCGATGCGAAGTATCTGGGAAGCAGGTGACCCCAGACATGGTTGTCGTAATGCAGATCAAGCAGCGTTCCATCCATGTCGAACAGCACAGTATCGATACGATTCCAGTCAATCATGAGGTTCAAAGCAGCGAGAGAGGCACAGGGCCGATATGATACGGCTTTGCGTGTTTCGGCGGAGTGACGAGTGCAGGACACCCGGTACCAGCTAACCTGTACTGGACGGCAGGTTTCAAATGGGGAACAGGCATGACTGAGAGGGCGCTACCCGAAGTCCTGGCGAGCCGGATGCTGGCCAGGAGCCGGTTGTTTTCCATCGAAGAGTTGTCACTCCGTTTCAGCAATGGTGTTGAACGTACTTACGAGCGATTGCCGGTGCGTGGTCATCCCGCGGTAATCGTGGTGGCAATCAACGAGCGGAGGGAAGTTATGCTCATTCGCGAATACGCGGCAGGCTTTCACGAAGTCCAGTTGTCGCTGCCCAAAGGCGCAGCAGAATTTGGTGAGAGTCTTGAACATGCCGCAGATCGTGAGTTGAAAGAGGAAATAGGTTTTGGCGCCAGACACATTGAATTTGTGAAACGAGTGACGCTGGCCCCAGGTCACATGGGTTTCACCATCAACGTGATGTTTGCGAAAGACCTCTATCCCGAACGATTGCCTGGTGACGAACCCGAGCCCATCGAGTTGGTACCCTGGCCAATCGATTCGTTGCACGATTTGATTCGTGGCGGCGAATTTAACGAGGCGCGCGCGATCGCTGCGCTGACGCTGACACAATCCCTGATGGAGAAAGCATGAGTTTCATAGACGTAGAGGCGCTGCTGAAGCTGGTTGAACAGGCAGGTAACGCCATCATGGAGATCTACTCGCAGGATTTCGAAGTTCAGACCAAGGTCGATGATTCCCCGCTGACGCAGGCTGATCTCGCTGCACATCGGATTCTCGAAAGTGGACTCCAGAAGCTCACTCCGGACTTGCCGGTGTTCAGCGAAGAGGGCGTTGCACCGGATTTTGCAGTGCGCCGGAAATGGGAACGCTACTGGTTGATCGATCCACTGGATGGCACCAAGGAGTTTGTCAGCCGCAATGGCGAATTCACGGTCAACGTCGCACTGATAGATGGGAACAGGTCGGTGCTTGGCCTGGTCGGTGTGCCAGCCAGGAACATGTTGTTCTGGGGTGATGTCACCACCCGACAGGCCTGGTGCCGGCATGAAGGGGTGACCACGGCCATCCGTGCGCGACGTTACCGGGCTTCGGAACCCTTGGTGGTGGTTGCCAGTCGAAGCCATGGAGGTGAGCGTCTCGAGCAGTATCTGGCTGCTGTTGCGACGACATATGGACCGGTTGATCGCACACCTGTCGGCAGTTCGCTGAAGCTGTGTATTCTTGCCGAAGGCAAGGCTGACCTTTATCCAAGGCTCGGATTGACTTCGGAGTGGGACATTGCAGCCGCTCATGCAGTGCTCGTTTCTGCAGGTGGCGACCTGTGGGCCGCGGACGGAACACCGCTGCTCTATAACGCCAAGGAATCTGTACTGAATCCTGAATTCATTGCGGTGGGCGATTCGGAGTTTGGCTGGCAGGCAAAATTGCCTTCGGTCCCCACTTGAGCCGTCGCCAACTCAAACCTTCAAGAAACAACCCATCTGAAAGCCGGTGATTCCTCCGGGCTTTGGGATGTTGGAAATTCGGCAGGCCCAACTCGTGTGATTGGCCTCAGCCGCCGGGCTGCAATAACGTGCTATCGCCCTGCCAAGGAGAATGACACTGTGTATTCATACAGCCTCGGCGACTGAGGTATAAAAGAATACCCCAACAATCTGGAAAAGAAAGCTCGGTTTGTAAGTCATTGAGCCGACGACACCTAACAGTCGTGAAGTGGTCTACAGGCACTGGATTCGCCGCAAGGTTACAACCGCCCGACAACAGACGAACAACTTTGCTGACAGATGAAGGGCTCGGAAAGGTGAGACTTGCGGTCTGGTGGTGGCCTTACTGGTCACCCCGCTGCGATGAGGTAGTTGTTCATGCAGCCAGTGGCTCGTTTCCGGCGTTACAGCAATGATCACATCGCCCGATGGGTGGTCTATCTCAGCCCCTATTTTTTCTGGGCAGTGGTCTGTGCCACTTGCGGCGGACTATGGCTGTTCATGGGCTGACAGACTGTTTCGCCATTTGCGCGCGAGCCACTGGACAGCCATGTCGAAGTCTTCGAACAGCTCCGCACGCTCCAGGGCGCAGGTGAGTCGGAACATCAAAGCGGTGTCGGTTGGTGTCAGATCGGGGTCAACAACCACCGCGATATTGCCATCAATCGCCGGGTTGTACTTTTTCAGCAGATAGCGGGTCAGCAACGTGGCGTGGTCATCTGCCAACTCGATCTTCGCCTGCCGGAGGTCCAGCAGCTGTGCCATGTCAGCGCCGAACAACGGGTCGTCGAAGAGCTGGGCGGCGAGCGTTTCCATGTCTCCAGGCCGCAGACCATCCTTGACCCTGACCGTAATCAGGCTTTCATCGGCATCAATGTGGTATTCGAGGCTCACAAGAGTTGGCTAACGTCCGTTTCACCAGGGAAATTGTAGAAGTTCATGTCCGGGACCACTGCGATCTGCCGCGCAGCTCAAGCTCATCCGTCATAGAAGAACGACGCATGCAGGCCGAGGAGCCTGGACTCCCGAGTGCTCCCGATCCTGGACTTCGCCAGTTCATCGACATGGTTCACAGTGTCCGTAGTGCGAATTCGCTGGGCCAGATCGCGTCGCCCATAGTGCACCTGCAGAAAAAAGCGACCCTGATCGTCAGCTCCGGCGGGTAATCGTCGATGCCATACGTCAGAGACAAAGAGGGCGACATCGCCGGCCTTGGCGATCATGGGCTCGACTCGTCTGCCGTCATAGTCGAGATCAACGTCCATGACCCGTTCTGCCGGTGGAAACTGGCCCGACTTGTGGCTGCGCGGAATGACACCTGTTGGTCCCGACTCAAGTCCGCAATCCTGTACATAAATGTGTGCGCCGATGGCAAACACCGGGTAAGGAATGCGATCGTCCCATGGGATACCTGCGGCTCGAGGTATGTGAGGGCCCGCGTCAATGTGCCAGAACCCGCCACCATGCTGGTTTTTCGAGCGCGGAGGATTGCGCCAGCATGTGTTGGCGATGACGTGGCAGTCCTCACCCAGCAGAGGCTCGATGACCTGCAGTATGAGCGGATGACCGATGGTGAGTTGTGCCAGCGCAGACCGGTTGAACATTTCGTAGCGGAAGTCCTCCCTTTCGTCCGCGGAGAGTCGGGAGTTGCGCACATCTGCTGGTGTAGTCGCGTAGACGTCACTGAGTTCGGTGCGCAACGCCGCAATCTCTTCAGGGCCAACCACGCCTTGCAACACCACATACCCTTCAGCCTCCAGGTGCTGGCTTGCCGGTGAAGCCATGTCGCTTCGCGGGCTCAGATATCCGCCTTTGCGGGTAATCATGACAACGTCCGTCTACAGCTTTGTTTTACTATCGCTGCTTTCAACGAGACAAGGAAGAGCATGCGGTTCATTGTTTTTGGTGCAGGTGGTGTCGGTGGCTGCATCGGCGCCGGACTTCACGAATCGGGCAGGGACGTGGTGCTCATTGCGCGGGGTGCACATGGGCAGGCCATGCAGCAATCAGGCTTGAGCATCGTCAGCCCTGCAGGGGTCCGGAATGTTGTTATTCCGGTAGTCGAGACCCCTGCGGACATCAACTGGCAAACTGATGACGTTGTGCTGCTGACGATGAAGGGTCAACACACACTGGACGCGCTCCGCTTGCTGGCCAGGGTCCGGCCAGGGGCACGGATTGTCTGTGCACAAAATGGGGTTGCCAACGAACGCATGGCCGCAGGTCTGTTTTCCTGTGTCGTGGCAATGGTGGTCAATCTGCCGGCGATGCACCTGCGGCCAGGTGAGGTCATCACCCATGCTGTGGGACGTGGTGGTGTGCTCGACTGCGGACTCTTTCCAGCCGGCGTCGACGATCTTGTCGTTTCGGTGTGCGCAGCACTCGAGGATGGCGGGTTCAGCGCTCGACCGGATGCACAAGTCATGCGCTGGAAGTACGCCAAGTTGCTGACCAATCTGGTGAACACTGCACAAGCCTTGCTAGGAGAGGGGGACACGGTTGTCAGCATAGCGCGTGCGGCTCGTCGTGAAGCGGTGGCCTGTTATGCAGCGCATGGAATCGATTGTGCGACAGTTGACGAAATACGCGAGCGCCAGCAAAACACATATCGAATGGGCGACATTCCAGGGATTCCGAGGAGTGGTGGATCGACGTGGCAAAGCTTGGCGCGAGGCACCGGGAACGCCGAGTCGGAGTTTCTCAATGGTGAGATCGAGCGTCTAGGTGCGCAGGCGGGCATTGCGACTCCGGTAAATTCAGGGTTGGTTCGCGCGATGCGGGAAGCGCTTCAGGAGGGTATTCCGGCAGGCGGATTTCCGACGCATCGCCTGCTGGCAATGCTCGGGTTGCAGCCGGAGGCGGAGACCAGGACAGGTTGAGGACTGTCGGTGATGAAGTGAAGTGAGTACGCTTGCGCCTCTGAATCTGGCCAGGGAGTCAAGCGTGATCAGCATCAGCGACGATCTTCGCAATCGAATCAATGGCGCACTCAATAGTCTGAAGACGTTGACGGCGGCCTACGTGGATGAGCATGGCAAGCCGCATATCTCCTTCTATGGCAGTGCTCATTTCCATTCGGCGGACAGTCTCGCCATCTGGGCGCGCAATCCGGACAGCGCTCTCCTGCGAACCTTGTCGACCAGACCGGAGATGGCGTTCATCTATGGCGACATTGCGGATCGTGTGTATTGCACGCTGGAGGGACGGGCTCATGTGGTTACCGATACCGCGCAGCGCCAACGCATTTACGACGAGATGCACCCCATCGAACGGCAGTTCGATTCAAAGATGGCAGGAACAGGAATCGTGGTCGATTTGTTGACTGTAACCACCCTGACCAAGGCTGGCAAAGAGGTGCAGACGCGCTGAATTCAGCATCCCTGCCATGCTGTCCGTGCGGGAGCGAGGTACTGCGAATTTCCTTGCGACAAACCTTCCTGAATAGTCCGGGCTAACAACTTGCCCGAATCTCATCCCTGTGTTTCTGCTCCTGCCCTTCCAGCTGGACTGCTTCGGCGAGCGAGTAACCCTTGCGTCTTCGCATTTGCACCGAACGCAGATCGGCCCTGGCCTTGGCGCAGGCCTGGGCGGGAGAACCCGCGGGTCTTGCCGATTGCGATCGGGGCCGGGTGTGCGCAGCAGTCAATGGCCGTTCGTCACCAAGGATTGCGCCCAACTGCGAATCAGTCAGCGCGATGCTCTGCAACTTCGGTACTTCCTTCAGTTCCATGATGACCGAATTTCTGCAGGGCCGATCCGAGAACAGGACAGGTTCGCCGGGCAATTCGCAGCGAAACACCGAAGTCAGTGCGATCCAGGACAGTCCGACTGTTGAAGCAAATATTGTCATGGCCCCATTGTCGATCGGGTCCGCAAGCCAGGAACCAGCGATTTGCGGTGTACCCCGTGGGCTGATCGACAACGCTCGCGTAGGGGATTAGCCTTTCCAGCATCAGAAAACGACGCATCAGCAAACAACCAGCGAAAGAGGGTTCACGTCATGCACGATCTCATCATCAAGGGCGGCACGGTCATCGATGGGTCCGGGGACGCTCCCCGTACCGCTGATATCGCGATCTCGGGCCAACGCATTGTGGAGGTCGGGAAGATCTCGGGTTCCGCAAGAACCACCATCAACGCCGCCGGTGCGCTGGTCACTCCGGGCTGGGTCGACGTGCACACACATTACGATGGCCAGGCGACCTGGGATCCGGTGTTGGCTCCGTCGAGCTGGCATGGTGTGACAACTGCAGTGATGGGCAACTGCGGTGTCGGATTTGCGCCGGTTCGCCCGGATGCGCACCAGTTCCTGATCGAGCTGATGGAAGGTGTTGAAGATATTCCAGGCGCTGCACTTGCCGAAGGGATCGATTGGCAATGGGAGTCATTCGCAGAGTATCTCGATGCGCTGGATCGCAAACCTCGCACCATTGATGTAGGTACCCAGGTTCCACATGGCTCCGTGCGGGCTTATGTCATGGGTGAGCGCTGCAATGACCGTGATGTCAAGCCAACCGCTGCGGAACTCCAGGCGATGCAGGACGAAGTACGCAAGGGCATGCTGGCCGGAGCTCTCGGCTTTTCCAGTTCGCGTACCTGGCTGCATACGGACAGAAAAGGTGTGCACGTACCTGGTACGTTCGCCGGTGGAGACGAGATGCTCGCGCTCGGCCTGGCGATGAAAGGGCTCAAGCACGGTGTGTTCGAACTCGTGTCGGATCACCTCGGTGGCGATGACGAGTGGGCATGGGTCAAGTCCTTCATCAAACAAACCGGTCGACCTGTCACGCTGGTTGCTACCTCGGCAGCGGCCTACGAAGGCAACAAGATGTACCACATCGCGGAAGATGCACGCCGTGAAGGTTTTGAAGTCAGGCCACAAATGGCCGGGCGTCCCACCGGTGTGCTGCACGGTCTGCAGTCGAGTTTCCATGTTTTTGTCAGGCATCCGACCTTCCAGAGTGAACTTGCGGACCTGCCGCTGGCTGCCAGGGTTGCACGCATGCGCCAGCCGGATATGCGAGCAAGAATCCTGGGCGAAACGAGCGGTATAGGAATGACCATGCTGGGCGTGCCGCTTGACCAGCTGCTGTGGCAGGTTTTCCCGCTGGGTGACAAACCCAACTACGAGCCGGATCGTGAAGACAGTGTGGCGGGGATTGCCGCCAGTCAGGGCAGAACCGGCTTCGAAGTGATGTACGATCTGCTGCTCGAGCATGATGGCCGCGAGTTGTTCTATCAACCGCTGGGCGGGTACCACACCTACAACTTCGATAACTTCCGCACATCCATGGAGCATCCAAACGTGTTGTTTGGCTTGTCAGACGGTGGTGCACACTGTGGTGTCATTGCCGATGCCGGCATGGCTACCTTCATCATGACGCATTGGGGACGTGATCGAACCAAGGGGGAGCGCATGCCCCTCGAGTTCCTCGTCCGCAAACTGTCGCGTGATACGGCACTTGCTTATGGCCTGGATGATCGTGGCTTGCTGGCACCGGGGAAACTGGCAGATATCAATATCATCGACTTCGAAAGACTTCAGTTGGCCCGACCGGAGGCGATTCATGATCTGCCTGCGGGTGGTCGAAGACTGGTGCAGCGTGTTGAGGGTTATCAACACATCATCAAGCGTGGTCAGCCCATCTTCATGAACGGGGAACACACGGGTGAGCTCCCCGGGCAACTCGTTCGTGGTGGTCGATAGGCTGCCGGTCAGGCTCCGTCTGTCAGGAAAAGGCGGGCGGCGGGGTGAAGCGAAAGCCCTGCCGCTCCAACTCCTGTGCTACATGAATGGTCAGGCGATCGTCCCAGGTGTCGCCGATGATCTGCACACCAATCGGTAGACCATCGCTGTCAGGGCCAGTGGGTATCACTGTCGATGGCAGTCGGGATATCCCGGTCAACCCAGCCCAGAAGATCTGGTCCATGTAGGAATATGGAACTCCATCCACATTGAGCACCCGAGACATCTGTTCGCTGTGATCGTGGGGGAACGCCGGAGTCGGGGTCTGTGGCGCGAGCACGATGTCGTAGCTTGCGAAAAACTCATGCCATGCCCAGCGCAGGTAGTCGCGCTGATTGTTGTAACTCAGCCAGTCGCGATGTGTGAGCGTCGAGAAGCGGGGGAGTTGGCTGGCAGGGTCGTTGGCGCCAGCCGGTATCTGCGCCGCAACCTGTTGCATCTCGGCATATTCAGAGTCCTGGAGGCCGGACGCCATGATTGACCACAGCAACGCGGAGTACACGTCATGGCTTTGTTTGGTACTGATTTTTGGTCGAGCCTCGTAGTTCACGATGGCTCCAGACTGCTCGAGCGCATCGGCGACTTTCAGAACGCGCGCCTGGGTTTCCGTGGTAACCGGGCAGATATCATCGTTTGCCCAGACGGCCACGCGTAGCCTGGCGAGGTCCCGGTAGGGCAGACCCTTGAGTTCATACCGGACACCCTTGTCCAGTGCATCGGGCCCTGCCAGCACATCCAACATCAATTCGAGATCGAATGCAGACCTGGCCAGCGGACCCACCACTGCAATGTCGGGTTCTGCGATGGCAGGTGGGAGCGCGTGACCACGAGCCGGAATGAGACCCCAGGTAGGCTTGTGTCCAAAAACGCCGTTGAAGTGTGCGGGCGTTCGGATGGACCCGCCGATATCCGAACCGATTTCCATGGCAGCGAAACCTGAGGCAAGCGATGCGGCTGAACCGCCGGACGATCCTCCGGGAGAGCGACTTAGATCCCAGGGATTGTTGGTCTGGCCGTAGATATCGTTGTAACTCTGGAAATCCGCCAGATTGAGGGGCACGTTGGTCTTGCCAAAGACAACTGCACCAGCAGCCTGGATTCGCTCGACAACCACGGCGTTGCTACCGGCAATGTTGTTGCGAAAAGCCGGTATTCCCCAGGTAGTCGGCGCACCGCTGACGTTGAAAGACTCCTTGATCGTCATCGAGAGGCCGGCCAGGGGCTGCGCGACGCCAGGCTTTCCCTGGCTGTTGGCGACAAGTTTCCGCGCTCGCTCACGGTCCTGCCACACCAGGGCATTGATCCTGTCGTCGTGGGCGTCGATCTGCGCCAGATGAGCCTCAAGAAGCTCGGTGGGCGAGTAATCACCCCGCGCCAGGTGTGCAAGGTGCTCGGTTGCTGTGGCAAAAACGTCGATCATTTCCGTATACCTCCGTTTACTTACACGTAGGCGTTGTTTCGCCTGCCCTGGGCATAACCTGCCGGCACGATTTCAGATGCGGTCGCCAGAGGAGAGCCCCGTGGAAACAAGAACGCGCAATACAATGATCACGCTCGTCCTGGTGGGCCTGTTTCTGAACCTCGTGCTGGCGATCACGCTCATGGCTTAAAGGGACGCCAGCCATTCGTCGTCGTTGCCCTCATTGATACCGGCGAACAGCGGTGTGGACAGGTAACGTTCTCCAGTATCCGGCAGCATGGCGAGAATTACGGATCCGTGCGGTGCAGTTGCCGCGACCTTGAGCGCGGCCGTAAAAGTCGCCCCAGATGAAATCCCGACAAAAATGCCTTCCTTCTGGGCCAGTGCCAGAGCATTTGCCATGGACTCGTTTTCGTTCACCAGAATGATTTCATCGGCGACTGAACGATCGAGCACCGCTGGTACAAAATCAGGGGTCCAGCCCTGGATCTTGTGCGGGCTGAAAGTGCCACCGGAAAGCAGCGCTGCCTGTTCGGGTTCCGTGGCAATGACCTTGAGCCCAGGTCGCGCCGCCTTCAGGACCCGACCGGCGCCCGACAGGGTCCCCCCCGTACCCCAGCCAGTGACCCAGAAGTCGAGTCGGTCCCCAGCGAAGTCGCGCAGTATTTCCGGGCCGGTGGTCTGGGCGTGATAAGCCGGATTGGCCGGATTTTCGAACTGACGCGCGAGAAACCAGCCGTGTTTGGCTGCGAGTTCCGCCGCACGTTTGACCATTCCACTTCCACGTTCTGCAGCAGGGGTCAGAATCACCTTCGCGCCAAGTGCCCGCATGATCTTGCGACGTTCAATGGAAAAGGTTTCCACCATCGTCGCTACAAACGGATGTCCCAGCGCCGCGCAGACCATGGCCAGGGCAATGCCTGTGTTCCCGGAAGTTGCCTCGACGACCGTCTGCCCCGGCTTCAACGCTCCGCTGTCGCGGGCATCCTTGATGATGGCGTAGGCGAGACGATCCTTGACCGAGGAGAGCGGGTTGAACGATTCAATCTTCACGTACATCGTCACGTGAGAGGGTGCCAGATGATTGATACGAACGATTGGCGTGTTGCCGATCGTCTGCAGAATGTTGTCAAAACGCATGTTCAACCTCCGAGATGTTGACGCAACGCCCTGGTTGCCTGATCGATTGCAATTCCGGCTTTGGTGACGGTGGCATGCATGCCGAAAAAGCCGTGTATCACGCCGTCGTAACGAGTCATGGAAACATCAACTCCGGCTGCCCGCAAGGCATGCGCATAGGCTTCACCCTCATCGCGGAGCGGGTCGAATTCGGCGGTCAGGACCAGCGCCGGAGGGAGTCCTGTGAGGTCCCTGGCCTGTGCGGGTGCCGCATAGGCTTCCTTTCGGTCTGCAGGTGTCGGAACGTAGTGATCCCAGAACCATTGCATGCCAGACCGTGTCAACAGGTACCCGCTGGCGTTGTCGATATAGGACCTGGTCGTGAAGTTGGCGTCGGTAACCGGATACACCAGCAACTGGAAGCAGATGGGCGGCCCTTTCAGGTCACGGGCTCGCAGGGCGACGGCGGCGGCGAGATTGCCACCCGCGCTGTCGCCACCAACGGCAATGTGATGGGTTTCGATCCCGAGACTGCCGGCTTCGTTGGCGACCCAGGTGACCACGTCATAACAGTCGATCATTGCGCCGGGGTAACGTGTTTCCGGCGCCAGCCTGTAGTCAACACTGACCACCATCGAGCCGCTGCCGACACAAAGTCGTCTGCACGTTTCGTCATGGCTGTCGAGATTGCCGATTACCCAGCCGCCGCCGTGAAAGTACACCAACACCCCTCGGGTGGCGGAGGCAGGTTCGGGATGGTAGATCCGGATTGGAATCGAACATTGTGAACCTCGCACTTCACGATTTTCGATGTGATGCACGGCGGTAGGTACTGCGGGTGGTGGCGCAAGACTCATGGAGCGCGCCTGTTCAACCGAAAGCGCTGAAAACTCGGGGGCACCGAGTTTTGTCAGCAAATCCAGAACCGCTTGAGTATCGTTGTCGACTGGCACGATGACCTGCTTCTCCCGTGGACCTTGCCAGAGCTTACACCGGCAATCCGGCAAATTGCTTGATCGGAAGTGAAGAACGATGAGCGACGAAGATCGAGAACGATGGAATCAGCGGTATCGGGATGGGGCGTACGAACAGCGAATGCATCCCAGTGCACTGCTCACTGAATGGATTGACCGGTTACCCATCGGACGAGCGCTGGATGTCGCGAGCGGCGCAGGGCGCAATGCACGATTCCTGCATGGCCTCGGCTTCTCGGTGACGGCACTCGACATCTCCGCGATTGCATTGGCACGCCTCGCGGACTTGCCGCAGATCCGGGTCATCGCACACGATCTCGATCGTGGCTTGCCGTCCCAGGTCGGCAGGTTTGATCTGATCCTGATGATGCGCTTCCTCAATCTGGAACTCATCCCGGCGTTGATCGAAGTTCTCGCGCCTGGCGGAGTTCTCGTGTGCGAAGTCCTGTTGCAGGGTGGCTCCGCCAAAGTTGGACCCGCGGCTCCCCGATTTCGAGCGGCTCCCGGTGCTCTCCGGAAAGCTGTGGAGGCGCTCGTGGTGCTTCATGACCATGAAGGAGAAGTCATTGATCCTGATGGACGTCCGGTCCATCTCGCCCGGGTGATCGCCAGAAAGCCCGATTCGGGACTGTGACTTTGGCTATGTCTCGGTGCTAGTTTAGGACAGGTCAAACATCTGCAGGGGGAATGATGGAAACAGGAACGGTGCCTGATCTGGCCATGATCGGTGATCGGCTGGCAATCCAGGAAGTGCTCGCCAGACACAGTCGCGGTGTGGACCGTGCTGATGAAGCGTCGCTCAAAGGTTGTTATTGGCCGGATTCGACCGTTGCATACGGAGGCTTCAATGGCAATGCCCACGAATTCTGCAAGTCTCTGCCGATTGGCATCAAGCGGTTTTGGGCAACCCAACACACCATCACCAACATCCAGGCTGATATTCGAGGTGATCATGCCAAGGTAGAGACCTATGTGACGGCTTACCACTATCGGCGAGAAGCTGATGGATCAGGCACTGAAATGACCTATCTTGGACGTTATCTCGACAGATTCGAAAAACGCGGCAACGTCTGGAAGATCCGGCATCGCCAGGTGTTGATGGACTGGAACCAGAACACACAAGCGTCCTCGATCAACGAAGGCCCTCCGTTTGATGGGTTGGCACGTGGCAGTCGTTATCCGGATGATCCGATGTACACGATGCTGGCCGAATAGGTACACGGACAAAACACGCAAGTTGACAGCAGGCGTGTTTTGTCAGCGGGGCATCCTGATCGTCGCCGTACCAAAAATCCGCGTTTCGCCTGCAACGTTCCTGATGTGGAGATCAAGCTCTGCCGTAAGTTGCGCCGCATCAATGTTGGTGATGACTGCAGCAACCGAGCAGTGTTGATCGGCCAGCAGCGGTGCTCGAAACACGGTATCGATGTTCTCGATCCTTGCTGTCGGTATTTCCCTGTGAATCAACGCACAGAGAAATCCCATGCCGAGTATTCCGGGTACAAGTGCGCCGGGATGCCCTTCCTTGCGTGCGCCTTCGTGATTCGAAAACCGTGCCGAGTTTGTCCAACCGACTGCGTTGGCGGCGGAACTGGCGCTCTCCAGCGCCGTATCGGGAATCCACGGTCCGAACTCCAAGCCAAACTCGAGGTCAGCCATGCATTGGATCGTCATGCCGTACCTCGTTCGCGGATCACCATGCGGCTGTCTGCCAGGGCAAGCAGCGTGTCTGCCAGGTCAGAGATTTCCATTCGAGAAACGAGAAAGACCATTCGACCCGACCGACCACTCTTCGCGTAGATATCATGCAGGTGAGTGCGGCCCTTGAGGGGAACACCGGCCGGAACAGGCAGGATGGAGGTCACGGCCTTGCCTCCATCGACCGGTATTCCGCCCAGAGACGGGAAGTCGATCGGCAGGTGTCGTCCGGCCGACAGGCTGGCCAGATAGGCCGGAAAAATCTCGAAGTCCGGATGTCCGGGTTCGGTGTACTGCAATCGGGTCTCGCCAGCGAGTCGAGCGAGCGTCGCTGAATTCTCTGCTGAGACCACAAAGTTGCTGCGGGCGAACTCCAGGTGCAGATACTTCGCCTTCAGTTCATCGACATCGACCATTTCCTGCAGTTCTCCCTTGTAGCCAAAGGTATTGCGACGTCCACGATGGCCTCAAGGGACTATTCGTGCAATCGATTGTGAGCGACGAATGTCCGGCCACTCGCTGTAGGTCAGACCGCGCCACAACCACTCGATCGGACCCTGGCGATACCTTGCAAGCCACCATGAACTCCACGCCAGTTGCAGTATCCAGATACCTGCAACCACGAAATAAAGCATCCAGCGTTCCAGGTGACCGACCAGGCTGAATCCAGCGCCTGTGAAAATCAGCAGGCATATGAGAGACTGTGTTAGGTAGTTTGTCAGGGCCATGCGTCCGGTATCAGCCAGGGCTGCACGCAGCGAGGGCAGCCAGAGCAGCTTGCAGAGAAGCATCACACCGCCAACATAGCCAAGTGCCATCCCCAAACGACCAAAATGATAGGTTGGCTGCATGTAGGAAAACGTGGAAGGGATGTCAAACCCGCGTTCCACTGCCTGCTGCACTTCGTAGCCGTTGACAAGCAGTCCAACGGAAAATCCGGCCACACACATCCTGGTATAGAACAGGATCGAACGTGACGCGCTCAGGACTCCCAGGCGGTACAGGGCGATACCGATGAGCATCATGATCAAGGCGTCCGGAAGCAGATAAAAAGGCAGCGCTAAAGTATAGGTTTCGGCCATCAATCCGGAATTCCAGGCGTACGCCGACCCGTAGGAATCGCGCCGCATCGCCAATTCGCGGCCCAGTTCGCCGTTGGATGGTCGGAACTGCGAGGTCAGGTCTGTTGCCAATGCCTCTGCGGCAGGATCAGTGGACGCGCTCTCCAGGAAATAACGAGTGCTCAAATACATCAATGAAGTGAAGGCGATGAGCACGGCGGCCGTGATCAGCAAACGTCGAGGTGATGCACTTCCGACGAAGCAGAGCAGGAATCCGGCAATCGCGTAGGTGACCAGAATGTCGCCATTCCAGAGCAGCAGCCAGCCATTGAACAGGCCGAAGACAAGCAGCCACACGTTGCGTCGAAGGAAAATGCCAGTTGATCTGCTGGTCAGGAAGAGAGCCACCCCAGCGCCGAACAGGATGGAGAACAGTCCTCGCATGGCACCTTCAAAAAGTATGTCGACACCAGCCCAGACGGCGAGATTGAGTTCGGGATGCGCACCGGTGCCTTCGAGCGGATTGAAGTAGGCGCTTGAAGGCAGGCCGAAGCCGATGATGTTCAGGAGGAGGATGCCGAGTACGGCAAATCCGCGTAGTACATCCAGTGCTTCGATCCGTGCGCTTTCCACCGTTGCGTGTGTGGTCATGTCAGCCCGAATCAGACCTGTCGGTCACGATCTTTCCAGAACCGCTCCCTGAGGTCCCTTTTCAGGATCTTGCCTGTCGGCGCTTTTGGCAGACTTTCCACGAATTCCACGGATCTAGGCTTCTGATATGAAGCGAGGTGTTGGCGCGCGGTGTCGATGATCTCTGCAGCGGTCGCCGAGGTACCGGGTTTGAGTACCACCACTGCCTTTACCGACTCACCCCATTCATCGTCGGGAATGCCGATTACCGCGGCTTCCAGCACCGCCGGATGCCGGTGAATGGCTGCTTCTACTTGCGTTGAGTAGATGTTCTCGCCGCCGGAGATGATCATGTCCTTGGCGCGATCAACGATGAAGAGATAGCTGTCCGAATCCCACGTTGCGATATCACCAGTCCGCATCCAGCCATTGCGGAATGTCTGTGCGTTCAGTTCCTCCTTGCGCCAGTAACCAAGCATGTTGGCTTCGGACCGGATTTCGATTTCACCCGGTGTACTCCCATCCTTCGGCACGGGATTACCCATTTCATCAACCACCTGTACCCGTGTGATGAATCCCTCACGACCACAGGAGCTGAGCCGTTCTGGATGAATGCCGGCAATGGCGTCGCGATGATCTTCCTGCGACAGGAAGGTCATCGTCATGCCTTCGGTCTGTCCGTAACCCTGAATCAGTGTGCAGGGGAAGGCTTCCAGCGCAGCTTTGACAACCGTTGCAGGCATCGGACCACCACCATACTGGATGTTGCGCAGACTCGAGATATCGCTGGTCCGGAAATTGGGCGCAGCCATCATCCAGTTGAGCATCGTCGTAATGCCGAGAAACGCTGATACCCGCTCGGCTTCGATGACTTCTATGGCTTTTTGCGCGTCGAAATTCATCAGCACCACGGGACAGCCATGCGCCATGTAGTTCATCGCCAGAGCGACAGGAATGTGAAACATCTGGCCAGTCAGCATATAGACGTCGCTTGGGACAACACGCTCCGCAACTGTCTGATTGAGCATCCCCATGAAGAGCGTCTTGTGGGTATGCAGTGCACCTTTGGAAATCCCGGTGGTTCCGCCGGTATAGAGGATCAGGGCCGGGTCATGGTCACCTGTGGTTGCGGAAGCGAGTGGCTCCGTATCGTCTGCAGTGGCCAGAAAGTCCTCGTAGGTGCCGTCACTGTTCTCGCCATATTCAAGCCAGAGTGAGGCATCTACCTCGCGCTGCATCACGTTGCGCTCGCTGCGGAATTCATCGGCAGAGACGACGACTGTCGGTTCGCCGTCAGCCAGGATCTTTGCCAGTTCAGGGGCGCTCAACCTCCAGTTCAGTGGCTGTGCGATGTAGCCGGCTCGAGCACAGGCGTAATAGATCTCGAAGTACTCGATCGCGTTTTTCGACAGAACGCCGATACGCGATCCTTTGGCGACTTTTTGCCTTGCAAGTGCATTCGAAAGCTTTCGCACACGTTGATCGAGCATTCCGAATGTAACGCGGCGACCGGTTGGCACATCAACGATCGCTTCCCGCTTCGGATCGCGGCTTGCCCACTTGGCGGTGATCTGTCCGATATTCATGCTGTCTGCTCCCTCCGGGTCCCATGCTGTCCTGAATGTCCGCAGTTGCGAGGAATCACATCCGTACGCAAACGCAGGAAAACGTCGCTCCCCATCTGGTCGGTCAGGCCGGGACGCGTGCTTCCGGCCACAGGCGAAGGAAGTTTTCGCTGTAAAAGCGGGTCTTCACCGTTTCGTTGCAGTCGGCGAGGTACTTTTCGAATTTGCCGATCGGATCCCGTCCACCCTCCACATGCGGGTAGTCACTCGAAAAGAGATAGAGGGCATCGTTGGATCGAGAGATCAGATCAGCAACGTTTTCGTGAGGAAACGGAGTAAAGCCCATCTGCTCGGTCAACTGCTGCGATGGCAACCTCCCGAACCGCACTGATTCATCCACGCGGCCGTATATGCGCACGACGTCATCCAGGCGACGCATCATCTCTGGCACCCAGCCTGCGCCCAGTTCCACGGCGGCACCCCGCAAACCCGGATGTCGCTCGAACACGCCGTCGAGCAGCAACATGCTGATGAACGTTTCCGGTGGTTGATGCATGACGGCCGCATCCTTGGTCCGGACGTTTTCACCGCCACCCATCCAATCCCTTGTTGCTGCGCGTCCATTGTTGGTCCACGACTTGAGGGTCTGCAGCGGTGAGCCGCCAACGTGCAGAACAAACGGTACCCCTGCCTCGGCCAGACGTGCCCAGAATGGTTCCAGATCCACATGCCCGGGCGCAAATCCGATTGGCGCACGATGAGGAATCCAGATCGCCTCGTGGCCAAGTTTCAGTGCAAACTCGAGTTCAGCCATGGCTTCCGCCGGATGATCGAGTGGCACAACGCCAACACCCATGAGGCGGGAGTCATCGCCGCAGATTGCTGCCATGTGACGATTGACTGCGCGAGCTGCACCATAACGAAGATCAACGCGAGTACTCGAACTCGGGTGGAAAGGCTGCACCACCGAGTGCGTTGCGAATACCAGCTGCTTCCTGAACCCGAGCATGTCCATCGCGACACTTCGATCCTTCCCGTCAAACGCCCCTAGTGCCTGGATTTCCTTGGATTTGGCGATCAGGCCATCACCAAGCGCGATTTGTGCAGCGATGTGTTCCGGTGAATGCTTGCCACCCTGGTTCATGATGACTGCCACTTCTTCGTCGGTGACAAGCGATGCGTTGTAGTTCACCAGTGCGATTTCGTCCCGCAACTTCGGGTCGGCAAAGTCACGCAGGAAGTTCGGCAGTTCCATCACGTGACTGTCAGCGTCGTAGAAGGGTCGGGTGCTGGGCGCGTAGGTCATGGCATTCTCCGGTCGATCCTGCATTTAATCCCCGATGATTGCGTGACCACAAGCTGTGGCTACAATCGCTTTCACTCCGGAGGATGCATGATGTCTGGCGAGTTCGACTTTTTCAGTGACGAGTTCCAGCACAACCCCGGCGCGACATTCACGCGCATGATCAACCAGTGCCCGGTCCACAAATCGGCTGAACTGGGCTGGTATTCGGTATTCCGGTATGCCGATATTGCTCGAATTCTCAGGGACAACGAGACCTTCTCGGCGCGTTTTGGCCCAGGCCCGGGATACGCGCCACAAGATGGCGCGCCGGTCCTGGTCAGCGCTGATCCACCGCTCCATGGCAAACAGAAGCAGGCCATTGTCACCGCATTCAATGCAGGGACCATCGCAGCCATGGAAGCGCCCATCCGAAGCTTCGTCAACGAGTGCCTGGACAAGGTCATCCGGCTGGGGCGTTGTGATGTCATACAGGACATTGCCGTACCCATTCCGTTGTGGGTGATCTGCCGTATGCTCGACCTTCCATACGAGCGCGACAAGGCCATGCTGCGTGACTGGGTTGAAGTCATGGCCGGCGCTGTTTTCTCCAATGGTCGAGATGAACTTGCTGCGGCGCGCATGCAAAAACTGATGCTGCTGATGGACTACTTCGGACCACATATCAGCGCCAAGGTGGCGATGGATGAGCGAGGAGAGGATCCAGGTGATGACCTCATCGGTCTGCTGGCGAAGGGGCGCGTGGATGACAAGCGTATCGGCATGTCAGAGATGCTCGGGTTCGCCCAGTTCCTGTTGGTCGCCGGCAGTGGCACGACCACCAATCTGATTGGCAACTTTGTCAAACTCATGCTGGCGTATCCGGCGCAGTTTGCAAAACTGAAGTCCCGGCCTGAACTGCTTGATCAGGCGATCGAAGAAGTACTGCGATTCGAAGCGCCCGTGCACGGGCTCTTTCGTACCAACAACGTCCAGATCGAACTTGGTGGGCACACCATACCGAAGGACACCAAGATCTGCCTGATGTGGGGCAGTGCAAACCGCGATCCCGAACTGTTCGACGACCCCAACACATTCGATATCTCGCGCGATCTCCGCTCGCTTCGGCAGAACCTCACCTTTGGACAAGGGCTCCACAAGTGCCTCGGTGCACCTCTGGCCCGTCTGGAGTGCAAGGTTTTTGCCGAAGAGTTCATGCGACGAATTCCTGAGTTCGAAGCCGACGGCGAGGCAGTACCGTTTCCTTACGCGACGCTCAACGGACTGGATAACCTGCCGATTCGCTTTTCACCGGGAGCACGGGAATCGACGGGATGACAACGCAACGAACGTGATCGCGCCGTAGCAGCCCAGGCGGAGCAGTGGCATGCATTCCTGAGTCCAGGTGGTTGAAAGGTGTTGACGGAGGAAGCACTTGCCCCACTCACGAACTGTCCGTGGGGCAGGTTGTCATGCGGACGGAATGGTCAGATTCGCTCGATGATGATCGCCGGCGCCATGCCACCGGCAGCGCACATGGTGACCAGTCCAGTGCTGAGACCACGGCGTTCGAGTTCATCGAGAACGGTGCCGATCAGGATTGATCCCGTTCCTGCGATGGGATGCCCGAGCGCAATTGCACCACCGTTCACGTTCACCTTTGCAGGATCTACATTGAGGTCTCGCATGAACTTGAATGGCACCACGGCAAACGCTTCGTTGATCTCGAAAAGATCGATGTCCGAAAGCGACATGCCGGCTTTTTTGAGGACCTTGCGTGCCGCTGGACCAGGTTCGTTCAGCATGAGCTCCGGGCTTCCTGCTGCATTGGCCATCGCAACGATGCGGGCGCGGGGTTTCCAGCCCTGGGACCTGGCGTATTCGGGGGATGCAAGCAGAACCCCACCGGAACCGTCCACGACACCAGAAGAATTGCCGGCGTGATGGATATGGTTGAGCTTGATGTCCGGATAGGTGCGTCGAACGATGCTGTCAAAGGTTTCGCCAGAGTCGTCCACCGGCACAGGCATGAAGTTGGCAAACACGGCTGGCAGCTGGCCCAGGCCTTCGAGGGTTGTCTGGGGGCGCGGGAATTCGTCCTTGTCGAGTGCCAGTGAACCATCTTCGTTGTAGACCGGTACAAGGCTCTTCTTGAAATAACCGGCGTCCATTGCTCGCTTGGCCCGCTGCTGACTCTCGTATGCCAGCTTGTCGACGTCCTCACGAGTAATGCCTTCGAGGGTTGAGATCACATCTGCGCATATGCCTTGATGAGGCTGGGGATGCAGCTCACGAAGCTTCATGTTGCCGGCGTCAAGCAGACCACCACCACCTTGAGCCGCGAGGCTGGCGGTGTAGGACATCATCTCCACTCCCCCGGCAACCACCAGGTCCTCCATGCCTGACATGATGCTGGCTGCAGCCATGTTCACGGAGGTAATGCCAGAGCCGCAGAAGCGGTCGAGCGTTACACCACTGGCACGGGTATCCCAGCCGGCTGCCAGCAACGACATTCGAGCGATGCAGGAGCCCTGTTTGCCTCGCTGGGCGCTGCACCCCCAGATCACGTCGTCCACTTCGGCGGTATTGATACCGTTACGCTCCTTCAGCGCGTTCAGGACGGTAGCGGACAGATGTTGCGGGTGCAGGTGCGCCAGCGCACCACGACCCACTTTGCCAATGCCGCGCGGCGTACGGGCGGTGTCGATGATCCAGGCTTCTTTGGCCAAGGCGGTTCTCCCTTCATTATTCAGCAGGATTGCAATTGCGGCGGGTGAGCCGCTGGTGTGGGACGGATTCTACATGAGGAAGGCGGCCGTGCAGGGGAAAGCAAGGCAAGGAGGCCCGTGGTTCAGTGGTGAACGGTGATACGGCCGGTTGGCTGAAATGGCCTTGGGGAGTAGCTGAAGTCCCGCTCTGCGTCCGAATTGTCTGTCGTGAGATCCACAAACATGCGATCGACCATGGTTTCGCTCAGATGGCTGAGGCCTGGTATTCGACGGGCGACACGAACAAGCCATCGGTAAACCGCTCCCGGGATGAAAATCAGGCGAGGCGGGAGGCCATCCGCCCTGCAGATGCGTCGGACCATTTCCGCGTACTCGATCACTTCTCCGCCACCCAGGTTGTAGGCACGATCGTAGGTGGCAGAGTTGTTCAGTACGTTCACACATGCATCCGCAAGGTCCTCGACGTGAACGGGCTGGCGTAGTCCTGTTGCACCGAACGGGATCGGGAAGACCCGAAATCGGCGGATCATTGATCGAATGAAAGTGACGTTCTGATCGGTGCCAGCGCCGTAGATCATGGTTGGACGGAAGAGGGTCCAGTGAATGTCGCTGGTTGTCGCCTGCGAAGAGAAAGTCTGTTCGGCAGCAAGCTGATCGCGTACAAAATTCCTTTCGACGCTGGATGTTGAAGCTGCCTTGGAAAAAACTCCCGTCGAGCCAAAAGCGATGACACGTCGTACACCCAGATGACTGGCCAGACTCACCGCCTCGCCGATTCCCGGAAGTGGAGCGAGTGAAATCAATGCGCTGATGTGTGGAGGGAGTGGTGGATCCGGTGCGAGAGTCCCTTTCCCGTAAACGTGAATCGGACAACCCGGTACAGTGGTGTGCGATCGCGATAATCCGACCACATCAAGGTTGGCACGGTGTAACGCGGTTATCAGCGACGCGCCAAGCTGGCTGCTGATTCCAATGATCGCCACGATCGAGCGCGGAACACCTGTCATTGTCAGGCCCCGTTGGAACTTTTTTCCGGGCCGCTTCCGGACGCGGCGAACAGAACCGATTCTGCCTGCTGACGCATCTCGTCAGCAGAAAAACGTTCCTGCACATAGGCAAGACCCATCGCACCCATTTTCCGTCTACCTTCGACGTCATTGCTCATTTCCAGGACACGTTCTGCGAGCTCTTCATCCGAATCAGGCTCGAAAGTGTGGCCCGCCCCGGAAGCCTCGACTATGTTCTGCGCCTCTCCGCGAATGCCACAAAGCACAGGCTGAGCGCACGCCATGTAGTCGATGAGTTTGGTCGGGATTGCGCCGTCGAACAACGGAATGTCCAGCAGCGTGGCCAGACAGATATCTGCAGCGCAGATGTAGTCCCGGGCCGAGGTTTTTGGCACGGCTGGCAACATCTGCACATTGCTGATACGGGATTCATTGAGCCAAAGTTCAGTTGCCTTTCGTTTGATTCCGTTGCCGACCAGGACAAACAGAATGTCCTCGTGGTGTTCCAGCCTTTTGGCTGTACGCAGGATCACGGGAATATTGTTTGCTTCGCCAAGCGCACCGAAATACAACACTACGGTCTTGCCGTCCCACTCCAGAGAATTTCTCGTTGCCTGTCGGGCAGACGAATCAGGATAGAGGCGATCGAAATCGACGCCGCAGGTGACGAGTTCAACTTTTTCTTCGGGCCATCCCCGACTGCAGATATCGGAACGAATGCCGTGAGTCAGGACGATGATCCGGTTCGATTTGTTGTAGAGGGTGCTTTCCATCCAGCCCATGAGGCCAATGAGTACACGACTCTTCAGGATTCCCATCTGAACAGCGGACGCTGGCCAAAGATCCCGAACTTCCAGGACGAATGGAATGCGTTTCAGCTTGCACACCAGCCAGGCCATGAAAACCGGCAGGATTGGTGGCGATGAGGCAAGCGCAACATCAACGGAACCTGCGCGAAGGATTCCGAGAGGACAGGACAGGGTGAACGAAATGAAACTCAGGACCCGACCAAGGTACCCTCGATGCATCTCGGAGTATGTAAACGTCCTGATGACCCGCACAGCCCCCACACTTTCGACCCTGACCAGCCGTCTGTACCAGGGCAACCCGGTCGATGTTGATTGCATATATCCGGTCTCGCCGGATACCACAGTGACCTCGTGACCCTGCTCCGCGAGATACTGGGTCAACTCATAGATCGACGAGTGACCCGGGGACTCCCGATCCTTGTAGTACTGATAGATGACCAGTAGTTTCATCGCAATGGCTCATAGATCCTGAGCAACTTCTTTTCTTCAACCTCCCAGCACACCAGGCTCCGGGCAGTTCGAAGGTTCCTCCGCCAGGTCTCGAGTTGTGATGGACTGGCGAAAAAGTCCTCGATCATGATGCGAATCTGCTCCGCCTTGCCGAGATCCCCAACCTTGCCGATGTCCTGACCGGCCACGATGCGCCGGATTTCCGGCAGGTCGCTGGCCAGGATTGGCAACCCCGCGGCGATGAACTCGAACAGCTTGTTTGGTGTGCAGTACAGATTGTTCAGGCAGATGGCCTGATAGGGAATGATGCCCGCGTCCGCGGCGGCCGTTAGCGAAAGCAATCGATCCTGAGGGACCGCAGGATGCAGGTGCACACGATCTGCAAGTTGGTGTCGTTCGACAAGTTTGGCAAGAGTGTTCTGCAGTTCACCGTCTCCAAGCAAAGCGAGGTGCACCCGCGGGTTTGACAATCCACGCATCGCCAGCACCATCTGCTCGAGATTTCGATTGGCTGAGAGTCCACCCTGGAACAGAAGGACCATGGCGTCGGCTGGCAAGCCAAAGGTCTCATGCCAGAAACGGGACAGCACTGGTGGAGCTGAACAACGCTCGGCGTTCAGGATCACGTGTACTCCGGAAAGGCCATACCGGCTTTGCAGTGCATCGGCGATGGACTCATTGACCGTGATTATGGCGTTGCACCGGTTGATGAACTTCCGCTCAACGTCCTGCCAGCGCTTGCGTTCGATCGCCGGGAATTCCTGTTCGCTGTAGAGTTCATGGCTGTCGTAGACGAGTTGGGCCCCACAGGCGTCAGCCAATCTGGCAGCGACCGGCAACATTGGCAAATCGTTGGCGACTATGACCGTCGCCCTCAGGTCCTTGATGGTTGGCCAGTACAGGCGCGCATGGAAGGTTTCGTGATCGACCAGGTAGTACCAGGCCTTTTGTTTCAGCCAGCGAATGAAGCTGCTGTTGCGACCCATGCGAGTTCGAAGCCAGCGGTAACCCCAGGCCACAAGGGTTTCGCGGGTGACGTCGCCCGTGGCCACGCCGATGCGGATCACCCCTTGTTCCCGGGTCGCTTCCTGATCTACGGGCGCACCGACAATCATCACTTCCCACTCTGCCGTACGCAAACTTGTTGCGGCGTTAAGTATGCGACGATCTATCTGACGATCGGCCGTGAGCATCAGGACTTGTCCGGTCATTGCCCGGTCTTCCCGGGTGATGGCCGCAGTATTGCTCTTCCATCACGAGGAGGCTGGCTGAATTGGTATCCCATCGGGCGGTTCTGCTGGCGAAATGGAGTTGGCGAGAATAGATGATAACCTCGCACTGCGGGTCACCCGAAACGCTCCGCCCGAAAAGTTGACCAGCCGGATGGGCGGTTTGGAGTCAGCAGTGTAAAGTACCGAGGCGAGCCACTCGCTGGTGTGGAGGTGATGAGGGCATTAGGCTGACGCCGGGTGTCCTGACCGCTGCCCCGCGAGTGCAATGTCGAACGCAATACCTTTCCGTCTGACTGATTGAGATGACGGGGGATGAAGAAGTGCCAAGGTAGTTGCACAGTGCCTTTCGTGTCGTGCACGACCACTGACCATGGGTGTCTTGCTGTCAGGCGGTACGGGATCAGCTCCTGTCAGATGGATGGAAGTGAGCAAACTCTCCTTTTTGATACTCCACAAGCTGGGCGAACCGGACCGGGCACCGGCCTTTCTTCAGCACCTCGTGTTCTGTCTGCGCACGGTGTTTCCTGACCATCTCTATCTTTATCACGACATATCTCTCCCGCTTCCCGAGTACGTAAGGACCGTCCCGTTCGACGGGATAGTGCTGGATGTCACATTCCTTGCGATGCGGTGGGCACCTGATGCCCAGTTCATCGGGTTGAAACAACAATATGAATTTGTCAGGCACCACAAAGCGGTCAAAATTGCGCTCCCGCAAGATGAATACGATTGCAACGAGCTATTGGA
>JBGSHJ010000022.1:0-26895 GCA_041752315.1 Pseudomonadales bacterium
ACTTCGAGCAACAACGCGCGAATGCGATCATTGACCCTGAACGACTCCCGAGGAATGAGGTGCTCTCGTTTCAACAACCCTTCGGCGTTGTTACCCAGGTCAACAATGACGCTGTCGCGTCCCAGCTTCTTCACAGTCCCCGCCACAAGCTCACCAACACGAGGCAGATACTCCGCAACTACTTTTGCCCGCTCGGCTTCTCTTACTTTCTGGACAATAACCTGCTTGGCAGTTTGTGCAGCAATTCGACCGAATTCGACAGATTCAACAGGCGCTTCGATCACACCGCCGATGTTCAGCGAGGCGGCCTTTGCCTTGTCATCCGTCACATCGATCTGAGCGGCAGGATTAGGTTCCTCGACGGACGCCAGATCAACGATCGACCACACACGGAAGGTTGAGTACTCCCCAGTACTGCGATCGATGGCTACCCGAAATTCTGCGCCTTCTTCATAGCGTTTTTTGGTCGCCATCGCGAGCGCTGCTTCAAGCGCTTCAAAAATCAGCTCCTTGGCAACTCCCTTTTCATGAGAAACGGAATCGACAACTGTCAGCACTTCTTTGCTCATTTTTCGTTCGTCTCTATCAATCAAAACGGGGCACTATTCGCGCACGTTGTATGTTCTCGAGCGGGAAGACAAATTCATCTTCCCCGACATGAACAAAGGCTTCGTCATTTTCGAACCCGGCAAGCACACCAACAAAGTGCTTGCTGCCATCGAAAGCAAGATGCAACCGGATATCAACCTGCTCGCCCAGGTTGTCCAGAAACTGTTCGGGCTTGAACAGGATTCGATCCATGCCCGGAGAGGACACTTCAAGCGTGTACTCACCTGTTACGACCTCGCTGACATCCAGTACATCGCTGACCTGCCGGCTGACCCGCTCACAATCTTCGACGGTGATGCCTTCTTCTCTTTCAATATATATCCGCAGGCGCGAATGTCGCCCCTGGGCAACAAATTCCACACCCCATATCTCGCACTCCTGACTCCTGACTACAGGATCCAACAGTGTTGCCAATTCCTCTTCCTTCCGATTCAACCTCAGAACCTGTCATTCGCAGCAACAGGCTTCGACCCTGGATCAGGGCTCCACGCCCTGACAGTCGGCAGCACTGCGCCGAAGGAAAAAAAAATGGGCTAAACGCCCATTCGACTTTCGCTCATGTGACTGGATCAGGATTTCTACGATCGGACCTTTCGCACTGCTCGACCAGTCACGGACGATCCCGCTGACTTTGGTCTGTTCACCGTAGACCAGCTACGGCGACGCACAGCTACCCGGACGGGCAGCATCCCCACCTGATCTGAACCTTTTCTCGGGTTCCCGATCAACACAGGAATGCTGCCAGAGGTTGGTAGCGGGGGCAGGATTTGAACCTACGACCTTCGGGTTATGAGCCCGACGAGCTACCAGACTGCTCCACCCCGCATCAGCAAGGGGCGGCATTATAGGGAGGTGCCCTAGGGGGCGCAACCACTGATGTTCGTATCCGGAAATAACATGTCGATCAAAACAGACCCGTCTGGTGCCGAAGGCGAGACTCGAACTCGCACGGGCAATGCCCACTACCCCCTCAAGATAGCGTGTCTACCAATTTCACCACTTCGGCATAAGTCTTGTGTTTGAACCCTAAACGTCGGGCAGTCCGGAATCTACACCCTCGGACTTTGGAGTCAACTCCGTTTCTATCGGCTTGTCGGTTGCATCAGTTTCCATACCTGCCGGAACGATCGGCAAGCCTTCGATGGTCACGTCAGAGGCCCTCTGCTTGGCCGTATATGCAAGCCCAAAGGAAATCAGAAAGAAGCCGACGGCGAGCCATACTGTGAGTTTGGTCATGAACGAACCGGCCCCGGCGCTGCCAAAGACGGTGTTCGCCGAACCGCTGCCAAACGCCGCGCCCACTTCCGCCCCTTTGCCTTGCTGGAGCAGCACCAGTACCGTAAGTCCAATGGCATCTGCGACCAGCAGGATCAACAATATCGTTTCAAACGCTTCCATCTATCACCACTACTCGTTCCGATGCCTGACAGGACATACCGCCTGGACATCTTGTAACCAATGTCTCCCATCGGCTCAGCTTTTTGCTCGCTGTAGCGCTCGGGCAATATTCACGAAGCGGCCGCCAACCAAAGCGGCATTGCCAACCAGGGCGCCATCTACGTGCGGTGACGTGAACAGTTCATCCGCATTGGATTCGTTCACGCTACCTCCGTAAAGCACAGTCATCTCGATCGCATTGTCCACCTGATCCTGAACAACCTGTCGGATGAAAGCGTGCATTTCATCGATCTGCCGCGAACTTGCGCTGTAACCTGTACCAATCGCCCAAACTGGCTCGTACGCGACGATGAGACGATGCCAACCCGCTTTTGAAACCGAGGCTGCAATCGTCCTCAACTGTCGGTCGACAACACTCTGTGCCGCACCACGTTGTCGTTCTTCTATCGTTTCGCCGACACATAGAATCGGCTGTAATCCCGCTCGAATCGCTGCTTCGATCTTGCCCGCGATCCGGTCGTCTGACTCTCCCGCGTATCGTCGCCGCTCCGAATGGCCCACGATCACCCATCGAGCGCCTGTTTCGGCTACCATTTCGGCCGACACTTCTCCCGTGTAGGCGCCGCTTGTAAGTTCATGCACGTCCTGCGAGCCCAACGCGACATAGTTAGCCTGGGCAACGAGCAAAGTCTGGACGGCGCACAGATAAGGGGCGGGCGGACAGACTACAAGCTCCACTCCTGCCACGGGCGCCAACTGCGCAACATACTCTCGAACCATCCCCATGGAACCATGCATTTTCCAGTTGGCGGCGACAATTTGTCGGCGTCCAAGAACAGGCATGCATCAGTTCGCTGGCCGAAGGGCGGGCAATGGTATACGGCAAATCCGGAAAAATCATCATGGAGTGCGATCGAACCCGCAACTTGCTGTGCGGGCCGGCCTGCCCGGAATCAACGGGAGTCAAGAACCGCCGTTGTAGGATCCGTTGAGGTTTTCAGCTACGTAGGCCAGCTCTTCGGCGAGGATTTTTACTTCGAGTGAATCCTCTCCCTCGACCATGACGCGCAATACGGGCTCCGTTCCCGATGGCCGAACGAGAATCCGACCGCGACCTTGCAGAATTCCTTCCTTTTCCAGGACCGCCCGTTTGAGTTCGGCGTGCGCGGCAATGCCCTTGGGGTCCGCAACTCTGACGTTGATCATGATTTGCGGTGTTTTTTGCATGCCATCGAGGAGTTGCTCGATGGGTTTATTGGCCTCAACAGCGGCGCGTAAAACCTGAAGCGCCGCCACGATGCCATCTCCGGTGGTCGTTCGATCCAGGCAGACGATGTGGCCTGATGATTCTCCACCAAGTTGCCAGCCACTCGATTTCATGCGTTCAAGTACATATCGGTCACCGACTGCAGCCCGATCAAATGCGATGCCCTTCTCCGCAAACGCTCTTTCGAGCCCGAAGTTCGACATCACGGTGCCCACGACACCACCTCCAAGTTCATCCTTGCGATGGCGATGATTGGCGATGATATAGAGCAATTCATCACCATCGCGCTCGACACCCTGGCCATCCACCATCAACACCCGATCACCATCCCCATCAAAGGCGATGCCAACATCCGCTCGATACTCACGCACTTTCTCGATCAATTTGTCCGTATGGGTTGACCCACATCCGGCGTTGATGTTCATGCCATCAGGTTCGGCGCCGATGACAATGGTGTCAGCACCGAGTTCCTCGAAAACTCCCGGGGCCACGTGATAGGTCGCTCCATGTGCACAATCGAGGACAACACGCAGCCCGTTCAATCGAAAGCCGCGATCTACAGTCGCCTTGCAGAATTCGATGTATCTTCCTGCTGCATCGGGCAGTCGTGAGGCCTTGCCCAGCTGTTCAGATGAAACACAGATCATCTTGCTCTCGAGCATCGCTTCGATTTCGAGCTCAACTTCGTCGGCCAGTTTGTTGCCGGTGCCATCGAAAAACTTGATGCCGTTGTCGTAAAAGGGGTTGTGGGAGGCCGAGATGACGATTCCTGCATCCGCACGCAGGGTTCGGGTCAGATACGCTATGCCGGGCGTGGGCATGGGGCCGATCAGGCCGACGTCCACGCCGGCGCTCGCCAGCCCGGACTCGAGCACCGACTCAAGCATGTAGCCTGAAATTCGGGTGTCCTTGCCGATCAGGATCTGGCTTCGACCACGCTGGGCAAAAACCCGTCCGACTGCCCATCCGAGACGCAGGCAGAATTCCGGCGTGATCGGATAAGTACCCACTCGTCCTCTGATGCCATCCGTGCCAAAATATTTTCTGCTCATACCTTTTCCTTGTAGAGAGATTCCGTTCCTCTGCCCCAGTTCCTGAGCCTGCATCAGCCAATCCTTTCCTCATTCAGCGCTGTCCAGACTGACAGTGCATCATGCGTTGCCG
Source organism: Pseudomonadales bacterium (assembly GCA_041752315.1). Lineage (GTDB taxonomy): Bacteria > Pseudomonadota > Gammaproteobacteria > Pseudomonadales > Azotimanducaceae > SYFY01. Next base: position 4,439 of record JBGSHJ010000022.1, read on the forward strand.
CGACATCGTGCGCCCTGATGATGCGCGCTCCATGGCCAACCGCGAGCACGGCCATCGCAATGCTGGCATGAAGCCGCTCGTCCACCGGGCGATTTGTGATCCGCCCCAAGAACGATTTTCGTGACACCCCGACAAGAATCGGCTGATCCAGATCCGCGAGGCGGTCCAGATTGGCGATCAATCGCAGGTTGTGCTGCATCGTCTTGCCAAACCCGATGCCAGGATCAACCACCAGAGAATCAACGTTGACCACGGCAGCCAGTGCCCGTTTGACCCGCCCTGCAAGGTAGTCATGAACTTCGGTCACCACATCCTCGTAGTCTGGAGCGTGCTGCATCGTGGCTGGCTCGCCTCGCATATGCATGAGGCAAAGCCCCGCACCCGATTGGCTTACCGCGTGCAAGACAGCCTCATCAGCTCCAGCCGAGACATCGTTGACAAGATGGCAGCCTGCCTGCAGCGCCGCTGCGGCTACAGCACCTTTCCGGGTATCAACCGAGAGAAGCGTATCCAGACTGTGGAGCCGTTCCATGACCGGAATCACACGCTCCAGTTCCTGGTCGCATGGAACCGCTGGTGCTCCCGGGCGCGTCGACTCTCCGCCGATATCGAGGATCCTGGCGCCCTGGGAAATCATGCGGTGCGCCTGCTCTTCGACCTCATCAAGACGGACCTTCCCCGATTTGTCGAAAAATCGACCAGCATCCGAGAAGGAGTCGGGCGTGATATTCAGAATCCCCATGACCACTGGCCGAGAAAGATCCAGCCAGCGGTCACGACAACGTAGCCCCATCAATTCAGGCCACCCGTGGGAGTTTGATCAGGTTTCTGCGGGCCCACCGATCGGTTTTTCATCAACAGTCCGTGGTGGCGGCGATGTCGGCGGTTTTGGCGCCCTTGGCTTCGCACCCGCCATGATGTCATCCAGTTGCTCTGGCCCTAGTGTTTCGAACTCCATCAGGGCATCCGCCATGACCTGCAACTTGTCGCGGTTTTCTTCCAGCAATCGCCGGGCTTCCGAGTAACACTCATCGATGATTCGGCGAATCTCGTCGTCAATGGCCTTTGCCGTGTCGGGCGAGTGAGGCTTGGGGCGAACACCAGCAGACATGCCAAGAAAGGGTTCGCTCGCATCCTCATCGTACATCAGCGGACCCATGCGCTCGGACAGACCCCATTTGGTAACCATGTTCCGGGCGAGCGTGGTCGCACGCTCGATATCGTTTGACGCCCCTGTCGTGACCAGCTCCTTGCCGAGAATCATCTCTTCCGCCAAACGACCACCAAACAGACTGCAGATCTGGCTTCGAATCGCCTGACGGCTGATGCTGTATCGATCCTCAGCCGGCAGAAACATCGTTACGCCCAGTGCACGCCCTCGAGGAATGATGGAGACCTTGTAGACCGGATCATGGTCGGGCATCAGTCGACCAACGATGACATGCCCTGCCTCATGAAAAGCCGTATTGCGCTTTTCCTTTTCGGACATGACCATGCTTTTGCGCTCGGCGCCCATCATGATCTTGTCCTTGGCTTTCTCGAATTCGACCATCTCGACAAGCCGTTTGCTCATCCGCGCGGCAAAAAGGGCGGCCTCGTTGACGAGGTTCGCCAGGTCTGCGCCTGAAAAACCCGGTGTACCACGAGCGATGATTGTTGGATCGACATCGTCTGCGATCGGCACCTTTCGCATGTGTACCTTCAGAATCTGCTCCCGACCACGGATATCAGGCAGGCTCACCACGATCTGACGGTCAAACCGCCCCGGACGCAAAAGCGCCGGGTCCAGTACATCGGGACGGTTCGTGGCAGCAATGATGATGATGCCGTCATTGGGCTCGAACCCATCCATTTCGACCAGAAGCTGGTTGAGCGTCTGCTCACGCTCATCATGACCACCGCCGAGACCGGCTCCGCGGTGACGACCCACCGCATCGATTTCATCGATAAAAATGATGCATGGGGATTGTTTTTTGGCCTGCTCGAACATGTCACGGACGCGGGACGCACCCACACCAACAAACATTTCCACGAAATCGGAGCCGGAAATCGAGAAAAACGGCACCTTTGCCTCGCCGGCAATCGCCTTGGCGAGCAGCGTCTTGCCGGTTCCCGGGGCGCCAACCAACAGGATGCCACGAGGAATCCGCCCGCCCAGGCGCTGGAATTTTCCGGGATCACGCAAAAATTCGACCAGTTCGTAGACATCCTCTTTCGCTTCATCAACTCCCGCAACATCTGCGAACGTTGTCTTGATCTGATCTTCCGAAAGGAGACGTGCTTTCGATTTGCCAAAAGCCATCGGACCACCCCTGCCACCCGCACCACCCTGCATCTGCCGCATGAACAGCATGAATACCGCGATGATGATCAGTATGGGAAAACTGGCCAGCAGGAGTTGCGTCCAGAATCCCTGCTTTTCAGGCACCAGGTAACTCTGTTCCACGCCATTGTTGTAAAGGTCGTCGATGAGTTTCGGATCCGGGATGTCTGGCCGAACGACCCTGAAGGTCTCACCGTTCTTGGTCTCGACAATCAGCATCCGATCGCGACCCTGAACCGCCCTGACTTCCTGGGAACGAACGCGGTCCAGGAAGTTCGAATAACTGATCTCTGAAGGTTCCGATTGCGGATTGAAATTGTTGAATACGGTCAGCAATACTGCTGCAAGCACCAACCAGATCAGCAAGTTTTTACCCATGTCAGTCAAGGGATCACCTCATTTTCGCTTGCGATCGACTGTCTTTCTGATCGCCTGGATTACTACTCTGATGCTAGACCGCTGATGCCAGTTTCGCAGCCGCCATTGCCGGTCTGATCTGCACTTTTTTCGACTCAGACCAGGATCGAATCAATCAATGCAGGGTTGCATGCCTGCCAGCTTACACCAACCCGGAAACACCCTGCAGGCCGAAGATCACACTCCAGTTTGGGAGCCCATCGGCCGCTTGCCAAGTGCTACCGCGTACAGTTCACGGGACTCGGGTCTCGACGCTCCAGGTTTCACCTGCCGGACGGACTTGAACATCTTTTTTGTCTCCATCAACCACTTATCGACACCTTCACCCTGGAAAAGTTTCACCACCATGTTGCCACCTGCCTGCAACCATCGATCAGCGGCTTCCAGAGCCAATTCCGCAAGATAGATGGCGCTCGCCTGATCAGCTGTTCTCACTCCACTAAGGTTGGGGGCCATATCCGACAAAACAAGATCAACACCCCGACCAGAGAGTATATTTGCAAGCGCTTCATCGACGGCCGATTCGCCAAGCATTCCGCACAGGACATGCACCGAAGCTCCGGCACTGACGGGTAACGGATCTACCGCGATGATCAAGCCGTCCGGGGCGCGCTCGGACAGATACCGGGTCCACCCTCCGGGCGCCGCGCCGAGCTCCAGAATGCGGGTGTGCCGGCCAACCAGCCGGAATCGTTGGTCCAGCTGTTCCAGCTTGTAGTGGGCACGCGAAATGTTGCCTTCCTGGTGCGCCCGACGAACGAACGGATCACGCTGCTGCCTTTCGAGCCATCTCCCTGAAGATCCTCCGCGCTTGCTCATGCGTTTTCTCTAGAATGGCGACGTCGAATCATCGAAGGAAGACTGTCCTGGATACAAAACGTCGTAAAGACCTGCGCCAGATCGCCCATCACCTGCGCCCCGTGGTCATCGTTGGAAACGGTGGTGTCAGCAGCGGTGTGCTGGGAGAAATCGAGAGAGCGCTGACCGATCATGAACTCATCAAGATTCGCGTCAGTGCGCTGGAGCGTGATGCCCAGGTTGCGGCCATCTCACAGATCGTCGAGGCCACCGGAGCGCTTCTGGTCCAGACAATCGGCAAGATCATGGTGTTGTACCGAGCCAACCCAGACGCTGATCCGGATCTGTCCAATCTCACCAGACGTGCCCATTGATCCAGTGCTTGATCAGATATGCTGGACGTCGTCGATTTCGTATTCGCGCTGCCCACCTGGGGTTTGCACTTTCACGGAATCACCGACGAGTTTACCAATGAGCGCGCGCGCGACCGGAGAGGTAACGGATATCTTTCCCTGCCGTAAATCTGCCTCGTCCTCGCCGACAATCTTGTAAGTGACGGTTTCCTCCGATTCAACGGCGAGCAGGCGAACGGTCACTCCGAAGATCACCTTGTCACCTGGAGGAATGCGGGTAATGTCGATGATCTGCGCTTCGGAAAGCTTGCTCTCAAGGTCACGAATACGGGCCTCATTCATCCCCTGCAGTTCCTTGGCAGCGTGATACTCCGCGTTTTCCCGGAGATCACCGTGCTCGCGGGCAACCCCGATCTGTCTGGAAATATCCTGTCGCAACGCGCCTTTGCGGTTCAGCAATTCGGCTCGCAGCGCTTCGGAACTTTCAACGGTCATTGGGACGGGCATGATGGCTGAATTCTGTCTCAGGTTTACCAGGCGGGCAAGCTTGCGTGTAGCTCCTGCAGACACCGAACGTCTTCGCTTGCACCTTCCCTGATCGATATGCAGATGGCTTCCGCCGCTGCCATGGTGGTGGTGTAACAGACCTTCTTGCTGAGAGCGAGGCGACGGATAACGGCTGAGTCTTCGATGGACTGACGGCCTTCGGTCGTATTGATGATCAGATCGATCTTTTCGTTCTTGAGCATGTCGGCAACATCCGGCCGTCCATCCCCGACCTTGCGAACAACCGCACATTCGATGCCTGCATCATTGATGACCCGCGCCGTGCCGCGTGTTGCACAGAGCTTGAAGCCGAGGTTTGCAAGTTGGCGCGCAACGCCCTTCACCATCTCGCGATCAACGCGCCTGACGCTGAGGAATGCACGACCACCCTTGGGCAGCGGCGAGCCTGCTGCCAGCGCTGCCTTGCCAAAGGCCTCCCCGAAGGTGGTACCAATTCCCATCACTTCGCCGGTTGATTTCATTTCCGGCCCGAGTATCGGATCCACACCGGGAAACTTGTTGAAAGGGAACACCGATTCCTTGACGCTGATGTAGTTGGGCACCAGTTCGCGTGTGAATCCCTGCTGCTGCAAGGAGATACCCACCATGCAGCGAGCGGCTACCTTGGCCAGCGACCGTCCAATGCACTTCGAGACAAAGGGAACAGTACGGGATGCCCGGGGATTGACCTCCAGAACGAAGATCAGCTGATCCTGCACGGCAAGCTGCACATTCATCAGGCCGATGACACCAAGTTCGATGGCCATGGCCTTCACCTGTTCACGAATCGCATCCTGGATGCGAGGCGAGAGGTCTCGTGGTGGCAATGAACACGCCGAATCGCCGGAGTGTACTCCCGCCTCCTCGATGTGTTGCATGATCGCGCCGATCACGACATCCCGACCATCACTGACCGCGTCGACGTCGACTTCGATGGCCTGATTGAGAAATCGATCAAGCAGCACCGGTGAATCGTTGGAAACATCGACGGCACGGATCAGGTACTCGCGCAGTTCGTCATCGTCGTAGACAATTTCCATCGCGCGACCACCCAGGACATAGGAAGGGCGGACAACCAGTGGATAACCCACTTCCTGCGCTGCCAGAACACCCTGTTCGACATTCGTGGCAGTTCTGTTTTCCGGTTGTCGCAGAGCCAGCTTTTCGATCATCGACTGGAAGCGCTCACGATCTTCTGCGCGGTCGATCGCATCTGCACTGGTCCCGATGATGGGCACTCCGGCGCGTTCCAGGTGCTCAACGAGCTTGAGTGGCGTCTGCCCACCAAACTGCACGATGACACCGCTGGGCTGTTCGACATCAACGATGGCCAGCACATCCTCCAGCGTCACGGGTTCGAAATACAGCCGATCCGATGTGTCGTAGTCCGTTGAAACTGTCTCGGGATTGCAGTTGACCATGATGGTTTCATAACCATCCTCCCGCATTGCGAGCGCCGCATGGACACAGCAGTAATCAAATTCAATGCCCTGACCGATCCTGTTCGGACCTCCGCCAAGCACCATGATCTTGCGCCGATCAGTCGGATTCGCCTCACACTCTTCTTCATACGTCGAGTAGAGATAGGCACTGGCAGCAGGAAACTCGGCCGCACAGGTGTCCACCCGGCGATAAACCGGCCGCACCCCGAGCGCCTGTCGTGTACTGCGGACAATGCTCTCTTCGCTGTCCAGCAAGGACGCAAGGCGCGAGTCTGAAAAGCCCTTGCGCTTGAGTTGATACCACTCATCCCGGGAGAGTGCTTCCACCGCCATTCCGGACAATCCACGTTCCGTCTGTATCAGATTTTCGATCTCCGCCAGAAACCACGGATCGATACCGGTCAGCTCCTGGATCTCTTCGATGCTCATCTGCAGCCGAAACGCATCCGCCACATACCAGAGTCGTTCAGCACCTGCAGTTTGCAGCTCCCTTCGCAATCGATGGTGATCGGTTGTGCCAGGCTTGTATCGATAAACGGGATCAAAGCCCATGCGGCCCGTCTCCAGCCCACGCAGCGCCTTCTGCAATGACTCCTGGAAACTCCGCCCAATCGCCATGACCTCCCCAACAGACTTCATCTGTGTGGTCAGTCGCGGATCTGCCTTGGGGAACTTCTCGAACGTGAACCGCGGAATCTTGGTGACAACGTAGTCAATGCTGGGTTCGAAAGAGGCTGGAATCATTCCACCCGTGATGTCGTTGCGCAGTTCGTCCAGTGTGTAACCGACAGCGAGCTTGGCGGCCACCTTGGCGATTGGAAACCCCGTCGCCTTTGAGGCGAGTGCGGAGGATCGTGACACCCTGGGATTCATCTCGATCACAACCATGCGACCGGTGAGCGGGTCTATGGCGAACTGGACGTTGGATCCACCCGTGTCGACACCAATCTCCCGCAACACCGCAATCGAAGCGTTGCGAAGAATCTGGTATTCCTTGTCCGTCAGCGTCTGTGCCGGGGCGACCGTGATGCTGTCACCGGTATGGATGCCCATCGGGTCCAGATTCTCGATGGAGCAGATGATGATGCAGTTGTCTCGATGGTCACGAACGACTTCCATCTCGAACTCTTTCCAGCCGATCAGGCTCTCGTCGATGAGCAGTTCGCGGGTCGGCGACATATCGAGTCCGCGCTCGCAGATTTCGACAAACTCTTCCTGGTTATATGCCACCCCACCACCACTGCCACCCATGGTGAACGATGGTCGAATGATGCAGGGATAACCCAGACGAGCCTGCACCTGCACGGCTTCTTCAATGCTGTGGGCAATCGCGGATCGGGGGGTATCCAGACCAATGCGTTTCATGGCGCGATCAAACAGCTCCCGATCCTCCGCCATGTCTATGGATTCTTTCTTGGCTCCGATCAACTCCACGCCAAATTTCTCGAGAACCCCTTCGCGCACCAGGTCCAGTGCACAATTCAATGCCGTCTGGCCACCCATCGTGGGCAACAGGGCATCGGGTCGTTCGCGCTCGATGATCCTGGCTACGGTTCGCCACTCCACCGGCTCGATGTACGTCGCATCCGCCATGGCCGGATCGGTCAGGATGGTTGCCGGATTCGAATTCACCAGCACTACCCGGTAGCCTTCGTCCTTCAGCGCCTTGCATGCCTGCGCGCCGGAGTAATCAAATTCGCACGCTTGTCCGATGACAATCGGGCCTGCACCGATGATGAGTATGGTCTTGATGTCAGTACGCTTGGGCACGACTGCGCTCCTGCATCGAGGCGACAAATTTATCGAAGAGATACTGGCAGTCTTGTGGACCAGGGCTTGCCTCAGGGTGCCCCTGAAAACTGAATGCGGGTCGATCAGTCCTTGCGACACCCTGCAAGCTGCCATCGAACAGCGAAACGTGGGTTGCCCTGAGACAGTTCGGCAGCGAGTCGGCGTCCACCGCAAATCCATGATTCTGGCTGGTGATCATCACCGCACGGCTCTCCAGATCCTGCACCGGGTGATTCGCGCCGTGATGCCCGAACGCCATCTTCACGGTTCGAGCCCCACTGGCCAGCGCCAGCAGTTGATGCCCAAGACAGATACCGAAGATCGGCAAATCCGCGTCCAGCAACTGACGAATGGCCTTGATCGCATAGTCACAGGGATCCGGGTCGCCAGGACCATTCGAGAGGAACACGCCATCGGGTTTGAGCGCGAGAACTTCTTCCGCCGAGGTTTGTGCCGGCACGACCGTCAGCGCACACCCGCGTTGTGCCAGCAACCGGAGGATGTTGCGCTTGACGCCAAAGTCGTAGGCAACAACCTTGAACCTGGGCTCGACAAGTTCGCCGTAACCCCGGCCGAGTTGCCAATCGGTTTCCTTCCATTCGCGACGAACGCCGGTAACCACCTTGGCGAGATCCATTCCGGCCAGCCCCGGAAAAGCACGTGCTGCGGCAATCGCTTCATCCGCACGACGACTCGCATCGACCCCAGCCAGAATGCAGCCTGCCTGCACACCATGCTCGCGAATGTGCCGAGTGAGGCGACGCGTATCCACCTCAGCGATGGCAACCACATCCTGTCGAACGAGAAAATCCGGGAGGGACTCCGTCGCACGCCAGTTACTCACCCGACGCGGCAGCTGGCGAATAATCAACCCACGCGCCCAGACACGATCGGATTCGTGGTCTTCCGGATCGATTCCGGTATTGCCGATCTGCGGATAGGTCAGCGTGATGATCTGCTCGGCATAGGAAGGATCCGTGAGGATTTCCTGATACCCCGTCATCGCGGTATTGAAAACTACTTCACCAACGGATTTTCCGTGCTGGCCCATCGCCTGGCCTCTGAACACGGTGCCATCTGCAAGCGCTAGTAACGCCGGTATCAACTGTATTCCCCAACGGTGCGGTGTGGGTCGAAATGACGAAGCGGTGCCCACTTGAATTTAAGGCGGAATCACTGAACCCGCTGGTTCAATCCGGCCTCTTGCTGGGGCGCGTAGTCTAGCGACTGAAGCGCCTTTTTTTAACCCCTGATGTTCGAAAGGGGTAAAAAAGTTACAACCCCAGTACATCCTGCATCGAATGGATGCCGGGCTTGGCAGTGGCGAGATAACGTGCGGCTCGCAATGCACCTTCCGCAAAGTTGCTTCGTGTATGCGCCCGATGGGTGATTTCGATGCGCTCGCCGGCTGCCGCAAAGAGCACTGTGTGGTCGCCAACGATATCGCCAGCCCTGATGGTCTCGAAACCGATCGTCGTTCGTTCGCGGACCCCGGTAATGCCTTGACGGCCATAAACCGCCACATCGGCGAGTTCCCGCCCGGTTGCACGGGCAAGGATCTCCCCCATTCGAACCGCTGTGCCGGACGGAGCGTCGATCTTGTTGCGATGATGGGCTTCGATGATTTCGATGTCTGCGGTGTCGCCCAGCGCCTGTGCAGCCATCTCGATCAACTTGAAGACCAGATTGATCCCCACGCTCATGTTCGGTGTCATCAGTATCGGAATGTGCTGCGCTGCCCGGTTGATGCGGTCGAGTCCTGCTGCATCGAACCCTGTGGTGCCAAGCACGAGCGGCTTGCCGGCTGCGGCACAGATATCCAGTTTTTCGAGAGTAGCAGACGGAATACTGAAGTCGATCAGGATATCGAACTGGCTCAGCACCGCGTTCATGTCCGAGACCACCGGGACACCCAGCCTCCCGACGGCAGCAACTTCTCCCGCATCGGCGCCGAGCAGCGGGCAGTCCGCTCTCTCGAGCGCTGCACCCAGACGCAGATCCCCGGCTGAGTGGATGGCCTCGACAAGCGTCCGTCCCATTCGGCCGACAGCGCCGGTTACCGCGATATTGAGCATGCGAGTGGTCCGCTCCGGAAAGCAGTCACGCTATCAGGAAGTCAGGCCGTCGAAAAAGTCCTTTACGCCCTTGAACCAGGAAGTTTCCTTCGGAGAGTGCTTTTCGCCTCCCTGTTTCATCGTCGATTTCAGTTCTTCCAGCAACTCGGTCTGCCGTGCGGTGAGGTTCACCGGCGTTTCCACCACCACCCGGCACAACAAATCGCCTGGACCACCACCACGCACGGGGACAACACCCTTGCCACGCAACCTGAACAGCTTTGCCGTCTGGGTACCCGCCGGAACTTTCAACTTCACGCGGCCATCCAGGGTCGGTACTTCCAGTTCACCACCCAGTGCGGCATCTGCGAAGGAAATCGGTACGTCACAATGCAAGTCACGACCATCACGCGCAAAAATCGCGTGCGGTCTGACTTCGACCTGCACATAAAGATCCCCGGTCGGACCGCCACCCGGACCGGCTTCACCTTCGCCCGTCAGACGGATGCGATCGCCCGTATCGACTCCAGGAGGTATCCGCACAGACAGTGTCTTGCGCTTCTCGACCCGCCCGGCACCACTGCAGCTACGGCATGGGTCCTTGACGACCCGCCCCTGACCGCGGCAGCGCGGACAGGTCTGTTGCAGGGAAAAGAAACCTTGCGACACACGAATCTGACCGGATCCACCACAATCCGTACATGTTGAAGGCTGGGTGCCGGTCTTTGCGCCACTGCCCTTGCAGTCTTCGCAGGTGGCGAGAATGGGTACACGAATTTCAATCTTGTCACCGCGCACCGCCTGCTCGAGGTCCAGTTCGAGTGAATAACGCAGGTCAGCGCCCCGTTGCGGGCCGCCTCGACTTCGGCCCCCGCCACCAAATATGTCACCAAAAACATCACCAAAGACGTCACTGAAAGAGCCTTCAAAGCCTCTGCCACCGGCGTTCTGGTCCACCCCGGCGTGTCCATAGCGGTCGTAGGCTGGTCGTTTTTCGTCGTCCGTCAGGATTTCGTAGGCTTCGGTCGCCTCCTTGAACTTTTCTTCAGCGGAAGGATCGTCGGAGTTCCGGTCCGGGTGATACTTCATGGCCAGACGCCGATATGCCTTCTTGATGGTATCGGCATCTGCATCCCGGCTGACGCCGAGCACTTCGTAGTAATCGCGCTTCGCCATGTTCTTGCCAATCAACTCCGTAAAGAAAAAACCGCGGTGTCGCCTGTACCGACGCCGCGGCTAACCTCGATCCAGGCGGTGTTTCGGGACTTGTCTGTCCTTACTTGTCCTTGTCCTTGACCTCTTCGAATTCGGCGTCCAGTGCATCCCCATCCGGACCCGAACTGCTTCCACCCGCACCGCCACCGGCTTTACCCGCACCGTCGGCTGCACTCTGGGATTCGTACATCTTCTGCGCGAGTGTAGCGGAGGCTGCGGAGAGCGCCTGGATTTTTGCTTCGATGCCGGCCTTGTCTTCGGCTTTGAGAGCAGCCTCCAGATCCTTGGTCGCCGATTCAACCGCATCCTTCTCTTGCTGGGTTACCTTGTCGCCAGCATCCGCAATCGCCTTTCGTGCGCTGTGCACGAGTGCATCTGCCTGGTTGCGCAGTTGCACCATTTCCTCGAACTTCGCGTCTTCGGCAGAATGCGCCTCGGCGTCCCGCACCATCTTCTGGATTTCATCATCTGACAGGCCGCTGGACGCCTTGATGATGATGGACTGTTCCTTGCCGGTTGCCTTGTCCTTCGCCGAAACATTCAGAATGCCGTTGGCATCGATATCAAAGCTCACTTCAACTTGCGGCATGCCTCTGGGTGCCGGTGGAATGTCAGCCAGATCAAATCGACCCAGGGATTTATTGGCTGTCGCCTGTTTGCGTTCACCTTGCAGCACGTGGATGGTCACGGCAGTCTGATTGTCGTCAGCCGTGGAGAATGTCTGCGCTTTCTTGGTTGGAATGGTGGTGTTCTTTTCGATCAGCACACTCATCACGCCACCCAGGGTTTCGATACCCAGCGACAGCGGCGTAACGTCCAGCAGCAACACATCACTGCGTTCACCTGCCAGCACCGAAGCCTGGATCGCAGCACCGACCGCGACCGCTTCATCCGGATTCACATCCCGACGAGGCTCCTGACCAAAAAATTCCTTGACCTTGGCCTGCACCAGCGGCATGCGGGTTTGTCCGCCAACCAGAATGACATCATCGATGTCGGAGTTTTTGACGCCGGCATCGGTCAACGCAATGCGGCATGGCTCCATCGTCCGGTTGACAAGCTCCTCAACGAGCGACTCCAGCTTGGCTCGGGTCAGTTTCAGAACCAGATGCTTGGGACCAGTCTGGTCTGCAGTGATGTACGGCAGATTGATTTCGGTCTGCTGACTGCTGGACAACTCGATCTTTGCCTTCTCCGCAGCTTCTTTCAAACGCTGCAGCGCCAGTGGATCGTTGTGCAGATCAACACCATTGGTCTTCTTGAACTCGTCGGCAAGGTAGTCGATGACACGCAGGTCAAAGTCTTCACCACCCAGGAAAGTGTCACCGTTTGTCGAGAGCACTTCGAATTGATGCTCACCGTCAATCTCGGCGATTTCAATGACGGAAATGTCGAACGTACCACCACCCAGGTCGTACACCACGATCTTCGCGTCGCCGCGCTTTTTGTCGAGTCCATATGCGAGTGCGGCGGCGGTGGGTTCGTTGATGATCCGCTTCACTTCAAGTCCGGCAATGCGACCAGCGTCCTTGGTCGCCTGCCGCTGTGAATCGTTGAAATACGCAGGCACCGTGATCACCGCTTCGGTAACGGGTTCACCAAGGTAATCTTCAGCGGTCTTCTTCATCTTTTTCAGCACTTCGGCTGAAACCTGGGGCGGCGCGAGCCGTTTGCCATTGACGTCGATCCACGCATCACCGTTGTCGGCAGCGGTGATCTTGTAGGGCACCATCTTGATGTCCTTCTGCACCACGTCGTCGGCAAAACGTCGCCCGATCAGCCGCTTCACGGCAAACAGCGTGTTTTTCGGATTGGTTACCGCCTGACGCTTGGCACTCTGGCCGACGAGGATCTCACCATCATCGGCATACGCAATGATCGAAGGTGTCGTGCGATCACCTTCCGAGTTTTCAATGACCTTGGCTTCTCCACCGTCCATGACCGCCACACACGAATTGGTCGTGCCAAGGTCGATGCCAATGATTTTTCCCATCTCGATTCTCCATCTGCGCTTTGGGCGCGATTATCTTCAAACCGTATATGCGGCCGTTCACTGCGGGTTCAAGCTTCTACGTGCAAATCCGTGCCCAATCCCGCGTCATGTGCCGGTTTCATGCCTCAGGGGGCCTTGGTGACCACAACCTTGGCTGCACGCAAGACCCGGTCATGCAGCAGATAACCCCGCTGCAGTACATCCATCACGGAGTTCGGCTCCATGTTCGGGTTGGCGACCATCGCAATCGCCTCATGCCACTTCGGATTGAACGGCTCGCCCTTCGGGTCGACGGGGGTCATGCCATAACGCGCCAGAGACGCCAGGAAGAGCTTGTGGCAGAGCGTCAGACCTTCCGCGACGGCCAGAGCCGCCTCACCTTCCAGCGACGCGGCAGATTCGAGACCCTTTTCGAGACTGTCGAGAATTGCCGGCATCTCTCCCAACAATCGCTCAACACCATATTTGTGGGCGTTCTCCACGTCCCGCTGGTTACGCCGGCGCAGGTTGTCCATTTCTGCGTGGGCACGCAGCAACTGATCCTTCAAGGTCGCAATCTGTTCCTGTGCCGCGTCGATTGCAGGGTCTCCAGAACCTGTACCGCCTGCTGCATCAGTCTGATTTGCTTCGGTCGGCGCGTCTGGCGCCTGATCCTGGTTGGTTTCTCCGGGTTGTTCCGACATGCCTGTGGCCATCAAGTTTCAAGATTTGGGCAACATGGGGTCTGGGGACAGGTGATTCAACCCCTGAGGCAGAAAGAAAAGCGGTTTCTGGAAGCGACTCCTGTCAGGCGTATCGGAGCGCGGCACCAAGCAACCGGGCCGTGACGTCCACGACCGGAATCACGTCCTTGTACGCCATACGGGTAGGACCGATGACCCCCAGCACCCCGGCCACAGTCCCATTCACTTCATAGGTGGAGGTAACCAGGGATACCTCATCGAGCTGCGCGTAGCCGGTTTCGTGACCAATGAAGAGCTGTATCCCATCACTCTGCAGACATCGGTCGAGGAGATGAAGGATGACTCCCTTGTGGGAAAACGCCTCGAACAGGGCGCGAACCGTACCCAGATCACCCGTGACATCCACCAGCCGGGTTTCGCCCGCGACCACGAGGTCCCGACCAGAACTTTCCGCTGGCAAGGCAAACGCCCGGGATGCCACGTCAAAGGCGGTTTCCATGAGCAGGTTCATGCGGTCCTTGTCCTGGCGCATGGACGTCAGCAGTTCGGAGCGGATTTCTTCCAGCGGCCGGCCAACAAATTCCCGATTGATCAGGTTGGCGGAGGTTGTCAACTCGATGTCGCTGTACACCCTCTCCGTGTGGATAACGCGGTTCTGGATTTCGCGATCCTGCATCACCAGCACCACCAGTACCCGCTTGTCCGTGAGCTTGACGAACTCGACGTGCTTGAGCGCGACCCCGTCGCGTTTTGGGCTCGTGACCACACACGTCATATGCGTCATTTTCGACAGCAGTTCGCTGGCGTTCGAAACGAGCTCCTTGGGCGACAGATCCGGATCAAGCTGTTGTTCAACCTTTCGAAGGCTCTGCCGGTCGAGTGGCTGGACGGACAGCATGGTATCCACAAACAGCCGCAACCCCTGCACCGTTGGCACCTTGCCTGCTGATGTATGCGGTGAACGAACCAGGCCGAGCTGCTCAAGTTCGGCCATGATGTTGCGCACGGTCGCCGAGCTGACGCCGATCGCCGGCAACTCGGCCAGCGCCTTGGAAGCAATCGGCCGCCCATCCACCAGGTAATGTTCCACCATCAATTTGAGCAATTGTTGTGCCCGCGAATCCAGCGCGGTGTCAAACGAATTACGGACAATGGGTCTGGGCATGGGCTTACGACAAAACTTGGGTCAAACTCTGGTTGGCCACTCGACAATGACTATTCTGGCCCCCTTCCGAAAAGGACACTACGTTTTATGCTGAAGCACCTGACAGTGCAAGACCTCGCGCTCGTGGAGCGACTCGAAGTCTCATTTTCAGCAGGACTCACCGTCATTACCGGTGAATCCGGTGCGGGAAAATCCATTCTCCTGGCCGCTCTTTCACTGGTGCTCGGCGAGCGAGCCGTCAGCGACCTGCTTCGTCCAGGAGCTGCGCGCCTGGATGTCAGCGCTGAATTTGACATCTCGTTGACACCCAGGATTCGTGATCGCCTGACTGCACTGGAACTCGTTGATCTGGATGGTCCGGGCACCTGCCTGCTGCGCCGTACCATGTCAGCCGATGGTCGCTCGAAAGCATTTGTGAACGGCGTTCCGGTTACCCTTCAGGTCTTGAGGGAGCTCGGTGAAAGTCTCGTCGATGTTCACGGGCAACACGAAAACGTCCGTCTGGGTCGCCGTGACGTGCAACTGGCACTGCTCGATGATTTTGCGCTGGCTGGCACCGATCGGGAACAGGTCACAGAAATCTGGCGGAGCTGGCAGCGCATTCGGCGCGAGGCAGAATCGCTGCGAGTCAGCGCAAGCCAGCAGGCAGATCGAATCGAGCTGCTGACCTATCAGCTTCAGGAACTGGACGGCTTAGGGATTGATCTTCAGGAGCTCGATCAGCTGTTTGATGATCATCGCCGTCTGGCGCAGGTCGATCATCTCCTGGACACCGTGCTCGCCGCAGATAACGCGCTTGCAGAACTCGACACCCCCGGCCGGCTCATGTCTTCGCTCGGTGCGCTGGCTGACAGTCATCCGTCGCTTGAATCAGCCCGCGCCGCACTGGGCGATGCGGGGGCGTTGCTGGAGGACGCAAGCCGGCATCTTCGCCACTACGCAGACGCTCTGGAGCCCGATCCGGAACGCCTCTCGGCCTTGTCTGAGTCAATCGAGGTACTGCACGGTCTGGCAAGGAAACACAAGATCGCACCACGCGAACTGCCTGCGCGAGTGCAGGGACTGGCGGCAGAACTGGCCAGCATCAACGCAGACACCCAGGCGCTGGAAGCTTCGGAGGCAAAGGCAAGAATTCTGGAATCAGCTTTTTACGGCAGCGCACAGGCGCTGTCTGCCAAACGAAAGAAGGCTGCCAAGGAATTCGCCAAGGAAGTTTCACGGGTCCTGGCTGAGCTGGGCCTGGGAAAGGCAAAGCTGGGGGTCGATTTCAGTACGACCGAAAACGAAACCGGCATGGACGGAATCGAGTTGCTGGTCAGCACAAACCCGAAATATCCACCTGGCCCCCTCGGCCGGATTGCCAGCGGTGGAGAACTCGCGAGGATCAACCTCGCCATCGCAGTGACCGCTGCAGAGCGCAGCGCGCTTCCTTGCCTGGTACTGGACGAGGCGGATGTCGGAGTGGGTGGCAACCTCGCTGACACGATCGGCAGGTTGCTGCGCCGCCTGGGCACCCACACCCAGGTCATTTGCGTCACACACGCTCCCCAGGTCGCCGCACTTGGCGAACACCATCTTTGTGTTCGCAAGACAAAGAGTGAAGACACCACCATCGTGTCCCTCGATCGGCCAGCCCGGAGAGAGGAGATTGCCAGAATGCTGGCCGGCGCCGAGGTCTCGGAAAAAACCCGGCAGTACGCCGACGCGCTGCTGGCTGAGGCCAATTAGTCCGACAACCTGGCGACTCGACGAAGGTTCAGCCATATCATCATTTCGAGTACCATCCGCGCACCATTAAAAACCGGTTTGCCATGCGCGCGCCCATCGTCTTCATTCTGCTCGCTTCGTTCGCCCTGGGCGCCTGTACCATGCCCAAGCTGAGCCTGCCGCGTGTCCACAAGATCACGATCCAGCAAGGCAACGTGATCAACCAGGAAATGGTGGATCAGCTCAAGCCTGGCATGACGCGCAACCAGGTGCGATTTGTTCTGGGCGATCCGGTGACACGGAACCGTTTCAATTCGGATCGTTGGGACTATCTCTACTACATCGACATTCCCGGCCAGTACCAGGAGAAGACCTATCTGTCACTGATATTCGAACAGGATCGGCTGGCATCGTTCAGCGGCAACTTCACACCCACCACTGTAGCCGAGCCACCAACACCGGAGGTGCCGGCCGAGCACATCATCAAGGACCTGCCACCAGAGGCGGACGAATCGGGCAAAGCGGAATCCAGCCCAGACCATTCCTGAGCGGTCCGTACCAGCACACGTGCAGCGGCGCTAACGAATCGCACCTCGCAAGCGATTCACGCGGTTCCGGCGTGCCTGCATCGGATCCACCTTGAGTGGCCGATAGAGCTCCAGCCGATCTCCCGTCGAGAGCCGGTAGCTGGCAGGTTTTACCTCACCCCAGACACCGGTCGTCAGATCCCCCAGTGGAAAGCGCGCGAACAACGGATCCTCTTTGGCCAGATCAAGTGCGTCAGCTATCGACGCTCCATCAGTCAATTGCAGCGTGAGGACGTACTGCTCCTCTGCAAGCGCATAAACCAGCTCAACGATCACCGCTGTCAAGGTGCCAGCTCGCGGGCACGTTTGACAAAGGCGTCAACCACGGCATCGGCGGCCTTGCCCACCAGCGGTTCGACAACTCGTAACAAACCACGCAGCTGGAATTCCAATCGAAGGGTGACTTTGCAACCTGCACTGCCCAGGGGCTGGAACAGCCAGGAGCCTGCAAAATGCTCAAACGGTCCGTCAGCAAGCTCCAGATCAATCCGGGAATGCCCAGCCAGGGTATTGCGTGTAGTGAAGGTCTCGCTGAATCCGCGTGCAGAGACATGCACGCGGGCGACCACGGTGGTCGCCGATGTTTCCATCACGTCGACTGCAGTGCATCCCGGTACAAACTGCGGATAGCTGGCAATGTCATTCACCATCGCAAACATCAGTTCTGCCTGGTAGGGCAGAAGTGCAGTACGGGAGATCGCCGTCAAATCTCGCAGCTCAGTGTTTGGATACAGGGAAACAACGTCACAAGAAAAACCAGAGCAACGCCAACCGGGGCGACAAAGCCGATCACGAACTTCCAGAGCCACCACACGCCGGCGAACCTGATGCCCAGCTGACTCTGTACGACAGTACGCGGCAGCATCCACCCGCAGAACAGCGCAATCATCAACCCACCGATCGGCAGCATGATGTTCTGTGTCAGGAAGTCCACAAACTCGAAGAGGGTACGGGAACCATCCACTTTGAAGTCAGCCAGCGTGTTGAACGACAACACGGTGCCAATACCAATCAGCCAGCAGATGACACCGAGCGTGATCGCAACCCGTGATCGTTTGGCGTTGTACTCTTCCACCAGATAGGCGAGCGCCGGTTCAGTCAACGATATCGCCGACGTTATCGCTGCAAAGCTGATCAGTATGAAAAAGAGAACTCCAAAAAATGCGCCGAAAGGCATCTGTCCAAACGCCAGTGGGATGGTCACAAACATGAGGCCTGGGCCTTGTCCCGGTTCGAGTCCGTTGACAAAGACAATCGGGAAAATCGCCAGACCGGCGCAGATCGACACCAGCGTATCCAGTCCGGCAATCATGAACACGGTGCCGGGAATCGAGGCATTGCTCGGTACATAAGCCCCATAGGCCATCATCGTACCCATGCCCAGACTCAGGGTGAAAAACGACTGGCCCATGGCCAGCAGCCACGTATTGGCGCTCACATCCTGCCATTTGAAGTCGAACATGAACGCAAACCCTCGCGCAAATCCTCCTGATATGACGCCATAGCCCAGCAAGACAAACAGCAGGATGAACAGCAGCGGCATGAACCACCGAATGGAGGTTTCGAGGCCTTTCACCACACCTTTGCTGATGATGTAGATCGTCGCCAGCATGAACAGCGTATGACAGCCTCCCACCAGCCATGGATTACCGGTGAAATCGTTGAACGTCTTGTCAGCAAAAGCCACGTCGGCACCTTGCAGTGCTCCGCTCCCCATCTCGACCATGTAATAGAGCGCCCAACCTGCGATGACCGCGTAGTACGAAAGAATGAGGATGCCGGCAAACATGCCCATCCATCCGATCAGCACCCACGGACCGCTGAGGCGATGCTGCTGAACAAGGATTCGCAGCGTGTTGACCGGGCTATTGCGTCCCTGCCGACCTATCAACACTTCCGCCATGAGTATCGGCAGGCCGACCAGCGCAATGGTGACGAGGTAGATCAGGACAAACGCCGCCCCACCGTTTTCGCCAGTGAGATAGGGGAATTTCCAGATATTGCCCAATCCGACAGCGGAACCTGCCGCCGCCAGGATGAACAGCCATCGATTCGACCACATCCCATGCTGGGATACATCGTCGTTCGTCATTTCTCTCGCCCCTTTCACACAGCACGCATTATAAAGAAGGAAGCTGCCTATAATGCCCGCCATGGCAAAGAAGAATGCAGATCCGGACCCAACGATTGCCCGTCACAAGCGAGCGCAACACGATTACCACCTTGAAGATCGCTATGAAGCGGGTCTTGTCCTGTTCGGCTGGGAACTCAAGTCCATTCGCGCCGGCAAGGCACAACTGGTCGACAGCTATGTTCTGGTACGTGAAGGCGAGGCCTGGCTGCTGGGTGCGAACATCTCTCCGCTCGAGAGCGCTTCAACCCACGTGATCGCCGAGCCGAAGCGAACACGAAAACTGCTGTTGCATGCAAAGGAACTGGCGACCCTGTTCATGGCCACCCAGCAGAAGGGTTATACCTGCATCGCGACCCGGCTTTACTGGAAAGGCAAACACGTGAAGTGTGAAATTGCACTGGCCAAAGGCAAGCAGGATCACGACAAACGTGAAACCACCAAGGATCGCGAGTGGGCACGCCAGAAGGAAAGGCTGATGAAGGTACACCACCGCTGACAAGGCCAGGCGGCCACCCCATCAGGTGCGTCAGCTCTTTGTGTGGACCTGCCGCCAGGCGACCATCTCGATCGCGGCAACTGCGGCTTCGATACCCTTGTTGAATTCATCGTCGGCGGCGCGTGCGGCTGCATGCGCAATATCCATCACCGGAATGACTTCGACGATGACGGGGCGCCGGAATTCATGCATCACATCTCCCAGGCCGCGGATGCATTCGTTCGAAATCATCTCGAAATGGTAAGTCTCGCCTTTGACAATCACACCGAAGCAGATGATCGCATCGATTTCCTTGCTGCGATCTTCCGCCAGCAGGTCACGTGCTGCGAGTGGCAACTCCAGAGAACCGGGCAGCGTGTGAACGATCACCCGGGAATAACCATGCTCGCGCAGCACCCGCTCGCACGCATTGCTCAAACTCTGCACCAATTCGGGGTACCACTTCGAACAGAGGATATGGATGGCGCCAGGATTGTTGACACGAGACAGACCGGACAGGTCAACGCTGGTTTTCATCCGCCGACGCACTTCGCCAAAGGTGAAACAGGTTTGCCAGGCAACCAGCCCGCCGTCGCCGGATCAAGCACCAGCGCGCCTTCGGCCTCAAGGACAGTGAACTCGGCTCGAACTTCCCAGGTGCCCATGGGCATGCCGCGCTCCCGCAGTGCAGAATTGACATCGCCAGGACGAACCTGCGATCGACCGCTCGCGAACAGCTCCTGGATGATCTCCCGAACCACTTCCGTACGCCGACGTTCTACGCTCAACTCTTGATCCTGAAATGCAGCGGGCGACTTTGTACCAGAAGCGCCCTACTCCCGCCATGGTTTGCCGGCCTGATAAGCCTTTAATCGTCGCTCCATCTCCGGACGGAAGTCAGATCCTTCGATGTCAGACAGCGCTATCGCCTTTTCCTGGACCGATATTGCGTCGATGAACTGGCCAGCCTCCGCATACGCGGCTGCCAGCGTGTCCAACCTGGACAACGAAGCCTCGCCGGCGACGGCCTGCCGGGCAAATTCGACGGCCAGGCCCGCGTTTCGAACCCGCTCGTGCGGCGAGGTTGCCAGCAACCAGGCATAGTCATTTGCGGCGTTCGCGCGATTTTCCCGAGCCATTCGGGCCAGCCATCGCGCGGCTTCTTCGTGCGCCTGGAGATCACCAATTTCCAGCAGCAGTTGAACGTATCGCGACACGCCCTGCGCGTACCCGGCCAACGCTGCCTTGCGGTACCAGCCCCTGGCCTTGTCAACGTTCACGGGGACACCCAGGCCAGCCTGGTAGACATAACCCAGACCCACCCAGGCATCCACCGAACCCTGCTGACCAGCCTTTTCGAACCATGTCCTGGCCGCGTCCACATCCACCTGGACACCGTTACCGCGCAGATAGGCGTGTGCAACCCGGACCTGTCCGTCGGGCAGACCGAGGTCGGCGGCTTCCTTGAACAGCGCAAATGCGGCGGTTTCATCAGCCTGGCCAATCTCCCCGGTCATCTGCATGTGACCGAGCATGACCAGCGCCACGGCCGATCCGGCCGCTCGTGCCTTTTCATACCAGGCGGTGGCCTTGTCGATGTCCGTCGCGTCCACATAGGGCGCCCGATAGCTCAGCCCCATGTGCAACATGGCAATTGCGTCGCCCTGAGCCGCCGCCTGCGCAAGCCACCGGCGCGCATGTCGTGTGTTTCTTTCGACACCTTCGCCAAACAGCAGCGCTCGCCCGGCCATGAGCTTGCCTTCGATGTACCCAAGTTCGGCTGCCTTTTCGAAAAGCAGCCAGGCGAGCGATGCATCCTGTTTGATGCCGAGCCCGCCCAGATGCAACCGACCCAGCGCTACCAGCGTGCCGGGATTGTCGGAATTGAATTCAAGCGACCGGTTGTAATCCAGCCGGGCGGACACATATAGATGTTGTTCGAAGTAGCTGTAGCCCCGCAGGTAGTAAGCCCTCGAACGTTCTGAATCGACGAGGGACGGCGAGATCAACGCCGGTTCAAGGTAACTGCGGGCAAGGGCAGGCTGGCCCTGATCGATGAGGACAACGGCCTTTTCGATCAAGGCGCGAGCATCCAGGGCGACGGCCGGAGAGGCCATGGCCAGGATCAGGAAAGAGGTCAGGAAACGAGAAGCGGACCACATGGTCCAAGGAGTGTATGAAAAAGCACGCGCTCGCGCAGCGCAGTGCGTGTTACGCTGACCAACGGTTATCCAGCGAGCTGGTTCCGCTGAACTGATTCAAGTGACTGATTTCAATTGAATTGGGGGCGACTTGGTTTCGACACGGGTAGCAAGGTTTGAGGTGCATGCCGAGAGGGTAGTAACTCTCGTAAAACAATTGCTGCAACTTTTTAGTTGCCAATGACGAAAACTACGCACTAGCGGCCTAAAACCGCCGCTTACACTGACGATTCGTTTCCTGTGCGATGAAGTCAGTGGCTAGCTCACAGGATCGCGCGGAGGTCTCGCCCGGGGCCAAAGCGTTAAAACAATCGGGCTCGCCGAGAATGATCCTGGCCGTCGGAGCGTTCGAGGTTAAAACAAACGACGTGTTCTAAGCATGTAGAGCCGATCTCTGAGCGCCAGTGGACGCGGGTTCAACTCCCGCCGCCTCCACCAATCAACGACTTCCGGGAAAATCCCCGGAAGTAAAAAAAGCTCGCGTAATGCGGGCTTTTTACTTACCTGCAGACTTGACCCCTTAACGGAAGCCGCTCACTGTTTTGGCTGGACGTCCATCGTCGCAGATCACGG
>JBGSHJ010000023.1:0-39423 GCA_041752315.1 Pseudomonadales bacterium
TTGCCGTCAACTAGGGTGTACATGAGCCATCGATTGGCTTCCTCACCAGATACTCCGGGTGTGAATCGTTCCTTCACAAAGAACATCGACAACGTGTGGGGATTGCCCATGCTGTCGAAGACTTTCACCGATGTCGCTGCGTTATAGGTGTTCTGGTTGTCAGGATTGAAAGTGTTGAGTTCAAAGGGTTCGAATGCAGCCTCATTCAAAACCCCAAACACGTTGGTGACGGCTGGCGCTGCATTGGTCATCGTGATGCCCTCTTCTATGGCCAGCTGCACGGCGCCTCCAACCACGCCAACCGATGTGCCTGTCGTATCAAGGGCAATCGGCAAGCCTTGAGGACCGACCACTTCGATCGCGTCAGTCGGACCACCCGAGATCGCAAACACCAGATCGGCGCCTACCCGGTCATTGATCACCAGGTCTCCGTTGGTGTCGACCGTGGCTGTTGCCGTCGCGATTCCTGGCAGGGCACTGTTGATGGAGGTAGCCAGCTGCTGCAGCGTGTTCCCTGTCAGGGCCACCCCGTTGAGGGTCACCTGCATGCTGCCTGATATGTTGTTGAAAGTGGTCGACGGGATGCGCGCGGTGGTCGAACCTGTCGCAGTCACACCTGGCACCGCCGAGGAATTGAAGATCGATGCGATTTCCGCAGCCGAAGACCCTTCAGGGATCGTCACCGGGATCGTGGTGGCATCCGGATAAACCACGTCGACCCGCTGTTGTGCATAACCATTGCTGGCTCCCTCCACGCCTGGCAGCGAAACACCGGTTTCGAGGAAGAGCGCCAATACCACGTCGGACTCGTCAACACCGTTGTTGGGTGCATTGATGCTGGTGATGCCGATGGAGGATTGTTCACCCGCTATCGTGCTGAAAAACTGGATGCGCCCGGCATTGTCCGGATCTTCCCGTACGTCGACAGAAATCCCGGAGGCAAGCAGGTCCTCACGAATGTCGGTAATGAGCGTCGTTGCATCCGTGACGTTCCAGTTCAGCGTGATCGTGGCAGTACCGTTGTTGCCGGAACTGTCCTGCAACGTGACATCAAACGTCGCGGAACTGCGTACACCGGATGCGCCAGTCGCCGTGGATCCACCATAAGGATCGGCGTCCAGAGAGCTGGATCCGGCGGTGCCGCCCTGACCCAGCGCAATACCACCCAGAACCGCTTCGACGTCTGCCTGGGTAACCCCCGTTCCAAAAACTGCGTTATCTGACGGGTCAATCGTGACAACGGAACTTTCACCGGAATTCAACGCATAAAATTGCAGACGACCCAATGCCTGTGGATTCTCTCGCACATCCAGCCCGATACCGGTACTGGCAAGATCGTCCCGAATTTCACTGATCAGATCCTGCAGCGTGTTGACTGGAGAATCCAGGGTGACGGTGACAGTGCGATTCTCCGCCGGAACACTGGATCCGGACAGTTGAACCTCGAATGAACTGGTGGCCGCTCCAGCGAAGTTGAAAGGCACCAGCGCAGACCCTGCGTTTACCGAACTGTTGGTGTCAGTGCTGAAATCGAACGGTGTTGGAGCCCCCGCACTCCTCAGCACAGTAGCGGTGGATGTAGGCAATCCCAGTCTCGCAAGTCCAACCGCTGCACCTGTAGACGTCAGTCGTTGCCCGACCGATGTGAGTACTTCGCTGCGGGAGTCCAGATTGACAGCCACCTCGACAAGGGAGGATGGCTTTGGACGCAGGTTGGGGATACTAACTTGCAAATCACCGAGAAGGCCGGACAAGGATCCTGTGCCGTTTGACGCGTACCCCTGCACTCGAGCGCCGCCGCCAGTCACGATGAAGCCTTTTGCATCCACGCCAAAGGCACCGGAACGCGTGAAGGATACGGCGCCGTTCTGGGAGGTGACAAAAAAGCCACTGCCATCGATCGCCAGATCCAGATTATTGTCGGTGAAGGAAATGGTGCCCTGATCAAATTGCTGGGCGATATTCGCGAGTTTCACGCCGCTGCCGATACGACTGGTACCGGTACCCTGCAGGCTTGAGGCATAGATGTCCGAAAACTCCGCCCTGCTTGTCTTGAAGCCTGTGGTGCTGGCGTTGGCTATGTTGTTGCCGGTAATCGCCAGATCACTCGACGCTGCTGCCAATCCACTCAACGCAGTGTTGAAACTCATTTTTTTCTACTCCCTGTGCGGCGTCATGCGCCGATTCCTGATCCTGTTGTTGTCGCCGCAAGTTTTGCGGCTAAAGAACTTCCCTGATACTGGCCACCAGCATCGAATCACCGCTGGCAAGATTTGCAACGGCACCCTCCGGCCGGATCGACACACTGACTACACGGTCCGGCATCTCCACGTCAAATTCGCGCGAGTCGCCGTTGACTGTGTTGAACGCCCTCACCTTGTAAACGCCTGGCGGTGCATCCTCTCCGCTGGCAAGCGATCCATCCCAGCCAAAACGGACGGTTCCGGCTTCACGGGCACCCAGATCAATCGTCTCGACCGTGTTGCCACTTGCATCCGCGATCTCGACCACCAGATGTCCGGAGGCTTCCGTGTTGTTCACGGAACCAATGAATCCACCACCTTCCATCAATACGGTATCTGTCGGCACCATCACGGATCGGCCGACCATGCTGGCGGCGTTCAGCGTCAGACTCGCCTTGAACGCACTGGCCATCCCCTCCATCGACTCGTTCAGATTCTGAATGCCCTCAACGCTGGAGAACTGCGCAAGCTGAGCCACAAACTCCTCGTTCTTGGCCGGATCCAGCGGGTTCTGATTTCGAATCTGCGCAAGCATCAACTCGAGGAATGCGGTCTTGCCGAGCTCTTCGGCCTTGTTGGTGCCACGACTTGCTCCCTGCAGTTCGGTCAGTGATCTCAGACCTGCGATCTCCATTCACGTTGCTCCCTTATCGGCCCATGTTCAACACTCGCTCAGCGAGTGAACGGGCGGTGTTCATCATTTCGACGTTGATCTGAAACGAGCGACTGGCAGATATCATGTTGGACATCTCCTCTACCGGATTCACATTCGGATAGGCGACATAGCCGTTTTCATTGGCGTACGGATGATCCGGCTCGTAGCGTATGTTGAGCGGCTTGTCACTCTCGACAATGCCCAGAACCTGCACGTTGCTGCCTTCTGCCGCACCGGTCTCGGAGGGAAGTGGCAGGTGTCCACCCGCAGCGGTCTCCAGTTCGGCAGCAAAAACCGGATGACGGGCACGATACGTAGCTTCGCCTCGTGGTGCGACACTCTCGGCATTGGCGAGGTTGCTCGCAGTCGTGTTCAGACGAATCGACTGGGCAGACATACCGCTGCCAGCGATGTCAAAGACATTCAGTAATGACATATCGGATCTCCAGAGCCGGGCGCCTGTTGACTTGACACCACGGCCGATGAAAGGACCTTGTTGAATGACATCGTCATTCGCCCTTGATTGCAGTAACAAGACTGCCAAAGCGGCCATCGACGAACCGCAGGCTCGCCAGGAATCGCATGTTGTTCTCCGCAAACTTGCTCTGTTCGGACTGCACGTCAACGGTGTTGCCATCAAGGCTCGGCATCAGGGGAACGCGATACTGAACGTCATATCCACCCTGGCCATTGGTGGCTTGCGTGATATGGGCATGATTGGTACCGGACAGAGTGCCTTGCATCGGCGTTCCTTTCATCTGTTCAGCCAGTACCGACTGGAAGTCGATATCACGCGACTTGTATCCAGGGGTGTCAGCCTGTGCAATGTTGCGAGCCAACAGACTGGTGCGTTCAGAACGCAGGGCGAGAGCCTGCGGGTGCAGGCCCAATGCGTTGTCGATGCTGATCTTCATGCAACCTCCTGTCCGGTCGAACCTGTTGTGACAAGCTCGTCGAATCCATTCCGGGTTGAGCCTGCAACAGACATGCCAACACGGGTCTACTGCGGAAAACATAGCATAGGCTAAAGATCCTGCAGTTCCTGCCGAGGGTACCCTGCCCATTTGCGGCAAGACGCCGTTGCCCGGCGGCAAGTTGTTGCCGGGCATGGACTGGCGATCGACCAACACTTTCTGCTGTCTGTGCTTAACTGCATGCATGACAAAGATCCGCACGTTTGCAATCTGGTGCCTTGGTCTGCTGACTCTCGGTCACGAACCGGCAGCCTTTGCCAGCCAGCACGTGCAGGCCGAGGTCGAGCGCGTGTTGCTCGCCCAGGCCCACAAGTCCTGGCCAGATGCAACCATTGAGGTGGAGGTCAGGCTCGATCCACGGTTGCGCCTGTCCAGTTGCGCTGATCTCGAAGTCTTGCCGCGCGGCCAGAGCCAGGTGGGGCGGGTCCACGTTGCGGTTCGCTGTGGCAAACCGCAGGCCTGGTCGGCATACCTGCCCGCCGACGTCAGGGTGTCAGCTCCGGTGCTGGTCGCTGCACGGCCCCTGCTCCGCGGGCAACAACTGGCCGCCGGCGACATAAAGGAAGCGATGATGCCGCTGAGCGCTCATGCACTGACCCTGTTGAACCGACAGTCGATCAGGGGTTTGACGCCAAAACGGCCTATCGCGGAAGGTACGGTGCTTACCGTGCCCCTGTTCGCCCACAGCCCGGCCATCACGCGAAACGATGTTGTCAGACTGTTATCCGGTTCAAGCGTGGTCCGGATCGAGACCAAGGCCAAGGCTATTGAAGGAGGCCAGATCGGCGAGCAGGTGATGGTCGAAAACCTCTCGTCGGGGCGACGTCTGGCAGCCTGGATCGTCCGACCAGGACTGGTCAGTACACGTCCACAGGAATCGCTATGAAACTACACACAGTTCACAAATCCGGACTAAAGTAAGTTCAAACCCGGTCGACTACGACTACAGGTCATCAGGTATCGCGTAATCATGGACATCCAGAACCTAACTGCATCGCAACTCCGTGATCGTGCGATTGCGCAGGCGAATCAGCGCACGACGTCGCCCAGCACCTCGAATTTGGGCGGTACCGACCGTTCAGCGGTGGATGTGGAACTTTCTGCCATTGCCCAGACCCTTCGCAGCATTACTGAAGATGCCCGCCCGCCATTTGACCAGGCTCGTGTCGATGCCATTCGCACTGCCATCTCCGAAGGTCGTTACCACGTGGATCCACAACGACTTGCGCAAAACTTCATGCGTATAGAATCTGATATATTTCAATAGGTTATGGACAAACATCTGGATCTGGACACAGGCTCTCTCGAAACCCGGGTCACCGCGCTGACGGAGCTCTTCTCACAGCTCCTGGATTGCCTGGAAGGCGAACGCTCGGCACTGCGCGCGCGATCATTGAACAACCTGCACGATGCAACAGAGGCCAAGGCGCGAGCCTGCGCCAGCATTGAATCTGCCCTGGCCGCGCTGGGCGCACCGCTGGCGGAGCTCATTGAAAAAGCGGAAGCACCGTCACGAACCCGTCTTGACGCACTTCACAGGCAGCTTCGCGAGTTGGCCCGGGAAGCTAAAGATTCCAACGCAGTTAACGGAAGGATCATTCACCGTTCGCAACAATCCGTGCGGGATCTGATCAGCATCCTCGGCGATAACCACCAAGATGAGTTGTATGGTGAACAGGGCGTCTTCCGAAGCAGTCATTCAGGCAGGGGCAGCGCTATCGCGCAGGCCTGACAATCGTCCATCGCTGCCAGACCACTGGCAGATCATGGCCAGAGCCAGTGGGAGATCCGCATGAACAAGAGCGGATTCCTGTCCCTGGTCTCCACAAAGAACTCTCCGCCACCGCCTGTTGCTGGCGCGTCCATCAGTGGGCGGGATTCAGGCTACATCAGCGATCTCGGTGCAATCGCCGACGCCCTGCGTGCCTTTCGTGACCAGCGAACCGACTTGCGCGTCCGTCTTGGCAACACCGCGGATGAAATCCTCGCCCGGATTCTGGATGTCAGTGATCGGGAGATGCTGATCGAGGATATCCGACCGCGAGCTGCTCTGGCGCTGCTTCGCGTTCGCGCGCAGTTTTCGTTTGCGGCGCGCATGGACGGCCTGTACGCGTTTGCCGAAAAGGTGACTGTCCTGAGTCGTGAAGAGGAACGTGGCCTGCCCTTCTTCCGAATTGCACTGCCAAGCAGCATGCTGGTTCAGCAGCGACGACGCGATGCGCGATATCGACTGCCGATGCGGGTCAGCACCCGTGGAGCGAGTGTCATCCTGCAACGCGACCTGCCCATGCACGGTCGGATCGTCGACATTTCAGCGGGCGGCTTGCGCGCGGAATTTGCCATTCAGGGAACCCTGCCCCGGCGGGACGAGGAAGTGCAGTGCTGCAAGATCACCATTCCAAACCTGCTGCAGCTGGAAAGTACTGCAGTGATCCGGCACGTCAGGATGGACGTACAACGCCGTCTCTTTGAATGCGGGATCGAATTGAAGGAGATGGCGGTAACCGACCGTAGAAGACTCGAGCAGTTTGTGCAGAGCCTGTCGAAGATCAATCTCGGTCGCGCCACCGAGTGATCGACCGGGAAACAGTGTGCCTGCCGACTTGCGGCATACCGAACCCTCTCTCCGCCGGGGACCGCTGCGAGTGTGACGTGGCAGGGCATTCAGGTCTGTGATTCTTCGACCTCTTCGTCATCGTCCTCGGGGAGAGGATTGATCAGGCGGAACGGGAATCGGGGATCAACCTTCTCCGGCAATTCCGGATAGGACCGTTTGAAACGCTCCCAGTCTTCTACCGTGTCAACGTCCCACAGGAGGGGCAGCGACACCATCGAGCGACCACTTGCCTGAATCTTCTCCACGGTTCTGGCATAAACCGTCGAAGTGCCCCAGGGAATGTCACGAAACAGATCCGGCGCAGGTCTGCTGAGCCCGATCAAACCGTAGCCGCCATCCTCTGCAGGTCCAATGACCACATCGACCTCTTCAAGAAGTGTCGCCGCTTCCCGGACGTAATCTGCGTCGATGGATACAACGTCTGACCCGACGATGATGACGTGTCGTCCGAACTTGAGATGCGTGTAGGCCGTGTGCCACATGGCAGCGCCGATATCGCCACCATGTTGCTGCCGCAAGCGGCCGTTCAACTGCGTTGCCCACTCGCGACAGCTGATGTAGTCCGGACTCCCCTGTATCCATAACTCGGCAAACAATCCCTTGGTGGTCACCGGCCTGATCCTTTTTACAGTGTGCCGCACCAGCTTCTTGTAGGCCCAGAATGCATCGTCCTCACCGATCTCGCGTGCCAGACGCTTTTTGACCGTACCTTCGACGGGTGCGCGAGCGAACACGCAGATCACGGGTGTCATGTTGATCATGGTTTTCGACTCCTGCCATGAACGTTTGACGGCACCACCGAACCTGGCAATTGGCTGACCGGTTTTTTCTCCATGGGCGCTGCCGGTACCACGGGATTGGTTCGGACCTCTCCGTAGGATCTGGCAAGTTCCTCAGCGGGTGTGCCCAGGAAGTAGTTCCACCTGAACCACCACATCTGCAGGATCGTCCGCACGAGCCCATTCTCGCGCCATCGGCGAGAAGAAGTGGTGAGCACACCGGGCAATACTGCAGGCCACGACACGCGCCGCAGTCGAGCGGACATCTCGATGTCCTCCATCAGCGGTTGAACCGGCATTCCACCTATGCGTTCGAGCAGATCCCGGGCAATCCAGATTCCCTGGTCACCGGTACAGATGCCAGTCAGGCGGCTGCGCCAGTGCATCATCGCGGCGACGACCTGCATCCCCGGAAAATCGGGCTCGAATCGCAGACAGAACCTGCCCCATCCGGACTGCTGCGCCAGCACGAGACCGACTGCCTCGGTCGGTACACGGGTATCGGCATGCAACAGCCAGACGATCGAACCGCAGGTCGCTTCGACACCTGCTGCCTGCTGCAATCCCCGACCGCGGCCAGACCTGATCAGCCGGACCGGCTGATTCGCAACCGCTGCCACCAGTGCGTCCTCACTGCCACCATCCACAACAACCACTTCGATGTCCCCGTTCCCGAGTGCGGGAGCAAGATCAGCCAGCAGCAGGGTCAACGCGGCCGCGTCGTTCAGAACCGGGATGACGATACTCAGTTGCATGGGCAATACGCTACCAGAAATCCGGTGGCGACCTTGTCAGCCATTGACCATGCCGGTGGGGCGCCGTGGTCCGTCGCTCCCGGCTACGGCCGTCGCAACTCGTCAGGCCCGGTCGATGCATGAATCTTCCCGAATGGACCGGACCCGTGTTCTCCTAACCGCGTGTTGGTTCCGCTGTCAACTCGAGGACATCGCAGACCTTGATGCCGTCATAAACCTCCCTGGCTGCATCCCAGACCCGAACATCCCGACAGTTTTCGGCATAGGCATGCGGGGAGACGTAACGTTCGCCCTGCTCTTCAACAGCCACATACTCCGGGCAGTGTTGCTGACCGCACAAACCCGGCCGTTGTTGTGCCTCCTCCACCGAAGAACAGAGGGTTTGCGGCACCCCCTCCACACACAGGCATCCACACTGCAGAAAGGCCACCTGGACGGCGCCAGCCAACGGCATCACGGTTCCACCGGCAGCCCAGATCGGCAGCAACAACAGGCCGGTGGTCACAACATTTCTCACCAGACCACGCAGGATCCTGCCTGCCCCTTGGCTATGGACAACAGGGCTATGGACAACAGGGCCGTGTATGGAAGCGCCACGGACGGCAGTGCCACCACGAAGGGAGCTGCGGCCACGGCGGAAACTGCCGTCATGAAAGGATCTGCTCATCAAGATCTCCAGCGACTTTGAGGTGGTTATCATCCAGCCGCGTGTGTGCCTCCCGTGTGCGAGGGCAGCGAGTCCAACCGGGAGCTAACCGCTACAGCCACTGTCCGCCCTCGCATTGCTTTTTCAGGCTTCACCGGTAAAGTGCAGGGCTTTTGCACACGATGGCTCTGGCGAACCCGTTTGCAGCCAATGATCGAGGGGAGAACGATGGGCGATCAGGCGATGTATCAGTTGTACCGGGAAACCTGGGCGGAACTCACAGCGCCTGGTGCCCAATTCGAAGTGGTGCCAGCATTGGTCCGCGGGCATTCGATCAGGACCTGGAAAAACGCGCCCGGCAGTGTCCGGGACGTCTGGCTTGCGTCCAACGCCCATGCGGAGCGCGACTACATCGTTTATGAAGGTGAGCGCCTGACCTATGCTCAGACCCACGCCCGTGTGAGCGCGTTTGCCGCGTGGTTGGCAAGTCAGGGAGTCCAGCCAGGTGACCATGTGGCAATTGCCATGCGCAACTATCCCGAATGGATGCAGGCCTACTGGGCAACCCTGCTGATCGGTGGCGTGGTTGTGGGGATGAATGCCTGGTGGGTTTCCCATGAGATGGCCTACGGCCTCAACGACGCAAAGCCAAAAGTGCTGATCCTTGATCAGGAAAGACTGGATCGCATGCTGCCCATTCGCGGTGAAATCCCGCCGATGATCCTGGTCGGAGTAAGACTGTCCGCGCAGGACACCACCGCCGGCGCCAATCACATCATCGACTTTGAAGACGCAGTCAACGCAGGGGCAGGCAAGGTTGTGCCGTCTCCCGACATTCACCCGGACAGTGATGCCACGATCTTCTATACCTCAGGGACCACCGGTTATCCCAAGGGTGCGCAACTCACACATCGTGGCTGCGTCAGCAACCTGTTCAGCCTCATGTTTGCCGGCGCGTTGCAGGCCGGGATCAACTCCAGACGCGGTCTTGTCGATCCGGACGCCAAGCCCGTCATTCCGTCGGCACTGGTGACCACTCCGCTTTTCCACGTAACCGCCAACAATTGTGCGGCCTACACGATCACGATGGCCGGTGGCAAGCTTGTGCACATGTATCGATGGGACGCTGGTGAAGCCCTGCGACTGATCGAACAGGAGCGCATCACGTCCATGAGTGGTGTGCCGACCATGGCACGCGAAGTTATTACCCATCCGGATTTTCCGAATCGGGATACCTCGAGCCTGGTCAGCCTCGGTGGTGGTGGCGCGCAGCTGCAACCGGATCTGGTGCGCAAGATCGACGAGACGGTTGCCACGGCACGACCCAGCACGGGTTATGGCATGACTGAAACCTGCGGCATCATCACCTCGATCGGTGCCGACTATTTTCTGGACAAGCCTGACAGCTGTGGACCAGCCATGCCTGTGTATGAAACCCGGGTAGTCGACGACAAGGGCATGGACGTACCCCATGGCACGCCCGGTGAACTCTGGGTAAAAGGTGCGCAGGTCATTCGAGGTTATCTGAATCGTGCCGAGGCTACCGGCAGCAGTATCACCGATGGCTGGCTGCACACCGGCGACATGGCGCGGCTGGATGATGATGGATTCATCTACATCGTCGACCGCATAAAGGACATGGTGCTGCGCGGTGGCGAAAACGTGTACTGCGCCGAAGTCGAGGCAGTGATGTACAAACATGCAGCCATCGCCGAAACCACCGTGTTCGGAGTCCCCGACGAGCGTCTGGGAGAAGAAGTTGGCGCCGCCGTATTCCTGAAACCCGATGTGACGCTGACCGCCGAAGCGTTGCGTGAACACTGCGCCGGTCTGATGGCCAGGCACAAGATTCCGAAGTACATCTGGTTTGTGACTGAACCGCTGCCTCGCAACGCAAGCGGCAAGTTCCTCAAGCGGGAAGTGCGTGACAGGTTTGCAAAAACGCTCACCGGCTGAAGCTCAGTTCTTGCGGCGCATGATCGTGCTTCGTATCGCCGCGAGAGGCGCAAGATCATCGAGTTGTACGGCGTTGCCATTGAATTTGACGCCAATCACCTTCAGGGTCTGCGCATAGGGAGGCATTCCCGGCCGGTCTGCGTAGCGGTCATAGTTCCGTGTGAACACGTTCGTTCCGGACAACGTGTCCAGTCTTGCAAACAGTTCCCGACCTTCCCATGTCCGGCTGGAAGGCAGGCAACAATCTGCGAACTGTCCGAGAACCGAATCCAGGCTTTGACGACCAGCGGTCTGTTGCCTGAGCTCGACGTCCATCATCAAGGCGAGTGAAGCGCCACTCCAGTAGATCATCATCCTGGCATCCCAGAAGGGTCGCTCAGCCGTGCCATTGGGAGACACCGGATCCCGGGTGTTGGCTGCAATGTCAAAGGAACGGACCAGCCGCCGCCAGCCTTCGGTCTCCGAATAGATGCCACCACGAACCAGCAGCACATTCTGGTAGTAACTGGCGAAACCTTCAGAAATCCACTTCTGATCTTCCCTCACGTAGGGAAGCAGCAGGTGTGCAAACTCATGTACCGCGGTCCAGTCCGAACGCAGTGCATCGAGCGATGCCCCGGGTTTGACAAAAAACCGCACCACCTCTTCGCCGCTGCGCATCACATGACCAAACGGGACGACCGAATCGCCGAACACGGAAGTCTCGCCAGATTCCACCACTACCTGTGCGTGTGGATTGGGAAATCCTCCGCCGACACCTGCGACCAGTCCTGCCGCTTCCGTGAGCCAGTCCGTCATGCGAGCGGCCGAAAGGCGTGTGTCGACCACAAACAGGGGGATTGACGTGGCACTGCCTGTTTCTTGCAGAAGGAGACTCGATTCTGTCAGCGGACCAAACCAGGCCAACGAATCGCCACTACCGGGAGAAGGCCTCAGCTCATATCGGGTGGGGTCGATGCGACGCCAGGGTACAAATGCCTGCACACCTGCCGGGAGGTCCAGAGAGATCCTGACCACGTCGCCCTCGGCAAGCGGGGGCAGCCACAACCAGTACTTGTGTCCGGCATGCGGCCACTGTGCTCGCCTGGACTGGCCGGAAACTGGCGGCTTGATCGAAGCGGTATAGCGCAGGCAATCACCTGAAACACGCAATGCACTCCCTCGCTGCTGCACCGACTCCCCGGAACAGCCGGCCACATCGAGGAGCCTGGACGAACCACCTCGTGTTGCAGACAGCCATAGCCCCGGCTCCGCCAGACGCGCCTCAACCTGCACGCTCGACAGCGAGGCATCCACACGGATGCTGTAGGCATGCGCGGCCGCGCTCGGCCCCGAGGTGGGCATGCCCACCAACACGACAATCATCAGCGCGGTGCAATGCACCCGGCGCAGACCCGATTTTGTCTCTGCCAACTTCATCCTTCGACCATCCACTGACTTACAATGTCACCTGCGATCCCTTGTCCCGCCGTTTGTGGAGCCATCATGCGTTGCGTTCTCTGGTCTACCCTGCTGCTGTTGTCCGCCTGTACTCAGACCGAAACCGGAACGGCTCCTGCGGCTGCAGGTTTT
This sequence comes from Pseudomonadales bacterium, assembly GCA_041752315.1. Lineage (GTDB taxonomy): Bacteria > Pseudomonadota > Gammaproteobacteria > Pseudomonadales > Azotimanducaceae > SYFY01. The sequence goes on from JBGSHJ010000023.1 coordinate 12,198, forward strand.
GACTCGGCGGAACTGGATACGTCGATCCGCCCCGCTGATGATTTTTTTGCACATGTGAACGCCAAATGGCTGGCCGCCACACCCATCCCGGATGACCAGGTTCGTTATGGTACCTTCCAGCAGATGATCGAGCGCGTCGAGGCGCAGGTACGCAGCGTCGTCGAAGAGACTGCCGGCACTGCGAACCCGGCCGGCGAAGCCAGACTGATCGCCAACCTGTATCGCTCATTCATGGACGAGACGAACATCGAATCCGCTGGCCTCAAACCGGTTGAAGACCTGTTCGCCGATATCGATGGCCTCAACACACACGATGATGTCTGGCGGGCATTTGGCCGACTGGCCGTGCAGGGTATCAGTTCCCCGGTCGCCCTGTTCACGGAGACAGACGCTGACAATCCGGACCTCGTGCTGGCCTATGCCTGGCAGTCGGGTCTTGGCTTGCCCGATCGCGAGTACTACTTCTCCGACGAACCAAAGCTGAAGGCCGCGCGGGAAGCCTACACCGCGCATATCGCCCGCCTTTACACACTGGCCGGCTGGGCCGATGGCGAAGTTGACGCGCAGAAACTGCTGGCGCTTGAAACCGTTATTGCCAATCACCAATGGACACCGGTGCAGAATCGCGACCGGCAGCGAATCTACCGCAACAAGTTCACCCTGATCACTGCCTGGGAGCACACCAACGGCCTCGACTGGCGTAACTGGTTCGCGGCGCAGGGTTACACCCAGCAGGGCGAGTTTGTACTGGCCCAGGACACCTATTTCTCCGCGCTCAAGGACATCGTGCATTCACATGATGTCGAGACGTGGAAACGTTACCTGCGCCTGCGTGCGCTGAAGGCTTTTGCATCCTATCTGCCAAAGCCGATCGATGACGAGAATTTCGCCTTCGAAGGCAAGACCTTGCGCGGCCAGCAGTCCCAACGGGAGCGCTGGAAGCGCGCGATGACCATGATCGATCGAATGGCCGGCGAGCCACTGGGCAAATTGTACGTGGCCCGTCACTTCCCCGAGAGTTCCAAGGCGAGAATCCGGACGCTGGTCGAAGAACTTCGGGTTGCGTATCGCCAGAGTATCGAGCGCAATGACTGGATGAGTGACACAACCAGGGCTGCCGCCATTGCGAAGCTCGAATCGTTTGGCATGAAGCTGGGTTACCCCGATACCTGGCGCGACTTCTCGAAGCTGGCGACGTCCCCCACCGATCTGGTTGGCAACGTGCGTCGGGCGACAGCGTTTGCCCATGCGTGGGACATCAGCCAGATCGGCAAGGCACCCGACCGAAAGGAATGGGGAATCACGCCGCAGACCGTCAATGCCTATTACCGGCCGACGTTCAACGAGATCGTGTTCCCGGCCGGTATCCTGCAACCCCCCTTCTTTGATTCGGCAGCCGATGATGCGGCCAACTATGGAGCCATCGGCGCCATCATCGGCCACGAGTTCAGTCATGGTTTTGATGACCAGGGTCGCAAGTTCGATGGCACAGGCCGGCTGCGTGACTGGTGGCAGCCGGACGATGCCGAACGGTACGAAGCGCGCGCAAAACGCCTGGTCGACCAATTCAACAATTATGAGCCGCTGCCTGGCGCGAAGATCAATGGCGCGCTGACGCTGGGTGAAAACATCGCCGACCTGGCCGGTGTCACGATGGCCTTCCGGGCCTATCAGCTGTCACTGGGAGGCAATCCCTCTCCCGTGATCGATGGCCACACGGGCGAACAAAGGTTTTTCATTGCTTATGCGCGGGCCTGGCGCCTGAAGGCCCGGGAAGAGTACCAGCGGCAGACACTGCTGACCGATCCCCACTCACCGGCCGAGTATCGTGTGACGGGCATACTGAAAAACGTCCCTGAATTCCATCTGGCGTTTGGCGCCCGGGAAGGTGATCGACTCTATCTTTCACCGGCAGAACAGGTGCGTATCTGGTAGACCCACTCGAATCCAGCAGCCGGATCGAGGTCCGGTTGCGAGACTGCAGACCCGGGTGCATAGTCGTGCCTGGTGTCACCGGGGAATCGAGATGAGCAATTCGCGCCGAACCTTCATGCAGTACCTCACCTTCGCCGGAGTAAGTGCAACCACACTGTTCAAGGGTAGCGACGCCAAAGCTGCGGTCGCCATGGGGCGGGAAGCGGCTGGGCTCGGCGAACCCTGGCCACAGATGAGCTACCGCACCCTGGGACGAACCGGATTCAAGGGCAGCCGTCTGGTGTTCGGGTGTGGTGCAGCGTTATCCAGCCGTCGACAGGATCGACTGTTGCACACCGCTTTCGATGCAGGCGTCAACGTCTTTGATGTCGGCTACAAACACTACTACGACCAGGCGGAAAAACACCTCGCACCGTTCCTGAAGCAGCGGGGTGATCGCATTTTCCTCATCTCCAAGGCCATCGTACCGATTGACAAGGCGCCCCACGAAAAGCCCTCCGCTTCAGAGCTCGTGGCGGCCGCCAGCCAATGGAGTGCACTGCTCGATGAAAGCCTGCTCGAAATGAAGGTGGACCATGTCGACGCCTACTACCAGATGGGCGCCAACAATCCGGATGTGATCGGCAGTGAAGAACTTTACCGTGCCTTTCAGAATGCCAAAGCCGCTGGCAAGGTTTCACATCTCGGGCTGAGCACCCATCAGAATGCGGAAGCCGTACTCAGCAAAGCCATCGACACCGGCTGGTTCGACCTTGCCCAGATCGCAGTCACGCCAGGTGGCTGGTATGACTGGGAAACCAAGAAAGTGCTGCCAGGCACCAAGCCGATGCCTGAACTTCGGCCTCTGTTTGACCGTGCAAGAACTTCAGGCATGGGTCTCATCGGCATGAAGGCAGGACGCTTCCTCGCAGGTCGCAACTTCCTGGGAGCGGGAGATGCCAGCGCATTTGACGGACAGTACAGTGACGCGTTCCTGAAAGCATCGCTTTCACCCTTCCAGCGCAGTTATGCCTATGTACTGGCCAATGGTCTGGACGCCGTCAATGCCGACATGCAGAACCTGCCGCATCTCAAGGAGAATTTCATCGCGGCAGCAACGTCGCATACCTGGTTCCCTGACGAAGCCGGAACGATGTTGAGCTGAATCAGGGAGTCCGCGCAACAGAAGGCCGGGGGAGACGACATGCCCGGCTCTGCGTAGACTCGCACGATCGATTCCCGGAATGAATGTCGTGCGCACCCTCTTCTACCAACCAACGGCCGGCATCGCCGGTGACCTGCACCTGGCTGCCCTGCTGGATCTCGGTGTCCCGCTGACGTACCTGGAGTCCGAACTGGGCAGGCTGAACCTGTCCGGTCAGTATCGTCTGGAAGTCACGCCGTCGTGGAAGATGGGTATTGGCGGAACGCGGGTGATGGTTTTGCAGCAGGATCAGCACGACCATCGTCATTACAGCACTATCCAGCACATCATCGGCGAAGCCCGCTATTCTCAGGGTGTCACCGATCGGGCACTGGCCATGTTCCGCGAGATCGCCGTCGCGGAGTCACGCATTCATCGCATCGACATTGAAAAAGTGCATTTCCATGAAGTGGGTGCAATCGACGCGATTGTCGACATCGTCGGCAGCGCCATCGCGCTGGAATGGCTGAACGTGGACCATATTGTCAGCGCGGCTGTAGAACTGGGCGCAGGTCAGGTGAAGTGCGCCCATGGGCTGTTGCCGGTACCCGCACCGGCAACCCAGGAAATCCTGTACGGGGTGCCCTGCACCTATGGTGGCGTGCAAGGCGAGGCAACCACACCGACCGGTGCCGCAATTCTGAAAGCCAACGTAGTCGAGTATCTGCCAAGGGGACGTTTCACGCCCGAAAAAACAGGCTACGGCATTGGTCACAAGGACTTCGCGATCCCGAACGTCCTGCGGGTAGTCCTGGGCGACTACCAACCTGTCAGCACGACTGCGGTCGACACCCGGTCCGCGGATACTCACTTCAAGCTCGAAGCCAATATCGACGACATGACACCGGAGGCTTTTGAACCGTTGATGCAACGCCTGTTTGCTGCCGGTGCCAGCGACGTCTACCACACGCCCATCGTCATGAAAAAAAGTCGCTCGGCGACCTGTCTGACGGTTCTCGCCGATGCGGAGCACCGTGATAGCCTGGCTGACCTCATTCTCAATGAATCAACGACCATTGGCCTGCGCATTCTGAGCTTCAGCAAACGCATTCTGCCGCGTGAGCAACTCACCGTGACGACCAGTCTTGGCGCGGTACAGGTCAAGCGCGTGAAGCAGCCAGATGGACGGCAGCGTCACAAGATCGAACACGCCGATGTGCTCAGGTTGTCGATGGAAACCGACATCGATTACCGCTCACTGCGAAACCGGCTTGAACGTGAGGTTGATGATGTGTTGAGCACCCAGGTCGCTCACACCGGAAAACACCCATGAGTGCATGTGCTCGGCCGTCAGCGAACTCAGGCAGTATTCTGAAAAACAGGTCGTAGACATCACTGCCAGCCTTGGCAACGTGCGATGATCGATGAACAGGATGTCGCCGAGCTGCAAGTCTGCAAAACATTCAGGCGGGACATCTTGCACCTGATCCTCGATCGACTAGAAAGAGTTCCCGGCCTTCAGCAGTGATTCGGGATTGTGAATTGCATCTCCAGTGAACATACGACCTGCCAACACAGTTCAGTGCGGTCCATGCCCCCGATTATCGGTCTGGACTTCCGGGGTTTGAGGGCCGGACGATATTGGGCCACTATCTCCGCCATTTCCGGAACCTGACTTCTACGAGCTGCCTGTCAAATGGTAACAATGCTCATCAGCTGTACCGCGTGTCTGCTGCTGGTCGCGTGGGTATCGTGGCGACTCACCCGCGGTCGCATCCAGTCCGACGAGAGCTTTTTCCTCGCCGGTCGATCGTTGAGTGCACCCGTCATTGCCGGCTCCTTGCTGCTGACGAACATCTCCACGGAGCAACTCATCGGACTGGCCGGTTCGGCGTACGCCTTCAACATGAGTTCCATGGCCTGGGAAGTTACGGCTGGTCTCGCCTGCATTGTCATGGCACTGTTCCTGCTGCCACGTTATCTGCGCGGTGGCTTCAGCACGCTTCCTCAGTTTCTCGAGAGCCGCTTTGATGCTCGGGTACGACGGGCAAGTGCGTCACTGTTTGTACTCGGGTACATGCTGATCACCCTGCCGTCAGTGTTGTATTCCGGATCACTCGCAGTACTTGCGTTGACCGATCTGTCAACGGCCATGGGTCTGGAACATGCCACTGCCCTGCTGGTCACGATGCTGCTGGTTGCGTTCATCGGCGGGGCATTCGCCATTTCCGGAGGGCTGCGTGCCATCGCCATCTCTGACACCCTGTTCGGGGTCGGCCTGCTGGTGATGGGAATGCTGGTACCGGTGCTGGGCTTGCAATTGCTCGGTGACGGTAGTGTCCTGGCTGGTCTGGATGCATTGACTGAAAACCACACCGACAAGCTCAACGCAATCGGCCAATCGACGGACCCGACACCGTTTGCCACCTTGTTTACCGGGATGCTGCTGGCCAACCTGTTCTATTGGGGCACCAATCAGTATGTCATCCAGCGTGCACTTGGGGCGACCAGTCTCGCGGAAGGTCAGAAAGGCGTGCTCATTTCGGGATTCTTCAAGGTTCTGGTCCCGTTCATGGTCATGGTCCCCGGTATCATCGCGTTTCATCTGTACGGCCCGGATCTGCCAACGATGGACACGGCCTACCCGACTCTTGCACGAGCCGTATTGCCGGTGGCCCTGCAAGGCGTGTTTCTGGCCGTAGTCCTGGGGGTGGTGGTGAGTTCCTTCAACAGCCTGGTCAACAGCGCAGCGACATTGATTGCTGTGGATCTCTCCGGAACGCGGCCAAAGGGCGAAGGGATTCGCGCCGCGCGCGGATATAGCCTGGTGATCGTCGTCATTGCCTTTGGCATCGCAACGCAGTTGACCAATGCACCCGAGGGTCTCTGGCAGCTCATTCGCAAATTCACGGGTTTTTACAACATCCCGATCATCACGCTGGTGCTGGCGGCCATCTTCATTCCTCGTGTGAACCCGGTGGCCGCACTGATCGTCATGGGCGTACATGTCATCGTGTATGGTCTTGTGACGTTTGTGTTCGATACCGGCATTCACTTCATACACTGGTACGCAATACTGTTTGTGCTGGAACTGCTGATCCTGTTGGCCATGCCCCGTGCGGTCCAGACCCGCCCGCCATCGCCCGCGCCTTCACCTGTTGATCTCACGCCGTGGCGACACCGGCATCTGATGGCAGGGCTTCTGGTGCTGGCGATGCTTGCGACCTACGCTCTGTTTTCACCACTTGGCATGGCAACGTGAACTCCCGGTGGCATTCCCAACGTCAACGCATGGCACCCGGCATACCACCGTCAATGACGATCGTCTGGCCGGTGATCGATCTCGATGTGACAAACATCACCACCTGGGCCGCGATGTCATCCGGCTGACCTACCCGGCCGAGCACTGCCTGTGCCCTGGCCCCTTTGGCCACGTTCTCGGGAAGCCGCTTCGCCATACGGGTGTTTTCGACCAGCCCGGGGGCTACACAATTCACGGCGACATCTGGCGCCATGGCGACGGCCAGACAGCGGGTGAGGTGATTGAGCGCGGCCTTGCTCGACGAATAGGCGATGCTGCTGCTGCCAGGGCTGATCCCGCCAGCAGAGGAGATGTTCACGATGTGGCCACCTCCGTCGGCCTTGAGCAGGGTTGCGGCGGCACGCGCCAGCAGGAAGGGTCCGCGTACATTGGTTTCCAGAACCCTGTCCCAGATGCCCGGCGTCAAGGCGTCCAGATCGGGAAACGGTATGCCGATGTTCCAGGCTGCGTTGTTGACCAGGACATCGAGGCGTCCATGTGTCCTGCCCACAGCGTCGATGCACGCTTCGATCGATTCGGGCGAACGCTGGTCGAGTTGCTGGGCACTGGCTGAGCCCCCCGCACCCCGGATATCGTCGACCGTCGTCGCAGCTGCCGCTTCCGCGCCGATGAATGCGACCACCACATGCGCGCCTTCAGCGCCGAGCCGACGCGCAATGGCGCCACCGATATCCCCCGAGCCGCCGGTCACGAGCGCAACCTTGCCAGACAGTGTTTTCATGTCGGATTTCCCATCGAGTGAACCCAGAACTGTACGGCATCGTCCGGCGCTGCTCCATCCGCATCAGGGCGTCCGGCGGGCTGGTGCGTTGATTCCCGTCGTGACTGGTACCCTGGCTTGCTCTTCGCGCGGGAAATACCGATCCTGCAATCCTTGCAGCCGGACTCCCTGATGACCATCCACACCACCTTCTGCCGTATCTGCGAGTCGCTGTGCGGGCTCAACATCACCATTGAGGACGGCCGGGTCGCAGAGATAAGGCCTGATGCCGGAAACATCGCTACCGGCGGTTTTGCCTGTCAGAAGGGTCTGCGTCAGCATCATCTGTATGCGACACCCGACCGCTTGCAGAAGCCACGCCGGAAGACCGCCACAGGCTGGGAGGACACGACGTGGAATACCGCGCTGCACGAGATCGGCTCAAGGCTGCGCAGCATCCGGACCACCCATGGTGGTGACGCCATCGCGATGTACGTAGGTACCGCAGCCGGCTTCGGGGTGCTGCATCCGGTGTTTGCGCAAGGGTTCATGGACGCCATGGGGTCACGCAGCCTGTTTTCGTCCGCCACCCAGGACTGTGCCAACAAGTTTGCCGTGGCCGAACGCATGTATGGGTTCCCCTTCACGCAGCCGTTTCCCGACCTGCTGCACACACAGTGCCTGATCATCGTCGGCGCCAATCCGATGGTGTCGAAATGGAGCTTTCTGCAGGTACCCAACCCGCGCAAGCACATCGATGCGATCAAGGCCAGAGGCGGCCGGGTCATCGTCATCGACCCAAGGCGCACCGAAACTGCCAGGGCTGCAGGCGAACACATCTTCATCAGGCCAGGCACGGATGCATTCTTCTATCTGTCGTTCCTGCATGTTGTGCTCGAACAGAATGGCGTTGATCACACAACCGTCCGTCAATACATGGATGGCTTCGAGTCCCTGGACGAGCTGACAAGGGAGTGGTCACCTGAACGCACGGCAGCCATCACCGGAGTGGAATCGGCAGTGCTGCGCGACCTCGTGTCGACCTACCTGAACGCCAGCGGCGCAGCCCTCTACTCTTCCACCGGCGTCAACATGAACGAAGGTGGCACACCAGCGTTCTGGCTGCAGGAAGTCATCAATGCCGTTACCGGCAACCTGGACCGGCAAGGTGGCACGCTGGTAGGCAGGGGTATCTTCGACTTCCCGAAGTTCGGTCGAAAGTACGGCGTACTGCTGAAACAGGATCGCTCACGCATCGGGGCGTTCCGGAAAACAAACGACGCTTTTCCGGGTGGCATTCTGGCGGATGAAATCCTCACCGAGGGGCCCGGAAAAATCAGGGCATTGATCGTCACGGGTGGCAATCCGCTATTGATGATGGCGGAGAGCGACAGGTTGCGGCGGGCCTTCAGCAAACTGGATCTGCTGGTCACGCTGGACATCCTGCCCACCGAGACCGCCATGGCGGGCCACTACATGTTGCCCTGTACGTCGCCACTGGAGCGTCCCGACCTGCCGTTCATCTTTCCACTGGCGCTCGGGATGCAGACCCGTCCCTACCTGCAGGCCACCGAAGCGGTGCTGCCTGCCTCCGGCGAAGCACGGGACGAAGCCAGCATCTACCTCGATCTCGCTCGTGCATCGGGCGCATCGCTGTTTGGCTCGCGTGTTGTTCAGTGGTTGCTCGAGCGAACCCGCAGACAGCGCGGCACCGACACCTACAGGAGTGTTGCCCAGCGTGGGCTGCTCGATGGGTTACTGCACCTGACGGGCCAGGGCCGGTTTGTCGACCTGATCGGCCATGGCAAGGCACGACCACCCAACGAGGGAGGCACGTTCCTGGGTCGGCGTGTGTACTCGAAGCCAGACGGTACCGGGCGAATACAACTCGCACCGGCCGATCTGGTTGATGCGCTGCGCAAGCTCACCGTTCCGGATGAGGGTGATGAATTCACCTATCGCCTGATCACCCGCAGGCAGATCCAGACCCACAACTCGTGGACTCACAACTACACCGACTTCCTCGACCGGTTGGGAGGACGCAATCATCTCTACATGCATCCGGACGATGCACAGCGTGAGAACTTCGCTGAAGGCACACTGGTTGATGTCAGCACGGACAGTGGCACTATCCGCCTGCCGGTGAGTCTGTGCGATGACTTGTTGCAGGGGGTGGTCGCTGTCCCACACGGCTGGGGACATCAGGCGAGTGGACAACGCATCGCGGCTGCATCACCCGGTGTCAATGTAAACATCATCGCGCGCTCCGGAGTGGACGCAATCGACCCGCTGTCCGGCATGTCCAGACTGACGGGGATTCCCGTTCGTCTGTCGATGGCTTCGGAGAACAGGACGGTGGCTAACTGGAGCGGTCGACAGACTGGAACATGAATGGTGCAAGTGATGCATGGATCTGCGCTCCGACTGGGCAAGCTCATGTGGCTGACCTTGCTGACAGCCTGTGGTGCGCCCATCGACGATGATGCCGTGATTGTCGGTGCCTTGTTGATCCGGGATGAAGGGGAGGGATCGGTCGCGCTGTGGCAGGAGCCAAAGCTCAGGGCACATGTGTTGTGTGATGAGACAGGCGATATCGTGGTCCGATATCTTGCCGAATACGCTGGCAATATCGTCATCTCACCCGATGAAGTCGAACTGGGCGACTCCCGCTGGCCTCACACTGTCGGTGTCCAGGTCAATGGCGAAGACTTTGCACTGGCAGATGGCGGCGTGTTTGTCACGCCGGACAACGGTGAGGATCCGTCCGGCATGTCCGACATCGAGCTGGTCGGGACCAGTCGTGATCCAGCGCTGCTCGAGGCGATCAGGGAATCCGGCTGGATTCAGGTACGGGCCATGAGCACGGCTTATGCCGCAGAGTTTTCCGAGACAGATCTTGCGCCTCTGATCGACACCTGTGACCGCTTTGCCCTGGTGTCGGGGAGCTCAACCAAAACAACCGCGGTACCACAGACCAAATCACAATCCATCGGGGGATCGTGGACCGGCGAGTATCACGAGCGGGTCGAGACCAACGGTCAGGAAATCGTGGTGCCCTTCCGGCTTGAACTGACCAACGATGGTGACCACTTCACCGGCAGATCAGCCGAAGGCGAACAATGGGTACAACACGGCGCGCAGCCACTGACCGCGCAGATCCGGGGTTCGGTGAACGGCATGCGTGTCCGGTTCGAAAAACTCTACGATGCACAAAGTTTCCGTTCAGGAACACTGGTTTACGAAGGTACATTGGCCGACGACCAACAATCCATCTCGGGCACCTGGCAGTTGCCGGGCCGCTCGGGAACTTTTCAGATGCGACGGGAGTAGACATGCGCACCACGTGGGCCATGGTCTGCCTGATGGTTCTGTCAGCTTGTGGTGGCAGCGATGAACCGGCGCCAACGATCGAACCTGTTGCCAGCCTGCATGCCGGCTACGCAGACCACTCAGACGCGAATAACGGCGTGAACACCACGCCGTACTCACCGGTAAACCCGGAAACACCTGCATCAACCATGGCTGCCCCACCACCACCCGCCAGCACACGCCCGTTTCGCCGCTTTGAGCCTGCGGTCATCCTTGATGCCACCGGCTTCGCACAGCCCATGGCCGCTGCGTCCCTGTTCATCCCTCATGGATGGCAGACCAGCGGCGGCGTTTTCTGGGCGCGGGAATTTCTGTGTACCAACGGCTACAACTTCAACTGGACGGCCGTCTCGCCAGATGGACTCATGAGCATCGCGGTATGGCCACAGGCGGCATGGGAAGCCAACACCACCGGGACAGCTTCAACCCAGCCCGGTTGCCCGCTGCTGAACATCAACAGCGTGCGGGGTTATCTCGAAGGTCTGGTCCAGCAGATGCTGCCGAACGCTCGTGTGCTCGATTTTCGTGAGCGACCGGATCTGCAGCAGGCCCTGAACTCGCCACCATCCCGTACGGCCATGCCACTCGGTGAACTGCGCAGCTGGTCGGAATCCGGCGAAGTGCTGTTCGGCTTTGTGCACCAGGATCGAGAAATGCGGGGCACAGTGGCTGCATCCGTCAAATTCAACCTGATGGTCACCGATACTTCATCGATGTTCGCCAAAGATCCAACGGTTACAGGACTCAACACGGGCCAGTACCCGACACGTTCCGAGCATCTGAGCGCGTTTGCCAACCCGGCATTTGCGGCAATGGCGCCGGACGGCATGCTGGATTTCAATTTTTTCGAAGGCCTGCGCCGATCCATTCGACCGGTGGATTCCTGGAGCGCTGCCATCAACGGTCACAATCTGCGCATCGGCCAGGTTGCGCTGGAAGAAAGCCGCAAACGCTCACAGATCATCAACGATTCAAACGCAGAAATCTCACGGATCCGACAGCAGACCTGGAACGCCCAGCAGGAAAGCGCCGACCGACGTGCACGTGAATTCGGCGAGGTGATTCGTGGTGTGCAATCCTACGTCGACCCGGATGCACCCGGCGGTACGGTGGAGCAGTCCATCCAGTACGAGAGCGTGTGGCGCCTCAATGATGGCAGTTATGTCCTTTCGGACGACCCGAATTTCGAACCGTGGCGCGACCTTCAACTCGAAGGTCGAAAACTGGAGCCTGTGCGATGATCAGACTGTACACGACCCTGGTCCTGATGCTGGCGAGCGCACATACACTCGCCGTCCAGGATACGTTTGGGCAAGGACCAACTTCTCCTCAAACGCAAATCCAACCCCAGCCGCAGCCACAACCTCAGCCGGGCGGACCACAGGTCAACAATCCAGGCAACAGTGGTTACCCGCCACAAACCGGTTATCCGCCTCAGCAAGGTGGCTACCCTTCCCAACAGGGCCAGTATGGCGCAGGGCAGGCCGGAGCCAATCTCGATCAGCTGATGGCGACCGAGCGGCAGGACTTCGGCATACCGGCAGCCGATCAGCTGCATACCGGTGCATTGCATGGGCCGACGCCGTCCAGCATTCCTGGAGGTCAGTTGATCACGACCAAAGGATTGCTGGCTCTGCTGCAGGGCCGGCAAACACCCTACTTCCTGTTTGACGTACTGGGCGGACCGGAAACACTGCCGGGAGCCATGCCTGCCGCGTGGCTCGCGCAAGCAGGTTCATTCAACGACCCCATCTCGCAGCAATTCGGACAGATGCTCCGCCAGAGCACGCAGGGGCGGACGGACATACCGCTGATCTTTTACTGCCTGTCCACCCAATGCTGGATGTCGTACAACGCAGCCCTGCGTGCGATCAAGCTCGGTCATACCAACGTGCTGTGGTATCGAGGCGGCATCGAGGCGTGGAAATCTGCGGGCCTGCCGATACAGCCGGCACCTGGAGGCTATCCGCCGCAACAGGGTGGTTATGCACCACCGGGAGGACAATCCGGGCAGCCGATCCAACCACCGCAACCTGGCACTCCTCCTCAGCCGGGCTATCCCTCACAAACAGGCGCACCACCCCAACCCGGATATCCACAGCAGCAGGGTTATCCACAGCAGAACTACCCGCAACAGCAGGGTTATCCCCAGCAGCAGAGCTATCCGCCGCCACGTTGATGAGGACCTTAACGGCAAGAGTGGCGCGTGACAGACACTACCAGAAACTGAAAAATCAACTCACCAGATCAATCAAAACCCTCGAATCCTCCACCGGAGTACCTCAACCATGAACGCAGGCCCTGATTCCAGATCAACGTCCGGATCAAGCTCCGGGTTCAATCCCGATTTCAACCCAACCGGCATCGAAGGTGGCGTGGATACCAATACATTGCCCTGGATCGGACTGCCGCAGGCTCCCGGCATGTCCATCAAACCGCTGCGTGCGAGCAGTGAAAGCGGCATGTTCTCCGTGATCGTGCAGATGAAAGCCGGAACCAGCGTGACCGGGCTGGTCCATCTCGGTGCCATGGACATGATGCTGCTCTCTGGTTCAATGACCTACGGGGATGGTCCACTGGCAAGCACCCTTGAGCCCGGCACCTGGGGATACATTCCAGCCAATTCGCGCATCAATCAGCTCACCGCAAATGTCGATACCGAGTTCCTTGGCAACTATCATGGCCCCGTCGCCTTCCTTGGCAGCGACGGCAGGACGGTGACAAGCCTGCTCACCGCGCTCGATGTACTGGCAGCGGCACGTGACCGTGGTGTCACCCTGATTCCAAACACGCTGGCCGAGTGCATGGCCCCACGGCCACGTGCGTATCAGGGGCCGGCAGAACCACTCGCCATCGCCGGTTCCGATACCAGGGCGCTGGTCGATGAAGCAAGTGCCATTTCGGCAAAAATCGGCACGACGACCAATCCGCACTTCGTGGATACACGGACCGTGCCCTGGATCGAAAACCCCGGCCTGCCTGACCTTGCACTCAAGGTGCTCAGGGTGAGCGAAGAGACCGGCATCACCACACTGATCGTCCGCCACAATGGCGTCGCCGGGCCGCACTATCATCTTGGCGCTGCAGACTTCCTGATCCTGAGCGGACGAATCGGCTATCGCGCCGGACCTCCCGAAGGTTACGGTCCGGGGGTGTGGTTCTACGAACCGGCAGGGGCGCGGCATGAAGCCACCCAGCGTGTCAGCGCGGAAGACCTCATCTACACCGCCAATGTCTACGGACCCGTGCAGTTCGATGGCGGTCCAGGCACACCCATCGCGGCGGTTCAGTCGTGGATGCAATACAAGGAAATGGCAGATGGCGCTGGTGTCAAACTCGTGCGCAATACGTTTGAGGGTGATGCTTCCCTGCTGGCGTGGTCGCCGTTGGGTTCGGCGGGCGTGAGACTCTGACATTGGAGGGAACACGAATGACCAACAGGGCCAGGGTGGTGAAGGCGGTAGCTGCACGAAACGCGGGGAAGAATGCCGGGTTGTTGTGTCCGGATCGGGCGATGCTGTCGTAACAAGCCGGCTCAACCAGATCCGGGTCATAGGGTTTCAGGCGCCTGCGATGCCCCTCACCAAAATCTGCGTCAACGCGCAATGCGTGCTGGTGCTGCTGGTAGAGGCTGAATCGTGTAGTCCGCTGGCACCACGAAGAGTTCTGGATCCGGTTCATCGAGAGAGAGGTTCGTTGTGCGGCGGGTGACTTCTCCCATGCGAGGGTCCACATGCCGGATAAGTACCGGCATGCCGATGGCCTCGGCATGCCAGGTTTCCATGACCGACTCGATGGGCAGTTCGTTGCCTATGACGCCAGCCGGAATTGTTTCCACCTGTCGGATCCCTTTGGCAAGCACCCCTTCGATCCGCTGTTCCCCGAGCGCTTCCTGTCGATGTGTCACAGCAGTGTCAACGTCCCCGCGGGTAGCCTGCACACTTCGGGTTGTCGCTCCGAGAGGCAAGGCTGTCCTGAACATTCCACCTGCGACGCCTGCGATCACGTTGGGCGAAACCTGTTTATCCCGGAGTGCCATGACCTCCTCACCGACCGGCGTGACTGCGTTGACGACCCCATCACCGGCGTTTGGTACTGTGCTGAAGGAAAAGCGCGGCAACTCGATTGCCACCCGCCCGACAGGTTCAAGCGTGTAGCTTTTCTGCTTCACCGGATCATCGATCATGACCATCCCACCACCCACAGATGCATCACTCTCACCAATGGCATCGAGTGCATGTTCGATGCGAGTACGTCCCTGGCTGTCCCGCACCATACGTGAACGGTTGGTATTGACGATGCGATTGCCATCCTGCAGAACCTGCACAAACTCGGTGATGAGTTCGGCGCTCATGGGTTTGTCCACCAGCGTTTGACCTGGCACGCTGCCTCCACCACCGATCACCGACATGCCTGGTCCAAACGGCATCATCGGCGCGTTGCCAAAAAAGACGAACTGGCTCGATGTGGCCGACACTGATCCGTCGACGGCTGTGGCCGTGTGAACACCGGCCACTGCGACCGGAGCAACGGGTCTGGCAATGTCCTGAGGTGCCACTGATGCCTCCTGCGCGGCCAGCAGACTCCTCGACACCAAAAGCGCACCCAGACAGGACGTCGCCAGAAACAGGGAAATTCTTCCGTTCATTGGTATTCCTCCATCAGTTTGACCGGGAACGCAGGATCAGCCCGTGCAACACTGTCCGTTCGAATGGCCCGGGCCAGACCATCCGCGCCAACCAGAACGTCTGTTTCGATCCACGCGGGCTGAACGTGCCCGGTGCGTGCATCCTGTGCCATCACAGGCAGGCGCACACGCAGCACGGCAAGTCCGTCAACCTGTTCCGATGACCAGGCGAGGTTGCCTGGAAAGGGAGTGCTCTGGTACACAGGCAAACCCGCATGACTGGTGTGTTCCACCCGGACCATCGACGGCTGGACAAGTGACCGGGTTGTCGGACGAAGCATTATGGCCCCGAGCACAATCCCGAATCCGACCAGCAGACTGGCAGCCAGCCCCAGCGGCCATCGACGCATCCGGATGCCAGGCGCCACCATCTGAACATGCTCTCGCATCGCCCGCCGCAGCAATGCCTCACCGGTATCGGGTGCTTCGACGCTGCGAAGATCGACCCTGAGCGCAGAAAGCCAGACGTTCAGCGTACGCTCCGCCTGACCCAAACGTTCGATATCGATTTCGGTCGGCTTGTCGCAGTTCATCGGGCAGGCTCCGGAAAACAGTTGGCCGGAGCTGAACTTCCATTCACCGACTGCGGTTCAAGCATTGCAACGAGCAACTTCCGTGCTCTCGCCAATCGCGAACGAACCGTGCCAATGGGGCAATCGAGCAGTCCCGCAACTTCGGCGTAGGAAAGTTCTTCCAACTCGCAAAGCACAAGAACTTCACGGTACTTCGGTGGAAGTTCACTGATCGCCGCATGCAGTGCGACTGTTGATTGGTATCGATCGACGAGATCTGCCAGATCCAGTTCGTCAGTGATTTCGACCGCTTCATCGACCACCCCGGCCGTTTCTCGCAATCGATCGAGCAACCGGTAACGCACACAGCCAATCAGCCAGGCACGCACCGAACCGCGTTCAGGGTCGAACCGGTTGGCCCGCTCGATGATATTGATGAAAGCATCGTGCATGGCGTCCTCGGCAAGCGTGGTCGATCGGGACATCGTGTAGGCGTATCGATAGACGTCCTGACGCCGGCGTCGGTACAGACGGATGAGCGCTTCTTCGTCTCCCGAAGCAATGGCAGCGATCAGGCGGGCATCGACCAGATCCTCATCGTTCAGCACGTCATCTGCATGGTCTT
This sequence comes from Pseudomonadales bacterium, assembly GCA_041752315.1. Taxonomy (GTDB): domain Bacteria; phylum Pseudomonadota; class Gammaproteobacteria; order Pseudomonadales; family Azotimanducaceae; genus SYFY01. Next base: position 28,471 of record JBGSHJ010000023.1, read on the forward strand.
TTCCTGTTGCCGGGATAGATACGTGCATGCGGGGCAAAAAGTTCCCGCCCTCTACCGAAGAGTCTGCAGTCCGTTACTGCTCAGGCACTGGTCCGTCGTCGGCTCAATCCCCGCACCAGCAGGACAACGCCCCCAATGAACAACAGCCCGATGCCCACCAGTTCCCCGGCATAGTTGCTGATCATGCGTCGCAGGGTGTTGGCACCGATCTGGCGAACACTGACATATCCCTCGGGTACTTCGAGGACACCCGTTCGGGATGCGTATTGCGAATACTCATCCATCAGGTCGCTGAGCAGTTGGGGTTGCGCCTGCGCAAGGTCGCGGGTCTCGCCGGGATCTTCGACAATATCGAACAGATGCCACGCCCCATCACCAAACGGCGCCAGGTTGCGTACCAGTTTGTGCCGCCCCACGATAAACGCGGCATTGCCTGAGACTTCGAGACCAAATCCTTCACCGTCGCCATACACGTCAGCCGCTGAACCCGTCAGCAACGGTACGAGGCTGCGCCCGGTCATCACCTTTTCCTGGACGGTACCAGGGACCGCGACGACCGGTGTTCCGGTGATCTCCAGCAGTGTCGGGGTCACATCGGTCACGTAGGCGTTACCGGTGATGCGCTGTCCGGCCGCAATGCCCGGCCCGGCCATGATCATTGGCACGTGGATACCGCCCTCACTGGAATAAAACTTGAAGAGCGAACCAGGTGTTGCCGTGGCCAGCGCCCACTCCCGACCGATGTAATTCATGCTGCCCCGCTCGCCCAGCGTGTCGAGTTGACGCGAATAACCATTGAAGGACATCCAGGTTTCGAACCCCGGCTGATCCAGCGGCGCACTGGGTTCAGGGCCGTTGTCGGAAGTAATGACAAACACGGTGTTGGCGAGTTCACCGATGGACACGAGGTAACTGACAAGTCGCCCCACGTTGTGGTCAACAGCCTCCAGCATGGCTGCATGAACCGCCATGGATTTGGCATGCAGCGCCCGGGAATCTGCGTCGAGCGTCGACCAGTCACGAGCAAACGGCGGCATGGGAGAAATGGCTGCATCTGGCGAGACCAGCCCCAGCAACTTCAGTCGAGCCATTCTCGAGGCTTGCAACACATGCCAGCCATCATCGTAGACGCCCGCGTAGTGTTCGGTCAGTTCCCGGGGTGCCTGTACCGGGATATGAACGGCCTGATGGGCGATGTAGGCAAGGAACGGTTTCCTGGTCGCACTGGACTCATCGAGATAACGAAGCATGGTGTCGGTCAGGAAATCCGCCGAATAGAAGTTGTCCGGCAGTTCAGCCGGCTGATCATCTTCGTACCACGGCGCGTCCCGGTAGTACGGCATGTACGACTTCTTTTCCCAGTTGTCGGCGCCGGACGCATCAAGAATGAAGGAACGATCAAAGCCGTGGTCGACGGGAAGTTGTCCTTCGCCATCTCCGAGATGCCACTTGCCGGTCATGAAGGTGCGATATCCGGCTTGTCGCAAACGTGTGGCCAGCGTTGTGATTCCTGGTTCCAGATGCATGGAGTAACCCGGCTGGCCCACGTGTTCCGGTGGCAGCACTTCTGGAATCGTTGCCACTCCGGTCTGATGGTTGTCCACGCCGGTCAACAGCATCGCGCGAGAAGGTGAACACAGCGGAGAAGTGCGGTACTGCGTGAGCATGGCTCCGCGAGCGGCGAGCGCGTCGATGACCGGCATCCGGGCTTCACCACCGTAGGCAGCAAAATCACTGAATCCCGTGTCATCAAAGAGGATCAGCACCACATTGGGTGACTTGCGCGAAACTGCGTTTGCGGTTGCCGGTGCGTCAGCAGGTACTGTTTCCGGTGTCGAACCGATCAACAGACAAGGTGTCACTGCACAAACGACAAGGGATGCCAGCCGACTGAACCAGCCAGGACAACTTTTCATGAGGATGGCCCGTTGGGCATGTGCACAGCTCCGTTGGTCTGGCAGGTAAGGTCCAGCCGCAGATTAGTGTCCAGACGGCCACAAACTCAACAGAAAATGGCGGGTAGGTCGGCTTCAACGCGGCGGTCGATCAATCCATCCATCAGACCTTGTTGAGGCGCTGACTCAACTTGCGCAGAGGAGCGGTGATGCGCCACGATCGGGTGCGCTTGATATCTGCGATGCCTGCGGCCACAGCCTCCCTGGCGTTGCCGAGCATGTGCAGTTCATAGGCAACTTCCGCATCTGCCCTGTCCCGATCCGCTCGATTTTCAATAAGCCCATTGGCAGGCGTTGCAGGCGCCCGAGCAGCAAACGAAACGAATCCTGAAGCGCTGCGCGAATCTCCGCGGTCCAGGCCCGCGAGAATCCCCGACACATCGAAAAACGCAAGCGTCTGGTACTCGCAGGTCACCGCGACAATTCCGGACGTTCGATGCACATCCAGCCCCTTGGGACCCCCTTCGTCAGGATGGGAGTGACCACGCAGGAACCGAGGCTCATCCATGACCTCCACGATCACCTCCGGATGGAGCACTCCGTACCAGCCGCCGACAGGGCGCTTGAACACAAGCAGCTGCGGTCTCCCTGCATCCGCCACAAAAAGAAAGCGGTTGCAGGCGCTGAACTGCAAGCCGTGGGGGTAGTGAACATGACGCAGAATTGCCGAAGGATCAGATTCCCTGCCCAAGGACAATGAGTTGGGGTACACACAGACAATCCCACACGCCGCCTGGCTGACGGCCAACCACTCGCGGTCTGCACTGACGGCGATACCGTCGGGAATATCCATCCATTTCTGCAAAGGACTTCGCTGCCGATCGGGCGATAGCCGGCAGTCGCCTCGAGTTGATGCCTGGTCACCTGATTGCTGAAGTGATTGCAGATATAAACTTCACACAATTCGGAGGTACAGAAAACGGACACCGAACCCGGTCCATTCAGGTTGGCTACGCCATCGGCAGAGAGGTCCCTGATCGGGGTGACCTGGCTGACCTTCGGGTCAGGGGTGCAAGGAGGAATAGAAAACACCGCTACACCTCCGCCGCGGTTCGCGACGATCAGCGTGTTGTCATCCAGAAAGTCGAGGCCATGTGGCCGCTTGAGTGCAGGTGAAGCGATCACCGTACCACCGTCCACTGCGACTACCTTGCCTGCCGCAGACGACCGGACTTCAAGACTCAGGACAGCGATTTCGTTGCGCAGATAGCCGGCTGCGGACCCAACTACGCAACGCTTGACGACCCACCACCCCGGCACTCACCCCGATACAGGCCTCGCAACACGTTTGTCCCGCAGGACATAGTTGGTCCCTCGCCGTTCCATTTCGAAGAGTTGGGTGGCTTCGATGAGATCGATGAGCTTGCGATAGCCAAAGTTGCGTGAATCGAAGGAAGCCTGGTTGCCGATGCGCTGGGCCACTGCGCCCAGAGATGACCACCCGTCATCGGCCGTTGCGGACTCCACTGCGTTGCGAAGCAGACTCACCAGTCGCGTATCCTGCTTGAGCGCGTTGGTATCCAGTTTCTGCGGTGGGGCATCACTGATTTCCGGACCCTCCATCGGTTCACCGGCTGGTGCAGATCCCGAACCGACCTTGCGCCGCGATCGGGTTGGCCTTGGCGACGTGCTGACTGCTTCCTGCTCACCCAGGTTCTCAAGATACAGAAACTTCGAGCAGGCGTTCACAAAGGGCATTGGTGTACGTTTGTTGCCAAACCCGAACACCTGCGCACCTTTGGCTTTCAGATGCATCACCATGGGCGTGAAATCGCTGTCCGAGGACATGATACCGTAGGCATCCGGGGCATCCGTATAGAGCAGTTCCATGGCTTCGATCACCATCTGCATGTCCGTCGCGTTTTTACCCTTGCTGTAGTCGAACTGCTGGACCGGCCGGATGGCGTACTCATGGAGCACGGCTTCCCAACCCTTGAGCCCCTCTTTTTTCCAGTTGCCATAGGCCCGCCGGATGTTGCTCACGCCCACCTTGGCCAACTCGGCCAGAATCACGTCGATCTTCGACGCCGGGGAATTGTCGGCATCGATCAGCAGCGCGATGCGGGGTTGACGTTCAATCACTCAAGACTCTCCAGTCGGAACGGATAGGCAACCGACACATTATGACGCAGGACTCTGCCATTTGATGCAGTGGATGACCGCATCACCGCCCATGAACCACGCAGGCATCACCGATACGCCTGCGCCTGGAGGTTGTACAACTCCGCATACTGGCCACCCTTGGCCACCAGCGTTTCGTGAGTGCCCACCTCTGCCACGCACGCGCCGTCCATGACCACGATCAGATCGGCCATGCGCACCGTGCTGAAACGGTGCGAAACCAGGATGGTGATCCGACCTTCGGCGGAACCGGTCCGTGCACTGTGTGCATACCGCTCGAACAGCGCGTGCTCGGTTTCGGCGTCGAGCGCAGCAGTGGGTTCATCGAGCACCAGGACCAGAGGACGATCCCGCATGAATCCACGAGCGAGGGCCATTTTCTGCCATTGTCCGATACTGAGATCGACACCTTCCGGCCAGGTCGGTCCCAATTGGGTATCGAGGCCCGACAGGAGCCCCTTGACCACGTCGTCGGCACCGGCCCGGTTGACCGCAAGTTCCACCGCTGGCTGATCGTCCAGGCGACCAACATCGCCAACGCCGACACTGTGCCGCGCCCGGAACTCGAAGCGGAAAAAATCCTGGAACGCACCTGCCAGGCGGGTCCGCCAGGCTTCAGCCGAAACCTGGCGCAGATTCACCTGATCGATCCAGATACTGCCGGAATCCGGCTGGTACATCCGGCATAACAATTTTATCAACGTACTCTTGCCGGCTCCGTTTTCACCCACCACAGCGACCACAGAGCCGGCCGGTAGCATCAGATTGACATCGTCGAGCACCTTGCGCGGGCTTCCCGGATAGGCAAATGAAACACCGGCGAACCGGATGCCGTGTTCAAGCCGCTCGGGCACCGGGGCACTCGTGTTTTCATTCACGGCCGTCGCGTAGTCTTCTAGCCACGCCATGCGACGCGAACCATCCATCCAGATACCACGCAGGAAGCCGATCTCGCCAACCGTTGCGCCAATATAGGCTGACAACCTCGCGCCAGCGGCCAGCACCAGCAATACTGCTCCCGGAGAAGCGTTCAGTCCGCTGGCCACAAAAACTACCGCACCGACATACCCCGCACCAAAAATCGTCCACGCGAGGGCGTTCCACAGCGCGGTACCGACTCTGGCTGACTCGATGGGCTGAAAGTAGCGTTCCCACGCTTCGCGTCGACGACGGACCAGTTGATCGCCGATGCCGGTAACCCGCACTTCCTTGCCTGCGGCCTGGGTGGTTGCCGTCGCAAACAGGTGCCGGGCCAGCCGGTTGAAAGGTGCGCCGCGTTCTTCGATCGCCCGTTCGATCCCTGGTCGCCAGCTCGCCGTCAAAACCGTGGGAATGGCAAATGCCGCAAGCAGGGCCAACGCCGGATGGACCGACATGAGCAGGGCAATGGTCACACCCAGTCGCAAAATCCAGCCACACGTGGAGAACAGCGACATGTACATGTGATCGAGAACAAAAACCTGGTCTCGCAGTACAGACAATCGATCGAGGAACTCCGGCCTTTCCTGGTGTGCAACCGTTGCAACGGTCGCCTGCAGACGAGCCACATGGGATTCCAGTGCGATCGTTACCCGATCTCGAAAGCGTCGTTGGGTACGATCGCTGATCACACGCAGAAACCAGGTTGCCGCGGCCGAGATGGCAAGCCCGGCAGCGGCAACCATGACCAGGGAAGAGTCCTTCTCAAGCAGGCCATCGGCCATGAACTTCAGCCACAGGGCAATCAGTGCATCCGGGAGGGCCGACAGCAGGGACAGACCGAAGGCAATGCTGATCAGCAGGGGTTCCGCCTGATAACCACGTTTCATTGCCCGCCACATGGCGGGCCATGCTGCAGGCAAATCGCTCATGACCACTTCTGGATCCGGCGCAGAGTTACGCTGTTCGGCCGTTGCGCTAGCTGATGACATCCATCACCTCCCCTTCCGTGCTTCCGGCCTCTGCATGAAAGCGTGCTGCCTGCAACGTGAACATCGTGCAGTAGCGACCGCCGAGCGCCATCAGCTCGTCGTGTGTCCCCAGCTCGATCACGCTGCCCTCTTCCAGTACGCAGATCCGATCTGCCTGGCGAACGGTTGAAAAACGGTGGGAGATCAGGATGGTCGTGCAGTGGCTTGTTGCGGCGAGCACACGGGAGAAAATTTCCGCCTCCCCACGCACGTCCAGTTGCGCTGTCGGTTCATCCAGCAACACAACCGTCGCACCATTGCTGACCGCGCACAGTGCCCGGGCCAGGGCCACTCGCTGCCATTGTCCACCAGAGAGGTCCGTCCCACCCTGGTAGGCCTTGGCAAGCGGGGTATCAAGATCCGCAAGATGCCCTGCGCCTGCCTGTGCCAAGGCTGCCCTGATCTGGTCATCTGTGACACCACCCGCCGGGGCAACATTGTCCCGCAGCGACCACTCGAACTTCACAAAATCCTGGAACACTGCCGTTAGACGCTTTCGCCAGGATGCCGGTGAAATGGACCTCAGATCGATCCCATCAATTTCGATGGCACCCGAAACCGGGTCGTACAATCGACAGATGAGCTTGGCAAGCGTCGTCTTGCCAGCACCGTTCTGCCCGACGATGGCCAACGAACTGCCCGCTGGAATGGTCAGGTCAAAGGACTGCAGTACCGACCGTTGCGCATTTGGATAGCGGAACCCCAGGTTGCGAAAGCGGATCTCCCGCGCCGGCAGCCCATCCGCCTGTTCAGTACCTTCAATCAACGCACCTTTGCTGTGCATGGTTGTCTGCAGGCGAAGCACCGCGGCGACCGGAGCCGCCGCGCCATCCAGCGCCCAGGACAGCCCCCCGAACGCGATCATGCTCGTGCTGACTGCGGCACTGGCATATGTCACCACCTGCCCCAGCACGATTTCTCCAGCCAGTGCCGCTTGTGCAAGAAGCACAAACACCACGAGGTTGGCTGCAACAATGATGAACAGGCTCCAGATGACGGACTTCTCGCGCAAACGTGTAGCCTCCCAGCGCAGATCATGCAGCCTCCGCCTGCGGGCAGCAAAACGTTCGACGATCCACTCACCCAGGCCAAACAGGCGCAATTCCTTGGCGGCTGGTGGGTCTACCGCAATCCGATAGCTGTAGTCCGCATGGCGTTGCGCTTCTCGAACCTCTTCGGTGTTGCGCTCCTTCCAGACTGCACTTTCTCGCAGCAGCCAGTGGGTAGCCAGCCAGCTGCCAGCCAGCAGAATTGCTGCGAAGGGAGAAAAAAAGGCGACCAGGATGGTTGCGCAGACACCGCCTGCAAACTCGACGAGCCCGGCGGCGATGAAGTCCATCGAGACTGAAAGTGGCGGACCCGTGATGCCCAGATCAAAGTCCCGCGCCATGCCAAGATCCGTCGTCAGTTCCGGATCTTCCAGATGGCCGATTCCCTGTGGTGCAACACACAGGCGAGTCAGTTCATCGTACAACCAGGCCGCTGTACGACTGCCAAGATTCTTGCTGACAACCTGATGCAGGGGCGAGAGTGTCTGCAGCCCTACAAACACGATTCCGACCAGTGTCAACGGAGTGACCAGGGAGTCACCCATCTGGACGGCAGTGATCAACATTCCCATGGTGATCGCAAAACCGGCTGGCAGGATGCCACGCAGTATCAGCAACACCCACCACACCGTTGCCAGCACCGGGGCTGCTCGTGGCAACACCGACGCAAACTGCCACTCGGGCCGACCGGTCAGCCGATCAATCAAGGTGTCTGCCATCGTCGTCCTCCTCCGGATCAGACACTGTCCCCGCTCTCCGGGCTACTCTGCCAGCCGATACTGCGCCATCTGTGTGTCATCAGCACCCAGATCGGCATAGTTGTCGTCCACGCGCGCCTGAATGAACTCCCGCCATCCAACGGGCCGGTACCGGGAGCCTTCCAGGCTGAGTTCGGCCAGAGGTGCGATGACTGCATGCCGCTCCGGATTGGAAAAGTAGGGAATGCTGAAGCGCCGCCGTCGTGTCATGGGCAGTACACGATGTACCGCCGCTCGATAACGGTCATTGGTCCACGACTGCATGCAATCGCCCAGGTTGACAACAATCGTCCCGGCTGATGGTGGAACATCGATCCAACCGTGAATTGCCGATTCTGTCTGCAGTCCGCCAGTGTCATCCTGCAACAACAGAGTCAACACACCGGGATCGGTATGGTGACCCAGTGCCGTCTCACCCAAAGGGGGAAGTTCCACGCGCTCACCGGCTGGCACCGGATCACCGACCGGGTAATGGTTCAGCCGTACCGTGCTGCCATGCCGACTGCTGGCCATCGATGACCTGCCTGACGATGAAAGCTGCAGTGCCTCGTGCAGCAGAGCAAGGGTACGATCGGCCAGCACACTGAATGCGTCAAAAAACTGCACCATGCCATCACGGAAGCCGGGCAACCCGGACGGCCAGCGATTCCTGCTGTCGAGACCGGCAATGGACGGATCGACGAAGTCGAAAACTTCCTTGCTGTCGCGCCGACGTTTGGTCAGTTCGCGATCGAAATAACCCAGCGGATTGTCCTGATTGCGCATCACCGCCGATCTGATCGATCGGTCGGCATCAAAAAATCGACGTGTTTCGTGCCAGGTCCTGTCGATGAGTCTGTCCAGGCCATGCCCGGTCAGGAGAAAAAAGCCGTGGTCATGGCAGGCCTGATCGAGCGCGCCCAGCGCAGCCTTGTCGGGATGCGCGATGTTGATGGTTGGGACCAGCAGCCCGGCAGCCTGTTTCATGGGTGAATGCCCTGTGCCGTCATATCCCGCGCTCTCGATTCCCCTGCGCGTCCTGCAGCAACCGGCAACCTTGCGACGCCCATCCAGGTACCTGCTGCAATGGTCGTCATCTGCGCGTCTCCACGTTCTGACCTGTCATCTGGCCGAACCGGGCCAGCGTACGTTCCGTCGACGCGAGGATGCCAAACGACGCGTACTTGTTGGTCACCGCTGCCCAACTTGCCTGATCGTACGTTGTCGTCGCATCACCAACCACACGGACGAGATAACCGAGGTCGAGCGCCGCGCGGGTGGAGGCTTCGATGCATTCGTCGGTCATGAACCCGCAGATCCACAGATGACGAACGCCCATGTTGCGAAGCGTCGGGTCAAGTGCAGTCGAGGTGAAGGCACCACTGCAGGTCTTGGAAATGACGATCTCTCCAGGCGCCGGTGCAACCGCCGGAATGAACCTCGACTGGGCACTGCCAGGTGGATACTTCCAACCCATGCGTGCATGGATGGAACCGGTATCCCTCGCGTCCCCCGCCAGTGCTTCGATTCGCACGTGCACCGGAATTATGCCGGCTTCGCGCGCCGCAGCCAGCAGACGGGCACAGTTGAGGACAGCGGCATCAAAACGTGCTCGAAAGTCGGCCAGCGCCGCGCGGACCTCATGCTCCGGCAGTCCGGCCGCCACCGCGTTTGCCTGCAGGTGATCGGCACTGGCCAGATTCTGGATATCGATCAGCAACAGGCCGGAATCAGCCCGCGTGGCCTCAGGTTCCGCTGCAACCACCCTGTACTGCGCAGCCAGGACATCCTTCATTGTCAGCGCCATGAGCACCTCCCCTTCAGCACACCGTTGGACGACGGCAACCGCCCCATGGATATCGACTGGCCAGCAGACCAGCGCCTGCAATCACCCGTTTGCGACGGATCAACCTGGCCGGTGCAGCGCACAGAGCTTGTTGCCATCCGGGTCACGCAGGTAAGCCAGATAGATCTTGTCCCGTAATCCCGGAGGGTCCTCACAGGTGGTACCACCGTTGGCAATGCCAGCCGCGTGAAACGCATTGCCATGTTCGGGAGACGCGACCGCAAAACCGATGGTGCTGCCATTGCCGTGTGTGGCAGGCTGGCCATTGATCGGCGTGGTGATCGCAAACGTGCCGGTCGGGCTGCGGTAGAAGTAACGGTTCTTGTTGGCAAATCCTGGTCCTATCCCCAGCGTTCCGAGCACCGCATCGTAGAACTTTCTCGACTTTTCCAGATCGTTGACACCAAGCATTACGTGACTGAACATCGTTTTCTCCTTTGAGATCATTGAATCAGAACAGAGCCACCCACTCCGCCGGAGCCGTCAGGTCCGACCGAGAGACAATTCGTTGATTTGACAACACCATCAAATGACAGCCTCGATCAGCGACGGTCCGGGTTCCGCCATCGAGGCTGCAAACGCCTTGTTGAAACTCTCTGCAGAATCAGCCCGGAATCCACGCACACCCATGCTCTCGGCCAGCTTGACCCAATCGATGGCCGGATTGGTCAGATCCAGCATGCTCATTGCCTTGGGTCCCGGGTTGTGTGCGCCAACACGTCCGAACTCGATCTGGAGGATGGCGTACTTGCGATTGGCAAAGACGATGGTCGTGACATTGAGTTTTTCGCGCGCCTGCGTCCACAACGCCTGGATCGTGTACATGCCGGCACCATCACCCTGCAGGCAGATGACTGGCCGATCCGGGCAGGCGACCGCCGCGCCCGTTGCCGCTGGTGGTCCGTAGCCAATCGACCCGCCCGTCAGGATGAGATGGTCAAAGGGTGGTGCGCCCCGAATAGCGGCGCCAGTCATGCCACCGGCCGTACCACCTTCGTCGACGACGATCGCGTCGTCGGGAAATTGTGCGGCCACCGACTGGGCAATCGATTTTGGGTCGAGAGCACCCTTGGGCAGCGACGGCCGTGCCAGCGCGACCAGATCCGGGGGTGTGGATTGTGCGTTCACGGCTTGCGCAAGGGCTTCGAGAGAACCATCCACATCACCATCCCGTTCCACCAGCGTGTAGGTAGCACACCCATGCGGAGTCAGCCAACTGGGTTTTTCGGGATAGGCAAAAAACGTGATCGGTGATTGGGTCGATACCAGAATCAGGTGTCGTGTTCCGGCCAGTAC